>NC_004459.3:1312746-1969119 GCF_000039765.1 Vibrio vulnificus CMCP6 | reverse complement strand
GTGCGCTCGATTGATGAATTTTTGAATGCGTTTTACATGGTGTTGCTAGAGCTCAATGAATATCAATGGCACAGCAGTAAGCGCGGACTCTGGAATCAAATCTCCGCACCAGACACCACCTTACGCAGCAGAGCGCAGCGTTTGTGGGTTGCCATCGGCAATAAAGACACAGAGTTCAATCAGCGCGAGAAAGTGCTCGAGGAGCTGAAAAACTTAACTCGTGCCGACATGATCCGCTTTGTGGTAAATGAACTCAAACCAAGAACAGCGAATCGTTTAGTGATGCATACACAAGGTATCGCCCACGCCGATGCACCAAAAATTCACCTTGGTCAGGAAATTGGCTCGATTGAAGAGTTTCAGCTAAGGCCAAAAGATGTCGGCCTCGGTTAGCACTCAATCTGGGTTAGATATTGAGCAAAGAAACAAGCAGGCAACAAAGAAGCAAACAAAAACAGGCTACCCGAGAGTAGCCTGTGTTACTTTTTGCACTAAACCATTGGCTGGTTTAGAAACTAGTTGTCATAGAAACGACGTCCTTCTCCCGCACGCGTGAGTAAACCATCACACGGCGCAAAGCGATCGCCATATTTCTCAGCGAATTGGTTCATTTTCTCTACCAGTTCCTTCAAACCAAATTGGTCCATATAACGGAACGGGCCACCTAAGAAAGGAGGGAAACCGATACCAAAAATAGCCCCAATGTCGCCATCACGAGGAGAACGAATAATGCCATCATCCAAACAGCGTACCGCTTCGTTGAGCATTGGCAACACACAACGCAGCGCAATGTCATTGTCGCTCAGCTTCGACTCTGGGGTGAGTTTCAGCAGTTTGTAAACGGACTTATCCACTTCTTTCTTCTTGCCTTTATAGGTGTAGAAGCCTTTTCCGCTCTTGCGACCTTTGCGGCCATCATTGAGAAGCACATCAAACACATCCGGCCCTTTAAAGCGAGCACCCAACTCAGCGACAAGGATAGGCATGATCTTCGCACCAATATCTACACCCACTTCATCCAGCAACGTAATTGGACCGACAGGGAAGCCAAAATCCAATAATGCGGTATCGATCTTATCGATCGGCTCATTTGCTAGCAAAATGTGTGCAGATTCATTCATGTACGGCGCAAGAATTCGGTTCACATAGAAACCCGCTTGATCTTTCACCACAATCGGCGTTTTGCCTTGTTTCTTCGCCAAAGCGACCACCGTGGCAATGGTTTCTTCCGACGTTGATTCATGCGGAATGACTTCCACCAAGGGCATTTTCTCTACTGGGCTAAAGTAGTGCAAACCCACAATGTTCTCAGGCCTCTGCGCCTTCTCGGCAATTTTATGAATTGGCAAAGAAGAGGTATTGGTCGCGAAGATAGTCTCCGGCTTCGCATTTGCTTCAATATCCGCCACCATTTGTTGCTTGAGCGACAGATCTTCAAAGACCGCTTCAATTACCACGTCGGTACGGTTAAAGCTGGTGAAATCGGTTCCTCCGCTCAATTGCAGCATTTTGCTCTGCAGTTGCGCCTTGGAGAGAATGCGACGTTTGCGCTGCTTATCAAACAACTTGTAGTTGTATTTCAAGGCGTTCAGCACGCCGTCATTGCTGACGTCTTTAATGCGTACTGGCACTTTGGCTTTTGCCACACTGACATGACTGATACCCGCACCCATCAAGCCGCCGCCAAGTACGCCGACCATTCCGACTTTACTTGGTTTTGCTTCACTGCCCGTTTCTTTTTTCATTTCCGTGGTGGCAAAGAAAATCGAACGCAAAGCCTTCGACTCGTTGCTCATGACCAACTCACCAAAGCGCTTCGCTTCCAGCTCCAAGCCCTGTTTCATTCCTTTTTCAAGGCCATGCTGGATGACTTGCAAAATGGCGACAGTCGCAGGGTAGTTACCACGTGTTTTTTCGTGCGTTTTTTTCGCCGCTTGTTCAAACACAAACTTACGCCCTAGCCCACTCCCAGAGAGCAATTTCTCTTTTGTCGTCACTTTTTGTTTTGCGCGCTTCTTGCCTTTTTCAACAAACTGCTTTGCCACATCCAACAAAATAGTTTGTGGCACGCAGGCATCAACAACGCCCAATTTTTTGGCTTTGTTGGCTCGAAGCTGTTTACCCGTCAGGATAAGATCCAATGAAGGAAGAAGACCAATCAAACGAGGGAGACGCTGAGTACCACCAGAGCCCGGTAATAGACCAAGCTGGACTTCTGGTAAACCAAGACGAGTGGCGTCATCGTCACTACACACACGGAAGTCACACGCTAACGCCAATTCCAAGCCGCCACCCAGACACGGGCCGTGGATTGCAGCCACCACTGGATAAGGCAAATCAGAAAGTTGTTGAAATAACTCTTGTCCTTGGCGTGCAAGGGCTTCTGCTTCTGGCGCTGTTTTGCACGCTTCTAGCATTCGCACATCCGCGCCTGCAACAAAGTTGTCAGGTTTCAACGAATGCACGATCAGCCCTTTCAGGCCGCTGCTGTCTTTCAGTTGAGCAAAAATCGCCTTCATTTCATCGGCAAAAGCCGCTTGAAGGGTATTCATTTTTTCGTTTGGAACATCAATGCCAAGCCACGCAATGTTCTGCTCATCAATCTTTAGATTAAACGCTTTTTGCTCACTCATTATTCAACCTCCAGAATCATCGCAGCACCCAGACCACCAGCCGCACAAGCCGTGTTCAGCGCTAAGCCACCGCCACGACGTTTCAACTCACGCAACGTTTGCGTCATCATGCGTGCGCCCGTTGCAGCAAAAGGGTGACCATAAGCAATGGAACCGCCGAGCACATTAAACTTGTCCATATCAATCTCACCCATCGCTTTTGAACGGCCAAGATTCTCTTGAGCAAATTTATCTGAAGCAAACATTTTCACGTTCGCCAGTGCCTGCGCTGCAAACGCCTCATGCATATCAATAAGAGTGAGATCAGAAAGCGCTAAACCTGTACTTTGTAGAACTTTCGACGTGGCGTAAGAGGGGCCCATTAGCATATCGCTCTCAACGCCGATCGCTGAGAAAGCGTAGCCACGGATGTAACCAAGGATCTCCATACCTAATTCTTTGGCACGGCCTTCACGCATCAACAACACCGCAGCAGCACCATCGGTTAACGGTGTACTGTTTGCTGCGGTCACACTGCCATATTGACGGTCAAACGCTGGACGAAGTTTGGCATAGCCTTCTAAGGTAGAGTCATGACGAATATTGTTGTCTTCCGCAATCCACTTCTTATAGGGTTCTGGGAATGCCGTCATCACCTCTCCGGCAATCTTGCCGTCACGCCACGCTTGCGACGCTAACGTGTGAGAACGATGCGCCAGCGCATCTTGCTCCGCACGCGTGATGCCATGCGTTTTTGCCATTTGCTCTGCGGTTTGGCCCATGGAAAGCCCTGTAGAATACTCCGCCACAGCAGGGGGTACCGGCATGAGATCTTTCAGTCCTAAACCAGAAAGCACTTTCAGTTTTTGACCCAACGTCTTGGTTTTGCTTAACGCCAACAAACTCGCGGCAAGCTTTTTCGAGACACCGATAGGCAAGACAGAAGAAGAATCCGCACCACCGGCAATACCAATATCAATCGCTCCGGCCATAATACTTTCTGCCACGTTCACCGCAGATTGGAAACTGGTGGCACACGCTCTGGTGACACTGTAGGCATCCGTATGAATGTTCATCCCCGTCCCCAGCACGATTTCACGGGCAATGTTTGGCGCTTCCGGCATTTGAACTACTTGGCCAAACACCACTTGCTCAATCAGCTTCGGATCAATATCAGTACGCGCTAACAAATCGCTAACAACCATTTTTCCTAGGTCGACAGCTGGCACCTGACTAAATTCTGTACTTTGACGAGCGAAGGGAGTTCTTAACCCCGCGACGATAGCAACACGCTCGCCCTGACGTGTTTTCACTTCCTGCTTGCCCATTGTTTCTCCTTAATAACAAGAGGTCTGACCTGATGCATTGTAATCAGTTTGTTAAATTTATCAAACATGCGTTTAAATAAACGTGAGGTTAGTAGATCTATTATTCTAATCCCTCTGCAAGCTTATTTTTATTTCAATAACTTACAGACAATTATTAATCAGAATGTCAACGGCAGGTAGTTGAGAGGCAAAAAAAAACCACACAATACTGTGTGGTTGGAATTGGTATAAAACAATTAACTTACGCCAATTGAAAATAATCAGTTTCCTGATTAGGAGAAAGTAAAGTCAGCCTTCAAAAGGAAGTGTCATCTTGCTCAACACGCTAACCCAAAGGGTTAACTAGATGACAGGGTTTACTATAGCCAGTTTGTCGCTACAGATTTTGAATTAGATCAATTTTATGGTGATTTAGCGCTAACTGGTGCGTATACAAAGCGTTATTCCTGACTTTCCCTGATCTTTATCATCTAAATTGCACTTTATTTCTATCCTTCTTCGCTTACGAAAGAGCGCTAACACCACTTTACGCCCAGTTTTCGTCCCATTTAGGTGTAAAATTATCGATATGCTAAATAGAACTCTTCTTCAACAATAAGGTCCAAAGGGGTTCCGACGTTAAAGCGGAATCAAAATCTTGTTTGTTATACAACAGATAATTGTAATATTTCTTTTATCAATATTTACGTTAGACTAAGTGTCGGGCTCGCTTGATTGATAAAACAGATAGGAATCATACGATTAAAAATGCATTCCTATTCCCACACAGAGCAGGTATGGAGGCTTCTGTGGCAATATTTGAATTATTCCGAAAGAAAACGTCTGACACTCCGGTCAATACGGAAATGGACAGACAAAGAAAATACGAAGCACTTGTACGAGCCTATCATCGAGATTTGTACCGTTACGCTTACTGGCTTTGCAAAGATCAATCCATTGCCGAAGATCTTGTGCAAGAGACCTGCCTTAGAGCGTGGAAATCTCTAGATAGCCTACAAGATGAAAAAGCCGCAAAATCTTGGCTCATTACGATTTTGAGACGAGAGAATGCACGTCGTTTTGAAAGAAAACAGTTCGACCTCGTGGATATTGATGACTATGGCAATGATGCCAAAGTCACTGATGATGAACACCACCAGCAAGAATGGTTGCAAGCGCAAATTATGAAGTTAGATGTGGAATATCGTGAGCCACTGTTTCTCCAAGTTGTGGGGGGATTTAGCGGTGAAGAGATCGGAGACATCCTTGATCTCAATAAAAATACGGTAATGACACGTCTGTTTCGCGCAAGAAATCAGTTGAAAGAGCTGTTAGACTCAGACCAAACTCAAAGGGGGCAAAAAAATGGATGATTTAGAATTTCGTCGCCGTATTTTGTCGGACCCGAAAAGCCGTGACGAAGAAGTTTTGCAAGCGCTCAACAGCAGCGATTCCAATGCAAAATTTGCTGAAGATGTGCTGGATTTGGATGCGCAAATCAAACAAGCAATGAAAGTGGATGTGCCTGAAGAGCTTGTTGACAAAATCTTGTTTAAACAAACGTCTTACGCGAGTGATGATAAAATTGTCAGACCAAATTTCGTCCGTAAAGCAATGGCGCTAGCCGCTTCATTTGCCTTCACTGCAGGCCTATTGGTCGGTCAAATTAACTGGGGTAACCTCATTGTGCCACCTGCACAAGCAAGCTTGGCAGATACGGCAATGAAACACGTGGTCGCAGAAAGTGGCTTTGTGCGACACATCGATGAGCAAGTGACCTCCGTACAGATCAACGCCAAATTATCGCCACTGGATTACTACTTTGATGCAAACTTCCCATACCACGTTTATTACCTGAATCACTGTGGTTTTGGCCATGCCAATGCATTGCATATGATTTTCCAGGGAGATAAAGGCAAGATCACGCTGTTTATCGCCCCAATTAAGAGCCCAGCAGAAGCTGATTTCGCCAAAGACGGGATGAATGGCATTATCGTTCCTATTGGTGATACCAGCTTGATCTTGGTGGGAGAAAATGGCGAAGACACCAAGAAATTTGCTGAAAAACTCGCACCTATGATTAAACCTCTCGTTTAGTCAGCATTTCGCCGACAAAAGCCGCAAGTTACTGCTAACTTGCGGCTTTTTACATTATTAATCCTCACAGAACCATTCACCAAACTCATATCGGTAGAGTTAAAACTCTATTTTATGCGCTTTAGCCGCCATTTCCTGCCAGATAACCGCCAGTTTTGCAATTTTCACCCATTTTAGGTCAATGGTCGGATTTGTATCTGCTACTCTTACGACTAGGATCAGCCACCACTGAGCAATTGCTCAAAAACAACGCCCATTTAGAGGCGGCAACAAAAAGGAATAATCAAATGACTCAGAACATGCGTCTGTTTAAAAAGTCTCTCCTAGCAGTGACTGTTGCATTGGCTTCAGGCCAAACAATGGCAGCAGGTTTCCAACTTAATGCACAATCTGCAACAGGTATCGGCCGCGCATTCGCCGGTGATGCAGTCATTGCAGATAACGCCGCCGTTATGGCACGTAACCCAGCCGCTATGGCGCTTTTTGATGAAAAAGCCCTATCGCTTGGTTTTGAAAGCATCACTTCAATGATTGAAGTGAAGGATGCAAGGTACCAAGGCTTAACAGCTCCAGCGGGTAAAGAATCGAACTATGATGACGCTGGTGATACTTCTATTGCGCCAAATATTCACTTTATCATGCCAGTAAACGATAAGTTTGCTTGGGGTGTTAATGCTTATTCAAACTTTGGTACTAAAACTGAGTTTGATGACAGTTTCGTTGCGCGTGAATACGGCGGCTTGACGGATGTGAAAAGCGCCAACTTTGGCTTAGCAGGTTCATATCGCCTTAACGAGCAATGGAGCTTCGGTGCTGGTTTAGACATCATCTACGGCCAAGGCACAATGAAACGTGAACATGCTCTAATCGGCACTTTAGTCGACGTAGACAAAGCAGACGGCTGGGCTGTTGGTTTCAATGTGGGTACTGTATTTGAACTAGATGAAAACAACCGTTTTGGTTTCTCTTACCGCTACAGCCCAGAAATGGAAGCGGAAGATGACAAAGGCCAAAAGATCACTCTACCACTACCAGATATGGCGGAGTTTTCGGGTTACCACAAAATTACCGACACCAAGTTTGCGGTTCACTACTCTATCCAATACATTGGCTGGGGCACGTTTGATAAAATTGAGTTCCGTAACTTAAAAGACAATTCACCAGCAATCGGTGCAAGCTACGACAAAGCTTATGAATGGCAAGATGGTTGGCACTACGCTATTGGTGGTACTTACTACCTAAACAAAGACTGGACGCTACGTGCGGGTTATATGTATGACACTAGTGCACAAGATTCACTAACATCAGTTTCAGTGCCTGACTCAGATCGTCAATGGCTATCTACTGGTTTTACTTACCACATTGATACTAAGTCTAACATTGACTTTGGTTTTACCTACCTGATGGGTGACGATGTTAAGGTTAATGAATCTACTGCTGGCGTGTCATCACTAACGGCTACAACTCACGCAGACGCTATCTTGTTCGGCTTACAATATAGCCGTACTTTCTAATAGAAAATTAGAGAAAACCTCTGTGCTAAAGGGCTGGTCTACCAGCCCTTTTTCTTTATTTTCCCTTCTATATCTCACTATTTCAGAGCACAACTGTTTGCTGGATTGGCCATTTCATTACACGCGTGTACGCTCAAATTTCAAAACAAGCCGATAACAAATAGCATATTCAATCATCCAGTATCGTTTTTATAGTTAATTAGTCTGAATACACTGTTTTATTGGCATTTGGTTTTTAAAGCTTTTGCTCTAGATCTACAATTCGTCCCCACATATTCACTTATTCAGCGAACAAACATAATGAAAACCAACAAGACTCTTCTATCAACAGCAGTCGCTTTTGGCCTACTTTCTAGTGCAAATCTTGCAAATGCAGCAGGCTTCCAGCTAGCAGAATACTCGGCAACAGGCCTTGGCCGCGCATACGCTGGTGAAGCAGCGATGGCAGACAACGCAAGCGCACAATGGCGTAACCCAGCGATGCTGACCTACCTAGAGGGTACACAAGTATCTGTTGGCGCGATTTATGTAAACCCAAATATTGATGTTAAAGGCACCACTACGCTTCAACACCCAGCAACCGGACAAACTGTTGCAGTCACTGATTCTGCATCTGATGACTTCGCGCACGACGCAGTTATTCCAAACCTTTACATCTCACATCGTTACAATGACCAACTTGCGATTGGTTTTGCACTAGGCACCAACTACGGTATGGAAACTGACCTAGGCAAAGATTTCGCTGCCTCTCATTTCGGCAATGAAGCCAGCGTAATCAGTAAAGAAGCGAACTTAAACCTAGCTTACCAACTGAATGAACAGTTCAGTATTGGTGGCGGTATTCGCTACATTATTGCTGAAGGTAGCTTTGGCGCTACAGCACCAAAAACGAACATCCTCAACCTACCACAAGGCACCACGTTAAAATACATGGAAGGTGACGATACCACATGGGGTTGGCAAGTAGGTTCTGCGTGGCAGATCAATGAGAATCACCGTGTTGGCTTTACCTACAAATCTGAAGTTGAACTGAAATTAGAAGGTCATGCAGAAGGTGTTGGGTTTGGGTTTGGTACGACTATCCCTAAATCACGCGATAATGGTTACATGTACCTTACTTTGCCAGCAACAGCAGAGCTAGCAAGTTTCCACCAGTTGACAGAAAAAATCGCTATGCATGCAAGTTTCAACTGGACAGACTGGAGCTCTTTCGAGAAATTGGAAGCCCATATGGAAACAGCTGGGACTCAGATGGTGAAAGTAGAAAACTGGGAAGACAACTACCGCTTTGCCGTTGGTGCGACATACCAATTACAGCCTAAGTTAGCACTAAGAACCGGTATTGCTTATGACACCTCAGCCGTGAGCGACAAAAACCGTACCATCACCATCCCAGAAACGGATCGTACTTGGCTGAGTGTTGGTGCAACTTACGATTGGACTCAGAACTTCACACTAGACGCAGGCTTTACCTACATCATTGCGAAAGATGCGCCAATTAAGGAATCACGTGGTTACGAATCGGATGACAAAGCACAAGCTATTGGCGGTCAGTTTGTCGGTGAAACCACGGGTAACGTGTGGCTAATTGGTGTTCAAGCGAACTACCGCTTCTAATCTCGTTCATACGCAGATCAAAAAGGGCTTAGTGTTGACTAAGCCCTTTTTCATTTTCGCTATCTGCGGATTTTTTAATCGCTCATTGGGTTTGAGAGGACTATGAACATCACCTGTAGTCGACGACTAATACTCGTCTAAATACTCATCAAGCAGCGCTTCTTCCTCATCATCCACTTCCTCTTTTTTGATCTCCGCTTTGAATGCTTGGCGCTGGAGATACACTTCACGAGTTAACGCGTAAGGATCCGGAGAGGCTTCTAACTGCCCTTCTTGATTCACGAGTAAGGCGCGTTTTTCCATTCCTTCTAGCGCCCATTTACCCAGCCCGGCCCAAAAATTGAGGTACACCAGAGGAACATACATACCATCAACGGTATCAGTCACTTCCCTTACGGTGTAAGGACCATAGCCAGGGATCATCAAATAGGGACCATTACCAACGCCATAATGGCCGACGGCGTCGCTAAACGCTTTTTCATCATGCTTGGTGATGCCCGCTGCAGAGGCAATGTCGATCAAACCGAGCAAGCCAAAAGTCGAGTTAATCCAGAAACGGTTGAAGTGGTCCACCGCTCGCTGCCCATTTCCCATAATGATGTTATTCACCATGCTGGAAGGCTCATCGAGGTTAGAGAGGAAATTGGCGACGCCGACTCTTACTGGCCCAGGCGTGTACTCAACGTAAGCCAAAGAGACAGGACGTACGATATAAGGGTCAAGATAATCGTAGTTGATGGTCCACATTGAGCGGTTAAACGACTCAAACGGATCGCCTTCATAGTGGTGTTGTGCCGATGCCTCATCGTTCTGCTCTTGTTGCTCGTCTGGCACACTTGAACATCCAGCCAAGCCGAACAAGAGTAGTAATAGTGTCGCGAGAGACTTCCCCTTGTAATGCATTTTTATTTCCATTTCGTTGGCAACTATTTTGCCGATAGATAAAAATCAAGGCCAGTATTCACTGACCTTGATGATTCTACTTGATAGCCAACAAGATTAATATTGATTATTAATACTGACTGTCACTGGTGTTCCTAACGCAACGGGTTCGCTTTCGCCATACCAGTCACCGTCACGAGTGGCCACGTTACCATCACTATCGATACGGGCACGAACCATCAGCTCACTTAAGCTAGAAAGCTTTTGTCCTTGCATCATGCTATTGCCATCATCCAATACCACGGTGCGAGGGAATGTCCCCAGTGGGTAACGAGCCGCAGCAACAGGCATTGGTGAGCCATCCGCATTATGTATAGAGACGATCAGCACTGAGTTTGGATCCGCCTGCACTTGCGGGCTAAGCTCGATGGTAACGGCAACGCTCTTGCCTGTGGCGACATTCTCGCCCATACGCTGCTTGGCACTTTCAATACTGCGCGCCAACATTTCGTATCGGCTGTCTTCTGGACCAATCATTTGTTGCATGATGCTCCAGTACTTAATGGCTGCAGCAAAGTCTTGGCGTTCAAATGCATCAAATGCCAGCAAAGAGAATACGCGTAAGTCAACATAGTCTTCGCGAACCAACTGGCTCAAAATCGAACGTGCCGTATTTTGGTCCATTTCGTCTTGTGACAACATCAGTGCCTGTGCGTAACCCAGTTTGATGTCAGCATCTTCTGGTTGCAGATCAAACGCTTTTTGCATCGCATCAATCGCGGTGTTGACGTCGCGATTCGCCAGAGCAATGCGGCCTAGTAACAACCACCCTGTCGCATCATCAGGCTGATAATGCAGACGAGTACGCAATGCTAAAGTCAGATCTTCCATTTCATCGTCGCTTAACGGTTCAGCGCTGGAAGACATCAATTTTTTCGAAAGCTCAGGCAAGTTCGCATTCACTTCTTGCCATTTCACCACATCTTGATAGGCACCAAACTTGATGTATAGACCATAGCTTAGCGCGACAGTCAAAATCACCGACGGGATCAAGACGGCCATCGGCGAAATTTTGCTTTCTGCTTGTTTCTTTTCTCCCGGTACATCATCGAGCAGCGATTGTTTCAGGTCAGCAATCAAATCTTGCTGATCTTCAACCAACCCTTCTGATGTTTCTTCCTCAAGTTCTGAGAGGCGATCTTTATAGAAAGCTTTATTCAGCTCGTCGCGTAATATGTCGTCATTATTGGCTTTTTGCTTTAACAACGGCATTGCAATCAATGCGCACGCCACCAAAGTAAGCGCGACAGTGGATAACCAAAAAAGAGTCATTATTGTTTGTCTCCGTTGTTCTCTTCGTCTAATAACGCTTTAAGACGAGCTTCTTTTTCAGCATCCCATGCCTCATCCTCGGCTTGGTTGGCTGTTTTGCGTTTACGGCTTCTCAAAACAATCAAAGTAAAACCAATGACAATAACCCCAATGGGTCCTAGCCACAAAATGGATGTTGCTGGCGTCAGTGGTGGGTTGTAAGTCACGAAGTTTCCGTAGCGAGCAATCATGTAATCAACGATTTCTTGCTTAGACTTGCCTTCTTTGGTCATCTCATACACTTTCTGGCGCAAATCTTGAGCTAGCTCGGCATTGGAGTCGGAAATTGTGTTGTTCTGACACTTCGGACAACGCAAGGTATGCCCTAACTCTTTGAACTGTTGTTCCTGCTGAAGGTTATCAAACTCATACACCTCAATCGCTGCGTGTGCCGCAAGCGAGAAGGTAATTGCAGCAAAAAGGGCTAAAAGAAGCTTTTTCATTGTTTCGCCTCCTCGACCAATTTGTTGTAAAGCGGTTCCAGCGTTTCAGCCCAGTTACGCGGGTTTACATCCCCAACATGACGGTAACGGATCACGCCGTTGGCATCGATAATGAAGGTCTCCGGCGCACCGTAAACACCAAGATCGAGACCAAGCATGCCATTACCATCGAACAAACTAATGAGGTATGGATTGCCTAAGTCATTCAACCACCCCACCGCTTTGGTGCGATCATCTTTGTAGTTCATACCGATTATCTTGACGCCTTTGCCAGCAAGTTCGTTGAGGTATTGGTGTTCGGCGTAACACGTTGGACACCAAGTCGCCCAGACATTAAGCAGCAGCGGTTCACCTTTGAAAACCGACTGATCGTAGAGCTTTCCTGGTTCAGCCAGATCTTCCAGCTTAAAAGTTGGCACAGGCTTGCCCACCAAAACCGATTCCAGCTTGGTTGGATCATCACCTTGTTGGTTTTTAACCAACTGAGTGGCAAAAACCACAGCCAGTGCCATAAAGGCAAACAACGGTATAAACAGAATTTTCTTGTTCATCTTATGCCTCTTGCTCATTTAGCTTGGTTTTCGTCTCGGCTTTGTTGCTTTTACGGAAACGGTAACGCCTGTCTGACATGGCCAACAAGCCACCAAACGACATAATCAGAGAACCTGCCCAGATCCAACGTACAAACGGTTTGTAGTAAATACGAACAGCCCAAGAACGGTTATCTTCCAAGCGTTCACCCATAGCAATATAGAGATCTCGCGTGATGCCACGGTCAATTGCTGCCTCGGTCATCATTGATTTTGCAGTGCGATAAAAACGTTTTTCTGCATGCAATGTATTGACGTACTGACCGTTATGAGTGATTTCAAAGTCTGCGATATAGCCGTCGTAGTTCGGACCATCTTTGTCACGAAGACCTGAGAAATAGAAATCGTAACCCTGAATTTGGAAATGCTCACCAGGCGCCAAACGCACGTCGCGTTCAATACTGTAGTTTTGCACCATCGCAATACCAATCACCGTCACTGCGAGACCAACATGGCCCAACATCATTGCCCAGTGACTACGTTGTAGCTTACGAACACCAGTCAAGAATGGATGACGATGCGTTGCACGTTCATAAAGCTCGAAGCCGTGCATTGCGATGATCCAGATAGCCATCACCCAGCCAATGTATGCCATCACATCGAAGAAATCCGCGAACAGATAGACGCATAGGTAGCCTAATGCAAATGCCAGCACACCAGAAATGGCCATTGGTTTAATCAGGTGTGAAAGTTGGTCACGCTTCCAACGAATCAGAGGGCCAATGCCCAATAAGAACGCAAAAGGCATCATCAGCCATGCAAATAGCATGTCGAAGAAAGGTGCGCCGATAGAAACCGAGCCTAAACCAATTTGCTTGTGCACTAATGGTAAAAGCGTACCCACCAACACAACCACTAAGGCGGCAATCAATAGTACGTTGTTTGCCAGTAGCGCATTCTCTCGAGAAACCAAGTCAAAATTACCACGCACGCGCACCGCTGCACCTTTAACAGCAAACAGCAGCAACGAACCACCAATCACAAAGACGAGGAAACCAAGAATAAACATACCGCGAGAAGGATCGGATGCAAACGCGTGCACCGAAACCAAGATGCCTGAACGGACTAAGAAAGTACCCAACAAGCTTAATGAGAACGCAGAGATCGCCAGTAGCACTGTCCAGGCTTTAAACGTACCGCGTTTTTCAGTAACCGCAAGTGAATGCATTAGCGCCGTACCCGCAAGCCAAGGCATGAAAGAGGCGTTTTCTACTGGATCCCAGAACCACCAACCACCCCAGCCAAGCTCGTAGTATGCCCACCAAGATCCAAGTGCAATACCTAATGTCAGGAAAACCCATGCAGCGGTTGTCCACGGGCGAGACCAACGAGCCCACGCAGTATCAAGACGACCTGTCATCAGCGAGGCAATCGCAAAAGAGAATGCCACAGAGAAGCCAACGTAACCCATGTAGAGCATAGGTGGGTGAACAATCAAACCCGGGTCTTGCAACAGTGGGTTTAGATCACGACCATCGACTGGGAAGAATGGCAACGTACGCAAGAATGGGTTTGAAGTAACGATAATAAACAGCAGGAAACCAACTGAAATCATCCCCATCACTGCAAGTACTCGCGCCACAGATTCTTGTGGCATGCCGCGACTGAATGTGGCCACCGCAACCGTCCATGCGGCTTGGATAAGTACCCATAGCAACAATGAACCTTCATGCGCACCCCACACCGCGGTAAGGCGATAATACCAAGGTAACTGGCTATTTGAGTTGCTTGCGACGTATTGCAACGTGAAGTCATTGGCATAGAAGCCGTAACTCAGCACGATGAAAGAGATAAACAGCATGATGAACATTGCCCAAGAGAGCGGACGTGCACTGTTCATTAACATGGTGTTGTTGTTTGAGGCTCCCCACAGGGGCAGTAAGCTCAATAATACCGCCATCGCCAGTGAGACGATGAGGGCAAAGTGACCGATTTCAGCAATCATTGGCCGCTTCCTTGTTTTTGTTCTTCAGAGTATTGAAGCGGTGCATGCGTTTTTTTCATCGCCTCTGCGATTTCTGGTGGCATGTACTCTTCATCATGTTTTGCTAAAACTTCAAACGCTTCAACCGTCGTGGCGTCTTTTAAGACACCTTGAGCCACGATACCTTGTCCTTCACGGAACAAGTCTGGCAGGATACCTTCGTACTCGATGGTCACTTTAGGGCCCACATCCGCAAGATCAAAGCGTACTTTGAGAGATTCTGGATCACGTCTCACAGACCCCATCACCACCATTCCACCAATACGTAGGCGCTGACCAACTTCTGGCTTAGTGCCATCATCTTTGCCATTCACCAATTCGGTTGGGGTATAGAAAAGGTCCATGTTTTGGTTCAAGGCGTAGATCATCAAACCGATAGTGGCACTGACACCGATTAAAATCGCTAAAATAATCCCCAGTCTCTTTTGACGTCTTGGATTCATAGGGTGTTCTCCATATTCTTCGCGGCATCGATACGTGCCTGACGATCTATCTTCGCTTTTACTTCTTTAAGAAGCGCATCGCTACGACGTAAGCTGCTGATCAATAGAATCAGCATGGCCAAAAAGGTAATACCAAAAGCGCCCCACACGTAAGAAGCGTACCCACCCATAGCAAAAAATTCGCTCAGAGATTCAAAATGCATGATCTAAAACCCTCACTGAGTCTTGCCAAGCGCCAACTGGCGCACCCAAGGACGATGACTTTCTTTACTGATGATTTCATTACGGAAACGAACCATCGTCACCGCGGCAAAGAAAAACGCAAAGCCCAAAATATTTGTTAGCAGCGGCCATAACATGGTCGAAGCAATGGAAGGCTTAGCAAATTTGGTAATGGTGGCACCTTGGTGCAAGGTATTCCACCACTCTACGGAGAAGTGAATAATTGGCAGGTTAATCACACCAACAATGGCCAGGATGCCCGCTGCTTTTGCCGCTGTTTTCTGGTCATCAAATGCGTGATAAAGCGCAATCACACCCAAGTAAAGAAATAGAAGAATTAATTCTGAAGTCAGGCGAGCATCCCATACCCACCAAGTGCCCCACATCGGCTTACCCCATACGGCACCTGTTACCAACGCAATAAAGGTATAAACAGCACCGATTGGCGCCATCGCCAACGCTGCCATTTCAGAAAGACGGACTTGCCAAACTAGGCCGATAAATGCGGCAATGGCCATCGACATGTACACACCCATCGACCAAATCGCAGATGGGACGTGGATATAGATGATTCTAAAACTGTCACCTTGTTGATAGTCGGAGGGTGCGAATGCAAGTCCCCACACTGTACCTACCGTCAAAAAGATCAGGGCTAAAACGGAAAACCAAGGTAACAACTTACCACTAAGCTGGTAGGCTGTTTCTGGCTTTGCATAAGGATGGAGCCATTTCCACATGTTTAGTTCTCACTCTTACTTCACTCAGGCACAAACTTAGCGTGTTACACTAGCAGTGCTTTAATAATAATTCTTTGATCCGATCTTGTATTAACCTCAGTTAATCATTCTCGGTATAGTTAGTTAACGCTGACTCTCAGGGCGGCGCTAATGGCAAACGGTGTCAGTGTCATACCGCCGACCAACATTGCTCCCAATATGGCTAACTGGCCGTTATACGTCATACCCAATGCTGCAGCATCAATCGCTGACGTCGCAAAAATCAAAATTGGGATATACAAAGGCAAGATTAACAGGCTGAGTAATACACCGCCTTTTTGTAATCCAACCGTTAACGCCACACCAATTGCACCGATAAAACTCAGCGTTGGCGTTCCGACAAGAAGCGTCAGTACCACCGAAAGCCACGTATTAAAATCCAAAGAGAGCAAAATCGCCAACAACGGACTGATCAGTATCAATGGCAGTCCCGTTAATAACCAATGAGCTATGACCTTTGAAATCACCACAAGTTGCAATGGGATCGGCATCAACATCATTTGTTCAAGCGCACCATCTTGAAAATCATCGCGAAACAGACGCTCTAAAGATAATAGAGCAGATAGCAATGCCGCTACCCAAACAATGCCTGCTGCAATACGTGCTAACAAATTTGGCTCAGGACCAATACTGAGGGGGAACAACGTAATGACAATGATAAAGAACCACAGTGGGTTCAAAATGTCAGCTTGGCGACGAAAGGCAATAAGCAGCTCACGGCGAATAATGGTTGTCATTGCAGCAATCATCTCAATCACCCAATTTAATTTTTCTTAGTTTCGGGCTATCTGTAAACATATCTTGGTGTGTCGTCAAGATTACGATGCCCCCATTATCGACATGGTTGGAAAACAGTGACTCAAGTACTTTGACACCCTGTTTGTCGATGGCGGTTAACGGCTCATCAAGAATCCAAAGAATCTGATGACTTAACCAAAGACGAGCCAACGCCACGCGTCTCTGCTGCCCAGCAGACAATTGTGCAACGGGCACATCTTCTCGACCTGCCAATCCAACTTGAGTCAGGGCATGAAAAATCCGTTCTGAAGAGGAATCTGAATTATGAATCGATTGATAAAAGCGTAAATTTTCAAACGCGGTGAGCTCTCTTTTTACCCCGGTTTGATGACCTAAAAAAAGCAAGTCTTGATGGAACTGGTCGCGGCTTTTTTCGATCGCCTCCCCTTTCCATTTGATGGCGCCTTCATCTCTATCGCCAAGCCCAGTCACGATTCGAAGTAGCGTTGTTTTACCCGTACCGTTTCGACCTTCAATCTGCACCAACTCACCGGGTTTGATTTCAAACTGAAGATTTTCAAAAAGGACGCGTTCATCGCGAATAGCAGTTAAATTGGATACTTCTAGCATAAGGATTCATAGCGACACAAATTAGAGGGGTATATTAACACACCTAATAAGTGACAAGACAGGATAACAAAGCCTCTATGTTTGTCAGTTGGTGAGAATTTGTTAACCTGTTATCACATTTATTTAAATTTACCTCTATAGAGTGATAAGTCTCTCAATTTTATTGAGTTCCTTGAACTTTCCACCTCTATTCCTTCAGATGCATGAATCATGGAGAAATGGCCGTTTTTGGCCAAATACAAAAAAAAAGAAGCCGAAGCTTCTTTTTGTCTCTCTAACTGTTTAAATCACACTATCGGCGACGCGTCGGTGCTTTTTTTGCTGCCGTTTCGTCTAAGTCCGACAATTGGCTGCTTAGCGGTGGAATTTTCTCTTTACCTGCAATTTTCTTTTGCAGAGAAAGCATCAACTCGGCTTCTGCTTTTGGCAGTTCGCACTCTTTAATCAGTTCGTTGACGTCTGCGCCAAGTTGAACCATTTTGCTGGCTCGAGTATACAAACGCCCGTCGGTATCCGCTTGCTCAAGCTCAACCACGCGCTCTGTTAAGTGTTGAATGATCTCTTGTTGCTCACTGACGCGTTGGCCTAAACCGATAACAACCGATCTCACTTCTAATAGCTGCTTGTTCGCTTTTTGTAACTCTTTCTCGCTGCTACGCAGCTTCTGCCCTTGGCTATCCAAACGCGCTTGCAACGTCGCTTTTATCCGTAGCTGAAGCACAACCAACAACAGTAAGACGAAAAGTCCAACACCGACAAGCAACGCTGGACTATTAGAAAACATCTCAACCATTATAGATGAGCCATTTCATCCCATTCTTCGTCGGTCAGTAGCTTGTTAAGGTCAACTAGAATCAATAGTTTGCCGTCACGGTTGCTTACACCTTGGATGAATTTCGCGCTTTCGTCTGTGCCCACAGAAGGCGTCGAGTCAATTTCAGATGAACGTAGGTAAACCACTTCCGCAACACTATCGACTAAGATACCAATCACTTGATGCTCAGATTCAATCACGATGATACGGGTGTTGTCTGTCACTTCACCTTCCATCAAACCAAAACGAGAACGTGTATCGATAACCGTTACGACGTTACCACGTAGGTTGATGATGCCTAAAACGTAATCTGGCGCGCCCGGAACAGGTGCAATTTCTGTATAACGAAGCACTTCACGAACTTGCATTACGTTAATGCCGTAAGTTTCTTCTTCCAGCTGGAACGTCACCCACTGAAGTACTTCATCATTTGTGTGATCTTTTTTAACTTCTACTTCGTTAGAATGAGACATGGCTAATCCTCGTTAATGTCGTTCCCGACTTCTCAAAATTCTGAATTTAATGATTTTACATCCAGCCCGGCATTTAGCATGGAAATTAATGCGTCTACATGAATTAAAGCACACATTTTCTCTTTCACCATGCCAGCAAGCCAAGGACGCTTACCCGATTGCTCGCGCCAACGCACTTTTTCTGGATAAAGAAGCTCAGTGCCCAGCAACTTATTGCTGGCTAAACCCCACATGCTATTACCTAGCATGACAATATATTGATAGTTCGATTTGTATTCTTCATCAGCCAGTTTGTCTGGCATGACCCAACGTGCCGTATCAACCACATCCAGTTGCTGATCCCGATTGGTTTGCAAGCCTAGGTACCAACCCGGCCTGCCGATTAAGTGGTTCAACTGTGTCAGTTGATGGATGCCACCCAACTCATCCAACGGAACAGCAAAGGTGACGCTGTTGACGTCAAAATAGAGCACTTGGAAAGCGATATCTCGTTGAGTCGACGTCCAATCTTTCTGTTCACTAGCAGACGTTTGCGTTTCTAACTCAACCTGAACGTCTTCGGCGATTTGCTCTACTTCAGCCTCAATGGTTTCAACTTCAGGTTCGATCTCGACAGGCGCAATTTCTGGCTCCTCGACATCGACTTGCCAATCCTGAATCTCTTCAACCACCTCGGTTTCTACTGTCCAATCTTGGATTTCCTCTTCCAAGATGGCGACAGGTTCTTCTTCGATGACAGCGACGTCTTCGGCAACCTGACTGGTTTCTTGCTGAAGCTCAGCGATGGACGCGGTGTTCTGCGCCAAAATTTCGTCGATACCCAATTCGTCAACGACATTGGTTGACTCAAGTTGACTGAGTAAGCGTTCAACATCTTCCAGATTCGGTGCTTCAAATTCTTTTAGCTCTGTTTCGGCATAGCTATAAGACTCTGGCTCTGAATACTTGATTTGCAGTTCTGGTTCGTAAGATGCCCCTGACCAATCGGCAGTCTGCTCATCCTCTTCAACAATAAGCTCCAGCTCTTGCTCTTCGTCTAAGAGTGCGCTGAAGTAATCATCTAACGCTTTTTCACTGGATAACACCGCTTCTTTGCTACTCATCAATCGCTAACCTCTCTAAGTAAATCAGCAATTGTTTGTAGGCAAATACCCCGCGGCTTCCTTCTGCAAAATGCGAAGCGGGTAAACGTTTTAAGCTCGCGTCTCTGAACTTGGTGTCAATGGGCACCGCCGATGTCCAAACTTGATTTGGGTAATCTTTCTTAAGCTGCGTTAATGTTTGTAACGACGCCTTGGTGCGTTTGTCGTACATCGTTGGCACAATGGTGACTTTAAAGGGATCTCGACGCGATTTTTGCATAATCGCGAGCGTACGAATCATTCGCTCTAAGCCTTTCATGGCTAAGAATTCCGTTTGAACTGGAATTAAGATTCGGTCACTGGCCGCCAGAGCATTGACCATCATGACGCCAAGAATTGGCGGACAATCAATCAGCACATAGTCATAATCTTTGGACAACGCGATTAACGCACGCTTTAAGATTAAGCCCATTCCACTGCGGTTGCCCATCACTCGGTCTAAGGTCGCCAAAGACATGTGTGCGGGTATGATATCGATCCCTTCCACATCTGTTTTCAACAACAACGGTTTAACCGCTTCACGCGTAAACTCTTTAAGTTGAAAAAGATCAAATAGGCTGCTGGTGACCGCATCGGGGTCGAAGCCTAGATAGGTCGTTAGTGATGCGTGTGGATCGGTGTCAACCAAAAGAACACGATGGCCTTTTTTGCTCAGTAGCCCAGCTAGAGTGACTGTGGTGGTGGTTTTACCAACACCACCTTTTTGATTTGCAACACTCCAAACTATCATATCTGTCCTTATGCTAGTCCCACTTCAACTAGCATACGTTCGGCGATACGTTCCAAAGGCAGGTCTTCAGTTGACAATCCTGCTTTGGCCACAGCCTGTGGCATGCCATAAACAACACAGCTATCTTCATCCTGAGCCCAGATAGTCGCCCCTGCCGATTTCAGCATGCGCGCACCTTCACGGCCATCCGCACCCATCCCGGTCAACACCATAGAGAGAACTTTGTCGGCGTAAATTTTCGCTGCAGATCCAAAAGTGACGTCCACGCAAGGCTTGTAGTTCATGCGTTCACCACCATCAATAATGCGCAATCTTGCAGCTCCAGGGCGGCCATCAATCATCATCTGCTTGCCACCTGGCGCCAAATAAGCGACGCCCGCTTGTAGCACGTCGCCATCTTCCGCTTCTTTCACTTGAATCTTACACAGTGAGTTTAGGCGGCTAGCAAAAGCGGCTGTAAATGTCGCAGGCATGTGCTGGATAAGTACAATGGGATGAGGGTAATTTGCTGGTAGCTTGGTCAGAATTTTCTGCAATGCGACAGGCCCACCAGTTGAGGTACCAATCGCAGTCAGCTGGTATTTTTTTCCTGAAGCTCTGAACTTAGCCGCCACAGGCGCACGAGAAACGGGGGCTTGTGCAGGCGCCTCACGGCGTAACCCTGTCGTTGGGCGATTTAACGTACTTTGTGGTCTTTCTTGAACTGGCGTAGAAGAGGCCACAGGACGACGCATAAATGCACGCTTTGAAGCAATCTGAATGACGCGCTGTTGCAGTAGCGAAACGGCTTCATCTCGGTTACGAGCAATATCTTCAAATTTCTTCGGTAAGAAATCCAAAGCTCCGGCATCCAGTGCATCTAGCGTTGCTTTTGCACCATCATGAGTAAGCGAAGAAAACATCAAAATAGGCGTCGGTACCGACGCCATGATTTCACGAACAGCTGAAATGCCGTCCATGACAGGCATTTCAATGTCCATAGTGATGACGTCCGGCTTGAGGCGTTTGGCTTTTTCAACCGCCTCTTTACCATTTACCGCCACATCAATCACTTCTAGGCGCGATTCTGCATTGATGATCTCGCTCACCCGACGTCGGAAAAAACTGGAGTCATCAACTACTAATACTTTTATCGCCATTTGAATCCTTATTGTAATACTAAGCCCTGATTACAGACGCGATGCCGCTGCGTACTGCTTAAGTAAATCAGGAACATCCAGAATCAGAGCAATATGCCCATCACTGGTGATCGTTGCACCCGCCATACCCGGTGTACCTTGCAGTAAGTTGTCTAATGGCTTGATAACCACTTCTTCTTGACCAATCAAGGTATCCACAACAAAACCGACGCGTTGACTGCCGATTTGTACGATAACGACGTGACCATGTCCTTTGCGCAGTTGCGCTTTACCAGACTTCGGTGCGAGCCAGTTTTGTAGATAGAACAGCGGAATCGCTTTTTCACGTACGATGATGGTTAACTGACCATCAACAACGTTGGTACGGCTAAGATCTAAATGGAAGATTTCATTTACAGAAGCCAATGGCAACGCAAACGGATGGCCAGCCACACCAACCATAAGTGTTGGTAGAATCGCCAAGGTCAACGGAACTTTGATGGTAATCTTGGTTCCTTTGCCCAACTCTGAATCGATATCAATCGAGCCATTTAGGGTATTGATCGCGGTTTTCACCACGTCCATACCTACACCACGTCCAGAAATGTCTGATATTTTCTCTTTACTGGAGAATCCGGGGGCAAAGATCAAGTTGAAACATTCTTTGTCAGATAAACGTCCAGCAGCATCTTCATCCATCATGCCGCGTTTCACTGCGATGCCACGAAGTTTATCTGGGTCCATACCGCCGCCATCATCGATGATCGCGAGTTCGATATGGTCACCCTCTTGAGATGCAGAGAGTATCACTTTACCCGTGCGAGACTTACCTGCTTTTGCACGGTCATCAGGCATCTCAATACCATGGTCAACCGAGTTACGCACCAAGTGGATCAAAGGATCCGCAAGCGCCTCAACCAGGTTTTTATCGAGATCCGTTTCTTCACCGCGCATTTCCAGCACGATGTCTTTTTGTAGGTTACGCGCCAAGTCACGAACAACGCGAGGGAAGCGGCCAAATACTTTCTTAATGGGCTGCATGCGCGTTTTCATTACTGCGCCTTGCAGGTCCGCGGTCACCACATCTAGGTTAGCTACCGCTTTCGCCATCTCTTCATCGTTACTATTCAGACCGAGACTCAAAAGACGATTTCGAACCAGTACAAGCTCACCAACCATGTTCATGATGGTGTCCAGCGTCGATGTATCAACACGTACCGTCGCTTCTGCCTGTGGTTTCTTCGCTGCTTGTTGAGTCGCGGGGGCTTTCGCTTCTTGCACCGCCGGCGCTTTCACTTCTGCGCGAGCTGGTGCAGGCGCCGCCGCTGGCTTCGGCGCAACTGGTGCTGCTGGTTTAGCTGGCTCTGGCGCAGGAGCGACATTTGCTGATGCAGGCTTGGTTGCGAAATCCAACTCCTCAAGGGTAGGACCTTTACCTGAACCATGCAGCTCATCTAATAGCTTTTCGAACTCTTCGTCGGTCATCAAGTCGCTATCACCAGCACTTGGTGCTTTTGCCGCTGGTTTAGCTGGCTCTGGTGGTGGCGTTGCTTGGAAGTCAGACGCCGATGGGCTTTTGCCCGCACCGTGTAATTCGTCTAACAGTTTTTCAAATTCGTCGTCCGTGATGTCACCGCTATCTACCGATGCGCTCACTGGTGGTGGCGTCGGTGCTGCTGGCGCTGCTGCTTGTGCGCTCGGTGCGGCCCCTTTGCCATGCAGCTCATCAAGCAGTTTTTCAAACTCATCTTGAGTGATTTCATCCACTGAAGAAATCGCGGAGCTGGCTGGCGCAGGCGCTTCGACTACAGGTTCTGGAATAATTTCAGGTTCAGGCTCTGCTACAACGACTTCTTCTGCAACTGGTGCAGCCACTTCATCTTCCGATTCAGGGCGACACAAACGATGCAGCTCGTCGAGCAACTCAGGATCCGCTGCTTCGAGAGGCTCTCGATCTTGAACCGCTTTAAACTGATGGTTTACTGTGTCTAAGGAACGCAGCATTGTATCCATTAGGCTTGGAGAAACGGAACGTTGACCATTACGCAATACGTCGAACACGTTTTCCGCACCATGGCAAGTTTCAACCAGCTCGGTGAGCGACAAAAATCCAGCGCCACCTTTAACGGTATGGAATCCACGGAAAATAGCATTGAGAAGATCCCTGTCTTCTGGATTATTTTCCAATTCTACTAACTGCTCAGAAAGCAGTTCCAGAATTTCCCCGGCTTCTATTAGAAAGTCCTGAAGGATATCTTCGTCTAAATCGTAGCTCATACGTTACCTTTAAAATCCAAGACTGGATAACAAATCATCGACTTCATCCTGCGATGCAACTGCGTCTTCACGCAACTCGGGGTGCAAAATCGGACCCTCTGGCTCGCTGCCACTTTTTTCTTTTTCGGCAAGATTCTGTGTTTCTTGAGTTTTGTCCTTCGGCGGTTTATTTCCAGCAAACACCGTTAGGATATCGACCAATCGCCCTTCCACTTCGTTTACGAGTGTGATGACGCGACGGATAATCTGCCCAGTTAAGTCTTGGAAATCTTGTGCCATCAAAATTTCTGTTAACTGGCCGCGTAATTCTGTGCTATCGCCTTCGACTTGAACTAAAAGATCTTCGATACGATGGCAAAGGGCCTTGAATTCACTCAATTCGATGCGACCGTGCATCAGTTCATTCCACTGAGGACGGACTTGTAGCAAGCATTCGTGAAGATTATCGGCTATTGGGAGACAGAGCTCGACAGCATCCATGGTCTTGTTTGCTGCGAGTTCGGTTTTTTCGATGACATATTGAAGGCGATCCCTTGCATCTGGGATTTCATCGTTTGTAATTTCTGTCATCCGTTGATCTAAGCTGAAATTCTTCAGGGAAGTGTGCAGATCTCGAGTAAGCGAACCAATCTCTTGCAGCATTGGATTGCCTTTTTCCTCATAGATTGACGCAACCAGCTCATCGGCGGCTGCCTGCTCTCCCTGTTCCAGTAATTCAACTAGAGACTTTGCTTGCTCTAATGAGATCATTCTGAATAGACCCTTTTCGTTTATGCTTCGGAAGCATGCTGCGTTTATGAGCTGCCAATATAATGGTTGGCATTGCATGAATGCTTATAGCAGCTCTGACGAAGTAATCTTCAAACGAGGTTTATAAACGTTCAAAAATTTTATCTAGTTTTTCTTTCAGGGTTGCTGCGGTGAATGGCTTAACAATGTAACCATTAACGCCTGCTTGAGCCGCTTCGATGATCTGCTCACGCTTCGCTTCTGCGGTGATCATCAGCACTGGTAGATGCTTCAGTTCAGCGTCTGCACGAATGTTTTTCAGCAGATCGATACCCTGCATGCCAGGCATATTCCAATCCGTAACGACGAAATCGAAATCACCTTTTTTCAGCATAGGTAACGCTGTCAGACCATCATCAGCTTCTTGAGTGTTATTGAAACCCAAATCACGAAGCAGGTTCTTTACAATACGGCGCATTGTTGAGAAATCGTCAACAATAAGGATCTTCATGTTTTTATTCAAAATTGCCTCCACTGAATGTCAAAATCAGTGTTTTAATCATTTTGTGTCCAAGCACTAAGCTTAGTGCGCAAACGTTGCATTGACTGGCTCAATATCTGACTGACGCGAGACTCGCTAACACTCAGAATTTCCCCAATTTCTTTTAAGTTTAGCTCTTCATCATAATAGAGCGAAAGTACCAAAGCTTCACGTTCTGGTAATTGTTTTATTGATTCAACCAGCGCTTTTCTGAAATATTCATCAGCAACGCCCTTAAACGGGGTATTGTTTTCTGAATCTTCCACCGAGGTGATCACATCATCCGACACACCAAGATCTTCAATACCAATCAAGCGAGAACAATTGATATCTGTCAAAGCACCGTGATACTGCTCTAAAGACAATCCCATGTGCTTTGCTACTTCGGCATCAGTAGGATCTCGGTTTAGCAATCCCTCGAGTTCGGCTATCGCTTGGCTAATCTCTCGATTGCTTTTGTGTACCGAACGAGGCACCCAATCACCACGCCTGATATCATCAAGCATAGCACCACGGATACGAATGCCAGCATAAGTTTCAAAACTTGCGCCTTTTGAGGCGTCATAATTTTGTTGAGCTTCTATCAGGCCAATCATACCCGCTTGGATCAGATCCTCGACCTGAACACTAGGAGGCAATCGCCCTAACAAATGGTGAGCAATGCGTTTGACCAGCACAGAATACCTTTCTATGAACAGTTTTTGACTGTTCACATTTGCATGCTGGTCATAAGTGAGCGCTTTATTCACCAAAAGGTTCCTCTATAAATGCATTACGCGTCAGCAATCGTTCGACAAAGAATTCCAAATGACCACTTGGGCTCTTTGGAATTGGCCAGGTCAGCGCTTTATTTGCTAACGAACTGATGGCCAAGGCGGCTGGTGAACGCGGGAAAGCGTCCACAACAATTTTTTGTTTTTTAACCGCTTGTCGAACTTTATCATCTAACGGAATACATGCTACGAGTTCGAGGCTCACATTCAAGAATCGCTCTGTGACCAACGTCAATTTTGCAAACAATTCTCGACCTTCTCGGTAGCTTCTGACCATATTTGCAACAATCTTGAAGCGTTGAACCTGATGCTCTTTACTCAATAGCTTAATTAAAGCATATGCATCGGTAATTGAGGTAGGTTCATCACACACTACGACAATCACATCCTGAGCTGCACGTGAAAAACTGATTACCATATCAGAAATGCCGGCTGCTGTATCTATCAGCAACACATCCATATCGTCTTCTAGGCTACCAAAAGCACGAATCAGACCCACATGTTGTGCATGTGAAAGCTCTGTCATACTCTGTGTTCCAGAAGTGGCTGGTATTATTTTAATACCATATGGTCCTTCAACAATAGCATCTTTTAGCTCACATTCACCTGCTAATACATGTCCTAAGTTACGTTTTGAACGAATTCCGAGCATAACGTCGACATTAGCCAGACCTAGGTCAGCATCCAGTACCATTACTTTCTTACCTTGGCGAGCCATCGCAATGGCCAAACCTAGGGTCACATTTGATTTACCCACGCCACCTTTACCGCCAGTAACTGCAATCACTTTGGTCAATGATGGTTGTGTTAAGCGACGGAGGCCGCTAGCTTGATCGTGTATCATATTCTCAGTCATAGTAGTCCGCCGCCTAGAATCCTTCGTTGTCACTGTTCCAGTAGTGAGGTTCATTCTCTGTCGACTTCTCAAGCAGTTCATTCGCTTTCGCGATCAAATATTTTGGTTGTGCTATCACGATATCTTCGGGAACTCGCTGCCCATTGGCGATATACGCCACAGGTAACGCGTTTTGAATCACAACACTGACAAATTCGCCCAAACTGAGTGACTCATCCAGTTTGGTCAGGATACAACCTGAAAGTGGAATTCTTCGAAAATGATCAATGGTCTCTTGCAGCACTCGTCTTTGAGCTGTAGCGGGAAGTACCAGATAGCTGTGTATTACTTCCCCACTCTCTTGCATGAGCGTATCGAGCTGCTCTGATAAACGTACATCGCGCTGCCCCATACCTGCTGTATCAACTAAAATCAGTTTTCTGTTTCTAAGCTGATAGATTACATCGGCTAACTCACTAGAATCTTTAGCAACTTTTACAGGACATCCCATTATTCTGCCGTAGATCGAAAGCTGTTCGTGAGCGCCAATACGGTAGGTGTCTGTGGTGACAAGCGCGACATTGTTCGCGCCATACTCCATAGCCGCTCTTGCTGCCAATTTTGCGATGGTGGTGGTTTTGCCAACACCCGTTGGCCCTAACAACGCCACAACCCCACCACGCTTTAAAATATCTTGCTTGGTGACATTAATTTGGTCTGAGACCAAAGCGAGCAAAGCCTTCCATGCACGGGCAGGCTTGGTATCTTCTGGAATGTAACACGCCATCTGATCCGCCAATTCAGGCGACACACCCATACGCTCGAGACGTTTGATAAGCATGGCGCGCAGCGGTTCTCTTCTTTCCACTTCCTGCCACAATAAACCCGATACCTGATGCTCAAGCAAACGACGAATCGATGTCATCTCTTCGCGCATGTTCTCTAGCTCGTTAGAACCTTCTTCCTGCTCAGTTTGAGGCTTACGGCGGTCGTAACGCGTTGGGTCAAGACGAGGCTCAGGGCGTGGAATACGACGGTCTTCCGCAATCAGCTTTGCCAAAGGCGAGTTTTCGCGAATACGGACATTGCCATTTTGCTCTTCACGATGCTTATTTTGTCTTTCCAGCAATGAGTTCAGAGAGTCGGCCGATTCATCTCGGTAGCTGCTCTCTTCGCTTGTATTGCTGTACTGCTTAAGCATGTTGGCAAAGCGTTTGGTCATGGATCCGCCATTGGTCTTCTCGCTCTGCAAACTGACGCGATCGTCTTGAAGATCGCGAGTCGCTTTACGTGCGGGAGGCGCAGTGTATTGCCCTGCTGTCGACGGGGTTGCTGTCGCTTGTCGGCGACTTAAATTAGGCATGCTGCCAAAAGTGGAGGATTGATTGTCACCATCAATCGCAGCGACGATTTCAACGCCACCAGCCACTTTTTTATTCGACATGATGACAGCATCAACGCCAAGTTCTTCTTTTACTTGGAGTAATGCAGTTCGCATGTCTTTGGCAAAAAATCGTTTTATTTTCAAACCATTCGTCCATTAAACAGGGCTTAACCATCAGTTATTAATTAATAGATCAGTTACCCACAGCCTGTACAATTCGAATTTGTTTTTCGTCAGGAATTTCCTGATACGAAAGCACTCTGAGGTTAGGAATCGTGTTCTTAACAAATTTCGCCAGAGTGGACCGCAGCACGCCGGAGGTGAGTAAGACTGCTGGTTCGCCTTTGAGCTCTTGCTCCTGAGTCGCCATCATCAACGATGATTGCAATCTTTCAGCCAAACCGGGTTCGATGCCCGCAGACTCACCACCTGACGCTTGCATGGTCTGATGCAATATTTGTTCCAGCTCTGGAATCAGGGTAATAACTGGCAACTCAGGCTCTATTCCATTGATTTCCTGAACGATTAGTCTCTTCAATGAAATACGTACCGCCGCCGTCAGGATGTCGGGTTCTTGACTCTTTGAGGAATATTCAGCCAAGGTTTGTACAATCGTACGAATGTCACGAATTGGAATCGCTTCATTAAGTAGGTTTTGCAACACTTTCACCACAGAGCCCAACGAGAGCTGATCAGGGACAAAATTCTCGACCAGTTTCGGTGCACTTCGGCCCAACATTTCCAGTAAGTTCTGTACTTCTTCATGGCCTAAGAGCTGAGAGGCATTGTTGGTTAGAAGCTGGCTCATGTGCGTAGCCAGTACGGTAGAAGAGTCCACCACGGTGTAGCCCAGTGCTTGAGCGTGTTCTCTTTGGTCTGGTCGAATCCAAACCGCTTCCAGTCCAAAGGCTGGGTCGATAGTCGGTTCACCATCGATCATGCCATACACTTGACCTGGGTTAATGGCCAGTTCTTGATCAGGGCGAATTTCAGCTTCACCCACTGCCACGCCCATCAAGGTGATTCGATAACTGTTCGGAGTGAGTTCTAAGTTGTCACGAATGTGCACTGGCGGGATCAGAAAGCCAAAATCTTGCGAGAGCTTCTTACGAACCCCTTTCACGCGTTCAAGCAGTTCGCCACCTTGGTCTCTATCTACCAATGGGATCAAGCGATAACCCACTTCCAAGCCAATGATGTCGACCGGCTGTACGTCATCCCATGAGAGTTCACGTACCGAGGGAGCATTGCTGCTGTCTGCCACCACGGGTACTTTCGGTTCTTTGGCCTTTTGCTTCTGCTTCTTATCAATAAAGTAAGCGCCCGCTCCGGCGATCGCCGCTAGCGTCAGGAAAGCAAAATGAGGCATACCGGGTACAATCCCCATGATGCCTAGAATCGCCGCGGTGATCGTCAGTGCTTTTGGATTATCAAACATTTGGAAGAGCATCTGCTCGCCCATGTCTTCATCGGTATTCTGACGAGTCACCATCATCGCCGCTGCGATAGAAAGCAACAGCGATGGGATCTGCGCCACCAGACCATCACCAATGGTCAGCAATGTATAGATTTTGATGGCGTCGGAGAAACCGAGATCATACTGCGCCATACCAATGCTCAAACCACCAATGATGTTGATGAACAAGATCAAAATACCGGCGATGGCGTCACCTTTAACGAACTTCGATGCACCATCCATCGAGCCGTAGAAATCGGCTTCTTTGGTCACTTCAAAACGGCGTAAGCGCGCTTGTTCTTGGTCTATCAAACCCGCGTTCAAATCGGCATCGATCGCCATCTGCTTACCAGGCAAAGCGTCCAAGGTGAAGCGAGCACTTACCTCGGAAATACGGCCCGCACCCTTGGTGACAACCATAAAGTTAATGATCATTAAGATCAGGAACACCACAAGACCAACGGCGTAGTTACCGCCGATCACCACGTTACCGAACGCTTCGATAACGTTACCCGCTGCGTCTCCCCCTTCGTGACCCTTCAGGAGAACCACACGCGTTGAGGCAACGTTCAAGGCCAATCTCAGCAAGGTCGCAATCAGTAGAACGGTGGGAAAGGCAGCGAAGTCGAGTGGTCTTCGGGTATAAACCGTGACCAATAGCACCACCATGGCTAAGGCGATGTTAAAGGTAAAGAACATATCCAGTAGAAACGGAGGAATTGGCAATACCACCATGGCCAAGGTGGCCAACACCATAATCGGTGCGCCAATGGCTGGTACTGAACGTTGGGGGATTTTAGGCAACTTATCTGCAAACGGCAGAGTAAATTTCTTAGCCATTACTTCGTCTCAATGGATAGCTTTAAGTTATTGATATGGAAGACAACGACTGTCGTCATCTGTATTTATCATCCGAATTAGGTGCTAGCTAGCAATCTCTATACCAGCTCATGCGCCAAAATAATGACAAGAGACTTAAGAACAAAAGAATCGCCGACTATCAATGTCTGAGATCGGGTGGAATCGGCAGATCATAGTCTTGCAGTTTCGGCCGATGGCCGCCCCGTTTCCGGTACTGTTTCAACTGGAACACGTAAGCCAGTATTTGTGCAACCGCGGTAAATAGACCATCAGGGATCTGCTGTTCAAGCTCGGTTGAATAATAGAGCGCACGCGCCAATGGTGGCGCTGGCACAATAGAAATGTCGTGCTCGCGCGCCACTTCACGTATTTTCATCGCCATGTGATCCGTCCCTTTCGCCACTACCACTGGCGCTCTGTCGCTGTTCTGCTTATAACGCAGTGCAACAGAAAAGTGCTCCGGGTTGGTCACAATCACATCCGCAGTTGGAACGTCCGCCATCATACGTCGCTGAGCAGCTTCGCGTTGCAACATACGGATACGGCCTTTGACCTCAGGCTTACCTTCGGTGTCTTTGTATTCATCTTTCACTTCTTGCTTGGTCATTTTCAGTTGGTCAGCGTGTTGCCAAATCTGAAAAGGAATGTCGATCGCCACCACAATCAACAACGAGCAACTGATCAGCAAAACGAAGTTCAACAAAATGTCCAAAGCGTGGAAAATATTCTGCGGATAGACATCCAAACTGAGTTGGATTAAGTCTTCCTGTGAAGCTTGAATTAGGTAGATCGCTACGCCCGTTACCAACGCGACTTTCAAAATTGATTTGATGAGCTCAACCCAACTTTGCAAGCCAAACATACGCTTGATACCGCTCAGTGGGTTCATTTTCGATAATTTTGGCGTCGCCGCTTCCACTGAAAAACTGATGCCACCAACGCCGGCGGAACCAATTGCAGCAGCGACAAAGAGCGCAAACAAAATAAGCAGCAGAGGAAGGAGCAAAGCGCTTAATGCGCCACTGGCAATATCAAACAGCTTACTGGGGTCAAAAATTTCTTCACGAGAGAGGCTAAACAAACGTCCCATCGCTTTGAACAACGCCCTTGCGAGGCTTTCACCGAACCACATCAGGGAAACGGCACCAATCACCAATACAGACACAGAAGCCAGCTCTTTTGAGCGTGCAACTTGGCCTTTTTCCCGCGCTTGTTGTAACCGTCGGGGCGTGGCTTCTTCGGTACGTTCTTGACCGTCTGACTCTGCCAAACCAGCCTCCTAGCAATTCAAGCGAATAAATCGGCAAACCTGCTGTTCGCCTTGCAACCAGTACAGCTCATAATGGCTGTATAAGCCAGCCAAGATGTACCAACAAATCAGTAACCCCACCAACAAGGCGAAAGCAAAACCGAGAGAGAAAATGTTCAGCTGCGGTGCGGCTCGGGTCATCACCCCGAAGGAGAGGTTGATGGTCAGCAGCGCAATGATACCCGAGAGTGACATACTCAGCGCCGTTTTGAACATGATGCCCAGCCACAACGCCAGTTCACGAAAATCAACCGCATTCAATGAACCACTGCCTATGGGCAAGGTTTTGAAGCTAAACAGCACCAATTGCAGCATTTTCAAGTGACCATCGGTGGCGAGGAAAAACATGGTCGACAGGAACATAAACAACTGACCAAGCAACGGCGTGTTTTGACCATTGGCCGGGTCCACCATGGATGCGAAACCCAAACTCGATTGCATACCCAAAATCTGACCCAGCAGGACAAAGGTTTGGATGATAAATTGCGTCACCATCCCCATTGCTACACCAATAACAATTTGCTCAAAGGTGGTCAAAAAGCCTTGAAATGAGAGCAGTTGGAGCTCTTCTGGCACCGCCGGAATCGCTGGCATTAAGGCCAAGGTGATGGCAAGGCTAAGGTAGAGACGAATTCGAGGAGAAACAAAACGCGCACCCGTCACCGTCATCACCATCAGCATGGATGAGATACGAGTGAAAGGCCAAAAATAGTTGGCTATCCAGTCCAGAATAATGGTGGTTGGATATTCCATCGCTCCTCCCGCCTAGTACAGAACTTGCGGAAAACGTTCCACTAGCGCGAAAAAGTACTCCATCAACATCTGTGTCATCCAATGGCCAAAGAGCATTAGCGCTAATAAAGTCACAATCAGACGTGGCAAAAAGCTCAGGGTTTGTTCGTTGATCGAGGTCGCCGCCTGAAAAATTGCCACAATCAAACCCACCAACAAACTGGGAATAATGATGGCACACACCATGATGAGAACCATCCACAGTGCTTCACGAAACAGCTCAACAAAAACTTCAGGTGTCATTGCGTCTCCTTACCGCTATAAGGCAAAACTGCCTGCGAGAGTGGAAAGGATCAGGTTCCAGCCATCGACTAACACGAACAACATCAGCTTAAACGGCAGCGAGACGATCATCGGTGACAACATCATCATACCCATCGCCATCAATACCGAAGCCACCACAAGGTCAATGATAAGGAACGGCAAAAACAGCATGAATCCGATTTGGAATGCGGTTTTCAGCTCAGAGGTGATAAACGCGGGGATCAACACCGCCATAGAAACGTCTTCGGGATTGGTTGCCTGCTCTCCTGACATATTGACGAATGTCTCGAGATCTTTCACGCGTGTTTGCTTGAGCATGAACGCTTTCATTGGCCCTTGTGCGGCATCAAACGCTTCGCGTGCGGTGAGCTGCTCATTCAGGTACGGTTGAACCGCTTGTTCATTCACTTCGTTAATCACGGGCGACATAATAAAAAAGGTTAAGAAAAGTGCGATACCAATAATGACCTGGTTTGACGGCGTTTGTTGCAGACCCATAGCCTGCCGCAAAATCGACATCACCACCACAATCCGGGTGAATGAGGTCATCAAAATCACCATCGCTGGCAAGAAGCCAAGCATGGTCATTAACGCTAAAATCTGCAACGTGACCGAGTAGTCTTCACTGCCGTCAGGGTTAGTGGTCATGGTGAAAGCTGGGATACCGCCTCCGCTACCCACACTCATAAATTCACTCTTACTGGTGTCACTCTGCATTTGTGAAACCGTCACACTACCGCCCGGTGCAAGATTGGCTGGCAACGCGGTCTCTTCCGCTTGTGCCCAAGCCGAAAAGGAAAATAGGGATGCCATCAGTAAGCTGAGTGATAGCCAAAACGTGGTCAGAAGTTGCTTATTGTTCATTCTTTTTCAGTAGCTGGCTAAATTGTTGTGCAAATGCCGTTTTAGCCAACTCCTCCTGTTTTAACGGATGCTCTAATTTTGCAATCAGCTGGATAGACTGACTGGTGATGCCCACTAAAAATTGTTCTTCCCCCGCCTGAACAACGGCGATGCGCTCTCGTGTCCCCACCGCAATTTGGCTCACCACTTTTAGGCCGTGTTTCTGGCCGAATGCTGGCGTTTGGATGCGCTTCATCAGCCAAGCTAAAAAGAGAATAAAAGCGATAACGAGGAGAAGAGAAGCAAACGTGGTGGCAAGGTCAAGCTCCGGCGCTTGGGGCGCGGCCCAAACACGAGGAGCACTCGTCATGGCGACCAGTGCTCCTGTAAGACCAAATAAGCGATGGCGATAACGGCTTGGTCTCATAAGCATTAACGCAGTTTTTTGATACGTTCAGTTTGGCTGATCACATCGGTGAGACGGATACCAAACTTATCGTTGACCACAACAACCTCTCCGTGGGCGATCAACGTACCGTTGACCAATACGTCGAGCGACTCACCAGCCAGACGATCCAGTTCGACTACCGAACCTTGGTTAAGCTGAAGTAAGTTACGAATGCTGATTTGTGAGCGGCCCACTTCCATCGAAATCGTCACTGGAATATCCATAATGGTATCCAGTTTGCGGCGCTCATCGGCGGTGATCGGCGCAGAGGTATCTTTCAACTCTTCTAATGGCGCTGCCAATACTTCGTCAACATCAATTTCAGGCGCTGCGGGATCTTCACCCAAAGCTGCTGCCCATTCTGCCGCTAGCCTTTCATCTTCACTTGATGCCATTTTACTATCCTGTTTTTACTTACTATTTAACTCAATACTAGACGAACATTTTGCTCTCAGTCGCGAGCATTAATCATCATCGTCGTCACTTTCTAGTTCAGACATGATGTCTTTACCTAAGAAAGTTAAATCGGTTTTCACCACATGAGGGCGTTCAATTTCTTCGGAAATTTGCACCGCCAGCTTCTCGTTAGACTGCCCCATTTTCACGCGGTAAGTGGGTAGTTCTTCTACAAACATCACGGCGTGCTTAGGCATTTCAATCGGAATGACGTCCCCAGGTCGAAGTTCCATCAAATCGCGCAGCGAGATATCTTTCTCCAACAAATTGACACGGAAATTCACCGGACAATCCATGATTTCTTCACGCAGAGCAGAGCTCCAACGTACGTCCGTTTCCATTTTGTCCGATTGCACACCCGCATCAAGCAATTCCCGGATCGGCTCGACCATGGAATACGGCATGACCACATGGAAGTCACCGCCGCCGCCGTCCACTTCGATATGGAACGAACTCACGACAATCACTTCGGTTGGGCTAACAATGTTCGCCATACTCGGGTTCACTTCCGAGTCGAGATACTCAAATTCTACCCCCATCACAGGCGACCAAGCTTCTTTGTAGTCTTCAAATACGATTTTCAGTAGAAGCTGTATGATACGTCGCTCTGTTGGGGTAAATTCGCGACCTTCAATTTTGGCGTGGAAGCGACCATCGCCACCAAAAAAGTTCTCTACCAGAATAAACACCAAACGCGCTTCCATGGTGATCAAAGCGGTGCCTTTTAACGGCCTGAAGCGAACCATGTTCAAACTGGTGGGTACGTATAGCGTGTTTTGGTATTCACCAAACTTCATCATTTGCACGCCGTTGATCGAGACTTCGGCGGTTTTTCTCAACATGTTGAACAAACTGATGCGCATATGACGAGCAAAACGTTCATTGATCAGTTCCAAGGTCGGCATGCGACCACGAACAATCCTATCTTGCGAGGAGAAATCGAAATTGACGGCGCTGCCTAGATCATCCTCTATCGGCTCGTCTATCTCATCGACATCATCCACCCCATGAAGGAGCGCATCAATCTCGTCTTGGCTTAATAGATCGGTCACGCTATACCTACTGAATCACAAAGTCGGTAAACAATACTTTCTCAATCACAGGCTGACCTACCGATTTCGTCAGCGCTGCTTTAATGTCATCTGTGGCTTTATCACGTAGCTCCGTTCGACCAGTAGGTGAACGCAACTGCTCAACCGTTGCCGAAGCAAACGTTGATAGCAATGAACTTTCAATCAACGGCGAATGGTAACGGGCAAGGTTTTCATTTTCTGTACCACGAACCATCAACTGCACTTTGATCTGTACCATTCGATTGCGGTTGTCACCCGTGACGTTAAACACGAATGGCTGAGCGATATTAACGTATGCGATGGGCGCTTCAACAGGCTGAGCTTGGACTTGTGCAGCGGCTTCCTCTTCTGCAGGATCCGATCCCATCAAAAAGAACGCAGCACCACCGCCACCGGCGAGTAATACCACCACAGCAATGATGATGATTAGAAGTTTACTTTTCCCTTTTGGTGCTTCTTCACCGTTTTGCAATTCTTCTGCCATGAGCTGCTCTACCTATCAAACTTAACAATTTGTATTTTATGCGTAAAAACTGATTCCATCACGCTTTGATGTGACATTTAAGTCAAGTTTAACGTCAGCCTCAAGGTTTTCCTCATTTGAAGAGGCAAATCTGCTGCTTTGTTGTCCATTCCCTTGTCCATCAGCACTGTATTGTCTCTGCTGCTGACCAGAGGCTTGCTGTTGAACCGACGAATCGGCCAATTGCATCCCTTGTTGGGCGAGCATTTCCCGCAGTCTTGGCAATGTTTGTTCAATGATGTCACGCGCTTGCGGGTTGGTGACAGTGAAATGCACGTTGGCGATGTCATTGTTCATCGTCATGCGGATTTGCATGCGGCCAAGCTCCGGTGGGTCCAGACGAATATCAAGTTGTTTGAGGTTCTTTGACATCATCATTTGCACTTTTTCTGCCACCTGCTCATTCGCTAACTCTCGCGTTAATGGCATTGACGGTTGTTGAGCTGCGACGTTCTCTGCTCTCGTTTGTCCTGTCACTGTCTGCGCACTGTAGAGAGAGGCCGTGGGTTGAGCGCCCTGAGCCTCAGTACTTGTTTGCTTCGATGAGCCTTTTACGCTAGCAAGGCCAGCCGCCGCTAATGCCGCCTGCATCGATTGCACTTGAGATTTAGCCACATCCGGAGACGCGGCAGGATTAAACGCGGTTGGTATCGTATTCGCCGTCATGCCATCAGGCAGAACCATAGCGGCTTTGTCTGCGCTCAATGGGACAGTTGTGGCCGTATTGGGCTGAGCAAGTGCCGTATGCACCGCTTGCGCTAATGCTGCGCTGCCTGCCGTTTTGGCAGCGGCGCTATCTTGATGCTTTGGCTGAGCGGATTGAGGCGACGTCCAATCAATGGCATGTCGTTCACTCCCCCCTTCCGAAGGAGTAAGTTGCGGCTGAGTGGTGGCCGCGATAACAGGTAATCTTGTCGTCCATTCTGATGGGGGGAAATCCGCCACCATTTGACCCGATTTCAAACCATCGAGAATTTTTTGCTCAGGCGCACTTAAAGGTTGCGCCGCCGCTAATTTTTGCTCAATGACCACTAACAACTCAAGTGACACCACTTGTGGTGTTTCACTTGATGACGTTGCACTATTTTTCACCGAGTTGACGCCCATGGCGCTGCTAACAAGCAACGCTTGTGGATCCATATCAGCACTTGGCTGAACATCCTTGTCGAGTGCCGCACTATTAGCAAGGTTTCCCGCTTGAGGCTGCGGCATCACCTCGCGCCAATCTTGTGGCAATTCATTCTCGGCCACTTGCGCGTTGATGATCTGAGCTTGATGAGCAGCATCAATAGGTTGTGCTTGACTAACTGCCTGTTGATCAAGATGCGCGGAATAGTGGGACAAGCTTTGCCCTTGTTGGGCCGCAATCAACGCTTGTTCGTCATCGAGTGCATCACGTTGTGGCTGCACAGAAGTCGATGCCGCTGCAATGGCTGCGCTCGATTCAATGTCTGGCGATGCGTTTTGTGGCAAGCCTTTGCCACTTGTCTCTTTCAGCGCCGCATTCGACTGTTCTAACTGACCTAGAATTTTGGAGCCTTCCTGCATCACCGCTTGCTTAGCGTTGTCATCTTGTGCCACGGTGTCTTTTGCTGCGGCAGGAGCGCCTTTCAATACATCACTGTCTGTATTTACGCGACTAAGCGATTGATTCGATTTGTCATCTTCACTGCTAAGTACTGCTGAAGAGTCTTGGTCTAATTTCGATTCGGCCACGCGCTGGGACGAAGAGAGGTCTGCTTCTGACTCAAGCTCTAACACCTCATCAACCGAACTATCTGATGGGCCAACCTTTGCCTCACTGGTCTCAGCAGTGTCATCAAGAGCACTGCTCCCTTTAACGCCTTCCGATTGAACGCCTTGCGATGCTTTTGCTGCGATATTGCCGTCCGCTTCCGTTTTTCCAGAGGAGAAGACTTCAGAAAGGGTCTGCAAAAAACCTTTGGAGTCCGTCGAGTCGGCCGTGGTGGTTGCAGCCAAACTTTCGCCACTTTGACTGGCGGTCTTTGCTGTCGTGGAAACGGGTTGCAGATTCACATTCATAATTCGAGTCTCTTAGCCGCGCTAAAATGGGTTAAAATCCAATGCTTTCCAGCCTTGGTATTGAGCTAAAAAAATAGCCTGCAAAAAGCAAGCCACTTCTCTCATTTAGCGCCGCGTGAATAGAGCAAGGTTGAAAACTCATCCATCTGTTTCTGCTCTCGCTTTGCTTCTGCTTTGAGTTTCTCTTGCTGTTTTTTCTCAATCATCCACTCGTAGGATTTTCGTTGCTTGCGCACTTCTAGCCAATAATGTTCACAGTTTTCAACTTGTTGTTTAAATTGTGTTTCTGCTTGCTTTTGCTTAGAGAGCGTTTCATCCAGTTTACCGAGAAATCGATGCAAATGAACAAACTGGCTGGCCGTTAAACCATTTTGCCCTCGCTCGACGAGCTGTTGGCAATAATCCAGGCGATACTTTTCAATTTGAGCCAATTGAGTATAGTAACCTTCCAGCTCCGATTTCGCCTTATTCAGCGCCATCACCGCTTGGTTTTCTTTCTCTTTGGTCTGCTCAAGCAGAAAGTCCATTGCGTTTTCCATCGATTACTGCACTCCAAGCACGTTCTTCAACATGTTGACACACATGGCGTAAGGCACGGTTTCTTTCATCCGTTGTTGCAAGTATTCGTCCAACTTCGGCTTCAATGTGAAAGCACTGTCTATAGCCGGATCGGTACCCGGTTTATAAGCGCCAATCGACACCAAATCTTGGTTTTTACGACAAATAGACAACACTTGGCGCACCGCTTTCGACATCAACACATGCTCTTCGGTAGTGATTTGTGGCATGACTCGGCTCACGGACTTCTCAACGTCAATCGCCGGATAATGACCCGCATCGGCCATTTCACGTGAAAGGACGATATGGCCATCCAAGATGGCGCGCGATGCGTCTGCGATCGGGTCTTGAAGGTCATCGCCTTCCGTTAAAACGGTAAAGAATGCGGTGATCGAGCCTTGTTGCGGACCACCATTACCCGCGCGCTCCACCAGCGCAGGCAATTTGGCAAACACCGAAGGTGGATAACCTTTGGTGGCAGGCGGTTCACCGACCGACAGTGCAATTTCACGCTGCGCTTGAGCAAAGCGTGTCAATGAATCCATCAGGAGCAACACATCCAACCCTTGATCACGGAAATATTCCGCAATGGTGAGGGCCGTCTGACAACCTTTCAAGCGCATAAGCGGCGATGCATCCGCGGGCGCGGCGACAACGACGGAACGCTTGCGTCCATCTTCACCGAGAATTTCTTCGATGAACTCTTTAACTTCTCGTCCACGTTCACCGATTAATCCCACCACAACCACTTGGGCGGTGGTACCACGGGTCATCATACCTAGCGTGACCGATTTACCCACACCAGAGCCCGCAAACAGGCCGATACGTTGGCCTTTTCCCACCGTAAGTAAGCCGTTAATGGCTTTCAAGCCGACATCGAGCGGTTCGGTAATGGGTTTGCGCGCAAGGGGGTTAATGGGTTCTGCATTAAAAGAAGCGCGATGTTCGGTGTAAATTGGGCCTAAACCATCCAAGGGGTTGCCCACACCGTCAATCACACGACCTAGCAGTTCCATGCCCACAGGCAAACCACTTTCGCTGGTTAACGGCGTCACTTTAGCGCCGGGCAAAATGCCACCGATTTGCTCGCTCGGCATCAGAAATAGATTGTCACCCGAAAAGCCGACAACTTCGGCTTCCATCTGGCCTGTCATGGTTTCCACCAAACACAAACTACCGATGGGAGCTCGACACCCTGTCGCTTCCAGCGTTAGACCGACAACACGCACCAGTTTACCTGAGGCGACCGGACGGCTGCCCAAGCCTTGTACTCTGTAGCTTTTGAGTCTCTCTGCTAGCGCAATCATCATTCACCTCCGTGGTGACGATTCTTACCACAGAAATTCTGTATCACTTGCTTGATGCGCTCTTCCATCCGGTAGCTAACGCTGGATTCGCCCGCTTCGATTTGTACATCGCCACGGTTCAGGGCTGGTTCACTGAGTAAGGTCCAGTTGCGGAAGTTGAGATCATCCTCGCCATACGCAGAGCGGATAATGTCGACGTCTTCGGGATTGAGGCGCAGCGTAATGGGATGCCCGGCAATAGGTAGACTTTCAACCGAGGCTTTCACGGTGTCTAAGATCACTTGCGGGTTGGTTTGCACCTCGACATGCACCACTTCTTTAACCAAGCACAACACCATATCCACCAGTTGTTTTTCCACTTGGTTGTTCATCAGCTCTAATGGCTGGGCAAACTGGTTAGCGAGATTAATAAAGGTATCGACCTGCTGCTTAATGTGTTCTTGACCCGCTTCAATGCCTTCATTTTTACCCTGTTCAAGGCCTTCTTCATGACCGGCTTGAAAACCTTCTTCTTTGCCTTTATCAAAACCTTGTTTAAAGCCCGCTTCTTGACCTTGGAACAAACCTTCCTGATAAGCGCCTTGCTTAATCAGTTCGATTTGCTCTTCGGTTAACTCAAGGACAGCTTCTTCTTCCGGCTGTTCGAAGTCAGGCATCCAGCCAGGATCGTAGTTAAACGCCGTTTCTTTGGCTTGCTTGTTTACCTCAGAGCCGTAATCAGGCAATCCCCAACGCTGAGGTTGTGGAACGGCATCATCTTCACCAGGGCGGATAAAACCACGTTTTCTCTCGTTAGCCATGGATCGGTTACCTCTGAATGGTCACATGTAAAACTCAGTGATTGAGTTTTCATTGTTCTTAAGGAAACAAAGCCCCAACTCGGGGCTTGTCTGTAATTACAAGAATTCGTCTGCGCCACCGGACAGCATGATTTCTCCGCTGTCGGCCAAACGACGAGCAATGGCGAGAATTTCTTTCTGCGCCGCTTCCACATCGGCAACACGCACTGGTGGCATTGCTTCGATGTCGTCTTTCATCATCTCAGCCGCACGTTTCGACATGTTCTTGAAGATCTTCTCACGAAGACCATCATCGGCACCTTTAAGGGCTTTCTGTAGTACGTCTTGTGGGACGTCACGCAGCAATTTCTGGATACCTTGATCGTCCACTTCGATAAGGTTCTCGAATACGAACATGAGATCTTGGATTTGCGTCGCCAGATCTTCGTCTTGGTCGCGAATCTGCTCCATCAACAAACCTTCGACGTTGTTGTCGAGGTAGTTCATGATCTCTGCAGCGGCCTTCAGGCCGCCAATTTTCGCTGCTTGCGCGCCCGCTTGGCCGGCAAACTGTTTCTCCATGATTTCGTTCAACTCAGCCAGTGCTGAAGGTTGAACTTCCTCAAGGTTGGCAATACGCATCATCAAGTCAAGACGTACACGCTCTGGGAATTGCGCGATGATCTCGGCTGACTGATCGGCTTCCAAGTAGGACAGTACGATCGTCTGAATTTGTGGGTGTTCGTTAACAATGATGCTCGCCACTTGTCGTGGGTCCATCCATTTCAACGAATCGAGACCTTTCGAACCCGTACCCAACAGAATCTGATCCACCAAGTTATTGGCTTTATCAGCACCCAGTGCCGCGATCAAGGTATTACGCATGAAGTCTTCACTGCCCATACCGATGTTGGTGTACTTCTGAATGTCTTCCAAGAAAGCACGGTGCACTGCCGAAACTTTGTCTTGGCTGAGGTCTTTGGCGCGCGCCATCGCACTACCCACACGCTGAACCTGTTTTGGCTCTAAGTGGCGGATAATGCCGGCGGCGTCTTGTTCGTTTAAACTCAGCAGCAAAATTGCTGCTTTTTCTTCACCTGATATCGAACTGATATCAACTTCTGGTGTATCCATCGAGCCGTCTTCGTTCCCGTTTACAATTTCGTTAGCCATTTATCATCCAATTCTTGACCACTTGTGCTGCCAGTTCAGGTTCATTTGCCACGAGGGCACGAACCGCTTTCAGCACATCTTCGTCCTTGTGTAGGTTAGGGAGATCGATACTAGAGCCAAACTCAAACAGCTCACCTGCATCAATATCGCTACCGATTAGGCTGGTTTCACCATCGGCACCAATCGGTAAGCCATCTGGTCCATACATTTCGTCATCGTCATCACCCGCTGGGTTGAGCAGTTTCTTCATAGCAGGGCGGATCAAAACTAAGATCACCACAATAATGACTAAGGCACTGGCAAACCAACGAATCCAATCGTTGAAGTTAGGATGTTCCCAAATAGGCACATCCGCCAATTGCTCCTGCTCTGGCTCGGCAAATGGCATACTTAATACGTTGAGCAAGTCACCGCGATTTTCACTAAAGCCGACGGTACCGACAAGCACTTGGCGAATCGCGTTAATTTCCGCCTCGCTGCGAGGTGTATACGTCACATCACCTGTATCAGGATTGATGGTGGCGCGATCTTTAATGGCGACCGCGACGGTTTGACGGTTAATCACACCCATTTGCTTACGCTCATGACTGATGGTGGTGTCCAATTCAAAGTTACGTGTCGATTCTTTACGTACCGATCCTTGACCGAGCACCGAGCCATCTTTCATTTGTGCAACATCTTGAGGAATCGACGCATCGGCAGGTGGCTGATTACTCAGGGCACCGGGCACTCCGGCCACCATGTTGCCATTGTTGTAATCTTCAAGTGCGTATTCGCTTCGTGTCGCAGGCGTATTCGGATCAAACTGCTTACGCGTTTGCTCGACCGCACTGAAGTCCATTTCGATATCCACTTGGGCGGTATAGTTACCGAAGCCTAAGATAGGGATCAAAACGGAGTCGATTTTTTCACGCAGCGCTTGTTCTTGATTACGCTCCAACTCTTGCTCTTTACGGCGAGCGGCTGAAACGGGATCTTGAGAGCCAGAATTGAGCAAACGGCCATGTTGATCCGTGACGGTCACACGCGAGGTTTTCATCCCTGGCACGGCACTGGCTACCATGTCGACAATCGAATCGACTTCTTGCTGCTTGAGGTTGGAGCCGGTATTTAAGGTCAAGAACACAGAGGCGGACGCTTCTTGGTTGTGGCGCACAAACACACTCTGTTTTGGCAACGCGAGAAGCACTTTGGCTTTGCGCACTTGCTTCATCTCTTCGATCGCCTTACCCAGTTGGCGCTCTCGACTCAGTTTCAGACGCTCTTGTTCAAGACGCTGTGAAACCCCAAATCCCATATCTTGCAGCAAGATATCATCTCCTGCTTGGGTACTTTGATTCAGGCCAGAGCGTACCATGTCCAATTTGATGGAATTGAACTCGCTGGTCTCGACCAGAATGGTGTTGCCATCTAACTTGTAGTTGATTTTTTGCTGGTCTAAATGATCCAGTACGGGAATCAGTTCTTCGGTTTCAAACACACCCAATGGTCGCATTTCTGGCTCTTTAACCCAGAAAAACAACATCACAATCAAAGCGACACAGATGGAAATCGAGAGGACTAACACGACCTGACGTAATAAATCTAAATCACCCACGGCCATATCAAACTTAGAAGAGCTACGCTCGTCTAAATCTGGATTCTGACTGTCCATATCCATATCAGAATGCATGGTTAACGCTTTACTGGAACCATCATCAGTCAGTGCTAGATCGGTTGATTTATTTTCTTCAGCCACAGTTTACTACCCACATTAGACTGGCATGTTCATAAGGTCTTTGTATGCCTCGACCAGTTTATTTCTAACCTGTACCGTGGCTTCAAATGCGACGCTGGATTTGTTTCTCGCAATCATGACATCGGAAAGAGAAACATCCGCGTCACCGCGATCAAAGCGGGTTTGCAAATCGCTTGAGCTCTTTTGCAGTGAGTTAACGTTATTGATGGCCTGATTTAGCAAAGTGCTAAAATCGGCACTGACTTTCGCGCCCGTCGCCGGTGCGGTCGTGTTGCTTGCTTCAAGCATCATGGCGCGCATTTCACCGTTAAATCCATCAATTCTCATCGTTACCTCTAAGCCAAAAGTTTGACTAACTATTTTGCTGTAATATTGACACAGCAATTAGCATGCCATATTGCCCGTTATGGCTGGCCAGTTTACCTGAGTCAGGCAATCTGACCAAGATTTCAAATCCTATCCCGGGATCTCGATACCAGCATCGCGCATTTTGGCTAGCTTATAGCGTAAAGTTCTGGGGCTAATCCCCAGCTTATCCGCCATTTCTTTGCGGCGCCCCTGACATTCAATCAGTGTTTCCAAGATAATGGCATACTCTTGATCGCGCAGCTCACTGCCTAAGCTGTCACCCACAGACAGACCGCGAATCATGCCTTCAGGCTCAGCCTGAGCGATCGGTTTGATTTCTGGCGCAATGTGCTCTTGTTGCTGCACCACATGCTGCAAGCTGTCGGCATCTTGCCAATCCACCCCTTCAAGCAAGATATGCTCGTGGGAGATGTCGCCATTTTCACTGAGGATCAGCGCACGCTGCACTACGTTATCCAGCTCACGCACATTACCCGGCCATGGGTATTGCAACAGCTTCTCCAACGCACTTGGTGAGAAACGCGGCACTGGGATGCCTTGCTTGGTACAATGGCGCTCTGCTAAATGCTTCGCCAGCGGTGTTATGTCTCCTTGACGGTCACACAACGCAGGCCAAGTGATTGGGAAAACGTTCAGGCGGTAGTACAAATCTTCCCGGAAGTTGCCCGCTGAGACATACTGTTTGAGATCGCGGTTACTGGTGGCCAGTACACGAACATCAAGCTTAATGCTTTTGCGACTACCTAAGCGTTCCACTTCACGCTCTTGCAAAACACGCAGCAGTTTGGCTTGAAGGTTCAAATCCATTTCGCTGATTTCATCGAGCAAAATGGTGCCACCTTGGGCTTGTTCAAATTTCCCCGGACAAGCTTGAACCGCCCCGGTAAACGCACCTTTCTCGTAGCCAAATAGGGTTGCTTCCAACATATTGTCGGGAATAGCAGCACAGTTAATGGCAATGAAAGGGCCATCTTTGCGCGGCGAGGCATTGTGAATGTAGCGTGATAGCACTTCTTTGCCCGAGCCACTAGGCCCAAGAACCATAACGTTGGCATCGGTACGAGCGACTTTGTCCGCCAATGCCAATAAGCGTAAGCTTTTTTCGTCCGCAACAACGGCATCGCCATTGTCTTCAGATTTGACAGGTGCGTAGCGGCTGACCATATTGAGCAAGACTTCTGGCGCAAAAGGCTTAGCCATGTAGTCAATCGCTCCTTCCTTCATCGCCGACACGGCGTCTTCGATGTTGGCGTACGCTGTCATCAGCAACACGGGTAAATTTGGCCAATTTTGTTTGATGCTACGCAGCAGTGCTAAGCCACCCATGCCCGCCATTTGTACATCAGAAACGACAATATCGACCGGATTGGCTTTCAGCTTGACCAAAGCATCTTCTGCGCAATCCGCTTCTAGCCATTCATAACCTGCTAATGCCAATGTGTCGACTAGCGCTTCGCGCAGACCTTCATCGTCTTCTACGATTAACACTTTGCTTTGAGCCATCTTGATTCTCCAGTGTTGTTACGCGCTCATTCTGCATCTGCAGATTGAGTTCTTTCCAAAGGGATACACATGGTGAAGCAAGCACCATCCCCTTCTTCTGATAATAATTCTAGTCGGCCCTCATGAGCACGACAGACCATTTGTACCACGGCCAAACCTAAACCCGTTCCTTGAGAACGAGTGGTAAAAAAAGGTTCCATGATTTTGTTTTGCAGCTCTTTCGGCACTCCAGGGCCACTGTCTTGCACTGAAATACGCAACTCACCATTGACTGGGCGGAAAAACACATCGATCTGAGCTTCTTTCCCCGCAATTTGAATGGCGTTCATCACTAAGTTACTCAATGCAGAAGCGATGGCATTGGCATTACCTAAAATGACTGTTTGCTCCTCTTCCACCTCTTGGCCGTAATCAATGTGATTGCTTTTCAATGCGGTCTCAACCATGGGCTGAAACTCACTGACCAGTTGAGCGATGGTGAAAGGTTTAATGACTTTGTTGTCGCCGCCTTTGGCAAACAACAACATATCGTTGACCTGTTTTTCCAAATCCTGCAAGCGATCCATCAGCTTTGATTGAAAACGCTCTCGCGTTGTATTAGGCAGGTTAGGAGCAGAAAGGTTTGAGGCGTAAAGCATCGCACTAGAGAGCGGGGTTCGAACTTGATGCGCCAAAGACGCGACCATGCGTCCTAACGAAGATAACCGCTGTAAATCACTCACACGAGATTGCAACAAGCGTGTTTCGGTTAGGTCAGTGATCAAAATGAGTTGACCTGTCGCAGAAGCCGAAATGGCTAGGCGGACTTTTCGACCATTACGCAGGGACACTTCATGACCATCATCTTCGCGCGGATCGAACGCTGCTTGGATCACCGAAAACCAGCGCTCGTTCACCAAGGGCACTTCTAGAATTCGATGCGCTTCTGGATTGGCTTCTCGCACCACCCCTTGAGTATCAAGCAAAATCACTCCCGCTGGCATCACATCAAGCACTTGCTTGTAACGTTCTACCTGACTTTCTACCGAGTCTAAGTGGGATTGATTGGTTAAATTATCCATGCGCTGTCGAAATCTCGCCTCAAATACTAGAATAGCCTAACACGCAAAATGCATGCCAGGCTATTTTCGTTTATTATCAATGCGTTAGGTGATTGACAATAAGTTGACGCTGAAATGGTTTTCTAACGTTGCATATTGTATTTACGCATTTTCTCAACCAATGTGGTGCGACGCATTCCCAACATATCAGCAGCACGAGCCACGACACCGCCTTGTGCTTCTAACGCTTGGTTGATCATGTTCACTTCCAAATCCGCAAGAAGTTCTTTCAAGTTGACCCCTTCAGGCGGCAAAGATTGAGGAGCATCGAAGTGGTCATCAAAGTTATTTCTCGCCGCTAGATCGAAGCTTTCTGAGAAAATATCTTCCAACACGTCGCGCTCTTGATCTTCAATCGAATTGAACGATGACGTCTCTGGTTGGAATTCAGGAATGTCACTGTAACGATATTTGGTTGGCAAGTGATTCACGTCTACCAAACTATTTGGATAGAGGATCACCATACGCTCAACCAAGTTCGCCAATTCACGCACATTACCTGGCCAATCATGCTCCATTAAGGAGTTGATCGCACGAGGGGTAAAACAAATTGGTAATCCCCCTTCGGCTTGCAGACGTGTCATGAGCTCTTGCAGTAACAAAGGAATGTCTTCTTTGCGCTCTTTAAGCGCAGGCATCTCAATGGGGAACACGTTGAGACGGTAGAAAAGATCTTCGCGGAACTTTTCATCGTCGATCATGGTTTCTAAATTGCGATGTGTTGCCGCAATAATGCGCACATTGGCTTTAATGGTGGTGTTGCCACCTACGCGTTCAAAACAACGCTCTTGCAGCACACGAAGCAACTTAACCTGCATTGCCATTGGCATATCGCCAATTTCATCCAAGAAAAGTGTGCCACCTTCAGCTAATTCAAAACGCCCTTTGCGCGTGGTTAACGCACCAGTAAAAGCCCCTTTTTCGTGACCAAACAGTTCACTTTCAAGTAAATCTGGTGGAATCGCGCCGCAATTGATTGGCACAAAAGGACCATTGCGACGTGAGGAATGATAGTGGATATTACGCGCGACCACTTCTTTACCCGTCCCCGATTCACCCAAGATCAAAACATTCGCTTCGGTCGCTGCCACTTGTTCGATTAGATGACGAACTTCTTGAATACCTAAGCTTTGACCGACAAGACTGCGGAAGAGGGTATTCTTACGTGCCGAGGCAACAACATTGACGCCTTTACGACCCAAAAACTCTTTACAGTGTCTTAGTGCTTCGCTGAGCTGAGGATAGTTAAGTGGGAATTCCAACTCACCAATCAGGTTAGGCAGGTGTTCTACAGGATGAGAAAAATCCCCCAACACGAGTAAAGGGATATGGTGGGCGGAGTTCAGTTTTGCCATCACAGTTGTGATGGACTTATTGTCGACGAAACCAACGATAACCCCTGACCAGATCTTTGACCAATCTGCATTTTCTATCTGATCAGAACGTAGGGCTTCGCAACTCTCTCCAACGAATTCCAGTATATTGCGTAAGTTAAGACGATTCGCTTCATCGTCTTCTATTACAAGCAGCTTTGCCAAACCTTGCATAAGTACCGATTATTGCCTTTGTTTTATGATGTGTTGCGGCCAAACCTTGATATGCGAAATCAAAATGATCAATTTGTTTAAAGATCACTCAATTAACGATAGACAAAACAGGAAAATCAGCAACAAAAAAAGCCATCAGGGCTACTAATGGCTTCTATTTTATTTGAATAAAAAAATAAGGCAACCAAGCAATTAGGAGGTGTGAGCTCGGTAGAAAGAATGGATATCGAATTACATTCCAATATCCGCAGCCGTGAGATTGTGGTACTCGTTTGGAATTTGGTCCCAAGCCGATTTGATCTCACGGATGATGTCGATCACATCGTCGATCATTTGTGGGTCATTTTTGTGATTTGCCCCTGAGATCTGCGTGATCATGAATTCGTAAAGCTGATCGAGGTTACGTGCAATATCACCACCGTCATCCATTGAGAGACAGCTACGCAGTGCAATGATGATGTCCAACGCTTTGCCAAGACGCTCACCTTTCACTGGAATGTTACCCGCTTGCATCGCTGCTTTGCCTTGAATCAGACGCTCGATCGCCCCTGCCATCAGCATTTGAATGACTTTATGCGGCGACGCAGCACTGAGTTGGCTATCCACTGACACTTTTTTATAAGCCTGTAATGAACCGCGCATAGTATTCCTCTTTTACGTAAACTTCTTATATTGTTGGAGCGAACGCTGACCATGCCTCAATTTTTGTAGTTGAAGGCCAACTAAACTGGTCTGAGATTGCATTCGTTCAAATAATGCTTTTGTCCGAGTGAGCATCAATTGCCACTCTTCCTCATGCTTTAACTGTGGGTTATCCACCAGCAGTTGCAGAAGGTTTTGCAATAACTGTTCCCTGTTATCGACCAAACGCACCAATTCTTCAGCATTTATTTCGTTTTTTTCTAATTCCTGAGAAATTAGCTGATCGAGATCACGCAATTCAGAAAGTTGAGTCATGCGTTACTATCCCAGAGCGTTCATCAATGCGCCTAATTGCCCCTGCATTTTACTGGTTGCGTCTTGCATTGCAGTAAATTTCGAGTGGGTGCGCTGTTCTAAACTGCCCATGCGGCGATCCAATGCCGCTTGCTCATCAACCAACCGGTAATTTTGCTCCGATAAACTTTTCTCACGAGTACGAATAGAACCGGTCACGCCGGTGATACCGTGAATGGCATCTTCGACACGTTTAGCGAACCCTGTGTTTCCACCAAAGAACTCTTCCAAACGATTGAAATTGTTATTCAACTGACGATCAAGCATGTCGTAGTTGATTTCCAACGTACCTTGACGAGTGGTGGTGATACCAAATTCTGTTAGCGACTTGAGGTTTTCTGGCGCTTTCTCTATTCGAGTCGAGAAAACACTCTTTAAACGAGAGTCGGCATTTCTTACCGTGCTGTCCCCGGCTAGCGGCCCTTTTTGACCGGTCGTAGGATCGACACCCGACAACGCTTTCGACGTCTGATAAAACTGATTATAGGCCGCTACAAACGTTTCGATGTCATCACGGACACTCTGTCTATCATACTCCACACCGATTTCTGCTGGGGCTTTGTTTTTAGGTGTCACTCCTTTGAGAGCGAGATCAACCCCTTCAATGGCGTCTTCGATAATGTTATTGTTACTCGATAGCTGAGCAACACCATCCAACACCACCATCGCATCTTGCCCTTGCTGAACTTCCGTCATACCGCTGTAGGTATCAAACGATTCCTGAGCTTGTTTCAGTTGCTCATTCGCTTGATCAATGCGCTCTAAGCGTTCACGCTCTTGCGGCTCCAACTTCGCGCGCTGAATTTGCTTCGCTTGCTCTTCGGTCAACTCACCTTTAGCCACTTTTTCATCCAACGCCGCTTTTTCTTGTGCCAGTTCTTCTTCTATCTTGGCCTTTTCTTGCGCGAGTTCTTGCTCAATTCGCGCTTGCTCAGCTTCAAATTTGGCTTGCGCTTCTTTGACGGTTTCATAGGAGTCAGTCAAGGTGCCGGATGCTGTATTCGTCCATCCAGGTACGTCTGGTGCTTTTTCAATGGCCGCTTCATCAAGTTCAAGCTCAGGGCGGTGATAAGAATCCAGCAAAGTACCGGACGCGGTTTCCGTCCATCCGCCAATGCTGTCTTGCGGCATTAAACCTGCGGTTTGACGCGCTTCATCAATCGCTTGCTGGCCAGCTTGAGCAGCCGACGCACCAAAACTAGAAATAGGCTCGTCCTCGGAAAGTGGGGATTGTTCACTTTCATCGGATAGCTTGGTATCACTGGTTAATTGAGGCTCGTCACCCTCACTTTGAGGTGCCGCTTCAATTGGATTGCCCTGTTCGTCGACCTGCGGCTCTGCTTCTTCTGACACCATGTCACCGTCAGTGGCGGCAGCTTCTTCCGGTTTGCTTTCGCTGATCACTTCTTCGGCAGCAAGACGGGCTTGTTCGAGTGCTTTAACGCGGTCTTCGAGGGTTTTGTATTCGAGTTTTTTGAGCGGATTGCCTCGTTCGGCATCCACATGAATTCGGATTTGATTTTCTTTGCCTGAAACCGTCGAGGCGACGATAAGGCGGGGGCCTTCGACATCATTGATGATGGAGGCACGTACTCCGAGGTTTTTGCTTGCCCCGTTTATGCCTCTCACGACGTCAACCAGTTTTGAATCTGCGCTGACGTTGACATCGAACGATTTGTCGCCAAGCGAAATCTGCAGCTTGCCCGGGCCAAACTTGTCATCTTCGGCTAATACATCCGAAGCAACCTTATGGCTCTGTGCAAGCTGCAACACATCGATGGCATACTTACCTGCAATGGCATCGGTAGTTGCAGTGGCTGAGACGACACTATCGTCAGTCGTATCGACTTTTCGCACCGCGAAAGCCTTCTCCTGACGAAAGTTCGCCATCAGATTTTTCATCGTATCCAGCGATTCTCTGAGCCGACCATAGGCGCTGATGCTGCTATCAATCCTAGCCCGCTCATTGTCTATGCGTTGCTGCTTTGGTACGCGCTCCGCATCGACAACTTTGCTGACCATGGAGTTGATATCCATGCCACCAGACATCCCCAAAGGGCCTAAACTCATCAAATCACCTCAATAACGACTTACACTTTGTCTACCAGCAAACCAGAGCTGGTAGCTTGCGCGGCTAAGCGTCTAAATACGTCCAGCATATCTTCATCTGGGATTTGACGTATGATGTCGCCTGTTTTGGCTTCATAAATCGTCACTACGTCTCTCCCAGACTCTTCGTCTACTCTAAAAGATAACCCTTTATTGATGGAAGAGATAAATTCATTCATCTTTTCCACCATTCTCAGTTTCTCTTCTCTGTTGAGCTCCTGACGAGCTTGCGCCATTTTTACTGCCGCTTCAACCGTTAGATTCACGTCGTTCTTTTTCACCGTTTCCGATGAAGGGTTGCCTTTTTCGACCGATACACTAGGCACGCCACCGCTTTTTTCATAAGCAACTTTTGTGCCACTTTGCAAGCCGTAAGGCTGGATGTTCGATGTGTAGGATGGTATTTCCATAACAATCTCCCTTCCACCTCTATGAGCTATGAGTAGTAAACTACCGTACAGCTAAGCTCACGCCGCTGTATTAGCCCAACAAGCTAAGAGCTGCAGATGGTGACTGCTTCGCCTGCGCCAGGATAGAAGTACTCGCCTGCTGCAGAATTTGCGTCTTAGTCATCTGAGTCGTTTCTTTCGCGTAGTCGGTATCCTTGATACGGCTGCTCGAAGCGTTTACGTTCTCATTGATGTTGCTTAGGTTGCTGATTGCATGGTTGAAACGGTTTTGGAATGCACCTAGAGAGGCACGCTCACTGTCTACCGATTTCAATGCGCCATCAATGATCGCTACTGCTTCTTGAGAGCCAGCAACCGTCGTGACATCAATGTTGCTCACATTGGTTTTGGTGCCATCACCAATGTTCAACTCAGACGCTAGACCACCACCGAATTCCACTTCACCTTCTACACGTTGGTTAGAAGCGAATAGCTGCAGTTTGCCGCCTTCACCGACCGACGCTTTCACATCATCGTTTTGACCGTTGATGTAAGTCGCCAGTTCTTCAAGATCGTCACCCGCTTTGGCGTTGACTGTGATCTCTTTTTCTTCACCTTGCTTATTCACATAAGACATCGTGAAGTCAGTGTTGTCGCTTACACGCCAATCTGCGCCTACGCCTTCTTCAGATTTGTAGCTCAAGCCGCCCATCGCGTCTGTATCTGAACGAAGGTTACCCATAGAAAGCATCACAGCTTCACCAGAGTCAGCACCGATTTGGAAAGATTGAGAACCGTACGTACCGTTAAGGAGTTTGTTACCACCAAAAGAGGTTGTCTCTGCGATACGGTTAAGTTCTTGGTTCAACGCTGACACTTCTTCTTGAATCGCCACGCGTTCAGAACGAGAGTTCGAACCGTTAGACGATTGCAAGGCAAGGTCACGCATACGTTGTAGGATGTTGGTGGTCTCTGTCATTGCACCTTCAGCAGTCTGTGCAATAGAGATACCATCGTTGGCATTTTTAACCGCCATGTCGAGACCACGGCTTTGCGAGTTCAAACGGTTAGAAATTTGTAGACCTGCAGCATCATCTTTCGCGCTATTGATTTTATAGCCCGAAGACAAACGCTCCATTGATTTTTGTTGACCTTCAGCGGCCTGGTTTAGGTAACGCTGTGCGGTCATTGCTGACACGTTAGTGTTTACATTGATAGCCATAAATGATCTCCTTAGGCTTTTTGCTGATGCACCATCGTGTCTCTCACCTCACTTTGGTACATCTCATTTCTCTCAGTCCTTTAACGGCCACCAAAAGAATACCTTTAGGAGAATTTTTCGTTTTTTTTAATATTTCTTTGGTTGGGTTAAAAAGTGTGACTTCTCCCTAAATAATAGCGCATAAAAAAAGCCTGACCGAAGTCAGGCTTTACTCGCTCATCTCTCACCACGAGCCAATGAGATTTCTGTCTAGTTAAGGCGATTAGCCTAGTAGACTTAGCGCTGAGTTTGGCGCTTGTTTCGCTTGCGCAAGAATGGAACTTGATGCTTGCGATAGAATTTGTGTCTTGGTCAACTGAGTCGTTTCTTTCGCGAAGTCGGTATCTTTGATTCGGCTCTTCGACGCGTTCACGTTTTCGTTGATGTTGTCCAAGTTGCTGATTGCATGGTTGAAACGGTTCTGGAATGCACCCAGCTCTGCACGGTGGCTGTCTACGTATTTCAGTGCCGCATCCACAATCGCTACCGACTCTTGCGCACCTTGTACGGTTGTCACGTCAATCGTGTCTACCGTGACGTTTTTGCCTTCGCCTAGGCCAAGTTCACCAGCTAGGCTACCTGAGAAAGCAATTTCACCTTGAACTTTGTTGTTACCAGCAAAGATCTGTAGCTTGCCGCCTTCACCCACTGACGCTTTTACAAGGTCAGTTTGACCGTTGATGTACGTCGCTAGCTCTTCGATGTCATCACCCGCTTTCGCGTTGATTTCGATCTCTTGCTCGTTACCAAAGCTGTCTGTCAGTGCAATCGTCAAGTCGTTGTCGCCTGCGGCCACATTCCAGTTCTTGTCTTTGCCTTCTTCAGCTTGGTAGCTCACGCCGCCCATCATCACGTTGTCAGAGCGCATGTCTTTCAGTGAAAGCATGACCGCTTCACCGTTATCCGCACCAATTTGCATTGCTTTCGTGCCGTAAGTACCGTTTAGCAGCTTGTTACCACCAAAAGACGTGGTTTCTGCAATACGGTTTAGCTCGTCATTCAATGCTGTCACTTCTTCTTGAATCGCCACGCGCTCTGATTTTGAGTTTGAGCCGTTCGCGGATTGTAGAGATAGGTCACGCATACGTTGTAGGATGTTGGTGGTCTCGTTCATCGCACCTTCTGCGGTTTGTGCGATTGAGATACCGTCGTTGGCGTTACGTACCGCAACGTCTAGACCGCGACTTTGTACGTTCAAGCGGTTAGAGATTTGCAGACCGGCTGCGTCATCTTTTGCACTGTTGATTTTGAAACCTGAAGACAGACGCTCCATCGAAGTTTGTTGTGCGCTGTTTGCGTTATTCAGGTAACGCTGTGCTGTCATTGCTGCTACGTTTGTATTTACATTCACTGCCATGATGAATTCTCCAATTGATTTTCCGATATTACGGTTTCCGACGTCTCGGAAAACCAAGTAGTTCTCTCAAAGTTATTTCTATTAACGGCTCGGTTTGGAAATCCTTTAGGAAAAAAATGCGATTTTTTTGAAAAAAGTTTGTTTGAAGGGGTTTTCGTGATTAAAGCGGTAAAAAGTATAAAAACATCAAAAATAGGACTAAAGATTTGAATGGTCCTGTCGATAAGAGCTGTTCACTTTTTTCCAGCCCACTCCTACTTACTTGCTCTCTTTTGTATCGCAAGCTCTGTGCCAGTCACTCCGGCGCTTATCCCAGCAAGGTCAACGCGAGATTCGGCCCTTTTTTCGCCTGCGCCAAAATAGAAGTACTGACTTGCTGTAGGATCTGTTGTTTGACCATGCGCGTGGTTTCCTTCGCATAGTCTGTATCTTGAATGCGACTGTTTGATGTCGCCAAGTTTTCGTGGATGTTGTCGAGGTTATTAATCGCATGGCTGAAGCGGTTTTGATATGCCCCTAGCTCAGCACGATGACTATCGACGTATTTCATCGCGGTATCAAGGACAGCCACTGCTTGTTGAGCGCCACCGACAGAAGTAATGTCGATATTATCCACCGCATCGTAACCTTTTAGTTGCAAACCGAGTTCACTGGCTAAGTCTCCTGAAAACGATAACGTTCCTGAGGTTTCTTCGCCGGCCATAAACAACTGTAGCTGACCTTCTTCATTCACCGATGCCGTGACTTTGTCAGTCTGACCATTAATGTAGGTCGCAAGCTCTTCGATATCATCGCCGGCTTTCGCATTAATTTGGATCGTTTCTGTTTCACCAAAACGATTCGTGAATGACATGCTAAGCGCATTCGCCCCCTCTTTTACTTGCCAATCAGAACGGGCACGTCCGTTTGCAATGTAACTGAAGCCACCCATATCAATACCATCACTGCGCATCGACTTCAGTTGCACTTGCACCGCTTCACCTGACGCTGCCCCTATCTGAAAGGCAGCCGAGCCAAAGGAACCATTGAGCAATTTACGCCCACCGAACGAGGTGGTTTCTGCGATACGGTTCAACTCGTCATTTAACGCGGTCATTTCTTCTTGTAAGGCTATTCTTTCAGCATAGCTATTGGAACCATTGGCGGATTGCAATGAAAGATCACGCATCCTTTGGAGAATATTAGTGGTTTCATTCATTGCCCCTTCCGCAGTCTGCATAATGGAGATGCCATCATTGGCATTTCGCACCGCGATATCTAAACCACGCATTTGCGACTGAAGACGATTCGAAATTTGCAGCCCTGCCGCATCGTCTTTTGCACTATTAATACGCTTCCCTGAAGACAAACGCTCCAAGGATTGATTCAGCATGTCGGTTGCACTGGTCAAATGACGCTGTGCGACAAGTGCTGCCACATTGGTATTAACGGTGATCGCCACAAATATTGGTCCTGAAATTAAGGCTTTGGATACTTATCGACCAAAACAGTCAAAGGTTTAGCGCTATTTTTAACAAGGGCAAATAAAAAAGCCCTTCACATATTAGGAAGGGCTTTCAAAAATAGCGGCCAGATTATTTTACGGCTAATGCGCTCAGCATCTCTTTCGATGGCGCGAAGAAATACGCACCGGTGACCGCTTTGGTGAAACGCAACAATTGGTCTGTTTTACCGTCAGTGACACCATACATGCTCTCAAGCATCGCTTTGAAATTGTGCAATGTGTGGCAGTAGGCGATAAACAGCAAGCCATGCGAACCAGTCACACTGCCATACGGTAAGCTGTGACGAACAATCTTAAGCCCTTTGCCTTCTTCTTTAATGTCCACTCGGCCAACATGCGAGGCAGCAGGGACATCGTCCAGCTCAATAGAATCCGGTTTGGTGCGGCCAATCACTTTCTCCTGAGCAGACACATTCAATCGATTCCAAGCAGGTAGGTTGTGCTCAAATCGCTGAACCATAACATAGCTGCCACCAGCAAATTCACCGTCTGGGATCAACGCCACTTCCGCGCGTTTTTCTGCTTTCGGATTTTCAGTGCCATCAACAAACATGGTCATATCGCGCGAATCAAGATAACGATACCCGTAGGTTTCATCGACGACAGTAATATCTTCTGCAACCTCTGACAGCAGTTTACGCAGCAAGTAGAAATGCAGGTCATGACGTTTGGAATGACAATGCAGTAACACATCCACATCCGTTGAAGGCGCAACAATCTCCCCTTCACCCAATACAGGGAAATCGATCAGCTCCGCTGGCATCGCCATATCCAATTGCTGCCAAAACGACTTGCTAAACGCAATAGAAAGCGTCAACTCTGCATCAGGCTGAGATTGATTGAGCTCTTCAACCAATGCTGGCAGTGATTGTAATTGAGCCAATACCTTTGCTGGATTGTGGTTGATTTTAAGCAAAGTGTATAACGCGAATGGGCCCGCTTCTGGCAGAATCGCCGTTTGAGCAAGTGACATAATAAACTCCTCTTTTTTGCCCCCAGTGTAGGGCGAAACTGACGGATAATTATTGATGATCGTCAGTTAAGGTTGTCGTCTGTGGGTAAATTAGGGACATGAAAACAATCTTTTACCCACTGACTATTGAATACGTAAATACCAAACCAAAGTAGTATTAATAGGGTTAACCCATTGGTCCAGCTAAACTCGCCATGTTCCAGATAAACATGGTAGGTCGTCTGCACAATTTGCCCTAACACCAAACATAAGGTGAAACCCCGTCCATAGTTGGTCAGTTTATCAATCCATTGGCGGCCGGGCTTTCTCAATCCCATAATCCACATCAGCAAAACACTTGGAATGCCAATCAGAAGACCTAAATAGAGGGTATGGTTATCAGGGTAAACAATTTGCAAGATCTTGCCGCCACTCTCGCGGCTTGCCCCTGCACCAGCAAAGACCACCCAAGCTCGGGCTAAAAAAAACCAACCAAACCAAAGCAACAAAGGCGCTTTGAGATAACCTTGGTTGTCATAATGATCTATCGAATATCGCAAAATCTAAATCTTAATCAATGGGACTCGCGACACTTTAACGCAAATGATTCAATTAGTAACCCGCAAAGGTTAGACTAATGCCATCTCTTTTACAGCAGACTTATGATGATGAAACACCACACAATCACACCGTCACCAGAATCTCAGCAAGAAGCACTCAAAATCGCTAGAGCGACACAAAAGCCTGGGCAAACCAAAGAACAAACCAAACTGATCGCACAAGGCATTGAGAAAGGCATCGCGCTTTATAAAAAGCAGCAAAAAGAGAAGCATCGTCAAGCGGACAAAATGCGTAAGAAGCAATTACGCGATAAAAGCAAAGAGCAACAGAGCTCGACTGAAGACGAAATATTCGACACTCAAGCAACGCCCCCAACACCAAGCCAATTTGTACGTATACTTCCTTGGGGGCTGCTGATTGTTAGCTGGTTGGGTTTTATTGTTTACGCCATGATGAGGAAATAATATGAAAAACATCGGCTTATTGTTACTTGCTAGCCTGTTTTTAGCAGGGTGTACCACCCCAACCCATCTGCCACTTTCCGGCTCACAAGCAATCGAAATCCGCATTGATGACCAGTTTAATCCTAAACATTGTCAGTATCTTGGCACGGTGACAGGAAATGAAGGTCATTGGTATAGCTATCTCTTCTTCAGCAATGACACCATGATGCAGGGAGCGGTCAATGATTTGAAAAACAATGCCAAAGAATTAGATGCAGACACCATCTTCGTCATTGCACCGCAGGCGTTTGTCACCTCTTTTAGCTTGCTTGGCACCGCTTATCGCTGCCAATAAAAAAAGCCAGCGAATGCTGGCTTACGCACGAAATCCAAGGCTGCTGGCGATATCTTTCTCACGTTCCATAACCCATTGGCTATCAAATGGTCCCCAGTCTGACAGTTGGTAATAACCATCATTATGACGTCGGCCATCTTGAACAAACATAAGTTCGATTCCAATCCCCGGCAGCGCCTTCAGTACATCTTGAATAGTACGACGAGGCCACCCCGTTTTTTCGATTAACTTAGGCACATTTGGCCTTTCAAGGTTCTCCACCAATAAGGCCAAATACAGCCGCCTTGCGAAAACAGGACTCAATTCCATTGACACCTCCTAAACTTGTGCTAACTCATTATTTCTTTTTTTCTCAGTCTTTTGTTGAGGTTGATCAATAACTCTCCAATCCCCTTAGCGAAAGTGTGAGTTTTTTTGAACTTCAAAATATTCCTGACGATATTTTGTGTGTTCTGTCGCTTCTTGATAGGATGCAAAACACAACAAAAAGAATTAGCCCAAAAGGAAAAACACGTGACCATTACCATGTATGGCATTCCTAACTGCGACACCATTAAGAAAGCCAAAAAATGGCTAGAAGACGCAGGCGTTGCTTACGAATTTCATGATTATCGTAAGCAAGGTATTAACGCGGAACTTGTGAGTGAGTTTTGTCAGCAATTGACTTGGGAGCAAGTGCTTAATAAGCGCGGCACCACCTTCCGTCAGTTGACTGACGAGCAAAAAGAGTCGCTCAATGAGACAACCGCCGTTGATTTGCTAGTCGCACACCCTGCGATGATCAAACGCCCAATTTTGCGAGTCAATGACCAGCTACACGTTGGCTTTAAAGCAGAACAGTATTCAAAAATTTTCAATTAATGAAGGATTATCAAGGATGACAGACAGCCCAGTACTGGCTCTAACCAAAGATCTCATCAGTCGCCAGTCGGTAACCCCCGAAGACGCCGGTTGCCAAGATGTCATGATAGCGCGCCTAGAGGCTCTTGGTTTTACCATTGAGCGCATGGTGTTTGAAGATACCACCAACTTTTGGGCTCGCCGTGGCACACAAGCGCCACTCTTCGCCTTTGCAGGCCACACTGACGTGGTGCCCGCTGGAAAATTAGAGCATTGGCACACACCGCCTTTTGAACCGACCGAAAAAGAAGGCTATTTGTATGGCCGTGGGGCTGCGGATATGAAAGGCTCATTGGCAGCAATGATCGTCGCGACGGAGCGTTTTATCGCAGAACATCCCGATCATCAGGGTTCTATCGGTTTCCTGATCACCTCAGATGAGGAAGGCCCGTTTATCAATGGCACGGTTCGCGTTGTGGAAACGTTGATGGCGCGTGATGAAAACATCGACATGTGTATTGTCGGCGAGCCATCAAGCACCGAAGTCGTTGGTGATGTAGTAAAAAATGGTCGTCGTGGTTCGATCACTGGCGACTTGACCGTCAAAGGGACTCAAGGCCATGTGGCTTACCCTCATCTTGCGGACAACCCAGTGCACAAATCGCTTTTGGCAATTCACGCCCTAGCGACCACTGAGTGGGACAAGGGTAATGAATACTTCCCGCCAACCAGCTTCCAGATCCCGAACGTACAAGCGGGTACGGGTGCGTCCAATGTTATCCCAGGTGAGTTCCACGTTCAGTTCAATTTGCGCTTTAGTACCGAGCTTTGCAACGAGCGAATTGTGGAACGAGTGACTCAAACACTCGACCAACATGACCTCAATTACGATCTCAAATGGACATACAACGGCGACCCATTCCTAACTGATACGGGAGCACTTCTGGACGCGGTGGTGGATGCTGTCGATAGCGTCAACCAAACCAAACCCGCGTTACTGACCACTGGCGGTACTTCAGACGGACGCTTTATCGCACGAATGGGTGGACAAGTAGTTGAGCTAGGACCGGTGAACGCCACCATCCATAAAGTGAACGAGTGCGTGAAGATCGATGACTTAGAAAAGCTCACCGATATGTACCAGAAAACATTGGAAAACTTATTGGCATGAACACCATTGAGCAGCTGACTGGCAGCGAAACGTCTCATTTAGAACACGTTTTAGTGGGGGACAAGTGGTTTTGGCTCCACCCTGAGGTGAAAAATGATCTTTTCACTCTGCTAGAAGCGGCTCAAACCGCTGGTTTTAAAATGGAAATTGCCAGCGGTTTTCGTGATTTTCAACGCCAAAAGGCCATTTGGAATGGTAAGTTTTCCGCTGCAACTCCGATCCTCGATCATCATTCGCAGCCCATGGATAAAAGCTCGCTCAGTGACAGCGAAAAAATGTGGGCCATCCTCCGTTGGTCCGCTTTGCCTGGCGCTAGCCGCCATCACTGGGGGTGCGATTTTGATGTCTTTGCGCGCAATCTATTGCCCGAAAACGAATCGCTCAAACTGGAACCTTGGGAATACCTCTCTGGACACCAGCAAGCATTCCATATCTGGCTAAAAGAGAACTTGTCCCGCTTTGGGTTTTTCTTTCCCTATGCGGAAGACTTAGGAGGCGTGGCTGCAGAGCCTTGGCATATCAGCCATCTAGCAACATCTCAGCAATGCCTAACCCTGTTAACACCAGAGAAACTCCGCCAACAATTGGAACTTCATCCCATTGACGGGCAGGAACAAGTGCTCTCTAATCTTACTCTGATCTACAATCAATTTATCGCCAACATTTGTACACCGGAGGCTGTATGCAAGAAATCTTAACCAATCCTTGGGTCATCAGCTTTGTGGTACTCAGTGTCATCGTTGGTAACATCGCGGCACTAAAATACACCGCCAAAATGAAAATAGGCCAAGTGGATAAACTGAAAGACAAAAGCGATCTTGATAAGCTCAACGAGCTTGATCAAAAAAAGCAGCAATCTGCCCACAACGATGATGAGCTTTCAAGATAGGTCTGATTGAGATCTTGGCTAACGCCAAATACAGGTGCGCACACAAATAGCAAATAGCAAAAAGGGGCATCATGCCCCTTTTACTTTTTCTCTTTTACTCTTTCTTAACCACCGCGGCTAAGACGGGTGCCATCGATTTCAAAAACGCTTCCTCAACCGGTTTACCCGAAGAATCGGTCACGTTAATGGATGTACGGTTACCCAAATCACCAAACAAGAATGTGTAAGTGCCTGACTTGAGCTCCATCGGCTTCACACCGATTTCATTCCAGAATTCATCATCCGGCGAGGCGTATTTCGCTTTGATGGTGCCTTGAGATTGGTTGCGCTCGTCAATCGTGAAACCCATTTGCGGAAGAATCGTAGGAAGACGCTGCCAGAGCACATTGTACGGAGTACGTGCAATGATGACCGGGAAACCACTTCTATCGGTACCCATCGTGATAGGGATTTGCTTCACCAATTCCTGAGCTCGACGCTGCGCTTCATCGCGTTTGACTTGGTCGTACTGAGACGTCACCAAATTGGTCATAAACACATTGTAGCGCTCTTTATTGGTAAGCGTTACCGGCTTAAGCTCAGTGCCTTCTCGCCAATCAACCAAATTGATTTTAAAACCATGACGATTGTTTGCTTCGAAGCGATCAATTGCATATCGGCTACCGATTTCCATCTCTTCATCTTCAGAGCGCCACGTAACCCAACCCGTCTCGATGTGAGTATCGGATTGCATGTCGATCGGAATTTGACGCTCAGCCAGCATATCTTTCACCGTTTGCCACACTTCATCCGCTTCTTCTTGCTTGATCAGCCAAAGCGTGACTTCTCCCTGACTGCGCTCATAACGTGCACCCGGGATCAATTCTAAAATTTGCTGAGGTGGACGGATATCCACTTGCTTACCAATGCCACCCGCAAACTCACCCTGAGGGATATTGTAATTTGGATAAAATTGAGGGGTTGCCCCTTCAGGTAATTGCCACTGCTCAAGTGGTGGTGTTTCTAGGTAAGCAAAGTCATCCTTTGCCTGACGGCGTTGTGTGGCGCTACCAGAACAGGCAGACAAAACAAAAACAGCCAGCGAGCTAAGCACTAACTGACGAGAAAACTTCATTGAAACTCCTAAAGCGCCGGATGTTCTCCGGCGTGACTACATTCTCTTAGTAAATCCCTGCGTCGGTCATTGCTTGTGCAACGATCGGATGACATTTTTCCGATAACTCAGTCAACGGTAGACGTAAATGCCCGCATTCAATCAAACCAAGTTGTGTCGCTGCCCATTTCACTGGAATTGGGCTAGATTCGATAAACAAGTTTTTATGCAGTGGCATCAAACGTTGATTGATCACTTCCGCTTCTTCAAAACGGCCTTCAAGGGCCAAACGGAACATATCCGCCATATCTTTTGCAGCAATATTGTTGGTAACCGAAATCACGCCTTGACCGCCAAGTTTGACGAAATCTAGGCCTGTCGCATCATCACCACTTAGTAAGATAAAATCTTCGCCACAAAGTTCACGATGAATTGCAACTCGATTTAAATCACCAGTCGCATCTTTTAGTGCAACGATGTTTTCGAGCTCAGCCAAACGAGCAACGGGCTCTGGCAAAAGGTCAACCGCAGTACGCCCAGGCACATTGTATAGAATTTGGGGAACGTTACTCACTTCAGCAATCGCTTTGTAATGCTGGAATAGGCCTTCTTGCGTTGGCTTATTGTAGTATGGAGTAACACTCAGGCACGCATCGATACCTGAATCATTCAGCAGACGGCTGAAGGTCACCGACTCATGGGTAGCATTGGCTCCCGTGCCAGCGATCACTGGGATTCGACCATTAACAAATTCAACCGTTTTGTTGACTACTTTTACGTGCTCTTCAACCGTCAGTGTTGAAGACTCTCCTGTGGTACCCACAGCCACGATACCGTTCGTACCAGCAGCGATGTGATATTCAACTAATTTTTGCAGACCATCAAAGTCTACTTCTCCATCGGCTTTGAACGGCGTAAGTAACGCAACGATACTTCCTGATAACATGTCTTTCTCCCTCATTTAATCCTTCCTGCATGGTACTGTAAGGCGATTCAAAAAAACAAGAGCGCAAACTCGCTTCCTGAATACTAGTGGATGAATATTTGAGTTGATTGGTGATTTATGTAGCCAAACCGCCCCTCAATCGAAGGTTCAGAGCCTTCAACCCGGCTTCTTAGGGGATATTTGACAATAAGCGATTCGCTCGGAAAAGCGAGTTTTGCTCAACTATAATGAGACTAGGATGTAGGCTTGTCAGCGTCTGGTGAATTCCAAGACCATCAACACAGCGTTCCCTAACATAAAAAACGGAAGCGACTCGACATTTTCCATAAACTTCTGTGTTACCATCCGGAAAAAACAAAATGCACAATAAGAGCGAATCTATGACTCAACATCTGGTAATTACCGCAATGGGCACGGATCGGCCAGGCATCTGTAACCAGGTTGTCCAACTGGTGACGCGTGCGGGTTGTAACATTATTGACAGTCGAATCGCCATTTTTGGCAATGAGTTTACCCTCATCATGCTGCTGTCTGGCAACACTAATGGCGTCACTCGAGTCGAGACCACTTTACCACTGCTCGGCCAAGAACATGATCTCATCACCATAATGAAGCGAACGTCGGCTCATCATCCAACGACAAATTGCTACACCATTGAGGTGTTTGTTGAATCGGATGACCGCGTCGGCCTCACCGAAAAATTCACACAATTCTTTGCAGAAAAGCAAATCGGCCTGAGCGCACTCAGTGCCCAAACCATCGATAAAGCCGCGGTACAAATGGAGCAAGACCAGTTCCACATCGCGATTACGGCACACGTACAAAACGAATCCAATTTAATGCAGATTCAGGAAGATTTTAATGATCTTTGCCGTTCGCTGAACGTACAAGGCACGCTGAACTTTATAAAAAACACCCTTTAAAAGGAATAATGACATGAATATGCTGCAAGCAGGCTCCCCTGCTCCAGAATTTTCTTTGCCTGATCAAAATGGAAATCTTGTCTCGCTCAAAGACCTCAAAGGAAAAAAAGTTCTCTTTTACTTCTACCCAAAAGCAATGACTCCCGGTTGTACCGTTCAGGCTCAAGGTCTACGTGACGTCCATAGCGAGCTCGCAAAGCATAATGTGGTTGTGCTGGGCGTAAGTATCGATCCAGTCAAACGCCTAGGTAAGTTTATTGAACGAGATTCGCTCAACTTCACTTTGTTGTCAGATGAAGATCACGCCGTTGCTGAACAATTTGGTGTTTGGGGCGAGAAAAAGTTCATGGGCAAAGTGTACGATGGCCTACACCGTATTAGTTTCCTCATCAACGAGGAAGGTGTCATTGAACACGTCTTTGATAAGTTCAAAACCAAAGACCACCATGAAGTGGTTCTTAATTATCTTGAGCAGAGCAAATAGGACGAGTTAAAGCATTTTTACTTATCCAGCAGACAATAATAAGCCCAGCGTGTTCGCTGGGCTTTCTTTTATGAGTAATAAATGAATGAATTGAGTCAATACCATCTTAGGACGGTTGCGCTTCGTGCTCATCTTGACTTGGCAGTGCTTTCCAAACCGCTTTCACTAAGGTCGCCAACGGGATAGCGAAGAACACGCCCCAAAATCCCCACAGACCACCAAACACCAAGACCGCAACAATGATGGCCACTGGATGCAGGTTCACCGCTTCAGAAAAGAGGACCGGAACAAGCACGTTACCGTCGAGTGCTTGAATGATGCCATAAGCAATAAGCAACGTATAAAATTCGGTTGAGATCCCCCACTGGAACAACGCGACAATCGCGACGGGAACCGTTACCGCCGCTGCACCAATGTATGGAATGAGCACGGAAAGGCCCACCGCCACTGCGAGCAACGCCGAATACCTCAGGTCCAAAATGGCGAAAGTAACATAACTCACCCCACCAACAATCAAGATCTCCAGCACTTTGCCGCGGATGTAGTTGGAGATTTGCTCGTTCATCTCATGCCACACTTTATTGGCTAAGTTGCGATTCTTTGGCAGCAAGCCGCTGGCCATGCGCATCATTTCTTCTTTGTCTTTGAGTAAGAAGAACACCAGCAAAGGCACTAGAATGAGGTATACCGCTAAGGTTGCAATGCTGATCAAAGAAGCTAATGAACCTTTAACGACACTCTCTCCCATTCCCAACACTTTGTTTTTCGCGTTGGTGACAATCGCTTCTACGATTTGTAAATTGGCCAACTCAGGATAACGTTCAGGCAGCGATGCAATAAACTGCTGCAGCCCGTTGTACATGTTAGGAACGTCATTGATTAAGTTACCCACCTGAGTCCAAATGGTTGGAATCAATCCAAACAGCGCAATCAACATCAATCCGATAAACAGAAGAATCACGGCGATCACGCCAACGGTTCTCGGTACGCCAAAGCGACGAAGTTGTGCAACGGGCCATTCCAACAAATAGGCCAAAACAATGGCAACTAACAAAGGAGCCAGCAAGTGGCCAAAGAAATAGATCGTCACAAAACCAAATAGCAGGATAGCCACTAAGCTGACGGCATGGGGGTCTGAAAAACGGCGCTTATACCAGCGGTTGATCATTTCAAACATCTTGTGACATTTCCTTATTAAAAGTGATAGTCAGGAGGTAATCTTCCTGTTCCATGGTTGTCTCGACGAGAAACTGACGTGATTGAAGATACTTGACGATATCGCGCATAGAGCTTTGGTCGGATAGTTGAATAACTAATTGACTTCCTTCCGATAACTCTGCACTGTGGCGCTTAGCCAAAAGTAATGACATTGGGCAGCGTTGTTGTCTAAGATCGAGTCGCTTACGTTCCATCTTCTCGCCTAAAACTGATGATAGGGGTGATATTGTAAAGTGTTTTTTTACAGGTGCCAGCATTTATCAAAGTTTGATTTGCAGTTTAAGTAAGGGACTGGCATTTTCTTTTGTAACACTTTACGAAACCAATTAGCCAGCAATGGGTCTTAATATTGCAGCTATATGGAGAGTTAATCATTACTATGTTAAAACGCGCGCGTACCATTATTAGTTTATCTGTCGCTTTGACTTTAGCTTTGCCAACACCTGCTTGGGCCAATTCAATTGATTTGCCTGACATTGGGACAGCGGCAGGCGCCACGTTGTCGATCGATCAAGAATTAATCTATGGTGATGCCTACATGCGCATGCTGCGCAGCAGCAAACCCATCGTCAATGACCCAGTCATTAACGAGTATATCGATTCTCTCGGCCACCGCTTGGTTGCCAATGCCAACGATGTAAAAACGCCCTTTCATTTCTTCATGATCCGTGATCGAAACATCAACGCATTCGCCTTTTTTGGTGGTTACGTCGCCTTGCACTCAGGCCTGTTTCTTCATGCTCGAACAGAAAGTGAGTTGGCGTCCGTTGTGGCGCACGAAATTGCCCACGTCACTCAACGACATTTGGCTCGCAGCATGGAAGAGCAAGCGAGACGCTCTCCTGCAACCCTTGCGGCATTAGCAGGCTCGCTGTTGCTGGCCATCGCCGCGCCCGAAGCGGGTATTGCTGCAATCACTGCAACAACCGCAGGAAATATGCAAAGCCAGATCAACTACACGAGAAGTAATGAAAAAGAGGCCGATCGCTTCGGCATCAATACGCTTGCAAAGGCAGGTTTTGATGTGCAAGCCATGCCCACTTTTTTCTCACGTTTGGCTGATGAATACCGTTACGCAAGCACGCCGCCACCGATGCTGCTGACGCACCCGCTGCCTGAAGATCGAATTACCGACAGCCGTGCTCGTGCACAGTCGTATCCTCCGCATCGCGTGAATCCATCGCTCGACTATCACCTCACTCGAGCTCGAATTGTCGCTCGCTACGCAGGAATTGACGCCGATGCGGCGATGGACTGGTTTGCTCGTACGGAGAAAAAAGCAACGCCAGACCTCAAACCGGCCTTTGAATATGGCAGAGCGCTGGTGCATTTAGACAAAAAAGAATTGGATCAAGCTGAAACGATTTTGGCCCGATTAATTAAAAATGAGGGTAACAATCCTTTCTATCTTGATGCGCTATCTGATCTTTATATCGAGCAAAAACAGCCAGAGAAAGCGATCGCAATGTTAAAAAGTGCGTTAGAACGCATTCCCAACAACAAGGTTCTAACGATAAACTACGCCAATGCTTTGCTCGAAGCAGATAAAACCGAAGAAGCGATCCGTGTATTGCAACGTTATACGCATGATAATCCAGAAGACACCAATGGATGGCATCTGCTTTCGCGCGCCAATATTGCCATTGGTAACAGTGGTGAAGACCTCGCGTCACGTGCGGAAATTCTGGCGCTGCAAGCGAACTGGAACAAAGCGATCCAATACTATACGCAAGCCAGCCAACTGGCCGAGTTAGGGAGTTTGCAGCAGGCAAGATACGACGCGCGCATTGACCAACTCATGGTCCAACGAGATCGCTTCCTCGCATTACAATAAATACATGGAGAATCCTATGTCAGTCGTGATTTATCACAATCCACGCTGCTCAAAGAGCCGTCAAACCCTCGAACTATTGGAACAACATGGCGTGACGCCTGAAGTGGTGAAGTACCTTGAAACGCCACTGAATGTAGAACAACTCAAGGCCCTCTACGCTCAATTGGGCTTTTCCTCTGTCCGTGACATGATGCGTACAAAAGAAGACTTGTATAAATCGCTCTCTTTAGGTGATGACAAGGTCACTGACGAACAACTGTTTAATGCGATGGCAGAAAACCCATCTCTTTTTGAACGCCCTGTCGTGGTTGCTAATGGCCAAGCTCGTATTGGTCGCCCACCAGAGCAAGTATTAGAGATTTTGTAATTGTCAGTGACTACTCAGCTGTTGGTGCTGTACTACAGCCGTCACGGAAAAACCAAGTTACTTGCTCGCCAAATTGCCCGGGGAATTGAATCCATTCCCCATTGCGAAGCTGTCCTGCGCACCGTTACAGAATTGAACGCCAGCTCACAACAAGCATCAGAGCCTATTGTTACTCTGGATGAGTTGCGTAACTGTGACGGGCTTGCTTTGGGAAGCCCCGTTTGGTTTGGTGCAATGGCAACGCCACTAAAGCACTTTTGGGATCAAACCTCACCACTGTGGTTGAATGGATCTTTGATTGATAAACCAGCCTGTGTTTTTACTTCATCAAGTAGTATGCACGGGGGTCAAGAAACGACGCTACAGAATATGATGGTCCCACTGCTGCATCACGGCATGTTGATTTTGGGTATCCCTTATTCGGAGCCTGATCTGCACCAAACACAATCGGGTGGCACCCCATATGGCGCAAGTAGTGTTGGTCACGAAAGCTCACTCACCACAGAAGAAATTCGCTTGGCGCAACAATTAGGAAAGCGCTTGGCACTGGTTGCCAAAAAGCAAAAGGAGTCGTAGATGTCTGATGTCGACATGAGTCCAAAAACACAGCAGTACCGCTATTTGGCCTTGTTTGGCAATTTATCGCTGTTACTGTGGGTTGTACTTTGGCAATTGGCGTTATCGCCACACCCTCATTTAAGTTCCACTACCCTCGCGATCGCATGGTGTATTCCCCTACTTTTACCATTACCAGGTATTTTGGCGGGTAAGCCCTACACCCACGCTTGGGCAAACTTTGTTTTAATGCTCTATTTTTTACACGCTTTAACGATTTTGTACGTCGATGGTGGTGAGCGTTGGCTGGCTTTGGTCGAGCTGTTGCTCACCACGTTAGGATTTGCTGGCAATATTCTCTTTGCGAGAGCGCGCGGCCAAGAGCTAGGAATGAAGTTGAAAAAGCTATCGCAAGTCGAAAAAGAGGAGAAAGCGAAGTTTGGTAATCAGCCGTAACATAATGGCTTTTGCCCTCATTGTCGCAATAAGCATAAAAAAACAGCCAACGATCAACGTTGGCTGTTTTTATATCTAACTATTCACAGTATTAGAAGCTTATATCACGAGAGCAACCTAACTTAACCACTCAAACACCATTTGATATTTGGGCTTGGCTGGCGGTTGTTCGACCACCACTGGCGAATGAGTGGTCTCCTCGTTCAGTGTTGGCATGATGGGCTCAATGGAGGGTTCACCCACCTCATCACTTTTTGTCAGTGCGTCATTTTTTGTTGGCTGCACTTGCGTCTCAATTGGCGGCACTGGCACAGCATTCTCTTCATCTTCTACCAGCAACGGATCATCAAATTTGGTGATTTTAGACAGCTTTGTGGCTTCTTGCTCAAACGCTTCTTGCGAAGCCAGCAAGTGCACACGCAACATCAACTCATTACCTTTGATTTCTAATACATCAAGATTGGCCACTGAGTTCAACGACGTGAGTGTCTTTTCTAACGTAAAGAAATCAATTGCGTTGTTGATGTTTAAAAACTTCACCACGACCGATTCAGAGGACTCACCAAGAACAACGACGGCGCTACGTTTAGCATAAAAATCGGCAACAGCATTAATCAGTTGTGTCGCTGCATCACCACCATTGGCACTTCCGGTGACAGGCGCAACATTCGAACGCGCGATAGCGCCAGGGGATTGATCGTACAGATTCCAACGCAATGAATTTCCTTGAGCACGAATCACCAACACGCCATCCACTGGGTAGCGACCGCTGGCTAAACTGATCGGTTTGGCAAAGCCTCCCCACAAGTCCGACACTTCAATACCTGTGATATCGTCAAAGTCACCCACAGGCAACGTCAATGGCAAACCACGATCACGAGCGGCTTGCTTCAATTGGTCAGAAACGTTGCTCGCCGAGTGCTCCCACACGATCTTGCGATCATAGTTTTGCTCTTCCACCAACCAAACCAGCAGATTATTTCGGTTTGTTGGCCAAAAAGGCAGTTGGGCTTGCGTTAATAGCGAGCGAATTTGCGCATCATTAAAAAGCAACTTCAGGGTCATGACATCCCCTTCTTTGCCATAGCTCAATTGCGAAATATAACGGGCGCTGGATTGAAGTGCCTTTGTCACAACGGGATTATCAACCGAGTCTTGGTAACCGGATGCTCGAACAATAACCTGCTTCATTGCCTGCTGACGAGCTAACTCTTCACCTTTGTCTTTTGTGCTGTCAATCGCGACTTCTGTGCGGTAGATATCCACCTGAGTTAATGCATAAGCGGGTAGCGATAAACACCCGATCATCAATAGAGCTAAATAACGCATATAAGTCCTAAGTTACTTCTTGAGATGTCAGATGATAAGCAACTCTCCCATCATGAGCAAGAAAACAGCAGATTTTTACTGCACTTCTCAGTCAAGTGAATAAAAAGCTCTCAATTCGTTTGATTTACGGACAAACAGCAGCAATCTTGCAAAAAATTGATCAAAAATACTTAGCAATCGTTTGCAAAGTGATAGAATCCCGCAAATTTATCTGCATAGTTATTAATAGGGAGCCTTTATGAAAAATGCTTTACAGGGTGCACAAATGTTATTTGTCGCATTCGGTGCCTTGGTACTTGTACCTTTGCTGACCGGATTGGACCCTAACGTCGCTTTATTTGGTGCAGGTGTCGGCACCTTATTGTTCCAATTGATCACCAAACGAAGCGTTCCCATTTTTCTAGCCTCCTCTTTCGCTTTTATTGCGCCAATCATGTTTGGTATTCAAACTTGGGGTATTGGCGCAACCATGGGTGGCTTAATGGCGGCAGGTTTGGTTTACGTTGCACTTGGCGCGATGATCAAAGTACGTGGCGTGGGCTTCATTCACAAAATTTTACCACCTGTCGTCGTCGGCCCAGTGATCATGGTTATCGGCCTTGGTCTTGCGCCAACGGCGGTCAACATGGCGGTAGGGAAAACTGGTGATGGTGCGGTTCAACTCGTCAATGGTGATGCAGCAATCATCATCTCCGCAGTTTCACTCTTCACGACGATTGCGCTGAGCGTATTTGCAAAAGGTTTCCTAAAGCTGGTTCCTATCGTCGGCGGTATCTTGGCAGGTTACTCGGTTTCACTATTCTACGGAGTGGTTGATTTTACACCGGTGGCTCAAGCCGCTTGGCTGGCCATGCCAAACTTCACCACACCTGAGTTCAACATCAACGCGATTCTATTCATGATCCCTGTTGCAATCGCTCCTGCGGTTGAGCACGTAGGTGACATGTTGGCAATCTCTAACGTCACAGGTAAAAACTACCTGAAAAAACCAGGACTACACCGCACGATTGCTGGTGACGGGGTTGCGACCATTGCCGCATCGATGGTTGGTGCACCACCAAACACAACCTACAGTGAAGTTACTGGCGCAGTGATGCTCACCAAAGCTTACAACCCAGTCATCATGACATGGGCGGCAATAACCGCTATTGTTCTTGCACTTGTCGGTAAATTAGGGGCTACCCTGCAAACCATTCCTGTTCCTGTAATGGGCGGTATTATGATTCTTCTCTTTGGTTCGATTGCCACTGTAGGTCTTAATACGTTAATCAAGAATCACGTAGATCTGCATAAATCTCGCAACCTTGTGATTGTCGCGGTGACATTGGTGTTTGGTATTGGCGGTATGGCTTTTGGTATTGGCGAGTTCAGCCTACAGGGCGTGAGTCTATGTGGTATCGTGGCGATTATTCTTAACCTTATCCTGCCGCATGACATGGGTGAAAACCACGTAGTGGATAACGCTCAGATGGAAGAAGAAGTACAAAACTGATTGCCAAATGAAGCTTGGTTCGGTGAACCACACCTTGTTTGCCGAACGTAAAGAAATCCGAATAAAAAAAATGCCTGGTCAGTGACCAGGCATTTTTTATTAATTTGCATTAGACAAATCGGAAGGATTACTTGGTACCGAAAATCTTATCACCAGCATCACCAAGACCAGGGACAATGTAGCCCTTGTCATTCAGTTTCTCATCGATAGCTGCGCAGTACAGTTCAACATCTGGGTGTGCTTTCTCTAGCGCTTCAATACCTTCTGGCGCAGCAACCAACACCAACACTTTGATTTGCTGACAGCCTTTCTCTTTGAGAAGGTCGATCGTCGCGATCATAGAACCGCCTGTTGCAAGCATTGGGTCAACCACCAATGCAATGCGTTCTTCCATGTTAGAAGCCAGCTTGTTGAAGTATGGGATTGGCTCTAATGTTTCTTCATCGCGGTAAATACCAACTACGCTGATACGTGCACTTGGCATGTGTTCAAGTACGCCATCCATCATGCCTAGACCAGCACGTAGGATTGGCACAACCGTTACTTTTTTGCCCTTGATTTGATCCACTTCAACTGGGCCATTCCAACCTTCAATGGTCACTTTTTCCGTTTCAAAATCTGAAGTTGCTTCGTAAGTTAAAAGACTACCAACTTCAGTGGCTAGCTCACGAAAACGCTTAGTGCTGATATCACCTTCTCTCATCAAACCAATTTTGTGTTTTACAAGAGGGTGTTTTACTTCAACAACTTTCATGTCCATCTCCGGCAATATAGATAAAATTTACATAAACTTGCCGATTATAAACGATTTCGTACAGAATTTCTCGTTACATTGCACAACAAAAAAACTTGCGCAAACGTTTGCTCTTTATATTCCAGCCCTGATAGAATAGCGCCGTTTTCATATCCAACTTCAAACCGAGGACTTCCCCGTGAGTGGTAACAACTCTTCTCTTAGCTATAAAGATGCTGGTGTAGATATTGATGCAGGCAACGCCCTGGTTGAGCGTATTAAAGGTTCTGTAAAACGTACACGTCGCCCTGAAGTAATGGGTGGCATTGGTGGTTTTGGTGCTTTATGCGAACTACCAACAAAGTACAAGCAACCTGTTCTAGTTTCTGGCACTGATGGCGTTGGCACCAAGCTGCGCTTAGCTCTGGATATGAACAAGCACGACACCATTGGTATTGATCTCGTTGCTATGTGTGTAAACGATTTGATCGTACAAGGTGCTGAACCTCTGTTTTTCCTTGATTACTACGCAACGGGCAAGCTGGATGTCGATGTGGCTGCGGATGTTATTTCGGGCATCGCGGAAGGCTGTATTCAAGCAGGTTGTGCTTTGATCGGCGGTGAGACCGCAGAAATGCCGGGCATGTACGAAGGCGAAGACTACGACGTCGCAGGCTTCTGTGTCGGTGTAGTAGAGAAAGAAGACATTATCGACGGTACTAAAGTCGCGGTAGGCGATGCATTGATCGCTGTCGGTTCAAGTGGTCCACACTCAAACGGTTACTCATTAGTGCGTAAAATCCTCGAAGTGTCTGGCGCAGACAAAAATGAGGAGCTTGCAGGCCGCACTATTGGTGAGCACCTACTTGAGCCAACCAAAATTTACATCAAGTCTGCACTCAAAATGATTGAGCAACATGACATTCACGCTATCTCGCACATCACTGGCGGCGGTTTCTGGGAAAACATCCCACGCGTATTGCCAGAAGGTACCAAAGCGGTGATCGATGGAAAGAGCTGGGAATGGCCGGTCATTTTCCAATGGCTGCAAGAAAAAGGAAATGTGGCTACGCGCGAAATGTACCGTACATTCAACTGTGGTGTCGGCTTGATTGTGGCACTACCTCAAGATCAAGCGGAAGCTGCGGTTGCGCTGCTTCAACAAGAAGGTGAAAAAGCGTGGGTGATTGGTGCGATTGCTCAGGCCGAAGCTGGCGAAGAGCAAGTTGAAATCAACTAAGCTGCAAAACCTAAAATAACTTCAGAATGAGGACGTTATGTCCTCATTCTGCTATTTGGCACACTGAAAACCCTGCAAAAAGCAGGTATTTTCTTGCAAGACAGTGATCTTAAGAACCAGCAGTAAATGGACAGTGGTTATGAAAAAAATCGTGGTACTGATTTCCGGCAGCGGCAGCAACCTGCAAGCCATTCTTGAAGCATGCGAGTGTGATACAAGCCGAGCCAAAGTGTGTGCGGTTTTCTCAAACAAAGCCGACGCTTACGGTCTTGAACGAGCCAAACAGTTTTCGGTACCCGCTCACTACATCGATCCCAAAGCTTTTACCGATAGAGAAAGTTTTGATCGTGAATTGATGAAAGCGATAGACGAATACCAACCCGACATCGTAGTACTGGCTGGTTACATGCGCATTCTGAGTGGTGAATTTGTACGTCACTATTTAGGAAAAATGGTCAATATACATCCTTCCCTCTTGCCTAAATACCCCGGCCTTCATACCCACCAGCGCGCTATCGATGCCGGGGACAGTGAACACGGCACCAGTGTGCATTTTGTCACGGAAGAATTAGATGGGGGCCCAGTGATCTTACAGGCGAAAGTGCCTGTTTTCGCAGAAGATGACGCACAAAGCCTAGCGGAACGTGTGTTAACGCAAGAGCACAGCATCTATCCCTTAGTGGTGAAATGGATGGCAGAAGAGCGGCTTGTCATGCAACAAGGTGTTGCCTATCTCGATGGCCAACCACTTGGCAGCGCCGGTTACGCTGCAGAGTAAGGCGATTCATTGTCGCCACTCGACATCGAAAGAAAAAATGGGTTGCTTATCGCAACCCATTTTCAATACAAACTCGCAATACCGTTTTATTCAAGTGGTTCCGTTGGCGCTTGACAGCTTGGTTTTGCTGCTGCAAACGGGACATCAAGTAATAAATTGGCATTACTGCTGACTCGCTCGCCAAAGTGAAACAGACCATACTCCCCTGGCTTCATTCTCTGCCAAGTTTCATTACCGGTAAGAGGCTGGGTCGCAATCACAGAGACAACGTCGTTAGGCGTGGTCTCTTCTTGAAAGTTAATCTCAACATCTTCATCCAGCAACGCTGCATTACCAAAAGGTGCTCGACGCGTGATCCAGTAAAGATGGTTGGTACAATACGTCATCACATATTCGCCATCACTGAGCAGCATGTTGAACACCCCTTTTTCTCGCAGGGTTTCACAGCAAGAGGCAAGGTAAGCAAACACCTGTTCCATATCCTGAGGAATATCAGGATAACGCTGTTCCAATTGATTCATCAGCCAGCAAAACGCTTTTTCACTGTCCGTTTGCCCAACTGGACGATGTCGCCCGGTATCCAACGATTGATAGTCAGTGAGTTGGCCATTGTGTGCAAATGTCCAATATCGCCCCCAAAGCTCACGAGTGAATGGGTGGGTATTTTCTAAAGAAACACCACCTCGATTCGCTTGGCGAATATGGCTGATCACCGAACAACTTTTAATCGGATAACTTTGCACCAACTCCGCAATCTTCGATTCACAACTTGGATTTGGGTCTTTGAAGGTTCTAAATCCCTTTCCTTCATAGAAAGTGATGCCCCAACCATCTCTATGTGGTCCGGTTTTACCGCCTCGTTGCATCAAGCCAGTAAAACTAAAACAGATGTCTGTTGGCACATTGGCGCTCATACCGAGCAATTCACACATCGAACAAAACTCCCTGAACAAATCGATACGGGTTGCCCCGATCAGATTACTCCATCTCTTTCTCAATCAATTGGATGATGATATGGATAATTTTAATATGCACTTCTTGAATACGGTCTGCGTAACCAAAGTGTGGTACTCGGATTTCAACATCCGCAAGACCCGCCATTTTACCGCCATCTTTACCCGTCAGTGCGATGGTTTTCATGCCCTTGGCTTTCGCCGCTTCAATCGCTTTCAGAATGTTGCCTGAATTGCCAGACGTTGATAGACCAAACAGCACATCGCCTTTACGACCGACCGCTTCAACGTAGCGAGAAAATACATAGTCATAACCAAAGTCGTTACTGACACAAGAAAGATGGCTTGGATCTGAAATCGCAATACCCGCGTAACCAGGGCGATTTTCACGGTAACGGCCCGTTAGTTCTTCGGCAAAATGCATCGCATCACAATGTGAACCACCGTTACCACAAGACAACACTTTGCCATCTTGCTTAAAAGATTCGGCAATCATTTTCGCTGCCGCTTCAATTTGCGCAATGTTGTGATCGTCGCTTAGGAATTTATTTAGTACGTCAGCAGCTTCAGTTAACTCATTTCTAATCAGATCTTGGTACATACGATGTTCTCTTTATCTTGGTTTATCACGTTATACGTCGATGTTTGCTGAGCGACAGCCTAGCTAACATAGCAATACGCTGAGTTTACCCATAAACAGGAAATAGTGTCGACACCGAAGCCTCAGTTTTCGCGGATTTGTAAAGCGATTCGCTCAAAGCTGCTTAGGAAATCACCATGGAAATCTCAATTTTAGAATTTTCACTCTACTCAGATCACTTTTTGCTCAGAATTGTGTTTTACATTTCTTTAATATTTTGATTACACTTAAACCAACTGGTTTGACCTCTTACCAAAACACAGACGTATAACACAACGAATTGTCTGAAAAGGAACCTACATATGGACATCTTGCTCTCCCTACTCGCGATGACCTTGATATTGGGCGTGACGCTCTATCATCGAATGTCATTAGTCAAATCCGTCACCTTGTTGACCGCCACGATGCTGCTGTTAACTTTCTCCGGTTACGTCGGCTCAATCGGCTGGCTGAGCTACTTATTAGCGCTGGCGGTATTCGCTATGCCCTCTGTACGCCAATCGCTCATCAGTGCAAAAGCACTCGGCTTGTTTAAGCAAGTGCTTCCAGCCATGTCTCAGACGGAAAAAGAAGCGTTGGATGCAGGTACCGTTTGGTGGGAAGCGGAGCTTTTCAAAGGCAAGCCAGAATGGAAAAAGCTACACGCCATTCCAGCACCAAAACTCTCTGCTGAAGAGCAAGCCTTCCTCGATGGTCCGGTAAATGAAGTGTGTGCCATGGTAAGCGATTACCAAGTGACGCATGAACTGGCCGATCTGCCTCCTGAAGTTTGGCAATATCTCAAAGATCACAAATTCTTCGCCATGATCATTAAGAAGAAATACGGTGGCCTTGAGTTTTCTGCTTACGCGCAATCTTTGGTACTGCAAAAACTGACTGGTGTCTCTGGTGTTCTTTCTTCGACCGTTGGCGTACCAAACTCTTTGGGTCCTGGTGAACTTTTGCAACATTACGGTACAGAAGAGCAGAAAAATTACTACCTTCCTCGCCTTGCAGAAGGTAAAGAGATCCCCTGTTTTGCCCTCACCAGCCCTGAAGCGGGTTCGGATGCGGGTTCTATTCCAGATGACGGTGTGGTGTGTAAAGGCGAATGGGAAGGCAAAGAAGTCTTGGGCATGCGCCTAACATGGAACAAGCGCTACATTACCCTTGCCCCTGTAGCAACGGTTTTGGGCCTTGCTTTCAAACTTCGCGATCCTGAAGGCTTACTCGGCGAGCAAGAAGATCTTGGTATTACTTGTGCGCTTATCCCAACAGACATTAAAGGGGTTGAAATCGGCAACCGTCATTTCCCTCTCAATGTCCCCTTCCAGAACGGCCCAACGCGTGGCCAAGATATTTTCGTACCGATCGATTTCATTATCGGTGGCCAAAAAATGGCAGGCCAAGGCTGGCGCATGCTGGTTGAATGTCTCTCTGTTGGTCGCGGTATTACCCTGCCTTCAAACTCAACCGGTGGTATCAAATCCGCTGCATTGGCAACCGGTGCTTACTCGCGCATTCGTCGCCAATTTAAACAGCCTATCGGCCATCTCGAAGGCGTAGAAGAAGCACTAGCACGCTTAGGTGGTAACGCGTATGTGATGGACGCGGCAAGCAACCTTACCGTTGCCGGTATCGACCTTGGTGAGAAACCATCGGTCATCTCAGCGATTGTAAAATACCATTGTACTCACCGTGGCCAACGCAGCATCATCGATGCAATGGATATCGTCGGTGGTAAAGGCATTTGCCTTGGCCCCTCCAACTTCCTTGCTCGTGGCTACCAAGGTTCACCCATCGCCGTCACGGTGGAAGGGGCAAACATCCTCACTCGTTCAATGATCATCTATGGTCAAGGCGCCATTCGTTGCCATCCCTATGTACTAAAAGAGATGGAAGCCGCCTACTCGGACAAATCTGATGCGGTAGAACAGTTCGATGCAGCCTTGGCTGGCCACGTCAGCTTTACCATGAGCAACCTTGTGCGCAGCATTTGGTTTGGTTTGACCGATGGTTTTGGCTCGAACGCCCCAACTCACGATGCCACCAAACGTTACTACCAGAAGCTCAATCGCTATAGCGCCAACATGGCATTATTGTCAGACATTTCAATGGCCGTGCTGGGTGGCTCATTGAAGCGTCGTGAGCGTCTATCAGCTCGCTTAGGCGATATCCTCAGTCAGCTTTACTTGAGCTCAGCGACCTTAAAACGCTTTGAACAAGATGGCCGCCCTGTAGAAGACCTGCCTTTGGTTCACTGGGGTTTGCAAGACAGCTTGAAGCAAACGGAAGTGGCCATTGATGAGTTTCTTGCCAACTTCCCGAACCCCATTATCGGTAAAGCCTTGCGCGTCTTGATCATGCCATTTGGCCGTGTGCGCAAAGCACCAAGCGACAAAATCGATAGTCAAGTTGCACGCATACTACAAACCCCAAGCGCGACACGTAGCCGCATTGGTCGCAATCAGTATTTGCAACCAACAGAACACAACGCCGCAGGCAAGATTGAGCTAGCACTGTCTGTGATTTTGCAAGCAGAACCTGTGTTTGACAAAGTGTGTAAAGCACAAGGTAAACGCCGCCCATTCTTACGTTTGGATGCCATTGCAGAAGAGGGGCTAGCACAAGGCATTATTTCTCAAGATGAAGCCGATTTGCTTAAAGAAGCGGAGCAACATCGTTTGTACACCATCAATGTTGATGACTTTGAGCCAGAGCATCTGGCGGCAAAAAAGTCTCATACCGATGTGATGGATAACGTTGCTTAGTCACCACAAAAGTATCACAAGTACAACGGGAGCCGAGCTCCCGTTTTTTTATGTATAAAGACTCTTACCGCCTTTCAATAAACCTCTTGTTCAGCGGCAAAAACACCAAAGTTGCGTTACGTGTTTTAATTAGAAATAAAAACTTAATTATCAGTTACATATATCGTTGCTATCGTTCGCATTCCAATCAAAAACCGACCATATTTCATTGCTACTTCACTGCTTTGGTCTTGATAATCTCGCCATTCAAACCATGACGTAGGTAGAACACATTGAGTAAAAAGCCAGCGGCACGCATCTCCGATTTTCACGTCTGCCCTAAAAAGACGGGTAAAGTGCCCCATGTGGGGGGACCAATCGTTAACGGCTCTCCAAATGTGTTCATTGAGGGGCTTCCAGCTGCGCGTGAAGGCGATTCAATCGTATGTGTAGGCCCAGCAGATAGTATATCTGGTGGATCATCGTCAGTTTTTATTAACGGTAAACCCGCTGCAAGACTGGGCGATAGTTCATCCCATGGCGGGGTTATAATTAGCGGTGCAGGAACAGTGCTTATCGGAGATGCAGGGATTGTCGTCCAACCCTCTCCTGCGCCTAAAAGCTCTTCCACATCTGCTAAAGAAAGTACCGCAGAGAGCGCAAGCTCGCTGGCTACATCACAAAGCCATCAACCATTATTGCAATCTTCCCTATCTGATCAATTCCAACAGCATGAAGATATAACGGCTAGAACAGACGGCGAAAGCTTTGCAACAGAAGCAGAGAAAGAAGAGTTCAGTTGGGTCAAGATCCGGTTGGAATATGATGATCTTTGGAATACCGCGATTCCGTTTTATAGCTCGGTCATTAGCACTGAGTCCAGCGATGGCTCTCAGAAACTCGTTCACGAAGTAGAGGCTTCAACAAAGCACACGAAGGGAACCACAAAACGCAACTCTGACCATTACGAAGTACAAGAAGCAAAACAATCTGAACAATTTGAACCCGGTGTCCACGTTATTGAAAATATTCCTCTCGAACAAACCAAGGTTCTTGTTGATGTGCTTGGGAAGAGTGGTTCTGCTAGTGAAATAAAACAGTTAACTGATGAGTTACACAAAGAACTCGATAGTATCTTTACATCGGTCTCAGACAGCATGAAACCATTCAATGAAGCATGGGCAGAACGAGGATGGCTAACTCTTGCCGACGGCGTTTACGATGGTGCTGTTGCATGGAGCTCTGATCAACTGGATTTGTTTACACCAGAGCTTTGGGGAGAACTTGGCGATACCTTATCCGAAGGGTTGTCACGCGGTTGGGATTCATTAGGCGAATATGCATCAAGCATACAGAATAAAATTGACCACCGATTTATTCAGGCTCGTACAAACATCATCAATGGAATCCGCGCAATAAAATATGATGAGCGCGGTAAGGCGATAGAGAGTAACTGGCTGGAGACACTACAAGCTGACTCGCATGTCTTCGCCATTGGTGTAACAGAAATGACCAAGCTTTATTCTGGCATTGCTTATGATGTTGTTGTTGAGCCACTAGTACCTGACTCGATAGAAATTTTCTTTGCTGAACATAGCCCACTCGATATTTACAACAAAGCCGTCAACTCCGCTGAAGAGTTAAGTGTTTACGTAAAATACAGAGAGGAGATATTTGCATTAATTGGCCATATCAGACAACGAAAAGTGAAAGAAATCCAACGATTTATAGAGTCAACACTAGACGAAATTGATCCAGACTTAGCTCAAAAGTTACGTAACAGTTCAGATTTCCACTTGTTCATTGCGTTGTTAGAAGAAGATGACAGTGTCTTGCTTTACCTCGACTACATCATGCGTATTTTTGAAGAGATCCCACCTAATTTTTATACCTACTGTCTAGGAAAAGCTGGCATTTACATCGCTCTCGAAGTTTTGTTGGTATTGCTACTTGGTCTGATCTCGGTCGGAGCAGGAGCCGCCGTCAAAGCCGCAGCAACGTCTCAAAAAGTAGCGAAATACTCAAATATGTTTGCCAAGGCAGTAAGCCACAACAAAGCGGTACAAAACATGCGAAGTGGACTTAACGCAGTTTTGAGTGCATTTGAGCAACTTCTTGCACTGTTCGAAAAACTGAAAAAAATCGCGATTGCAAGATCCAAAGCACTATCAACGACATTCACGGGTTGGACCAATCGAACGGTGAAAAAGAGCGTTTCGACGCCAAAACGTGATGACAAACCACCAAGATGTCGCGTGTGCGGAAAAACAGGCCACGATACTAAGCCCGTCAGAGCCGGGAGATTAAATTATGCGTAATATTAAACCGAGCGGAACAAACTCACCCTCGCCATCGTTAGGCAACCCAAGCTCGGATGACTCAGAATCACCACAAACATTGGGCAACTTAGAAAAAATGGACTACCGACAACGGTGGATTGCCAATGTCAGGTCTAAGTACAACTGGAAACTGGCCAGCGAAGCAGAAGCCATGCTGCGCCCCGCGCATAAACGCTCGCAGATCGCGAATCGCTGGTATGTGGATGGCGAGCCTCACCCCTATTTTCTGGGCATTCATATGGAGACCCATCACTTAATCTCATCTAAAGGGGCGCATTTGGATAAACGCAATGCTCAAAAGTTAGTCAACGCTGGATATATCATCGACACCCTCGACAACTTAGTCGGCTTGCCCGCAACCTTGCCAGGGGCGTGCCATTTAGGCTTGCAAGCACACCGAGGCGAACACCCAGACAAGCCCGTAGAAAGTAAGGCCTATCACACCACCGTAAAAAATGAACTTGAAAAGGTCAAAGAACATTTAAAACGATGTCCCCCTAACACAAAAGCAAGCGATAAAACACCTAATATCGACGATATCACAAACAAAATAAGCAAACGTTTATTGGATCAAATCATATCTTGTGAAGTGGCTCTTACCAATATCCCCAACAATTTTTCTTCATACGTGGGATGCCGAGGCCAAACCAACATTACAAAAGCTCGAGAAACCAGTGAACGCTGCCCCGTTGGCTGCAACCATTTTGGCCAAACCGACCGAAAGTACAACTTTAAACGCCCTGAATTAAGCAAAGAACATGCGATTTGGAACAACCGAGTGATCACCTGGCCCAAAGGTGATAAATGGACATTAAAGCAAGGAATCTGATATGAGTAAGTTTTCTGATTATTATGTAGTTTACCAGCGTGTAGGCGAGCACGCCATGGTGTTAGTCGGGCATGAAAATGATGTTCCACGAGACCTGACGGGTAATGACTTCCAGGAAGACACCAACCGCTGGTTTTACTTTGAAAATGGCTTTAGGGATGAAGATGTAAGTCAGGGGATACACCACCAGTTGTGTAACTTACATATGTCCGGCAGAAACATGATGGTGAAACGCGAGCTGTATCTGGCACTGCGCCATATCGAAATCGCCGGAGCGCAATGGCTGAGAGCCGTTATCATCAATGACGATGACACTTACCACGATGATTACCACTACCTGAATTTTTTTCGAAATCCTGTAGACCGAGATTACGCCTATTACGATTTCGTTGATTTTGAGCAGAGCGAGTACGAGAAAGATGTCTTTGCTGATTACCTGCCCCCGCTCTACACCTTCGAAAAAATCGTCTTATCACCAGAAAAACTCGCTGCCGTGCCCTTGGAAAAACGCTTAATTTGGGATGACTTGCAGTTTACTGACCGACTTGTTGTACATAAATCCGTTAAAGAAATCATGGAAAAATACCAACCTCTCGACTGTCGTTTTACTCGGATAGAGGAACATAAAGAGAACATGGGTACTCGCGCAGAATACGACGCCGATGGGAATCTAATATGAATAAGTTTTCTGATTATTATGTGGTTTACCAGCGCGTGGGCGAGCACGCTATGGTTTTGACTGGTCATGAGAAAAATGCAGGAGCTGATCTTACGTTTAATCAGTTTCAAGAAAACACCAACCGCTGGTTCTACTTTGAAAACGGCTTTAGGGATGAAGATGTAAGTCAGGGGATTCACCACCAGTTGTGTAACTTACATATGTCCGGCAGAAACATGATGGTGAAACGCGAGCTGTATCTGGCACTGCGCCATATCGATATCACCGGAGCGCAATGGCTGAGAGCCGTTATCATCAATGACGATGACACTTACCACGATGATTACCACTACCTGAATTTTTTCCGAAATCCTGTAGACCGAGATTATGCCTATTACGATTTCGTTGATTTTGACCAGAGCGAGTACGAAAAAGATGTCTTTGCCGACTACCTGCCTCCGCTCTACACCTTCGAAAAAATCGTCTTATCACCAGAAAAACTCGCTGCCGTGCCCTTGGAAAAACGCTTGATTTGGGATGACTTGCAGTTTACGGATTGCCTCGTCGTACATAAATCCGTTAAAGAAATCATGGAAAAATACCAACCTCTTGATTGTCGTTTTACCCGAATTGAAGAATATCAAGAAGATATGGGCACTCGCGCTGAATACGACGCCGATGGGAATCTGATATGTTAAAAAGCCATTGCTCAATAATATGCCCGTCGAAAAGACACACTGAATAGCAATGGCTTCAGTCAACCTTGGTCTTACAAAAATCAAATAACACTATTTGAAGTTGAGATCATTTACCTCATTGTTGAGCTCTTGCAGATCGTCCGCGTAATCTTTGGGGGGCGGTGTCCAACCCCGCTCGGAGCGAGAAAGATTGGTATGGCGATCCTTTTGCATTTCCAACATCATTTTTTCTTCAAGCTGCATAAACAACTTTCTGTAGTTGTTATCAAAACGCTCACCTTCTGAATCGTCTAACCAAGCGCTGTACAAAGAATCTGACTTACGATTTTCAACGCGCTTGTATCTCATCTTTTGTTGCTCAACAAAAAACGGATGAACCCCCAATAATTTCATGGTTTGCCCGCCCACTTCTAGTGCCGAATGATAAGTCTCTGACTCAATCACATCCGCCCCGGCTTGGCGCAGACGATAACCGTGTCCACGGTCAAATGCTCTGGCGATGACTTTCACACTAGGGTAAGCGTGCTTAACCTGCTTGACTAACTCTACACTGGCATCGCGATTATCAATCGCGACCACAATCGCGGCCGCTTCTTCAATTCCCGCGGTGTGCAGAATATCGGGGCGAGTCACATCACCAAAGTAAGCTTGAGTGCCAATCTGTCGCATCACATCTACCTGATTTGCTTGGTAATCAAGTGCAACGGTTTTAATTCCGTTAGACAACAATAAGCGATTGACTATCTGTCCAAAGCGCCCAATACCAGCGATGATCACTGTGCCTTTTTCATCAATGTCATCATCGGCTCTTTCATTAAACTTAGTGGCGAACTTCGGCAAAATAACTCGATCAAAGAGGATAAATAGACCCGGAGTGAGAAACATGGAGATCGCCACCACCAGTGAGAGTTGCTGGGAGAGAGGCGTCGATATCACGTGATTTTGTACTGAGAAACTCAGCAGCACAAAACCAAATTCACCCGCCTGCGCCAAGCTCAATGCAAACAGCCAACGATCACTGCCTTTTATGCGGAAAATAAACGACAGCGCCAGTAACACCAAGGCTTTCAGGAGCATCACCGCCAACGTCAAACCGATGATGGTGCCAAACTTATTGAAGAGAATGGTAAAATCGATGCCCGCTCCGACCGTAATGAAAAACAAGCCCAAAAGCAGCCCTTTGAAAGGCTCAATATTCGATTCGAGCTCATGACGAAACTCACTGTTTGCCAGCATGACGCCCGCCAAAAATGTGCCCAACGCAGGAGAAAGTCCAACTAAACTCATCAACGCCGCAATACCAATCACCAGCATCAATGCAGCTGCGGTAAAAATTTCTCTTAAGCCGGAATCGGCCACGTAACGAAAGATCGGGCGACTGAGGTAATGCCCACCGACGATCACCACGCCAATGGAAAGTGTAATGACGATACCATAGGCCCAGCCAGGTAAGCCGGCAACCAGGCTCAACTGTTCATGATGCTCCGAGGCCGATTGGATGGATTGCTGAGCTTGCTCGACCAATTCAGGCAGGGCGAGCAGTGGGATGAAAGCCAGCATCGGAATGACCGCGATGTCTTGGAACAACAACACAGAAAACGCGTTTTTACCCCCTTCCGTCTTGCTTAATCGCTTCTCGTTAAAGGTCTGCAACACGATCGCCGTTGATGATAAGGCGAAAATCAATCCAATCGCTAAGGCCGTGGTCCACACTTGGCCGAAATAGACAGCAATCGCCACAATAATCCCAGCAGTACCCGCAACTTGTAAGCCGCCTAGTCCCAACAAGCGGTTACGCATTGCCCAAAGCATTTTAGGCTCAAGCTCTAAACCGACCAAAAACAACATCATCACCACACCAAATTCGGCGAAATGCTGAATGGTGGTGGTTTCTTCCCCGACCAAACCAACGATGGGGCCAATCACCACGCCAGCGATAAGGTACCCAAGCACAGAACCTAGGCCAAAGCGTTTTGCTAATGGCACGGCAATCACTGCGGCAATCAGGTAGATGAAGGCTTGTAAAAATATTTGAGTCATCAGGCTTCCTTGATGATTTGAGGTAGGGCATGAGTGATTTTGTTCAAATGATTGGCGGCGTGGATATTGACTCGATCTTCCACTAAAGCACGCAGCAAAGTCGCGTAGCGCTCGACATGCTGATCAATACGATTTTCCTCTAACGCCGTACGTGCACCAAATATCGCAAACGGTGGTAGGTAGTGCATACTGGTTAGCGCGGCCATTTGTTCAATCGGTGCCAACAATTGACGAATGGTAAAGTGGTTATACCCCTCCGCTTTGTATGCTTCTTCTTTGCCTCCTGCAGAAACCACACAGAGCATCAGCTTGTCTTTCAAAGCGGTTCCATCTGTCCCGTAAGCAAAGCCGTATTCCAGCACCAAGTCTTGCCACTCTTTCAGTAATGCAGGGGTGGAATACCAGTAAAGAGGAAACTGAAACACGATGACATCATGTTCCAGCAGTCGAGCTTGTTCTTTGTCGATGTTGATGTCGAACTGAGGGTACTCGGCATACAGATCGACACACGTGACACCGTCAACGGCTTGCGCTGCGGCAAAGAGTGGCGCATTGACCTCTGAGCGATGTTGCGACGGGTGAGCATAAATCACCAAAACTTTGTTCTTCGACATGGGTTATTTGTCCATTTTTCGTCACCAACTCAAAAACTCTCTGAGTTGGCGGGTATTCCGAAGTTATCCACTTATTTCTTCGGCACTTCTAATTGCATCTCTGGAATGGCTTGGCGTTTTGCTCGCAACTTGCCCCAGACGAACCACACCACCAGCCCGAGTAAGATGACTACCACGTTACCAATACCAATCATCATGATGGCTTGTTTACGATCGGCCTCTCTTTGCGCCAAAAGTCGTTGTTCTTCTTCAATGCGGCGTTGTTCTGCAAGCGCGGCTTCTTTGGCTTTGCGCGCGGCTTCAATATCCACCTCTTTCACAACACTGAACGTTTGTTGTGAGATGGGGAACATCAATGGGCGCTGTGTTGCGGCGTCAGTGGCGAACACTTCACCCTTCCAACCATAAATGCCGATCATCTGACTACTATCGAGCAGCATCGACACTTTTAAGCTCTCTTTGTCCGCCTGCCCTTGCACATAATTGACGAAATCATCCGGAGCACTTTGCTCAATGTGAACCGCCAAAGACCCAGGCTGCACCATGCCTTGCTCGCCTGAAACCACAATACTGTGTGGCTTGCCTTCATCACGTGACTGAATGAAGGTGGTAGAAACAGGGCTAGGATAGACCAGCACTTCCTGTTCTTTGGCTCGTAGGAACACGCCATTTCCTGAGGTGATACGCGCCCGATACTTGCCCGGGTCCACTTCGATAGGCAACTGCACAGTAAACACACCATCGCCAGCTCGTTCATCTAAGCCCGTGCCATCATCGCTAAAATCACCAATAACAATGGGAACTGGACGCGCTTCTTTTACTAAATCTTGCTCGTTTTCAACAAACTTCGTGAAAGTCACTTTTAGATTGACGCGATCAAGGAAATCTCTCAGGACTAACGGCTTATCATCCGATGCGAGCCTTGCGGTGAATTTCATCACTTCGCCATGATACAAACGACTGGGGAAGAGATCCGTTGAAAGCGTCAGGTGAGAAATCAGCCGAATGTTGTTTTTGGGGCTCACTTTTCCCACGGCTTGCCAAGGGCCCGGCATTGGGTTGTCGATAGAGATAATGTCCATGGCTGACTCTTGATACCAGCGGACGTTGGGGTAGCTTTTGAAGGCGTAGTATTTTCGACCATCTGGTCGCACTAGCACCACGGGCTGAGAAGGATTTTCGCGATAAATCAAGAAAGTGATTTGATCGATGGTTGGATCCACTCGAAAGCGGTTATCCAGCAAGGACATGGTCGACTCTGTCGCAGCATGGCTTACACAACTAACCAATAACAATAATACGACTGACAATGTCCTCAACATAGATTCTCCTATTGACGCCAGAGGCAAGTTCCGCTTTTTTCTACAATATCCAATCTAGATTGGTGCGCTTCTAATTCATCGGCCGTTGCACGCAAAACCTTAAGAGATTTTCGCCCCGCCACTCGGCGAATGTCTTCACCACCGCCTTCTTGCGAGTTGGCGTTGAACTCCAAACTGGTTTGCCCACCGGTCATCAGCAGGTAAACATCAGCCAGAATCTCCGCATCGAGCAATGCCCCGTGAAGCGTTCGGTGTGAGTTATCAATGCCGTAGCGTTCACACAAAACGTCTAGGTTGTTACGCTTGCCAGGGAAGATCTTCTTCGCCATCGCCAGCGTATCGGTCACCTTGCAGTAGTCATCGGTTTTGCCGATGGCGGCGTCGAGTTTACCGAACTCATAATCCATAAAGCCCACGTCGAAGGGCGCGTTATGAGCCACCAGCTCAGCCCCTTTAATGAACTCTAGGAACTCTTGGTGAACTTGACGATACTCCGGTTTATCAACTAGAAACTGATCGGTAATACCGTGAACATCGATCGCATCGGGTTGAATTTCACGGTCTGGCTTAAGGTAAACATGGAAATGTCGCCCGGTCAGCTTGCGGTTGATGATCTCCACCGCCCCGATTTCGATGATTCTGTGCCCCATATAGTGTGGGCCACCTTCACGGTTCATACCCGTGGTTTCCGTATCGAGCACGACGATACGATCGTATTCAGAATTGTTACTGGTATTCATAATGATATGTGTGTCAGACTATGCAGAACGTATGCTTTAAACATGGCTTTCGCTAATAGTACCAAAACATGACAAAACAAGTTGAAATTTTCACTGACGGTTCTTGCCTCGGTAATCCTGGACCCGGTGGTTACGGTGTCGTCTTGCGTTACAAACAGGTCGAAAAAACCTTAGCACAAGGCTATAGACTCACCACCAACAACCGAATGGAAATGATGGCCACCATCGTTGCTCTTCAGGCCTTGAAAGAACCTTGCAATGTGATTCTCACAACCGATAGCCAATATGTTCGACAAGGTATTACTCAGTGGATCCACAATTGGAAAAAGCGCGGTTGGAAAACCGCCGATAAAAAACCAGTCAAAAATGCCGATCTTTGGCAAGCGCTTGATAAAGAAACCACTCGCCATACGATTGACTGGCGTTGGGTCAAAGGACACGCAGGCCATCGTGAAAACGAAATGTGTGACGAGTTGGCGCGTGCCGCGGCCGAAAACCCAACCCTTGACGACACCGGTTATCAGCCTGCCGAGTAAACTACTCTCTTCCTCTGCAAGCGCAGCTTTTGCGCTTGCTCAGTAAATCACGCTGTCGGTTCATTACCCCGAGCGGAGATAAACGACGCTTTAACTGCCAATGCGGTTTGATGGGTTTGAGCGGATACGTGCGTTTTCTTGCGACAATAAAATAGAGACTGCCCGCGGGAGATGCCCAATCGCCAAGGCTGTTTTCAAGCCAAGTCCACATGGTTCGGTATTTCTTCATCGGAAACAGTGCGTAGCGATCGCAGTGCACGACTTGATAATTCAACACTCCCAGCCAATCTTTAATTCGATTGGTGGTGAACATTCGTCCACTCCAAGGCAAGTTGTTTTTTCGCCAAGGCATTAAACTGGCCAGGCCGGTGAAGCTCACAGGATTAAACCCCGTAATCACCAGATAGCCATCGTCCATCATCACTCGATCCACTTCACGCAGTAATCGGTGGGGATCACTGGCGTAATCCAACTGATGCGCCAAGATCACCGCATCAAAGCTTTTTTCGAGAAAGGGCAATTCGTAACCATCTGCGATGACATTGTGCAAAGGGTTCTGGATATCTAAGTTAACTTGGTGTTGAATGTTACATATTGCACTGGTTAACTCGCAGCTCAGCCCACCCAGTTTCAGCAAATGGTAACCAAACAGTTTCGGGCACCATTCGTCTAAACGGGTTTGAATCGATTCACGAACCCATTGTCCGTTGTTCATTTCTTCCCATGTGTAGGGATGCTGGATAACTTTACTGCTTAGTGCTGGCTTCATTAACCACCTGACTAGTTCGAACGAGCGGAGAATCCATCGTGTTAGAGATCAAAAGCATACCTGCATTCAACGACAATTACATCTGGTTGATTCAAAATAGCGATCAGCGTTGTGCTGTGGTCGACCCAGGCGACGCCAAGCCTGTCCTTCACTACATCGAGCAACATCAGTTAACTTTAGAAGCGATTCTTATCACCCACCACCACAATGATCACATTGGCGGCGTGGCCGATTTGGTGCGCGCTTTTCCTAACGTTAACGTTGTAGGGCCGAAAGCAGAACCGATTCCAACGCTCACCCACCCCGTGGAAGATGGCGACCGACTTGAGTTATTCGACGAAACCTTCTTAGTGTTAGGTTTAGGTGGGCATACCTTGGGTCATATTGGTTATGTTGGCGACGGCAAACTGTTTTGTGGCGATGTGCTCTTCTCTGCTGGCTGTGGTCGTATTTTTGAAGGTACCGCGCAACAAATGTTTGACTCACTCAACAAGCTTCTCGCCCTTCCTGAGGAAACGGAAGTGTTCTGCGCTCATGAATATACCGCCAGCAACGTTGCTTTCGCCTTAGCCGTGGAACCGGATAACGAGTTACTTCACCAATACCGTGATACCGTCAATCGACTGCGTGCGCAAAATCTGCCAACCATTCCAACCACATTGAGACAAGAAAAATGGATCAATCCATTTCTTCGATATCTGCAACCCAGTGTTATTCACTCGGTTTCTAGCAGAACGAAAAATAGCGATCCACTCTCGGTTTTTACAGCATTACGTGAGTGGAAGAACGAATTTTAACTTTTTGATGCTTGTCTCCTGACCAAGGAGGCAAGTATTATCAGCAGCCCAAAGTTAAACAGGCTGGAACCATGCGTTTTAAGTTTAGTTGGGTGTTTGCACTACTATTGCTTTCTGGCTGTCAGAGCCTACAAACAGAGAGCAATACCAGTGCCGCGCCTGAGACCAATGCCTCGCAAGCAAAATCGTCGCAGCAAACTGCGAAAAAAGTAAAACCAAGTGACAAAACGCTTGAGAACGTTGCCCCAGAGCAACCTGTCGTCACACCTCAAACTCAGGAAGACGTTTGGCAACGCATCGCCATGCAACTGTCTCTGGAAGTCCCCGATCATGAAAAGGTCGATTATTACCGCACTTGGTACCTCAAACACCCTAATCACCTTAAAACCGTCTCACAACGTGCGACCCCATTTCTCTATCTGATCACTGAGAAAATTGAAGCGCGTGATTTGCCTCTTGAGCTGGCATTGTTACCTGTCGTAGAAAGCTCATTCGACCCATTTGCCTACTCTCATGGCAGTGCCGCAGGCTTATGGCAGTTTGTTCCGGGCACTGGGAAAATGTATGGTCTAGAACAAAATTTTTGGTATGACGGTCGCCGAGACGTGGCAGCCGCCACCGACGCTGCGCTCGATTATCTTACCTACCTCAACAAACGTTTTGATGGTGACTGGAATCACGCGATCGCGGCGTACAACAGCGGTGGTGGCCGTGTATCGAGCGCGATCCGTAAGAACAACAAACTGGGTAAACCTATCGATTTTTTCTCACTAGATTTACCCAAAGAAACCAGTGGCTATGTGCCAAAACTGCTCGCCCTTGCCGATATTGTCGCCAATCAAGAGAAATACGGCATTGAGATCCCTGCGATTCCAAACAAACCCGTGTTGGCACTGATTGATCCTAAGGAGCAATTGGATCTCGCCATTGCTGCACAATACGCCGGGCTGAATGTCAAAGAGCTGCAAAGCTACAATCCGGCCTACAACCAGTGGTCTACGGCACCAGATGGTCCTTACCAACTGCTGATTCCTGTCGATAAAGCAGAGCAGTTCATCGCGAAAGTAGAAGAAAATCGCGGCAAAGGCATGAAGATGGTGCGCTACAAAGTGCGCTCTGGCGACACGCTCAGCGTCTTAGCTGAAAAACATAACACCACCAGTGAAGTGATCCGTACCGCCAATAGCTTGAACGGTAACAACATTCGTGTCGGCCAGTACCTACTGATCCCTACATCGCAAAAAGACGCCAGCGCTTACACCTTGTCGGCAGCAAACCGCTTGGCTAAGACCCAAGCCACTGCTCGCGGTAAATATAAGCTGACGCATACCGTTAAATCCGGCGAAAGCTTATGGAGCATTGCGAAAGCCAATAAAGTGGATCACCAAGCATTAGCGAAATGGAATGGCATGGGGCCACGTGACACATTGCGCATTGGGCAAGATCTGGTGATTTGGAAAGAGAGCTCTGAAGGCGCCATTATCCGTACTGTTTTCTATAAAGTGCGTTCAGGCGACACCATCAGTGGCATCGCGACCAAGTTTAAAGTCAAAAGCAACGACATTGTGAAGTGGAACGCGCTACAAAATCAAAAGTACCTGAAACCAGGTCAACAATTAAAACTCTACGTGGATGTAACTAAGGTAAGTGTATGACCCCTTCCAGTAACCCGTTTGTCATGATGCTTGACATATTTCGCTCTCCAACCTCATGTTTTCTCGCGCTTTATCAGCGTGGTGCTTGGGGCTGGCAACCGTACATCGTTCTCATATTGACCCCATTCCTGTTTTGGGGAGCGTATTTTTCTAATGTGGACTTCCAGTGGTTGAGCCAAATTTTAACACCTCAATTTCAACAAATTAATCCAGAACAATTAAAATTCTTGGACGATCCAAACACCTTGATGGCGAGTGAGATCATTAGCGATGTGTTTGGACGAACCTTGACGATTTTGATGTTGGCATTTTGGTTCACTCTGGCAACCAAGCCCAGCCAGCATCAACACGGGTTTTGGAAATGGTTTGCCGCTGCCGCAGTGATCACCTTCCCAGCGGTGTTAGGCGACTTCGCTAGCTATGCAAGTTTGATATTGAAACATGGTCAAGTGGTGATTTACGCCGCCGATCTCAATAGTCTCAATGGGTTGATCAAGCTACCATTGACAAACGAATGGTCTCAGTTTGCCAGTTCAATGCCTTTGCTACTTCCTTGGTACATTGTGCTTGGTTATGCAGCCGTGCTGACATGGACAGAGTTTGAACGTGGACAAGCTTTGGTGATCGCCGCCCTTCCTTGGGTGGGATACTATCTGATTTGGGCTATTTATCTGTTGGTAATGTAAAGCTGACCAACAGTGGATTATGATCAGAGGCGTCCGTTTGAGGCGCCTCTGCTTTTTGTACTTCTAAGCCTTTGTAAAACACATGATCAAGCGGCAGCCCTGTGATAAAACGAGTTCGCTGATCAGGTGAGAACACCACTTCGATAAGCCCAGCGTTTTCCAATCGTTCCGTTACCGCTTGCAAACGTTTTTCGCTCCAAGTATTAAAATCACCCGCGACAATTGCAGGCCCTGGATGCTCTTTTAACGCCGCAATCAGGTCATTGACTTGTTGCTGATATTCTTGCACACCCCAAGTGAAATTGACGGCATGCAGGTTAACCACGATCAACATTTGGCCATCGGAAAGCAGGTACTCCGAATACAATCCCGATTTAGGCAAGCGAATCCACGGCTCCAATTGGGTGTAGCCACACGCCAAGCGAGGCTTACGCCAGCCTAATGTCAAGACGCCAGCGGCTTTATCAAACGCTTTAAACGCGTTCACTTGCTCACCGCTCCAACCACCAGAGGCTATCCAGCGTTTTAACCCATCTTCTAAGCTGGCTTCTTGCAACAGAATTAATTGTGCCCCAGCACTCATTTGGGTCAGCACAGACTGCCAATTAGCGCGATTCTGTTTGTAAATATTCCACACCAACAGGTTCAGACTCCCCTCTTGATCAATGCTGGCACGCGTTGAACTTTCATAACAATGCAGTTGCTGGTTAAACGAACCGTCGCTGATAGTGGTCATTTCAGGCTGTTCGGGGATGTGGAAAACGGTGTGGAATGCAAATATCCCACCAAACACCAACGCCAATGGCAGCCCCACCCAAATGCGTTTTCTCATTCTCTTAATCTCTACTAAATGTCAGCGCTAAAAAAAGGAGCCTTAGGCTCCCTTTTTGTGTGATTAAATCGCGTCTTCGTCTTCTTCACCGGTACGGATACGAACCACGCGTTCGACGTTTGTGACGAAAATCTTACCATCACCAATTTTGCCAGTTTGTGCCGTTTCGATAATGGTCTCTACGCATTTATCCGCCACATCTTCTGTTACGACGATTTCCAGTTTCACTTTTGGCAGAAAGTCGACCATGTATTCCGCACCACGGTAAAGCTCAGTGTGGCCTTTTTGACGACCAAACCCTTTCACCTCGGAAACGGTCATTCCCGTAATACCGACTTCAGCTAGCGCTTCACGAACATCATCGAGCTTAAAAGGCTTGATAATTGCTTCAATTTTTTTCATGTTCATCCCTTAAACTTCAATTTGTTAACCTATTATCGGTGAGCCATCGACAACATTCAATCACAAACCGCCCTATTCTCCCTGTATAAGACGAAAAAGCCAGAGCAACGGCTCTGGCTTTCGTCAAATCGATTTAATTATTTCAGGCTCGCATAATAAGCGGCCAAATTAGCAATATCCGCATCATTTAGCATTGCCGCTTGCGCTTGCATCACGACCGCTAAGCCGCCGTTACGCTCTTTGTTTTTGTACGCTTTGATAGCAGAGACAAGATACTGCTCATTTTGACCTTTGAGATTTGGGTAGCCCGGGATCGTAGCCATGCCATCCGCACCATGACAAGCGGCACAAACCGCAGCTTTTGCTTGCCCTGCAGCGACATCACCTGCAGCTAGAACACTTCCACTCATCAGGCCTAACCCTAGAGCCAAACCAATAGCGACTTTCTTCATTGCTTTTCCTTTTTTATATCCATGATGGTTATTATATCCATACGATTTTTACATGAATTTGGATTACTTGCGCCAAAACAGCTCACAATCTTGACCAATAAACTGGCGATCCACAAACAATCCCGCCACCGCCACAACCTGTTGGTGATACATCAAAATTGGCGTGCGACGGCGCAACCAACTTGGTACTTGGTATTCTTGAAACAGCTTTTTCAACTTCCGACTGTGACCTCGCTCCGCCGGATGGGCACTTAGCCCCTCTGGGTTAAAGCTTATCCACAACGCCTCACTTTGCTCTGGAAGCGCGATTTGACCGAAACCACGACTTACCGTTAACTCAATCGTCCCTAAACCATCAGGTAAAGCAAGCGGTGTATTGAGCGTGATCGGCGCATGCCAAGCAGAGAGATCCTGGTTGTCTGCAACCAAATAAAGACGCTGATTGAAACGGCGTACTTGCCCTTGGCTCAGTTGCAATATTGGATTGGCATCTGCTTGAGAAAGCGCGACTTGCTGCCAAATGAGTGACAACTGATGACGCGTTGGCATAGGATGCCCAAGCTTTGCCAGCCACATTCTGAGCAACTTGAAACGAGCCAGCTCACTTTGCTGTGACAACAGCGTGATAGCTAAGCTCTGGTCTTCGCCAAACAGTTGCTCAAATACCGGTAACAGCAGCTCATCCAGTAACGCCTCTTGCTCCGCACAGAGCGTGGCACTGCGTTGAACAGACGCCGCAAAACTTGGCCATCGTTCAGACAGCGCGGGAAGGATTTGTTGGCGAAGAAAATTACGGTCATACCGCGTGTCTTGATTGCTCTCATCTTCCACCCAATGTAAACCGATGGCATGCGCACATCGTTCAATCTCTTGGCGTCGAACGTCGAGCAGTGGACGAATCAACCGCCCTTGAGAAAAGGGCATTTGCTGAGCCATGGACGACAGTCCCTTGGGGCCACTGCCTCGTTTTAGCGCCAGCAGAAAGGTTTCCACCTGATCATCCGCGTGCTGACCGGTGAGAAGAAGATCATCGGCGTTAATATGCGCGCGTAAAGCTTGGTATCGTGCGTTACGCGCTTCTTCCTCGATGCTGTTCCCTTGGGTCAAATCCAATTGAACTCGCTCCACTGTCAGTGGAATATTTTTTTCTTGGCACCAAGCTGCGCAGCTTTGGACCCATTGATCTGCGTTGTGGCTCAAACCATGGTGCACATGAACCGCACAGCACGGCAACAGATGCTCTTGAGCGTAACGATGAGCCAACTCGAGCAGCACCCTTGAATCTACTCCTCCACTAAAGGCAACCACTAAGCGAGTGTTCGCTTTACGTTGTTGTTCCAATACTTGAGAGAAGTGAGAATAGAGAGCGTCCATAGTGACTCCAAATTAAAAAAGGGGCTGAACACACGGTTCAGCCCCTTATTGTATACGATGCGTCTTGTAACCTAAAACAACGGTTTAGCAGTATCCGTAGTTCATTAGGCGCTGGTAACGACGCTCAAGCAACACGTCTTGAGGGAACTGTTCCAGCTCCGCTAATTGACGTAGTAGCGTTGCTTTCATGTTCGCTGCCATTTGTACATGGTTGCGATGCGCACCACCAAGTGGTTCTTCGATGATTTCATCAATCAGTTCAAGCTCTTTTAGGCGAGATGCCACAAGGCCCATCGCTTCTGCAGCCTGTGGGGCTTTGTCAGAATCACGCCACAGAATAGAGGCACAACCTTCTGGTGAAATAACAGAGTAAGTCGAGTATTGAAGCATGTTCACGTAGTCGCCCACGCCAATGGCTAATGCGCCACCAGAACCACCTTCACCAACCACGTTACAGATCACTGGCACGGTTAAACCCGCCATCTCTTTTAGGTTGGTGGCGATCGCTTCTGACTGACCACGCTCTTCCGCACCGACGCCAGGGTATGCGCCAGCAGTGTCAATAAAAGTGATGATTGGCATTTGGAAACGCTCTGCCATTTTCATTAGGCGCAGTGCTTTACGGTAGCCTTCTGGCTTTGGCATACCAAAGTTACGCTTCACTTTTTCACGAGTCTCACGACCTTTTTGGTGGCCAATGATCATCACAGGACGACCTTCTAAACGGGCAATACCTGCAACGATCGCTTTGTCATCGGCATAAGCACGGTCACCCGCAAGTTCATCAAACTCTTCAAATACGTGTTTGACGTAGTCGAGCGTATAAGGGCGTTGAGGATGGCGAGCTAACTGCGCCGTTTCCCATGCACCAAGATCACTGAAAATTTTCTTCTTCAGTTCGAGGCTCTTCTTTTCAAGCTGTTCAATCTCTTTGTCAAGGTCAATAGCTGAATCTCCGCCATGACGAGAGACGTCGCGTAGGGCTTCAATTTTTGCTTCTAGTTCAGCAATCGGCTTTTCAAATTCTAGAAAATTCAGGCTCATCTATGAATCCTTGTTGATTCGGCTCGGTTAGCCAAATTTAGTTAAATTCGAGTTCTACCTGGTCTTTACCAAGCAACATTTTTAATTCATCAAGTAATGTATCACTAGGCGTTACTCGCCATTCCGTGCCCAATGTTAACCGCGCTCTGGCGTCGGCACGCTGGTAGTATACATTGACAGGAATCGTTCCGGCTTTATGCGGTTCTAAGATCCGACTAAAGCGCTCAAAAAACTGGTCATCAATCTGTGATGCGGCAATCGAAACAGACACCCCTCTGGCGTATTTTTCACGCGCAGAACCGAGGTCCATAACTTCGCGAGCCGTCATTTTAAGGCCACCATTGAAGTCATCAAAGCTGACCTGTCCAGAAACCACCAAGATTTTATCTTTTTCCAGTAGATCTGCATACCGTTCTAACGCATCTGAGAACAACATCACTTCCATACGACCGCTGCGATCATCCAATGTCATGATACCGATACGCGTACCACGCTTGGTGGTCATCACACGGGCGGCGATCACTAAGCCAGCCAGTGTCAGTGATTGATCACGACGCGTTGGGGTGGCGTCTTTTAATCGACAACTGGTGTACTTATTGAGTTCCGTGAGATACGCATTAACTGGGTGCCCTGTCAAATAAAGGCCCAGCGTTTCACGTTCCCCTTCAAGCCACACTTTTTCTGGCCAAGGTTCCACTTGAATGTATTTGTGTTCCACCTCTTCCGGCGCATCGGTCAATACACCAAACATATCGGCTTGGCCAAATGCTTCCGCTTGATGGTGTTGGCTCGCCGCTTTCACCGCGTCATCCAATGACGCCATTAATGCAGCACGATGCGGGCCAAGTCGGTCCAACGCACCTGCGTAAATCAGTTTCTCAATCACACGCTTGTTGACTTTCTTCAAGTCAATGCGCGCACAGAAGTCAAACAAGTCTTTGAAGTGCCCACCTTTGGTACGCGCTTCGAGAATCGCATCAATCGGGCCTTCACCAACCCCTTTGATCGCGCCAATACCGTAAACAATTGCGCCATTTTCGTCCACGTTGAAACGGTACAGACCTGAGTTAATATCCGGTGGTAGTACCGTGAGTTTCATGCGGAAACATTCGTCCACCAAGCCAACCACTTTTTCAGTGTTGTCCATATCTGCGGTCATTACCGCGGCCATGAACTCGGCTGGATAATGCGTTTTCAGCCAAAGGGTTTGATATGACACCAAAGCGTAGGCAGCAGAGTGCGATTTGTTGAAACCGTAGCCCGCAAATTTCTCTACCAAGTCGAAGATTTTCATCGCCAACTCGCCATCGATGCCATTTTTCACCGCGCCTTCTTCAAAGGTAGCGCGCTGCTTGGCCATCTCTTCTGGTTTTTTCTTACCCATAGCACGGCGCAGCATGTCCGCACCACCAAGGGTATACCCAGAGAGTACCTGAGCGATTTGCATAACCTGTTCTTGATACAGGATGATGCCGTAGGTTGGGTCAAGAATCTCTTTTAACGACTCATGTTGCCACTTCTCATCCGGGTAAGAGATGGCTTCTCGGCCATGTTTACGGTCGATAAAGTTATCTACCATGCCCGATTGCAACGGCCCCGGACGGAACAGCGCCACCAGTGCGATGATGTCTTCAAAACAGTCCGGCTGAAGGCGTTTGATCAGCTCTTTCATGCCGCGCGATTCAAGCTGGAAAACCGCTGTCGTTTCCGAGTTTTGCAATATACGGAACGATGCCGGATCGTCGAGCGGGATCGACTCGATGCGAACTGGCGCTTTGCCTTCACGCTCTAAGCGCGGGTTAATCAAACCTAACGCCCAGTCAATAATGGTTAACGTGCGCAGTCCCAAGAAGTCAAACTTAACCAAACCGGCGGTTTCAACGTCGTTTTTGTCAAACTGAGTAACGGGGAAGTTACCTTCTGCATCGGCGTAAATCGGCGCAAAATCGGTGATCGTGGTTGGAGAGATCACCACCCCACCCGCGTGCTTACCGGCATTTCGTGTACAGCCTTCCAAAATGCGGCACATGTCGATGAGCTCTTTCACTTCCTCATCAGCTTCATACAGCTCAGGTAATGCAGGTTCCGCCTTAAATGCTTTTTCCAGCGTCATACCTGGATCGGGTGGCACCAATTTTGAAATGCGATCAACAAAACCAAACGGGTGGCCAAGTACTCGGCCCACATCGCGAATAACAGCTTTGGCTGCCATGGTCCCGAAAGTGATGATCTGTGATACCGCATCTCGGCCATACATTTCGGCCACGTGGTCAATCACTTGGTCACGTTTATCCATACAGAAGTCGACGTCGAAATCGGGCATGGATACACGTTCTGGGTTCAAGAAACGTTCGAACAGCAGATCATATTCCAACGGATCAAGGTCGGTGATTTTCAATGCGTAGGCCACCAGCGAACCCGCACCAGAACCACGGCCAGGGCCAACAGGAATACCGTTGTCTTTCGACCACTGGATAAACTCCATTACGATCAGGAAGTAACCCGGGAAGCCCATTTGGTTAATCACATCGAGTTCGACCTGCAAACGTTCGTCATACTCAGGACGACGTTGCGCGCGAATCTCAGGATCAGGGAAAAGAAACTCGAGACGCTCTTCCAAGCCCTCTTTGGATTTCATCACCAAGAACTCGGTTTCTGCCATCCCTTCGGTTGGAAACGCAGGAAGGAAATATTCCCAAAGACGCACAGTAACGTTGCAGCGCTTGGCGATCTCAACACTGTTTTCAAGCGCTTCAGGAATATCGGCAAACAGCTCGCACATCTCTTCTTCGGTGCGTAAATATTGCTGAGGGCTGTAATTTTTAGGGCGACGTGGATCTTCTAACGTATAGCCATCATGAATCGCAACGCGAATTTCGTGAGCGTCGAACAGCTCTTGTCCAATAAAGACTACTTCGTTAGTGGCCACCACAGGGAGATCGTATTGCTCTGCCAGTTCGATGGCAAAATGCAGGTAGGTTTCTTCGTCAGAACGACCGGTACGGATCAACTCCACATAAAAGCGATCGGCAAAATGTTGCTGATAAAAATCAACACAGCTTTCGACCAATTTTTGATTGCCTTTCAGCAGTGCTTTACCTATTTCACCGTTACGTGCACCTGAAAGGATGATCAATCCTTCTGATAGCTCAATCAACCACTCTTTATCGATGACAGGTTGATGTTGAACATGACCTCGCAAGTAGGCTTTGGAAATCAGCAGGGTCAGGTTTTTGTAGCCGGTATTATCTGCCGCCAAGACGGTTAGCTGGGTGAGTTCGTCGCCAAATTCGGGCGATTGCATTTTGAAATCAGCACCAATGATAGGCTTAATGCCGTTACCATGGGCTGCGCCATAAAATTTCACCAAGCCACATAGGTTGGTAAAGTCTGTCAGCGCCATTGCAGGCATACCGAGCGCCGCCACCTGTTTGACCAGAGCCGGAACTTTATTGATGCCATCCACCATTGAAAAATCACTGTGTATTCGCAGGTGAACAAATTTTGGGTCAGACATGACGTGATACCGTTTTTAACTTCTGTTTTGTGCCGATTTTACCCCAAGAAAAGGGACAAGTGACACCCTTTACGCTGGGTAACATCAGGCAGTTTGCAGTGCCTGCTGCTTTGTTACTCTTCAATGCCTAGTGCTTTCTTAACCGGCTTGAAACTTTTGCGGTGTTGCTCAATCACACCGTGCTTTTCGATTGCATCAAAATGCGCTTTGGTTGGGTAGCCTTTGTGCTGAGCAAAGCCAAATTGTGGGTACTGCTTGTCGAGCTCTTCCATCTCTTGGTCACGTACGACTTTGGCAATGATAGAAGCCGCACTGATTTGAGCTACGCGTAAGTCACCTTTGACCACCGCTTGACTGTCCATTGGTAAAGCTGGGCAACGGTTGCCGTCAATAAGCACCAGATCAGGCTTAACAGCCAGTCCTTCAACCGCGCGTTGCATCGCCACCATGGTGGCTTGCAAGATGTTCAACTGGTCGATTTCTTCTGGCGAACAGCGGCCAACAGCCCACGCCAGCGCTTTCTCTTGAATTTCTGGCAACAAGGCTAAGCGTTTTTTTTCGCTCAGTTTTTTTGAATCGTTCAACCCTTCTATCGGATTGTTCGGATCTAAAATCACCGCTGCGGTGACGACATCCCCCACCAGTGGACCTCGCCCCACTTCATCCACCCCCGCAATGCAGTGATAGCCCTGAGGATATTCAAAAGGAGGTAATTCTTTGGTTTCTTTTGCTGCCATCTTCTATTTCTCAATCAACTTTAACACTGCATTAGCCGCTTGTTGGTCGGCATCTTTGCGGATCCAATGATGCATCTCGGTGAACTTATCCAACATTTGGTGGTTGTCACCTTCTAACAAGCGAGATACCTCGCCAAACAAATTGTCTGGCGTGCAGTCATCTTGAAGATATTCTTTTACCAACTCGGTGTCGGCCAGAATGTTTGGCAACGAGACGTATTGGGTTTTAAGCAGGCGCTTAGCGAGGAAAGCCGTCACTGCATTGACACGATAGCCCACCACCATTGGACGCTTAAGTAACATGCATTCGAGTGCCACGGTACCCGAGGCAAGCATGACCGCATCTGAGGCTGTAATGACATTTCGCGCGGTATCATCCACCAGTTTGAAATCCAACTCTGGCGCGTATTCTTTCCACGCTTGTTCAAACTGCTCGCGCCGTTTTTGGTTGACTAACGCGACAACAAACCCCAGTTCTGGGAATGCCTGCTGCAGTTTCTTACACGTTTCAATGAATGGTTGCGACAGCATTTTCAACTCACTACCGCGGCTGCCCGGCAGCACTGCCAACCATTGCTTGTCTTGTTCCAACCCAAGCAACTCACGAGCTGGCGCTTTGTCTGATTCCAACGGAATAGCATCGGCGAGAGTATGGCCAATAAACTCACAAGGGACATTAAATTTGTCGTAAAACGCTTTTTCGAAGGGCAGAAATGCCAATACTAAGTGGGTGGCTTTCGCGATTTTGAAAATGCGTTTCTGACGCCAAGCCCAAACCGAAGGACTCACATAATGCACCGTTTTAATTCCGGCGTTTTTCAGATCTAACTCAAGGCGTAAGTTAAAGTCTGGCGCGTCAATACCGACAAATACATCGGGGGGATTTTCGGTAAAGTAACGCACCAGTTCCGCTTTCACTTTCAGTAAGCGAGGTAAGCGTCCCAAGACTTCCACCAGCCCCATCACCGCCAACTCTTCCATATCAAACAGCGACTGGCAGCCTAGAGCGATCATCTTTGGCCCACCGATACCAACAAATTCTGCATCAGGATGAACGGCTTTGATTGCTTTAATAAAGCCTTCACCTAGCGTATCACCAGAGAGCTCTCCAGCGACAATTCCAATACGCAATGGCTTGTTGCTCATGGTTTACAGACCTTTTTTGTTCCACGCTAAAAACACAAAAAGACCGCCATCAGAGACGGCGATCTTTTGTACAGTATGTCAAATCCGAGCGATTAGCGAATAATGCCACGCTGTGATTTTTCCAAAAACTCCAAAAACAGCTTAACCGCAGGAAACGCTTCCGTCTCTTTCGCGATTTCTTCTTTTGCCGCTTCTAGGGTTAAACCACTGCGGTAAAGCGTTTTGTATGCACGGCGAATAGCAAGAATTTCTTTCTTCTCGAAACCGCGACGCTTCAAACCTTCCACATTGATGCCAAACGGTGCGCAGTGATTGCCTTGTGCCATCACGTAAGGAGGCACATCTTGAACCACAATAGAACCGCCACCCAGCATACAGTGATCACCGATATGGCAGAACTGGTGAATCGCAGACATACCACCGACAATCGCTTGGTTACCGACTTTGACGTGCCCAGCGAGGGTAGCATTGTTGGCAAAAATACAGCGATCACCAATCACACAATCATGGGCAACGTGAGCATTGATCATAAATAGGTTATCACTACCAACGATAGTAATACCTTTGTCTTGAACCGTACCACGGTGCATAGTGACGCTTTCACGGATGGTATTGCGATCACCAATCACGAGCTGAGTGTCTTCGCCTGCGTATTTAAGGTCCTGACATTGTTCACCGATAGATGCAAACTGGAAAATGCGGTTTTCTTTACCAATTTTGGTTGGTCCTTTCACCACAACATGAGAAAGCAGTTCCGTGCCTTCGCCAATTTCAACTTTGCTATCCACATAGCAAAAAGGACCAATTTTAACGTTGGCACCTATCACAGCGCCTTCTTCTACCACCGCTGTTGGGTGGATTTGCGCAGTTGCATCAATCATATTAAAACTCTCTACGAGCACATTTCAGTTCAGCAGAACAAACAACGTCACCATCCACTTTTGCCACACCGGTGAAAGCGGCAATACCGCGACGCTCTTTAATGAATTCGACTTCGATGATAAGTTGGTCACCGGGTACAACTGGTTTACGGAACTTAGCACCATCCACACTGGCGAAGTAATACAGTTCGTTCTCAGAAGGAGCACCAAACGATTTAAATGCCAATAAACCGGTTGCCTGAGCCATGGCTTCAAGAATCAGAACACCAGGGAAGACCGGAAGTTGCGGGAAATGACCTGTAAACTGAGGCTCGTTAACCGACACATTTTTAATCGCATGAAGATATTTTTCTTCTTGGAAATCTACGACACGGTCGATCAGCAAGAATGGGTAGCGATGAGGAAGTAGCTCTTGAATTTCAGAGATATTCATCGTTTTCTTTTCAGTAGTCAAAGTCTTATTCCTATATTAATTCTTGGAAATATAGCGCGTCATTATAGAAGAAAAAGACTCGCTGTTGGCGAGCCTTTTGCAAGAAATTGGAATTAATCTTCCTTTTTCTGCTCGACGATTTTCTCAATCGCCTTCAAACGCTTATTCATTTCTTCAATGCGATGGACGCGAGCTGCGGTTTTACGCCACTCTTTATTGGTTTGCAACGGAATACCTGAAGAATAGACACCTTTTTCTTCGATGCTGCGCATCACCATGCCCATACCGGTGATATTGACACCGTCAGCAATGGTAATGTGACCGTTGATCACCGATGCTCCACCAATCGCGCAATACTTACCAATGGTAGTACTGCCAGCGACTACTGTACCACCAGGCATCACGGTACCATATCCGATGTGCACGTTGTGTGCGATTTGCAGTTGGTTATCCAACACCACGTTGTCTTCGATGATCGTATCATCAAGCGCACCGCGGTCGATGGTGGTACATGCACCAATCTCCACACGGTTTCCGATACGCACGGAACCCAACTGTGGGATTTTGATCCACTCACCACGGTCATTCGCATAACCAAAACCATCCGAACCAATCACGGTGCCCGCTTGGATTAAACAATCCGCACCAATTTGAACTTGATGGTAGATGGTGACATTAGCCCACAACTTGGTATTTTGACCTATTGCGGCATTTTTACCGATAAAGCAACCCGCACCGATGACAACATTATCACCAAGCGTCACACCTGTTTCGATCACTGCATTTGCGCCAATCGAAACGTTCTGTCCCAATATCGCATCAGAGGCGATCACTGCGGATGGCGCAATGCCATCCGCTGGTTTTGGTGTTGTGTCTAACGCTTGCGCCACTTTAGCAAAAGCAACATAAGGGTCGTCGACCACGAGAACGTGACCAGAGCAATGCTTACGTTGTTCCGCCTTCAGCATCACAACCGTCGCCTTACACTCGGCTAAATGTACTGCGTATTTTGGATTAGAAAGAAACGTGACGTCTCCTTCACCCGCTTTATCCATTGGAGCCACACGCGAAACGCAAACCGTTTCATCTCCGTGCAACTCTCCCCCGGTAATTTTTGCTAATTCAGCTAATGTCAGTGTCATCATAAGAATAATTATTTAATGGATTTAATCACTTTCTCAGAGATATTGTACTCAGGCTTACCATATTGTAGTGCAGTGATGTCGATGACCATGTCGTAGCCTTCTTTCTCTGCAACCACTTTGACGGCGTCTTGAATCACTTTAAACAGTTTTTGTTTCTCTTCCGCTTCGCGACGCGCGCTCGCTTGCTCTAGTGCTTGTGCTTTGATCTTGTACTTGCTGTCTAGCTGACCAATCTCGATTCGCAGTTTTTCAACTTCTTCTTGACCTAACAGCTCGCCATCGCGTTTTAGCTTTTCGATCTTAGTCTTAGCTTCCGCCTGAATCGCTTGCAGTTCAGCGGCTTTGTCTTTGAACTCTTCCTGCATCTTCTGCAACACCACTTCACGCTGTGGCAATGCTTGGAAAACTTGCGCTGTGTTGATGTAAGCAACTTTCTGCGCAGCTTCAGCTGCCGTTGCAAACATAGAAGAACTTAGTACTAGAAGGCCAACACCAGCCGCTTTGATCATTTTGTTCAAAATCATTTCCTCTGTTTTAGAAGGTTCTGCCGATTGTGAAAGTGAAGAATTCTTCGTCGTCACCTTCGTAAATATTAATAGGTTTCGCTAACGAGAAGACCAAAGGTCCCATCGGTGACATCCATTGCAACGCCACACCGTAAGATGAACGGTAATTGGTTGGATCGGAGTAATCGTAGTAGTACTGATTGCCATAATCGGCACCGGACTTACGGTAGTCAAATTCCGTATCCCAAACGCTCGCCATATCATAGAAAATACTGGTACGGATTTGGCTACGTGCTTCATCAGAGGCAAATGGGGTTGGTACGATCAACTCAATACTGGCCAGTGCAATGGCATTACCACCCACTGAGTCATCCGTCGCGGTATCCGAACCGTTATTTGAACCACTGTAGTCACGATAAACCGCTTTCGGGCCTGCTGAGTTCGAACCGAAGCCACGTAAGGTGGTAAAACCGCCTGCGTAATAGTTTTCATAGAATGGGAACAAGTTGTCATTGCCATCCGTTTGACCATAACCATTACCGTAACCCAAGCGACCACGGAACAACAAAGTGAACTCATGTTTCTTCGTTAACGGAACATACTGTCTCACATCGTACTGCATTTTGAAGTACTGAACGTCAGAGCCAGGTACGGTCATCTTGTAAAATGCGCGCTGATGGTTACCTGCGGTTGGGAAGTAACCACGGTTCAGGTTGTTACGCGTCCACGACAGTGTGACATCAAAGTCATTGGTATTTAAAGCCCCATCAGAGTCAATATTCGACGCTTGTGCTTGTAGGAATTGTTCTACCTGTAAGTAAGGTGACAAGTTACCGATCTTGTTGTGGGTATAACCCACACCAATTTCAAAACGGTTCAACTCATCGAAGGGAAAGCCCCATGTCAAGTTGGCACCATAACTTTCATTGGTATAGTCAACAATGCCCGCTTCAGATGCTTCAAACTCGTTGTAGAAGATCTTACCGCCAAGGCTCACACCATCGAGGTTCCAGTATGGGTCACGATAATCTAAGCTCACGTTCTTTTGGTAATCGTTCATCATCGCGCTGATACCAACGCGGTTTCCGCTACCCAAGAAGTTGTCTTGCTGCAAACCAACCTGGAAGCTCACGCCCGATTCAGTACCGTAGCCAATACCAAAGTTCACGCTACCTGAGTTTGCTTCTTTTACGTTGTAAACCAGGTCTACTTGGTCTTCGCTGCCCGGTACACGAACGGTTTGCACATCCACCGTTTCAAAGAAACCGAGACGATTCAAACGCGTTTTACCCGTTTCAATCGCTTTTGAGTTCAACCAGCTACCTTCCATTTGACGCATTTCACGACGCAACACTTCATCACGTGTTGAGTTGTTACCAGTAAAGCGGATATCACGAACATAGATACGATTACCAGCTTCAACGTGAACAACCAGTGAAACTTGTTTGTTCTCATCGTCAAATTCAGGAATCGTGCTCACTTTAGGGTAAGCGTAACCTGCTTCACCCAATACACGTTTGATGTTTTCTTCAAGCGTAGTGACGGCAGAACCGTTATACGTTTCACCCGCTTCGAAAGGCACGAGAGCCTTAAACTCTTCCTCTTTGCCAATCAGTTCACCACGGAAGTTAACCTCTTTGACGCTATACGGTTCGCCCTCATCCAGCACGAGAGTGATATAAACACCCTTCTTGTCCGGTGAAATAGCCACTTGAGTCGATTCCACGTTGAACTTTAAGTAACCTCGGTCAAGGTAGAAAGAGCGCAACGCTTCAATATCACCAGACAGCACTTGTTTCTGGTACTTCTCATCAGCAAGGAAATTCCACCAAGGCACATCCACGTTCAAGTTAAAACGAGAAAGTAGCTCGTCATCAGAGTAAACGGTATTGCCGATAAAGTTGATTTGCTGAATTTTGGCAGACACGCCTTCGGTGAAGACAAATTTTAAGTCTGCACGATTACGTGGTAATGGCGTCACAACTGCTTTTACTGTTGCGTTGTATTTGCCCACGCTGTAATAGAAATCTTCGAGACCTTTCTCAATATTGCTGATGGTTGTTCGATCAAGCGCCTCGCCCTCACGAATACCCGAAGCATCAAGGTTCTGTTGAAGCTGTTCTTCTTTGATCGCTTTGTTACCAGAAAACGAAATGCTTGCGATCGTTGGTCGCTCTTTCACTTGCACTATCAGCACATCGCCATCACGGAGAACTTTGACATCCTCAAAGTTACCTGATGCGTATAACGCCTTAATGATCGCCGATACGTCTTTTTGTTCAACCGTATCACCCACGCGGACGGGCATTTTAAGCAATGCAGCACCGAGTGCTACACGCTGTAGTCCTTCAATTTTAATGTCTTGTACAACAAAGTTTTGGGCTCCGTTTGCGGACACGCTGGTTGCCAATAATGTTGCGAACAGAATCTGCTTGATCGCCATAATTGTTTTAATTATTCCTTGCTACTGCTCTTTGTCTCTGAACCATCACAGACGAGTAAAATCATTAAATAATGCCAACGCCATCAGTGAAAAAATCACTGCACCGCCGATGCGGTATCCCATTTCCTGAATTTTCTCAGGCACTGGACGTCGGATGACTGCCTCAATGGCAAAAAACAACAGATGTCCACCATCTAACATTGGAAGTGGCACTAAGTTAATTATCCCTAAGTTGATACTGATAAGGGCAAGAAAGCCAAGAAAGTAGACTAAGCCATAGTCTGCTGTGGCGCCTGCACCTTTGGCAATAGAGATCGGTCCGCTTAGGTTATTTAAACCCACATCACCAGTTATCAGCTTCTTCAGCATGCTAATGGTCAGATCGATAACTTGCCCAGTTTTCTCAACGGCTTTGGCTACAGATTCGAATACACCAAATTGGAGATCGAAGCGATAACTTTCCGGCCATTCTGCGACTTCTGGAGCAATACCTGCAAAACCGATCACACTACCATCAGACAACGAACGGCTGTCTGGTGTTAATGTGAGCACTTGCCTCTGCCCAGCACGCTCAACTTCAACAGACAATGATTTAGAAGGATTCGAACGAATCCACTCTACAACATCATCCCACTGTTCAATTGGTTGTTGATCGATGGCCACCAATCGGTCACCGTTCACTAAGCCCGCTTTTTCTCCTGCACCACCTTGAGAAACATTAGCTAAACGCGTGAAGATCTCAGGCGAAAAAGGACGAAAACCGAGTGACAACATCGCTGACTCTTTTTCAGGGTCAAACTTCCAATTGGAAATATCCAACATCACCGTGCGTTCGGAGCCTATTTCCTCGGAAGGCGCTACCGTAACCGCCATCTGGGCATCACCAATATGAGAAATCAACTGCATGTTGACCGATTCCCAATCGGGAGTTTTGATACCTGAAATGGCTTTTAGTTCCATTCCGGTTTCAATTCCCGCTTCAGCGACAATAGAATGCGGGGTCACAGGGCCAATCACAGGTTTGACGGCTGGTATACCGATGAGAAAGACTAACCAGTAGGCAAAAATCGCAAACAAGAAGTTAAATATCGGCCCTGCGGCGACGATGGAAGTACGCTTCCATAACGGTTTGCTATCAAAAGCATATTGACGGTCATCGTCATTGAGTTCATCAACACGTCCATCCAGCATTTTGACGTAGCCCCCTAAAGGGATCACGGAAATACTGTACTCGGTGCCGTCTTGGCCGACCTTACTCCAAATGGATTTACCGAAGCCAATTGAAAACTTCTCTACTTTCACGCCACAACGGCGCGCGACCCAAAAGTGGCCAAACTCGTGCACGGCCACCAAGATGCCCAGCGCAACGATAAAGGAGACTAGGTTCCACAAGATATCTGTCATTGTGCACGCTCTCTAACAACTTCATCGGCTAATGTTCTTGCCATTCTATCGAGCTCTAATAAGCTTTCCAAGCTATCTAGGCCGGATGCTAACGACTGTTTACATACTTGGTTTAAAACTGAGTCATTCACCCTGGCGATATCTGTAAATTTAATTTGGCGAGCAAGAAATGCCGCCACCGCCACTTCATTGGCAGCATTAAGCGTCGTTGTCGCATGCTGACCTAAGTAACACGCCTCAATCGCTAGTGCCAAACACGGGTAACGTTCAAAATCAGGTTGTAGGAAAGTGAGTTCGCCAACTTGTGTGAAATCCAACGGTTTCACACCCGCTTTAACGCGTTCGGGGTAAGACAGGGTTAACGCAATCGGCGTCGCCATGTCTGGCTCACCCATCTGAGCCAACACCGAGCCATCGAGATATTGCACCATCGAATGGATCACTGACTGGGGATGAATGATCACTTTAAGCTGATCTCTGCTGGCATTAAATAACCATTTGGCTTCGATATACTCTAAGCCTTTATTCATCATCGTCGCAGAATCAACCGAAATTTTTGGCCCCATAGACCAGTTAGGATGAGCAATCGCCTGCTCTGGTGTCACTGCTTCTAATTCGGCCACATCAGTGTAACGAAACGGCCCACCAGAACCGGTCAATAGGATATGGCTCACCCCTTGAGACGCTAAGTCACAGCGACCAAGATTGCCCTGAACGGTTTGAGGTAAACATTGAAAAATGGCGTTATGTTCACTGTCTACAGGCAACAACTGAGCGCCTGATTTTTCGACTTCATCAATAAACAGTTGCCCAGACATGACTAAGGCTTCTTTATTCGCCAGCAAAATACGTTTGCCTGCTTTGACTGCCGCCATGGTAGGGACTAGACCTGCCGCTCCAACAATCGCGGCCATCACGCTGTCTACCTGCTCAAGCGTAGCGACATAGCAAAGTGCTTCTTGTCCACCAAGAACTTGTGTGTTGGGAGCCAAGACGGCAAGCGCCATTTTAAGACGCAGCGCAGCTTCTTTATTGGCCATAACAGCGTATTCCGGCTGCCATCGTTGGCAAAGTTGCTGCATTTTCTCCACATTTGAATCTGCAGCCAAGGCAACCACAGAAAACTTATCTGGGTTTTGTTCAATGACTTTTAGAGTGCTTGCACCAATTGAGCCTGTTGCACCTAGAATCGTTAGCTTTTGCATAACTGTTGACCGAATAAAGAAACAAAAGGGGAAACGGCATCATCTCCCCTTATAAATATCAGAACAAGAAATAAAGAAGAGCAAAAATCGGAAATGCGGCAGTAAGGCTATCGATTCGGTCAAGGATACCGCCATGACCTGGAATGATATTACTGCTGTCTTTGATGCCCGACTCTCGCTTAAACATACTTTCGACAAGGTCCCCAAGCACCGAAATAACCACGGTGGCAAGCGTAATCAAAACCATGTGTAGTGGGCTAGAGAATGGAATGTCAAACCAACCAGAGAAGAACCAACCAACAATAATGGCAGTAATAACGCCACCAATAAGGCCTTCGATGGTTTTGTTTGGACTCACTTTAGGTGCCATTTTACGCTTACCCAAAGTTTTACCCGCGAAATAGGCACCGCTGTCTGCTGCCCAAACTAAGAGACACACAAACATCACCAGTTTTGCACCAAAATAAGGGGCGCTTTCAATATCAACGGCGCGTAATAAAATCACGCTCCACATGAAAGGAATAAGGGTAAGCAAGCCAAAAAGGTGACGTAGAGGTTTGTGACCTTGCCAACTCTGTGTGGATTTAGGATAAGTGATGGCCAAAGCACTGGCATAGAGCCACCAGATACTGCCTGCTGCTAGCATGAGATAGTGCGGCAGGCCAATTTGATTCAGACTGGCAGAATCGGCTTCAATCCAGAAAAAACTGCCGATCGTCACAACAACCGCTGGCAGCATGGCTTTGATACGAGACTTTGCCTCAACAAATTGAGTCCACTCCCAAAAGCCCAAAAAAGTCACGGCTGTAAGCGCTGCGATAAAAAGTGGTAGAGATAATTCAAAAATCCCCAGGATTACCAAAGGTGCAAGAATTAGTGCAGTAATTATTCTTTGTTTCAAACTCATTGATCCTTATTGAGCACTCATCAGGGCCTTGATTTGCTCGCCAGTACAACCAAAACGGCGCTCGCGATTTACAAACCATGTGATCGCCTCAATCAGGCTTTCTTCACCAAAATCGGGCCAGAATACAGGAGTAAAGTACATTTCAGCATAGGCCATTTGCCACAACATAAAATTACTAATGCGGCATTCTCCACTCGTGCGAATGAGCAGGTCCACTTCTGGCAGATCTGACATGGTCAGATGCTTAGCAATGTCGTCTTCCGTAATGTCCTCAGCCGACAGATCACCAAGTGCCACTTGCTGCGCCACTTTTTGTACGGCCTGAGTGATATCCCATTTGCCACCGTAGTTAGCAGCAACATTAATCACCATACCCGTGTTACTTGCTGTTAGCTCTTGTGCTTCTACAATCTTTTTTTGCAAACGTTCGCTAAAACGTGAGGTATCACCGATGATGCGTAAACGCAGGTTATTCTTATGTAACTTCTTCACTTCGCTAGACAGTACGGTGATGAAAAGTTCCATCAACAATCCGACTTCCTCTTCAGGACGACGCCAGTTTTCACTACTAAAAGCAAACAACGTAATGGCTTGGATATTCAGTTTCGATGCAGCTGCGATGGTTTTACGAACGGCGCTAACCCCTTTTTTATGTCCGAAGACGCGAGGTTGACCCTTAGATTTAGCCCAGCGACCATTGCCGTCCATAATAATGGCAATATGCTTAGGAAGAGATTCGGTGAAGAGTTGAGAATTTTGCATAAAGAGTTAACTGAGTTCCATCAGTTGGATAGAGTAACACAAAAAAACGCTGTGCTGCGAACACAGCGTTTTCCAACAGTGATGTGAATGGAAATATTAAACTTCCATCAACTCTTTTTCTTTTGCCGCAAGAACGTCGTCGATCTTCTTCACTGCAGCATCAGTGAGTTTTTGAATTTCGTCTTGCGCTTTACGATCTTCATCTTCTGAAATTTCTTTTTCTTTCAGTAGCGCTTTAAGATCGCTGTTTGCGTCACGACGGATGTTACGAACTGCGACACGACCACCTTCAGCTTCACCACGAACGATTTTTACTAGGTCTTTACGACGTTCTTCTGTTAGCGGGGAAGTGGAACACGAATAACAGTGCCTGCAGACATTGGGTTTAGACCAAGGTCAGACATCATGATCGCTTTTTCAACTTTCTGAGTTAGCTCTTTATCAAAAACAGTGATAGCCAGTGTACGCGCATCTTCCGCAATTACGTTCGCTACTTGAGTTAACGGCGTTGCTGCACCGTAGTAATCTACAGAGATACCAGACAGCAGACTTGGGTGCGCACGACCAGTACGAACTTTAGACAGGCTGTTTTTAAGCGCTTCAACACTTTTTTCCATGCGCTCTTGCGCGTCTTTTTTAATATCGTTAATCACGGTTTCACCTTAAAAATGTCGTCTTTCTACTAGAAAGCTTGTTCGGGGTTCGTTTACGCCATTGCCTTATCTGCAATGGCATATTAACAGCTTAGGCGGTAATTAGCGTACCTTCAGCTTCACCCATCACCACGCGGCGCAAAGCACCCGGCTTGTTCATGTTAAATACGCGGATTGGCATTTTGTGGTCACGTGCCAATGTAAATGCTGCCAAATCCATCACTTTCAGTTCTTTTTCAAGAACATCGGTGTAAGAAAGCTTATCATACAGCTCTGCGTCTGGGTTGGCTACCGGGTCAGCAGTAAATACGCCATCCACTTTAGTCGCTTTTAGAACTACATCCGCTTCAATCTCAATACCACGTAGGCAAGCAGCAGAATCCGTAGTGAAGAATGGGTTGCCAGTACCTGCGGCAAAAATAACCACGCGACCTTGGCGAAGTTCGCGGATGGCGTCTGCCCAGTTGTAGTCATCACAAACACCGTTAAGTGGAATTGCAGACATCACGCGTGCATTTACGTAAGCACGGTGTAGCGCATCGCGCATCGCTAGGCCATTCATTACCGTTGCTAGCATACCCATGTGGTCACCCACAACACGGTTCATACCAGCTTGCGCTAGACCAGCACCACGGAACAAGTTACCGCCACCGATAACCACACCAACTTGTACACCAAGTTCTACTAATTCTTTTACTTCCTGAGCCATACGATCAAGTACAGTAGGGTCAATACCAAAACCTTCTGAGCCTTGCAGAGCTTCGCCACTCAGTTTTAACAGAATACGTTGATACGCTGGTTTAGGGTTAGTCGTCATGGAGTACACCTTACAAAAAAGAGTTGTTGGTTAACAGTCATGAATTGAGATTAGGGAAGAGCGTGGTGAGGAATGACTTTCTCACTCTCATCTCGTCACTGGCTAATGCAAAAGTCAGTGTTCAATCCCAATTCATCACGGCTAAAATTTACCGCTTATTCGTAAAAAGACCGCAGCCTTGGCTACGGTCTAATCTTTGCACAATCTCTAAGGATTAACCTTTTTGAGCCAGTGCAACTTCTTCTGCGAAGCTTAGGCCTTCAGCCTTCTCGATACCTTCACCAACTTCTAGGCGAACGAAAGTAACAACAGAAGCGCCACGCTCTTTAAGGATTTCAGCAACAGATTTCTTAGGTTCCATTACGAATGGTTGACCAGTCAGAGAAACTTCGCCAGTGAATTTCTTCATGCGGCCTTCAACCATTTTCTCTGCGATTTCTTTTGGCTTACCTTCGTTCATAGCGATTTCTACTTGAACTTCACGCTCTTTCGCTACAACGTCAGCTGGTACGTCTTCTGGGTTCACGTATTCTGGGCGAGAAGCCGCAACGTGCATTGCGATGTGTTTTAGAGTTTCAGCATCACCTTCACCAGCAACAACAACACCGATTTTCTCACCGTGACGGTAAGAAGCTAGCGCAGTACCTTCAACGAACTGAACGCGACGGATGTTGATGTTTTCACCGATCTTAGCAACTAGAGCAACACGCTCTTCTTCGAATTTAGCTTGTAGCTCTTCGATAGACGCTTTAGATGCCAATGCTTCAGCTGCAACTTTGCCAGCGAATGCAGTAAAGTTACCGTCTTTAGCAACGAAGTCAGTCTGACAGTTTACTTCAAGAAGAACTGCAACACCGTTTTCTTCTTTGATGAAGATTGCGCCTTCAGCTGCAACGTTACCAGCTTTCTTAGCTGCTTTCGCTGCGCCAGACTTACGCATGTTTTCAATTGCTAGTTCAACGTCGCCGTTAGTTTCAACAAGCGCCTTCTTACATTCCATCATACCTGCGCCAGTACGTTCGCGCAGTTCTTTTACTAGAGCAGCAGTAACAGCCATTCTCTATTCCTCAGTTAATTCTGGATACGGTAAAAATCAGGGGCCAGTATTTCGGCCCCTGATGCTAACTATAACTTAGTTTATGCGACAAACAGGTTGCACATGGACTAAGTGTGACACAGAGCCGCGATTATTCAGCTTCTACGAAACCGTCTTTCTCAGCTACAGCTGCAACGTCTTTGTTACGGCCTTCAGTTAGAGAAGAAGCCGCTGCGTTCAGGTATAGTTGAACAGCACGGATAGCGTCATCGTTACCTGGGATGATGTAATCAACGCCGTCTGGGTTAGAGTTTGTATCAACTACTGCGAATACTGGAATGCCCAGGTTGTTCGCTTCTTTGATAGCAATGTGCTCGTGATCAGCATCGATTACAAATAGAGCGTCTGGAAGACCACCCATATCTTTGATACCACCAAGAGACTTCTCTAGCTTCTCCATTTCGCGAGTGCGCATTAGAGCTTCTTTCTTAGTAAGCTTGTCGAAAGTACCGTCAGTAGACTGAACTTCAAGCTCTTTTAGACGTTTGATTGACTGACGAACAGTTTTGTAGTTAGTCAGCATACCACCCAACCAACGGTTGTTTACGTAGTACTGGTTGCTTGCGATTGCAGCTTCTTTAACAGCTTCAGATGCAGCGCGCTTAGTACCTACGAAAAGAACTTTACCTTTTTTCTCGCCAACTTTAACTAGCTCAGCTAGAGCTTCGTTGAACATTGGTACAGTTTTTTCTAGGTTGATGATGTGAACGCGGTTACGAGCGCCAAAGATGAATGGCTTCATTTTTGGGTTCCAGTAACGAGTTTGGTGACCGAAGTGTACACCCGCTTTCAGCATATCGCGCATTGATACAGTTGCCATTTTAAAATCCTCTATGGGGTTAGGCCTCCACATCCCCCATGTATCCGACCCTAGCCTAATCGCTGGGCACCCCGGAACATGTGTCGGAATGTGTGTGATTTAAAGAAAAAGTGTTTTTGGAAGAAGCCTGCTTCGCCATTAAGTTTCTCTTAACGAAGAGAACAGTCCTCATTTCCGGCGCGCTTTATACCATATTTTGCCCATTGAAGGCAAAAAAAAATGCATTTAGCAACGAAGCCAAACGAACACAACCCATAAAAAATGGCCCTGGGTATACTCTCGTTTTTCAGACAAATACACATTCTCATTTCTTCCTGTTAGAATGCCGCATCAGCACACTCTGATGTGCCCCCGAATTAAGTAGAGAAAGCCAATGTCAATTAAGATTAAAACTACTCAGCAAATTGAGCGCATGAGAATTGCCGGTAAACTGGCCGCAGAAATCCTGGAAATGATTGAGCCATACATCAAGGAAGGGGTGACAACAGATGAACTGAATCAGATTTGTCACGATTACGCTCTAGAAAAAGGTGCTTACTCTGCTCCATTGGATTACCACGGTTTTCCTAAATCGATTTGCACGTCAATTAACCATATTGTTTGCCACGGCATTCCAGCATCAAAAGATGAAATCGGTAGCAACGGCCAAATGAAACCTGCAATTTTGAAAAATGGCGATATCGTTAACGTTGATATCACCGTCATTGTGCCTGACGATGAAAAAGCCGATTTGTCTGTTCGTCCTCAAGGTTTCCACGGCGATACTTCAAAAATGTTCCTAGTTGGCGACGTTTCTCCAGCCAACAAACGCCTTTGCATGGTGGCACAAGAAGCCCTGTACATCGGTATGCGTCAAGTTAAACCGGGTGCTACCGTGGGTGATATTGGTACCGCGATCGAGAAATACATCAAAGACAATAATAAAAACAACCCACGCAATAAGTTCTCTATTGTGAAAGATTTCTGTGGTCACGGCATTGGTGATGAGTTCCACGAAGAACCTCAAGTCGTTCACTACCGTAATAGCGATCGTCGCGTGTTAAAAGAAGGCATGTGTTTTACTATCGAACCGATGATCAATGCAGGTAAATTCGGTTGTACTGTCGATGCTGAAGATGATTGGACGGTTTACACTGGTGACGGTAAAAATTCAGCACAGTGGGAACACACGATTCTCGTCACTAAAGAGGGTTGTGAAGTGCTCACTCTGCGCAGTGAAGAATCCATTCCTCGCCTTATGAAGAATATCTAATCCCATCGGATCATTTCGTTTTTCTATCCCCGCCTACGCGGGGATATTTTTTATCAGTCGCAACTCTGTTACATTCTTTAGCAGATAACGATTGCACGGATAGCAAACTATGGCTTTTCAATCTCCCCTCACCTTCAATGACGAACAACTGACGGTTGCCCAACTCAAATCACAGCTCGATCTTTTTGCCAATGCGCAGAAACAAGCGTTTCTTAACCATCATCCGGTGACAGACTTAGTGCTCTCACGCGCGGAATATATGGATCTGCTATTGACCCGTCTTTGGCGCTACTACGGGTTTAGCGAAATTCATAATATTTCCTTAGTCGCGGTGGGAGGATATGGTCGAGGTGAGCTTCACCCGCTATCCGACATCGATATACTGGTGCTCTCTAAACACAAATTACCCGGTGAGTTAGAGACCAAGCTGAGCGAGTTCATCACTTTGCTTTGGGATTTGCGCTTAGAAGTGGGTCATGCTGTCCGCACGGTCGAGGAGTGCGCAGCAATAGGCCGTGAAGATTTGACCGTCGCCACTAACCTGCAGGAAGCTCGATTGCTGTGCGGCAGTGAAAACACCTTCCAAGATTTGAAAAAAGTGGTGCTCTCTGACTCCTTCTGGCCCAGTGAGACCTTCTACCGTGCCAAGATTCAAGAACAGCGTGAGCGCCATGCGCGTTATCACGATACCACTTACAATTTGGAGCCCGACATAAAATCGACACCGGGTGGATTGCGCGACATTCATACCTTAAGTTGGGTAGCGCGTCGTCATTTTGGTGCCACTTCGCTGCTTGAGATGAGCCGCTATGGTTTTCTGACCGATGCCGAGTATCGCGAACTGGTGGAATGCCAAGATTTTCTATGGCGAGTGCGTTTTGCGCTACACATCGAGCTAAAACGTTATGACAATCGATTGACCTTCGCCCATCAAATACAAGTCGCTGAACATTTAGGCTTTAAAGGTGAAGGGAACCGCGGCATTGAAATGATGATGAAGGAGTTCTACCGCACACTTCGCCGTGTAGCGGAGCTCAATAAGATGCTGCTCAAGCTGTTTGACCAAGCCATCATTAACGGTGGAGAAACCGAGCCAGCGGTCATCATCAATGAAGATTTTCAACGCCGAGGGCGTTTAATCGAGGCGCGCAAACCTGCGTTGTTTCAAGCACGTCCAGAAACCATCCTTGATATGTTTTTGCACATCGCCAACGATTCCACCATTGACAGTGTTAGCCCGCCAACGTTACGCCAATTGCGCACCGCTCGCCGCCGTTTGAACAAATTTCTTCATACCATTCCGGAAGCGCGTGAAAAATTTATGGAGCTGGTTCGCCACCCGAATGCGCTTCATCGAGCCTTTAGCTTAATGCATAAGCTTGGGGTCTTAGCCGCCTACCTTCCCCAATGGAGCCAAATTGTCGGCCAGATGCAGTTTGACCTTTTCCACGTCTATACCGTGGATGAACACAGTGTGCGACTGCTTAATCACATTAACACCTTTAGTTATGCGAAAAATCACGACAAACACCCCATCTGCTGCGAAGTTTATCCTAGATTGCAAAAGAAAGAGTTATTGCTCCTCGCCGCCATTTTCCATGACATTGGCAAAGGGCGCGGTGGCGATCACTCAGAAATTGGTGAAAAGGAAGCATACGATTTCTGTATCGAACACGGCCTTTCCAAGCCTGAAGCCAAGCTGGTATCTTGGCTGGTACGACACCATCTGCTGATGTCGGTCACGGCCCAGCGCCGAGACATCTATGACCCCGAGGTGATCACTGAGTTCGCCAAACAAGTACGCGATGAAGAACGTTTGGAATACTTGGTCTGCCTGACCGTTGCGGATATTTGTGCAACCAACCCAGAGCTTTGGAACAGTTGGAAACGGACCTTGCTTGCGGAGCTGTTTTACTCCACCCAAAGAGCCTTACGACGTGGATTGGAAAATCCAGTCGACGTGCGTGAGCGCATTCGTCACAACCAGCAACTCGCATCGGCTTTGCTGCGCAAAGAAGGCTTTACCGCGCGTGAAATCGAAGTATTGTGGCAACGTTTCAAAGCGGATTATTTCCTCCGTCACACTCACAAACAGATCGCCTGGCATTGCGAACATATTCTGCGTATGGACAACCCTGAGCAGCCTTTAGTGCTGATGAGTAAAAAGGCCACTCGTGGCGGTACAGAAGTGTTTGTTTATACCAAAGACCAACATGCGCTCTTTGCCACCGTGGTGGCAGAGCTAGACCGTCGTAATTTTAACGTGCACGACGCACAGATCATGAGCAGCAAAGACGGTTACGTACTGGATACCTTTATGGTACTTGACCAACACGGCCAAGCGATCGACGTCGACAATCACAAAGCGGTCATCAAACATCTGATGCACGTGCTAGCTGATGGTCGTCCCACCAAAGTTAAAACCCGTCGTACGCCTTATAAGTTGCAACATTTCAAAGTGAAAACCAAAGTGGATTTCCTACCCACGAAGAGTAAAAAACGCACCTTGATGGAACTGGTGGCGCTCGATACACCGGGGCTACTTGCGATTACAGGCGCGACCTTCGCTGATATGGGATTTAACTTACATGGGGCAAAAATCACCACCATAGGTGAGCGAGCGGAAGACTTATTTATTCTTACTAGTGAGAATGGCGGACGACTCAGTGAAGAGCAAGAACTTCAGTTACGTGAAAAACTGATTCACAACATCGCCGAACTCGCCCCTTAACCTCATCATAAAATTCTGCTTTTGATAAATCCCTCAGCATGCTCTGCTGAGGGATTTTTTCACCAAGGATACCGAGCGCGATCTCGTGCACAACTTAGTCAATTGGTCGGATTATCAGCTATCTACCACATGATTTGACTGCTACATTGAATCTTAACAGTCATACCTAAATAGAGGTCGCTTATGTATCCACACCTCACTGGACTGGGTATTCATGATCCTAGCCAGATTGAACGCTATTCACTACGTCAGGAAGCGCACAAAGACGTATTAAAAATCTATTTCCACAAGCAAAAAGGCGAGTTTTTTGCCAAAAGCGTGAAATTCAAGTATCCACGACAAGTCAAAAATGTCTTGGTTGATAGCGGTAGTCATCAATATAAAGAAGTCACGGAAATTAATCGCAACCTCACTTTAGTCATTGATGAGCTAAATAAAATTACCAAGCCACCCAAACAAGAAGATGTGGATATCAAACAAAAGATCCTCACCGATCTGAAGCATCTCGAGAAAGTGGTGGCGAGCAAAATTGCCGAAATTGAAGCGGATCTCGAAAAACTCAAATAAGCGAAGCTCTTCTCATTGGTTTAAAACTGCCTAAATGGCAAAGGGTTGATATGACATCAACCCTTTTTACTGTGATCACCCTAGTATGAGTGCATTAGTGACTTGCGGTAAGCAAAGTGCTCGGCCACTCAAAACGTTCAAACAACTGTTGCCAAACTTTATCAACCTCTGCTCGAATCACCACTTCTTGCTGTGTATACGGATGGACAAATCTGAGTTCAGAGGCGTGCAGCAGCAATCTCGGCGCGTCAAACTCTTCACGGAACAGCTTGTTGTGTTTGCCATCACCATGGGTGGTATCCCCCACGATCGGATGACGAAGATGCGCCATATGGCGACGAAGTTGATGCTTACGACCGGTTTTCGGCTTGAGCTCCATTAACCCATAGCGGGTCGTTGGGAACTTGCTCGTTGAATAAGGTACTTCCACTTTAGCAAGCGGTTTGTAGAGCGTAATCGCGTCTTGCGCTTCCTTCTCTTGCGAAGCAAACTTGTCCGCAATCTTATCCAGTTCAACCTTCAACGCGTAGTCTAGCTCCCCTTCTTCCTCTATCCAGCCACGCACAATCGCATGGTAGGTTTTGCTCATCTCCTGTCCGGCAAACATGGGCATAACCTGAGATGCGACTTCAGAGGACAGTGCAAAAACCAACACCCCGGAGGTTGGACGATCCAGGCGATGAAGCGGAAAAACATGCTGACCAATTTGATCACGCAATGTCTGCATTACAAACTGCGTTTCATGTTTATCCAACCAACTGCGATGCACAAGCATGCCCGCCGGTTTATTCACGGCCACAAAATATTCATCCTGATACACAATCTCCAGCATTACTGGCTTACCTCATCAATCGTACGCAAAATACTCAACAACGTTTGTGTATCACGCTGTTCTTTCCAAGCTTCTTCAAAATAAGGGGTGAGCAGAAACCCCTTAGGCAGTGACGCCCCTTGTGCCATCATCTGCTGTATGCGAGCGATGAAGATCCACTGCAACCATTGTTGCGGCGCTAACGTGTCGACCGCAAAAGGCATTTCGCTTTGCAACAATGCAGGCTCTGGGGGTATTTCATCCCACCAGCCTAAACGTTTCAGCTCCAGCTCAAGTTGTCGCAATAATCCCGTCAAAGTTGAGGTGTTTGTCATTAATCTTTACATTCCGAACCTTGAATTAGCCGCGAATGATACCATTTATTGAAGAAATAAAGTTAGGACAACATGCTTCATGGATACCATACACACTCTCAGTCAACTCCTTACCGCCAGCGACTGCCAATACGCCATTTATGATTTGGGCCGCCGTATCAATCCAATCAGCCAAACGCAATTTGCCGAGATAGAAAAAGGCTCAGCGCCTTATCCTTACCCTCTGCAACGGAAAGCCAATTTGGCGATTGTGTATTGGAATGAGCAAAAGCAACCATGGATTTGGTTTTTGAAATTTGAACTCGACGAGCGTGGTCTATTGAAGCAAGCAGACATCGGCAACTTCATTAAATTTGTCGTAGAAGCGATGGGAACGCGTTTATCGCAAGAAATGAGTGAAGAACAGCAACAGAAGTTGGCGAACAATCCTTATACGTTTAAGCCTTCTGAAGACAAAATGGCGGTATTTCATAGCTTGGTGCGCGCGCAATTGCAGTTACCGACCAGCCAATACTACGAACACGCCCAAATCTATTTCCAAGGGAAATTGGGTTGGGAAAACTGGCAAACCGTTGGCTTGCAGGGCATTACCGACATCTGTGCTCGATTGGATCAAGAGCAAAATGGCGTGCTAATACGCAAGGCACTGGCGCACCTTCCTTCAACCCCATTGTATGCTCTGCTTGGTGCGTTAGAGCATGTCACCTTGCCTGAAAAGCTAACAGCCCGCTTAATCGAGCTCACTGAAGGTGAAATCGCCAAGCCACACCCTGATCTGTTTTTGCTCTCTGCGCTGATTCGTGCGCTGTCAGGCGCAGAGCAAGCACAAGTGAAACCCCTGCTGAACACACTGCTCGCCAGTCCTAGATTGAGCCATCAGGAAGTGTTGATTGGTATTGCCGGTCGCGCTTGGCATTGGTTGGCTGAAACGGAGGTCGCACAGCTCTTTTTGGTTCGTTTGGCACAAACGGGTAATCAAAACCTGTTCAACCAGCTGTTTGCCGACTTAGTGATGCTTCCACAGCTCAGAATGGTGCTATTGCCTCTGCTGCACTCCAGCCCATCACCAGAGCTGGCCAATGCACTTTTAAATCTACAACAGGCTACAAAAGGATAAACCATGGTCGGTGATTTGTTTGCCATCTTAGGATTGTGTTTCTTCTGTTTTCTCTTTTGGCAACAACGTCGCCAATCGGAACTGGCCAAGGCTGCGATAGCACGCAAATGCGACCAACTGGAGTTACAACTCATTAGTGTTGCGTTTGGCGGGCACAAATTAAAAACGCCAGAGGGAAGCTGGCGTTGGCATACTGTTTATTTATTTGAGTTTTCAGCGCTCGGTGACGACTGCTATCAAGGGCAACTGATGATGACAGGATTCAGGCCGCTGAACTTTTTCCTGCCACCTCATCGGATGTAAAACGCATTGTCACGAGCGCATTGCACTGACTAAGCTGGGAAACATCATAAAAGCCCAGCTTGGTGAGTACTTTGATTGCAGCGATGTTCTGAGGTTTGATGTGTGCCGTTAAGCTCTCCAACTGCAATTCATGCATCGCTTTGGGCACAAACGCCTTCAATGTTTCGCTGGCGATCCCTTTCCCCCAGTACGATTTATCAAACATGAACTCCAGTTCAGGTTGACTATCTAAATGCGCGATATAGACATGCCCCATGTATTCGCGATTGTAGTTATCCAATACAGCTCTGGCATGGATCGTTTTATCATTCAATACTTTATCAAACAGAAGCTTGGCATTGGCAACCGTGTATGGACCATTGAGCTGCGCACGATTCTTCGCGCAGCAATTTAGCATCACGAATTCGAGCTTTAATGATTCATTGTAAGGAAGGAGTAATGTCCTTCGAGTTACTATGGTCACATTCTATCCTTGATATGGCGGTACCGATTTAGCGCGTTGCAAATCCGTTACGCCCAATTGAGAAGCCGAAAAATTAAACCAACTTGAACAAAGAGTTATTGATCCAGATTGTTTTTTAACGTTGTTTATAAAATACTTATATCGATCTGACGGTAGAGAGTGTGAAGAGATGACGATAAGAAAAGCCCCGACACTTTCGTATCGGGGCTATAGTCTTACTCGCAGCAGTCCGGCTACTAATAATGCTCCCTGCATCATCCATAATAGTGGCTGAATCCTTCAGCTATTCCTTACTTCGCCGTCCTAGCGGTGTCCTAATCTTCCTGACAGCTAACTATCCCCGTTAGCGCACATCACTTGTTCCTTGAGCGGTGTCCCTGGTATCGTCCTGATACTGTCCTGACCTCCATCCTCGAGGTGTCCATTGTCGTTCCTTCGTCACCAACATCCTATTAGTGATTGCTTCCTACAATGTCCTTCGCTCCTTGCTTGATTCCTCATCCTGAGCAACCAAATCGTCTTCCTGACGATAACCAAATCCTTGGCGTTTCCTGTTCCGTGTCAGCATCCTTCCGACAGGGTTTAATTTACTCTTTTTCTTGAACGGAGCAATCCACCGGCAAAGAAAAACGCTTATGCAAACCATTACATCGCATTAACATTCCTTATTAATCATTAGGTTAGGTTCTTTTGATAACCATTCCTCTTACGATAAATTAGCTTTCTCGCACAAGCTGTGTAAGAGATCTCTCACACGCAATTACCGAAATTGCTATTCGCCAAAAACCTTAGTGCCACGTATCATGATAAACATATCGTTATCAGGAAGAAAAAATGTTAACTCAAGATGTCACCAAAGAGCTGGAAGCGGTGCTTGAACAGCTTCAGCAGCAAGGAAAAGAGCCGTCTGTCGCGCTCGTGAAGGCACGATTAAAAACATCGGTCCCCATGCCTGCGATCATTGCCGCGATCAAAAGCTGGAAGAGCGCCCAGCGCGTACCGAAGATCGAAGTGGCAAGTCAAACCAATCAAGATGCGGAACGCATTGCCCAACTCGAAGCGACCGTCCTGAAGCTGGCAGCTCGTATCGATGCATTAGAAGCACAACTAAAAGAGAAAAACCAATGAAGATATGGGTTGATGCCGACGCCTGTCCAAAAGTGATTCGAGAAACCATTGTCCGCGCAGCAGAGCGAACCGGTGTCGAATGCACCTTTGTCGCTAATCACGTTGTACCAGTACCAAGAAGGCCCAACATCCACAGTTTGCAAGTGCCTGCCGGCTTCGACATTGCGGATAACGAGATCGTCAAACGTGTGGAACCAAACGATTTGGTGATTACTTCTGATATTCCGCTCGCCGATGAAGTGATCACCAAAGGCGCACTCGCCTTAAGTTCACGTGGTGAGTTGTATACTAAAGACACCATTAAAGCGCGCCTTAACATTCGTGACTTTATGGAAACCATGCGCTCAAGTGGAATCCAGACTGGCGGCCCTGCGGCTCTCTCGCAAACCGAACGCCGCGAATTTGCCAATCATTTGGATCGCATTTTGGCCAAATTTAAGAAATAAAGCTCTCACCTTTTAAATTGAGCCAGTTGATCAACATCTGGCTCACTAGTGAATATTTTGTACCCAGCCTTGCATACAAAGCGTGTTATCGCTCCCATTCGCATTCTCTCACTTACCTTTTTCACCCTCTTGATATAGATCCAATATGCAACTTGAATTATTTTGAACGGCGTTTTTAATGACTTTGTAGAAAATAATGGGCTTTAATATCCTTTCCAGTGGAAGCTATCTGCCAGTCAATCAGTGGTCAGATCGGGAGATGGATCGCTTCCTAAAATTACCCTCAGGAACTTGTCGAAACAAATTCGACGTTGAGTATCGTCATGTAGCCGACACGAAAGAAACCGCTGTATATATGGCAATGCAAGCGATAACGCAATGTCTCGCTAACACACATTCGCTAAGTTCTGTTAACCTCCTTATTTATGCCAGTGGCACACATCATCAGTCTTTACCTTATGATGCATCGGCAGTCTTAGCGGCATTAGACGCCCCGACATCGCTAGAAAGTTTTGATTTAAACAGTACGTGTTTGTCTTTTCTCTCCGCTCTCAATCTTGCTCAGAACCTTTTTTTAGCAAAACGCTACCAACGTATTCTTATTGTCACCAGTGAGCTCGCTACGGGCATCACATTGAATCGCAGCTTCACACTCAAACCTGAAGTTGCAACCTTATTCGCCGACGGTGCAGCAGCGTTTTTACTAGAGCAAACAGAGAATGAAGGGCTGCTCACGAGCCACTTTGAAACGCATCACGCTGGGTATTCATTCTGTCAAATAAAGGGGGGAGGCAGTCATATCAACCCGCATACTTCAGAGCATCAAGCCTATTTGAAAAACTGCCAATTTGAAATGGAAGGCAAAGCACTGTTTAAACATGTGCGCAAAACTTTGCCTGCGTTTCTTGAAAAAGGCTTTTGCTCCTCTCCAGTTACCCTTCGCGATATTGACTACTTTCTTCCACACCAAGCGAGTGCTCACGGTTTAAAGAAATTACCCTCACTCGTTGGTTTACCGAAAGAGAAAATCGTTAATCACTTTTCCACCTTGGGTAACCAAGTCGCTGCGTCATTGCCGATAAACTTGCACTGGCTACGCAACCAACCAGGCACACAAGGGAAACATGTTTTATTGGCGGGCACTGCTGCTGGGCTCTCGTTGGGGATGGGAGTCCTTAAACTATGAAAATATTAGTCACAGGTGGCAGTGGTATGCTGGGTAGTGCGATTCTACGGATGTTTCACCAGCAACATGAACTGCACTTTACTGCGCGAAATACTGTCATCGCAAAACAACTCACCGACCAATTCAATGTCACACCGCATTTACTCAATTTAGAGGATAAATCAGCGGTTTATGATGTATGCCAAGGTATTGATGGGATCATCCATTGCGCTGCGCTCTCAAGCCCTTGGGGAAAGTGGGAAGCGTTTTATCAATCCAATGTAGACACCACAAAAAACCTCATCAGCGCAGCGAATGCCCATCAGGTATCACGTTTTATCCATATTTCCTCCACCAGCGTCTATTTTGACTACAAAGACAGGTGGAATATTCGAGAAACAGACGATATTGCTTCGCGTTGGTGTAATGATTACGCGCACACAAAATACTTGTCTGAACTTGAAGCCATACAGGGACAAAGCAAAACGATCATTTTAAGACCTCGTGGTATTTTCGGTCCTAACGATCGCGCGATTATCCCTAGGGTACTTAAAGCGATAAAAAACGACACACTACTTCTGCCATCCGGGCGAAATCCGGTTGTTGATCTGACTTATGTCGATAATGTAGCCCATGCTGCCATGCTTGCTTGTACTCAAGCGGAACAACTTCAACATGGTGACATATTCAATATATCCAACAACGAGCCAATGCCTATTGAGACCGTGCTAAGAGCTTTGTGTGAAGCATTGAACATAAACGTTAAATTAATATCACTCCCATACCGCTTAGTGTTGCCGTTATTAAAACTCAGTGAGCAAATACGGATGCGCTTACCGTACCAACCGGAGCCAAAGCTCACTTCATACAGCGCAGGGTTATTTAACTACCACCAAACTCTAGATATCAGTAAGGCGCAGAAAAAGCTGAATTACCAACCGCTTTTTTCAGTTCAAGAAGGAATCCAACAGTATGCAGACTGGTCTAAAAATAAAAATCTTTGAGGCTGGGCACTGCGTACACCCTAGTTTTGTCGTCAAACCCGGCTCTGGGTTAAAGCCAAGATCGTTTCCAGCGGCTGTCGCGTTAATTCAACACCCAACTAAAGGTAACATTCTGTTTGATACTGGGTATCACGAGCATTTTTTCCGTGCCACTCGTCCCTTCCCTGAACGCTTTTATGCTTGGACAACACCATGTCACTATCAAAAAGAGCGCGGAATTGTGGCCCAGTTAGCAAAAGAAAAAATCGGACCTCATGAGATTGAGCACTTGGTCCTTTCTCACTTCCATGCCGACCACATCGCTGCCGTGTCTGAGTTTGCGCACTCCCAATTACATTGCCAACAAAAAGGAGTGGACGCCCTAACTAAGAGTGGTCGAGTGGGAGGCGTTAGAAAAGGATACCTAAAAGCGCTACTCCCTCAACAACTCGAATCCAACTTGGTCATGCACCGTGATTTTTCCATCCCCATTGGTGAAATCCTTCCCCATTGCCAAGGCGTTGATCTGCTTTGTAAAGATATGTTCAACGACGGCTTAATTTACATGGTGAGTTTACCCGGACATGCTGCTGGTCAAGTAGGGCTTTTAGTGAAGAGAGAGCAAGGTTGGCTGTTCTTGTTAGCTGATGCCTGTTGGTTAATCGAGAACTTGAGTGAAAACATCGATCAACATTGGCTCGCGAACCTGCTTTGCGATGATACCCAAGCCTACAAGCAAACACTCTCTGAGTTGAGAAATTGCTACCAGCATACCCATCATTTTGTGCGCTTTGTGCCTTCTCATTGCCAAGCGACAATCCAACAGTTAATTACAGAAGGATGGATAATGTGAGAACGCTTCTCTCTGAGTTTTGGCGTACGCGCTACCGCCCTTTTAGCTCAAGAACACATGTTGAAAAGTGGCAACAAAAACAGGTAACACAACATCTGGATTGGGTGTGTCGCCATTCTCCTTATTATCATTCATTTCAAGGAGCGTCACTCCGTGATTTCCCAATCATGAATAAGCAAACCATGATGGAAAATCTCTCTGAGTTAAACACAAAAGGTTTGGATGCAAACTCATTAATGCAACAAGCATTAGAGGCAGAAAAATCACGCAATTTCGCAGCGTCAAAAGTTGGCAATGTAACTGTTGGACTGTCTTCAGGCACCTCTGGTATGCGCGGATTGTTTCTCGCGGATAAACAAGAGACACAACTCTGGGCAGGTAATATTTTGGGTCGCCTCTTACCCAGCTTGTGGGGAAAACATCGAATAGCTCTTGCCCTGCGAGCCAACAGCCCGCTATATAAATCCGTAGCAAAAGGTCCCATTACGTTCTTTTATGCTGATTTAAACAAACCTTACCAAGAGTGGATAAAGGAACTAGATGAGTTTCAACCCACGCTTTTGGTTGGTAGCGCTCAAGCCCTTCAACTCTGTGCTCAATTCAGTGGTCAATTTGGTCAGCCAGCGATCCAGCCGAAACGGATCATTTCTGGAGCAGAGGTGCTAACCGAGATCGATCGTCACTATATTTCTCAAAAATTCGATAGTGAATTGCATGAAGTCTATCAATGTACTGAAGGTTTTCTTGCGTGCACTGACCAACAAGGACAAATGCGATGGAATCAAGATATTGTCTATATTGAAAAACATTGGCTAAACGCTGAACGCACTCATTACAGCCCTATCATCACTGATTTTCGTCGTAAAACTCAGCCAATTATTCGCTACCAGCTTGACGATATCATTGAGAGCAAACAGGACAACGGTGTATTTGAACCGCTCGGAGCTATTGCCGGGCGATGTGGCGACTGCCTAAAATTGAACGCAAGCCAAGTAGCCGTGTCGGTGCTACCTGATCTTATTTACCGATCCATCACTTTAGAAATTCAAGATCGCGTCGATTACCGAATCACCCAAACCGGAGCTCAGGCTATTCAAATAGAAGCGGATGTTCACCATCACCCGGCCATTTACCGAGCCCTAGTAAAACTGTTTGATCAACTAAGGCTTGATCCCGTCACATTCAATTATCGCCCTGCTCCGATTTGGACTCCGATGAACAAACAACGACGAGTGGTGAACACATGCGGATTTTAATCACTGGCGCCCGGGCACCCGTCGCATTAGAGTGGGCAGCGATGTGTATAAAGCATGGACACGATGTCATTCTCACTGATTCATTAGCACAACCTCTGGGGGCGTTTTTACGAGGCATTGAGCATTACGTAAAAACGGCTTCACCTCGATTCTCCTTTCCTACTTACCAGCAACAGATCCTCAATTTACTCACTCAGCAACGCATTGATATGGTGATACCGACTTGTGAAGAAGTGTTCTATTTGGCACACATTGCCCAACAGTGTCCGAGAGTCCATTTTTTTCTACCCAATTCGACATTACTGCGCTCACTGCACAACAAGTTTACCGTCTTTGACCAACTTCGAAATTTACCTGAGATTTCCCTACCCAAAACTCGTTTGGTTACTGATAAACATGACATCAAGATTAACGCAGACTCAGTACTCAAACCGGTTTACTCTCGATTCGGCGGTGAAGTAATACGAGATATTACCCGTCAGTCTATTTCCACTCTCACGATGTCGACTCAACATCCTTGGGTACAGCAAGAAAAAATCCATGGAGCACCTATTTGCAACTACGCGATTTTTGAACATGGTCAAATGAGAGCACACCAAGCTTATCTGCCCAAAAACTGTGTAAATGGCTCTGCCGCCAGTGCATTTCAACCGATAGTTGATGATCGATTAGAGGCATTTATGACGGCTTTTGGACATCGGCATCACTATCATGGTCAAGTTTCATTTGATTTTATCCAGACAAACGATGAGCTATATATAATCGAGTGTAACCCAAGAGCCACTAGTGGTTTACACCTACTCTCACCTCAATGCACTCACTTGTTTCCCGAACTTGCGTTCTCTTTTCCTACAAAACCGCAGTTACACCATTTAGGAGCGGTTTCGCTCATCGCACGAGGCGGATTATCCTTTTTTAAAGCAAACACTTGGCAAGATTGGCTATCAGGCGTCAACGTAATGCGGCAACACGACTTACCGATCAGGTATCAAATGTTGAGCGTTTTTGAGCTACTTCAAATCGCAAGGAAGAACAAAGTGAAATTTGCTGCGGCTTCGACCGTTGATATAGAGTGGAATGGTGAAGAAATTCCTTGATAATGCCTTTCCATAGAAACAGCTAATCAAGTGCTGAAATTGTTTCACCGGTTCAAAATAAGAAGTGAGACAAACTCTTTGTATCCTTTTGCAGAGTTATAAATAGACAGAAGCCTGCGATATTCGCAGGCTTCTGTTTCGAGTCGAGATGTCGAGTTAAGGCTTATGGCGTGTAGTACGTTGCCGCGCCTGGGCCCACTGGCAAACCAAACACAAATACCCATACGTAGAACAACAAGCTCCAACCCACCATAAAGACGATAGAGTACGGCAGCATCACAGAGATCAGTGTACCGATACCCATGTTCTTCATGTAGTGAGTGGCAACCGCGAGGATCAGACCGAAGTAGCTCATCATCGGCGTGATGATGTTCGTCACGGAATCACCGATACGGTATGCCGCTTGAATCGTTTCAGGTGCATAACCCACCAGCATCAACATTGGAACAAAGATCGGTGCGGTGACCGCCCACTGAGCAGAGGCAGAACCAATCATCAAGTTGATGAAGCCACACATAAGGATGAAGGCAAAGAACAGCATCGGGCCAGTAAGACCAATGGTCTGTAGGAAATCGGCACCCGCCACCGCGAAAACTTGACCGAAGTTAGTCCACTTAAAGAAAGCAACAAACTGAGCAGCAAAGAACACCAACACAATGTACATACCCATTGAAGACATGGATTTTGACATCGCATCAATCACATCGCGGTCATTCTTCATCGTGCCAACGACTTTACCGTAAACAAAGCCAGGGATAGCGAAGAAGACAAAGATAAACGCCACAATACTCTTAAGGAATGGTGAACCCGCTACCGTACCTGCGTCAGAGCGCAACACACCGTCAGCTGGAACAATCGTCCAAGCAAGTAATGCCGATACCACTAATACCGCAACACCCGCCAGTTTCAGACCTTTTTTCTCAACGTCAGTGAGACTGCCCATCTTATCGTTTGAGAGATCTTCTGCAGCTTCCTCAACGTTGTATTTGCCCAGTTTAGGCTCAACGACTTTTTCGGTGACAAAAGCACCCAAGAATGAAATAACAAACGTCGACGCGAACATGAAGTACCAGTTCACTTCAGGACCAACCGTGTATGTAGGGTCGATCATTTTTGCTGCCGTTTCAGTAATACCTGAAAGCAGTGGATCCACCGTACCGATCAACAGGTTTGCCGAGTAACCACCAGACACACCCGCAAACGCAGCAGCCAAGCCCGCAAGAGGGTGACGACCGAGTGAGTGGAACAACATCGCCGCAAGCGGAATCAGAACCACATAACCAAGCTCAGATGCAGTGTTCGAAATGATACCTGCAAAGACCACAGTGACGGTCACCATGCGCTTAGACGCACCCATCACCATGCCACGCATGGCCGCAGAAAGTAGACCTGAGTGTTCTGCAATTGCAACACCCAACATGGCCACCAGTACTGTGCCTAAAGGAGCAAAGCCGACAAAGTTTTTAACGAGATTGGTCACGATCAGCTCTAGTCCGTCTGCGTTAAGTAAGCTCACAACGTGAATCATACCGTCAGCAGCGCGGCCTTTGGCACCCTCAGGGCGAGGGTCGACAACGGAGACTTCAAAATAGCCCGCGATGCCAGAAGAAATTAAGATTGCCAAACAGAAGATGGCGAAAAGTGTGATTGGGTGGGGTAACAAGTTCCCCAAATATTCAACCGTGTCTAGAAAGCGCGTAAAGAGCGGTTTCTTAGGTGAAGTTTGCTTAATCGAAGCAGATGAACTCATCTGTTCCCTCCTTGTAGTTTTTCCTGTGCATTTGTGACAAAAATGTCAAAAGCCTGGGCAGGTTACTCGACAAGAGAGGGAAAACGAAATTACAAATGTTACAAAACTTTTCCGATAGCGATATTATTAACCAATTAATGCTTAAAACATGGCCTTATAAACCAGTTTATTGATATTAACTGGAATTATAAATAAGCAAACAAACCAACACTACACGATGTAAATAACCATTCAATTCTGAAGGCTATTCCAGTCAATGTCGCGCACCGTCGTTTTATTTTTGTACTGCTTTAAAACGTGGATTACTTTTGCAAATAACGTATAAACGACCACGTCGTCTGACGATCTGGCAATCTGGATGACGCGCTTTTGCGCTCTTCAGTGACTTAAGTACTTTCATTTCTTAACCTTCTCTCGAACCAAACTGAGCAAAACGACGATTGAAGTTCGCCACGCGACCCTCTTTTTGCACCACTCTTTGCTTACCGGTGTAAAACGGATGTGATTCCGAGGAGACTTCAATGGTGAAGTAAGGGTAGGTTTGGCCATCTTCCCATTCTATGGTGCGGTCAGTTTGCAAGGTCGAACCAACCACAAAATAGTGATCGACACTGGTGTCGTGGAACACGACTTTGCGATATTCAGGATGGATTCCTGGTTTCATTTTTCTCTCTCCAATAATTGTTATGTTATAACATATTAATTAATAATTATTATCAACAAGAAATGCAAGAGAAAACTGTGATATTTTTCAGTCCATCTGTTGTTTTTTATTTGACTCACTATGCACTCCATTGATCCTATTGGCTTTATTGAGAGCCCCTATAAAGAGAAATTCGCGGTCCCCAGACAACCTCGCTTAGTCCCTGCTGCGAGAGCACGGGTAAAACTGGTTGGCAGTGCCAACACGCCCGAGTCAGTAAGAGGTTTGGCGCAATTTTCCCACGTTTGGTTGCTGTTTTTGTTTGATCAAAACTTGGCCGCCGGTTGGAAACCCACCGTTCGCCCACCTCGCCTAGGTGGCAATGAGCGCATGGGTGTATTTGCCACCCGTTCAACGTTTCGCCCCAACGGCATTGGCATGTCAGCGGTGGAAATGAAAGGGATAACTAAACAAGGCGATCAGGTCTATCTCGATCTTGGCAGTGTGGATTTGGTGGACGGGACCCCAATCATTGATATCAAACCTTACATCCCCTATTCCGACGCGATTCTCGATGCCGTCGGTGGCTACGCAGAGTCAGAACCCGAGCGCTCACTCGTGATCTTCTCCAGTGAAGCGGATGCGCTATTGGCGACACGACCTAATGGAACGCTAGAGAAACAGGTCATTGAGCAAGTTTTGGCACAAGATCCTCGCCCTGCCTATAAGAAAAACAAACCGGATGAGAAAGAATATGCGGTAAATTTGTTCGATTTGAACGTCAAATTCATTATCCAAGATAAGATAGTGACGGTTAGCCGCATCGAACGCTTTTGACAATCACAAATGGCTGATATCATAGTCAGCTTAATTTTGTTCCCTCACTTTTGAGGGGTTATTCAAACCATGATGAAACGGATACCATAGAATGCGTACCAGTAAATATCTTCTTTCTACTCTGAAGGAGACTCCAAACGACGCAGAAGTAGTGAGCCATCAGCTCATGCTACGTGCAGGTATGATCCGTAAGCTGGCTTCAGGTCTTTACACCTGGCTGCCTACCGGTCTACGTGTACTGCGTAAAGTCGAAAACATCGTTCGTCAAGAGATCGACAATGCAGGTGCAATTGAAACCTTGATGCCCGTTGTGCAGCCGTTTGAACTATGGGAAGAGACTGGCCGCTCTGAAAAAATGGGCCCGGAACTTCTTCGCTTTACTGACCGCCATGTTCGTCCGTTTGTACTCAGCCCAACAGCAGAAGAAGTAATCACTGCGCTTGTACGAAACGAAGTGAGCTCGTACAAACAGCTACCGATCAACTTATACCAAATCCAAACCAAATTCCGCGATGAGCGTCGTCCACGTTTTGGTGTGATGCGTGCACGTGAATTTTGCATGATGGATGCGTATAGCTTCGATATCGACAAAGCTGGTCTGGAAAAATCTTACCAAGCGATGCACGATGCTTACTGTAAAGCATTCGACCGCATGGGTCTTGAGTACCGTCCAGTACTCGCAGACTCAGGTGCAATCGGTGGTAACGGCTCTCAAGAGTTCCACGTACTGGCTGAAAGTGGTGAAGACCTCATCGCCTTCTCAACTGAATCCGATTACGCCGCCAACATCGAGAAAGCAGAAGCCGTTGCTCCTGCGGTTGAGCGTGCAGCGCCAACTCAAGAGATGACGCTAGTGGATACGCCAAACGCTAAAACCATCGCTGAACTGGTTGAACAGCACGGTATCGCAATCGAGAAAACCGTTAAAACGCTATTCGTTAAAGCGTCGGACGCAATTGAAGCGCCTATCGTTGCACTGATCATCCGTGGTGATCACGAACTCAACGAAATCAAGGCAGAAAACCTTGCTGAAGTGGCAACGCCTTTAGAGATGGCAACAGAAGAAGAGATGCGTGAACTGATTGGCGCAGGTGCAGGTTCTCTTGGCCCTGTTGGCCTTAAACTACCATTCATCGTTGACCGCTCGGTTGCTGTTATGAGCGATTTCGGTGCGGGCGCAAACATCGATGGCAAACACTACTTCGGTATCAACTGGGGTCGTGATGTAGAGCTTGGCCAAGTTGCTGACCTACGTAACGTCGTCGAAGGCGATCCAAGCCCATGTGGAAAAGGCACATTGATGCTGAAACGTGGTATCGAAGTGGGTCACATTTTCCAACTCGGTAATGTGTACTCTGAAGCGATGAACTGTGGCGTTCTCGATTCCAACGGTAAAAACGTGATCCTAGAGATGGGCTGTTACGGTATCGGTGTTTCTCGTGTGGTTGCTGCGGCTATCGAACAAAACAACGACAAATACGGCATCATTTGGCCAGACGCACTTGCGCCTTTCCAAGTGGCTATCGTACCAATGAACATGCACAAATCTGAGCGCGTTCAAGAAGCTGCAGAGAAACTATACGCAGAGCTGACAGCGATGGGTATCGAAGTGCTGTTCGATGACCGTAAAGAGCGCCCAGGCGTCATGTTCTCTGATATGGAACTGATCGGTATCCCTCACACTATCGTGATTGGCGATCGCAGCATGGACGAAGGTCACTTTGAGTATAAGAACCGTCGTTCTGGTGAAAAAACACCTGTCGCGATGGCGGATATCGTTGAGCACATCAAAGCGCAACTGAAATAACACCTAGCTCTGTGTTATAACAACAGTTAAAAGGGATTGGTCAAGGCCAATCCCTTTTCTATTAATCTTTGGGTCAGATTTCTCCCGTTATGCTTGCCTTATGTTTAGGCAGGAGAGGCGTCATGGATCTAAAAAGTCTTCTCAATCAAGCCCTCAACTCTGATCTTTTAAAACAAGGTTCAGAGGCATTGAACAAACAGACCCAAAATCTCAAAAACAACACCAACGCCAGTCAACTCAAAACACTCGGTGCTGGCGCATTGGGTGGCGGCCTCATCGGCATGCTGATGGGTTCAAAAAAAAGCGGAAAGATGGCCAAGAAGCTTGGCAAGAATGCACTCAAAATTGGTGGCGCCGCAGCCTTAGGTGCGTTGGCTTATAAGGTTTACAACGACTGGCAAGGAACTCAACCAAACACTGGCGTGGCGGAAGCTTACGACCCACAAGATAATCACCACTCAGTGCTGATCATCAAAGCGATGATAGCGATGGCCAAAGCAGATGGTCATATTGACCAGCAGGAAATGGCCCAGATTGAGCAAGCACTCAGTGAGATGAACGCCGATGAACAGGTGCGACAACTCGTTCAACAAGAGCTGCAAAAACCACTCGACCCAACCGACATTGCCAAGTTAGCGACATCACCACAGCAAGCAAGTGAAATTTACCTTGCCTCGCTGATCATCGCAGACGAACAAAGCTTTATGGAAAAAGCGTATTTGCAAGAACTTGCGAAGCAGCTGCAACTGGCCCCTGAAGTCATCGAACAACTTGAACAGCAATTGCGTTGATGAATCTTTGCTCAGAGGGGTAATTAACTTGCGCCAAAACAACTCTGAGCTTTGAGTTTCAAAACCACACTGTGTATATTTGAGAGCAGTTATCATTTGTTTAAGTTCAAGGAAAACGCCATGCAAGTATACGGCTGTTGTGAGTTAGTTCGTGAGCTTTATGCTCAAATTGGTAGTGGTGATCAAGGGTACATTCCACAGGCAATCTCGTGTGCAGTCAAAGCGCTGAATGATATTGCCGCAGATGAATCACTACCTAAAGAAACACGTGAGAAAGCCGCTTTTGCCGCCGCCAACTTGCTCATTTCAGATTTTGAGGACTGATTGATGAACTTGGCAAACTTTGCATCCATGGATCCGATCATGTTGATGAGCATCGTCAACATGAAGCTACGTGACGATTTTGCCGGTGACCTCGATAAACTCGTGCGTTATTTCGATATTGATCGTGCGGCATTAGAAGCCAAATTGGCCACCGCGGGTTTTGAGTTTTTGCCCGATGCTGGGCAGTTTCGATAGGTTCTAGCCTCTAGATCCTAGATCCTAGATCCTAGATCCTAGATCCTAGATCCTATTAACGTAAAAAGCTTGATGCCACCGCATCAAGCTTTTTTATCTACTGCTCTCTGGCTTTAACCAAAGGAAGCCCAAATCACTGTAGCCACCAGCACAGGACAAACGAACTTCACATACGAAGGCCAAACTTTGCCAAACCAACCCAAGGTGAACTCAGGGTTGCCCTGCTCAAGCTCTTTGATTTTGCTGTGACGACTCCACACCCAACCACCAAACAAGCAGAATAGCAGCGCGGCCGTTGGTTGCAGATATTGTGTCGCGATGGTTGCCACCAGCCCAAACAGCGCACCGAAGTTGTACACAATCACCACACTGAACAGGGCAATTAGCCCCCCCAAGACCCAGCTCGTGGTGCTGCGTTTGGTATTAAAACGTTCACCCACAAGCGCCACAGGGCACTCCAGCATGGAGATGGAAGAAGTGAGTGCGGCAATCGTCAGCAGCAAGAAAAACACCACGGCAAATATCTGACCGAGAAGCCCCAAGCTATCAAACATCAGTGGTAGCACGGTAAACACCAGCGTATCTGAGCTCAGTAAAGAGCCATCTTCCGCATAGATTTGCACCCCTTTTTGCATCGCAACAAACATCGCGGGAAGCACAACCAAACCGGCAATAAAGGCCACGGCAGTATCCACCAATGTGACATTCATGGCCATCTTCGGTAAGTTCTCTTTTTTGCTGAGGTACGAACCGTAGATCAGCATTGAACAGCCACCAATGGTTAACGAGAAAAAACCTTGCCCCATTGCTGCCAGAATCAGTTTTCTATCCCACACCTTATCGAAATCAGGCACTAAATAGTGTTTTAGCCCTTCCATCGCGCCATTTTGCGTCATGATATAGATAAACAGCACAGCAAAGAGCACAAACAGAGCTGGCATTAAGCGGGTTGACCACTTTTCAATGCCTTGTTTCACGCCACCTTGAACGATCAAAATAGTGAGCACATAAAAAGTCATCGTACCGAAAAGGTTGCGCTCAACACTGAACCCTTTAAACCATGCCGTCGCCGCTTCCATGCCGAGTAGGTCTGTGATTGCCCCCAGCATAAAACAGATGATCCAACCGCCAACAATCGAATAAAACGCCAACACGGCACTTGGCACACTCAGGCCAATCCAACCAACCAGCCCACCGACTTTTTTACCAACAGGGTGACTGGTGAGTGCGCGCATACTGTCGACAGGGTTTGCTTGCCCATGACGACCAATCGCCATCTCCACCACAAGCATTGGAAAAGCAACGATCAAAATCATCACTAAATAAACTAAAAGGAAAGCACCGCCACCATTTGAGGCGGCTTGTGTCGGGAAACCCCAAATATTCCCTAAGCCAACAGCCGCACCCGCTGCCGCTAGAATAAAGCCTAATCGAGAACCAAAATGTTCCCTCGGTTGAGAAGTTGTTTGCTGTGACATACGACCTAACTGCACTTGTGAACTAGTTAGCTAGTACAATACAGAAACATGTTTGGCATAACAATCTTCAACTGGTCAATAACTCGACACTTAACGAAAATATCAGACAATCACATCGTAAAATTTGGCATACACACCAGCTTTCCTTTTCATAAAACACCTTGAAGTGCGCCGAAAAATTCATGTCGAGTGCTGTTACATCAGTGAACTGTACGTGATATCGAGGGAGTAAATATCATTTAATCAGCAATTTAGCCTGCAAAACGCTCCAACTTGGCTACTTATTACTCTTGAGATGTTTTTTATTAATGGAGAGAAAAATGAGAGTCACTTTGTTATCAAGCGCGCTGATCAGTGCGCTTGGCGTCAGCTATCAAGCGCAGGCTTATAACTGCCAAAGCCTAGCGACATGGAATAGCAGCGAGATCTACACATCCGGTAGTCAAGTTCAAAAAGAGAACCAAGCATTCGAAGCCGCCTACTGGACTCAAGGCAATGATCCCATCACGAACTCTGGCCCTTGGGAGGCATGGAAATCTCTTGGGCAATGTGACAACGGCGGAGGTAATCTACCACCAAGCATCACCTTCTCTTCTCCAACCAATAATGCAGAAATTCCTGAAGGCGCAGTCATCACGTTGTTGGCGAATGCCAGCGATGAAGATGGCCAAGTTAGCCAAGTCGAGTTTCTTGCAGGAACACAATTGATTGCGGTGGTCACACAAGCACCATTTGAAACCCCATGGACAGCGGTGAAAGGTACCTCTCAATTAACGGCCATTGCCACGGACAATGAAGGGGCAACCCAGTCCACCAACGTTAATATCAGCGTGTTACCCCAAGGAGAGCTTGCGCCACCAACGGTTTCTCTGACCAGCCCAACCGGAAGTGAAACACTGAGCGATAAAGACAGCTTAATCGTGAGCGCTCAAGCGGCAGACAGCGATGGCATCGTGACGCAAGTGGAGTTTTTCATCGATAATCAATCGGTCTTTGTGGATACCAATGCGCCTTACGAGTACCTCTGGAATGCGGTTGCGGGCACCCATACATTCAAAGCACAAGCGACCGATGATGCCAATTTAACCACCATGAGCCAAAACGTCTCATTGGTTGTCAGTGGCAGCCATTCTGGCGGCTGCGCGGATGCAGTTCCTTATCTTGCTGGCACACGCTACGAAGCGGGTACGTTGGTCTCCAATCTCAATCAAAAATACCGTTGCGATGTCGCAGGCTGGTGTTCTTCTGATGCCGCTTGGGCTTACGAGCCTGGGGTAGGCCAATACTGGCAAGATGCTTGGAGTGGATTGGGCGCGTGCTCAACCCCACCGCAAATTACCATTACCTCCCCCAATGACGGTGCGGTGGTGCTCGCAGGCAGTAGCCTAACCCTCAGCGCCGATGCCAGTGACGCAGACGGCAGCGTCACCCAAGTCGAGTTTTTCGCGAATAACTCGAGCTTAGGTGTGGTGACTCAGCCTCCCTACGCACAGACTTGGAGTGCAACTTTCGTTGGAGCCAATCAGCTAAAAGCGATCGCAACCGACAACGACAATAACGTGAGTGAGTCGGTGGTCAATGTCACGGTCAGTGATCAAGCGCTTGTCGTCACGCTCACTTCACCAACGGCTGGCCAAACGGTTGGTTTGGGTAAAAACGTGACCCTAAGTGCCGACGTGACCTCCCTCACTTCCGCGATTAAGCAAGTCGACTTTGTCGTCAACGGCAGTGTGATTGCAACCGACAATAGCGCTCCGTACTCTGTTTCTTGGACACCAGCGGCGATCGGTAACTTTACCGTCAGTGCTCAAGCGGTCGATTTAGCGGGTAATCAAGCGCTCTCGGAAGCGGCGGCAATCAAGGTGGTTGAGCAGTCGGAAAAACGCCACAAACTGATTGGCTACTGGCACAACTTTGTGAATGGGGCTGGCTGTCCGATACGTCTCGCTGACATGTCAAACGCATGGGATGTGATTGATATTGCCTTTGCAGAAAACGATCGCAACAGCAATGGCACGGTCCACTTCAACCTTTACTCAGGGGATATTTACAGCAGTTGTGCGCCGCTTGATCCGCTCCAGTTCAAACAAGATATGGCGGCACTGCAGGCGCAAGGTAAAAAGTTTGTACTTTCCCTTGGCGGAGCAGAAGGCACCATTACTCTGAATACCGATCAAGATGAAGCGAATTTTGTTTCTAGCTTAACCGAACTGATCAATGAATGGGGATTTGATGGACTCGATGTGGATCTTGAAAGCGGCTCAAACCTTGTTCACGGTTCGCAAATTCAGGCGCGATTGGGCAGGGCCCTACTGCAAATTGAACAAAATATCGGTGGTGACATGTACCTCACCATGGCACCAGAACATCCTTACGTTCAAGGCGGTATGGTGGCCTACAGCGGAATTTGGGGAGCCTACATTCCGGTCATTAATGCTACTCGCAGCACACTCGACTTACTTCATGTTCAGCTCTACAACAATGGTGGATTACCCAACCCTTACCTACCGGGCGCCGCTCCTGAAGGCTCTGTCGATATGATGGTTGCGCAATCTAAGATGTTGATTGAAGGGTTTGAACTCGCCGATGGTACTCGTTTTGAGCCGCTTCGCGACGACCAGGTGGCCATTGGCCTTCCTTCAGGGCCAAGCTCAGCTAACTCTGGCCAAGCGCCGACTCAAAATATCCTAGATGCACTAGATTGTTTAACATTAGGCACAAAATGTTCCACGGTGAAACCGGCGTTCAACTACCCGAATTTTGGTGGCGTGATGACTTGGTCAATCAATTGGGATAAGCATGATGGTTTCAATTTCTCCAAACCTGTGGGAGATAAATTAACGCAAATGAATGCCCGCTAAACACAAGCGTCTGTAAAACCAGAGAGCACCTCGAAGGGTGCTCTCTTTGTTGCAAAATTAGATGGTAAATACCTGATAGTTCTTCAACTCTGGAATCTTCTTCAGCAAATCTTGCTCTTGTACGGCCATATCGTCTAACGAGTCACAAAAATCCTGAGTTTGTTGTTCAATTTCTTTGCTGTGCTGCTGCAAACGCTCTTGCACTTTCTGCTTCAACTCGGTCATGCTTTCCGACATAGCAGACAGATTCAAACCGCCTTCTTGCTTCATTTTGCTCGACATCGCGTCAAACGCACTGCTGATAAACTCTTTGTTGAAGATCTCTTGCGCTCGTTGGAAGTCATCCTGCCAAGACTCCGTCATAGAAGCAAAGCTATCTGCAGGTAAAATCAAATCACCATCTTTGTAATACCGAGATTCAACATCGGTAAAAAAGTCTTTTACCGCCGTTTTCACGTTATCAAATGCGTCGGGTGCATCAAGGCTAACGGCAATATCATCAATGATGTCGTTCGCCAGCGCTAAGCTCTCTTCCGCCACTTGTTTCGCTCTAGGCAGATAAGCATTAAGGTTTTCGCGATACTCTTCAATGGCCGCTTGTTGATCACCGTTGAGCTCGATTTTCTCACCATGGATGTAAAGATTGTTGCTTGCATCCACCACAGCTTTGTCGCCGTTGGTTTGATGAATTTCCAAGACTTCACCATCTAGGCGAACTTCATTTTTGATATCGACACGACACTGCGCTGCATGAACCGAAGTGGTCACAACCAGTGGAAGAAAGATGGCCAGCTTTTTCATGACTTTCCCTTAATTGTTTTTTGCCGAACTATAACAGTTGGTGATGTGTATTTTGTCAGTAAATTGTCACAACTCTTGTCCCATTATTAGCCTCTATCCACACGACCAAATTACCGTCCTTGGGCGTAGAGACGCGAAACATCATACTTTTTCACCCCATCTTGAAGGTGAGAAAAACGCACTTTCTCGGTATGATAGCACTCTGATTTCCCTAGCAAGAGCCATCCCAACGATGCAACATGACATTCGCGATACGTTACACCATATCTTTGGTTTTGAGGCATTACGCCAAGGCCAACAGCAAGTCGTCGATGCGGTACTGACTGGCCATTCTGCGGCCGCCATTTTCCCAACTGGCTCTGGTAAATCTCTTTGTTATCAATTACCCGCTTTGCACCTCCCCCACTTAACTCTGGTGGTCTCACCGCTCATTGCCTTAATGAAAGATCAGTTGGCTTTTCTGCATAGCAAAGGTATTGCTGCAGCAGCCATCGAATCTGGCCAAAGCAAAGAACAAACACAGGCGATTATGCAAGCGGTTAATGCCGGGGAAATAAAAATACTGATGATCTCTGTCGAGCGCCTCAAGAACGAACGTTTCCGACAGTTCATCGCCCAAGTACCGATCTCATTACTGGTAGTGGATGAAGCACACTGTATTTCAGAGTGGGGGCATAATTTCCGCCCGGATTACCTCAAACTTCCGAGCTATCAAGCGACATTAAACATTCCACAAGTTCTGCTGCTGACCGCCACTGCAACAGAAAATGTGATAGCAGACATGCAACGCAAATTTGCCATCAAAAAGGACAATGTTGTTGTCACCGGGTTTTATCGCGCCAATCTTGATCTCCACGTGACCCCTTGTCGCAATGAAGACAAAGCAGACGCACTGCTGAAAATAGTACAACAGGCCCCTAACGCCCCAACCATTGTCTATGTCACGTTGCAACATACCGCAAGTCAAGTTGCTACCCTACTGCAAGACGAAGGCATACGCGCTTCAGCCTATCATGCCGGATTGGATAACGAGTTGCGTAGCACGATACAAACACAGTTTATGCAAGGCCAACTGGACTGTATTGTCGCAACCATCGCTTTTGGAATGGGGGTAGATAAAGCCGATATTCGCCGAGTAATCCATTTCGACTTACCCAAATCGATTGAAAACTACGCCCAAGAAATCGGTCGAGCCGGTCGAGATGGCCAGAAGTCCGATTGCATCGTCTTGGCCAATCAAAGCGGGTTAAGCACACTGGAAAATTTCATTTATGGCGATACGCCTGAACGAGATGACATCAGCTCGGTGATCCAACAAATACAAGCCTCTGGTGAACGATGGGAGGTGATCATCGCCCGCCTTTCTAACGATACCAACATTCGCCAACTGCCGCTAAAGACACTATTGGTATACCTTGAAATGGCTGGTCTCATCGAGCCCATGTACGCCTATTTTGCTGAGTATCGTTTCAAGTTTCTTCGTCCTGCCAGTGAAATTGTGCAGCGCTTTCAGGGTGAACGAGGCGCCTTTTTGCAGGCTGTTTTTGATTGTTCTCCACAAGCAAGGGTCTGGTGTCAAACCGATTTCGAGGCCCTTTGGCATCGCTATCATGCCGAACGGTCACGTTGTGTGGCTGCGTTAGATTACCTTCATCAACAAGGCTGGATAGAACTGGAAAGTAAGCAAATGACGGACGTGTTTGCGGTAAAGCCGATTGAGTATTCCGCAGAAGATCTCACCGAGCAGATTTATCAACTCTTCAAAAACAAAGAGCAAAGTGATGTCGAACGGATCCATCATATGCTCCACTTTTTTGAATCAGGTGAGTGCCTCAGTCATAAGCTCGCGCACTACTTTTCCGATCATAACGCACCACAGCAATGTGGCCACTGCTCAGCATGCCGAGGCCAGCAAGCCACCCTTCCCAAAGAAATGCTGACGGACATTCCTCAGCAAGCGCTTGATGAATGGATTGCTCAGTTGCAGAGTCAAACCTCACAGCCGCTGAGTGCAGAGCTCATCACGCGTTTCCTTTGTGGGATCAGCACACCTAAGCTCACTCAACTAAAAGCGAAAAAGTTGAAGGGATTTGCGCAGTTGGAACGCGCACCTTATGGAGAAGTACTCGCGCGTGTCAGTAAACGAAGCTAATCAGACCTAGGGAAACAACCCAAAGCGATTAGAGCAAGCTGAGTTGCCGCGCTTGCTCTTCTGGCTTAAGCATCACACTGAGCCCTAGTAAGCGAATTTCACGCCCCTTTTGACGTTGAAGAATGTCCTGCAACAACTCGCGGAAATAGGCCAGTTCGAGCTCATGGTGAACATGCTCTATCGTCGTCAATTGAAAGTCGGCGAATTTCATTTTGATCCCTTGCTTAATGATCGCTTTTTCAGGATTGGCTTTTTCTAAACGAATGGCCAGCTCGGGAAACAATTTCTCTTCGATCACTTGCCAACACTGTTCATAGGTCACAATATTTTGCGTAAAAGTGCGCTCGACTCCGACTGATTTACGTTCTCGCTCGACGATCACCTCTCGCTCATCAATACCATGGCTGCGCTGCCATAGCGACGCCCCTAAGCGACCAAATTGCTTGAGTAGCTGACGATAATCGCTGTTTTTCACATCTTGGCAAACGTACAAGCCCGCTTGGTTCAACTTCTCTAAACTCACTTTGCCAACCCCAGGGATTTTTTGTAAAGGCAAAGTATCAATCACACTCTGAACTTGCTCTGGTGGAATCACAAACTGGCCATTCGGTTTGTTCATGTCCGAGGCCACTTTGGCGAGAAATTTAATCGGAGCAACGCCTGCCGACGCCGTGAGTTGTAGCTCATTCCAAATGTCACGGCGAATCGCTTCAGCAATTAAGGTTGCCGAACCATGACATTGTGTGGAATCCGTTACATCTAAATACGCTTCATCAAGCGAGAGTGGCTCAATCAAATGAGTGTAACGTGAGAAGATACTGCGAATGTGCGTTGAAACCTCTTTGTATACCTGCATTCGCCCAGGCACAACCAGCAAACTAGGACACAATTTCAGCGCTTGTGCCGTTGGCATCGCACTTCTCACGCCAAACTTACGCGCTTCATAATTACAGGTACTGATGACCCCACGCTGCTTTTCGTGCCCTCCAACCGCCAGAGGCCGGCTGCGGAAATTTGGGTTATCACGCATCTCTACTGCGGCATAGAAGCAGTCCATATCTATATGGATGATTTTTCGCATTTGCGTAGACATACAACAACACAATCAATAACTGGACAAAAACACAGTATACAGGCAATTGAGACATTCTCAATCGTTCTCTATCGCCATTAATGAATCCGTATGCATGTCGTTATTTTGAGATTCAGCCCAATTAGCAAACAAACAAATCGCTTATTTGTGGCAACTTTGTTAGTCCTACATATTATTTATGTTAGTTGTTAATAATGGTCCGGAGGCCTCTTCCTTGGGTAATAAAATACTAGTTGTAGAAGATAGCCGAGCCTTTCGTAATTACCTCCAGCAACAACTCTCCCAAGCGGGATATGACGTTTTTGCGGCAGAGAATTTAGCTGAAGCGCAAACTTTCCTTGCAGAAAATCACGAGTTTCTTTGCGCCGTTTTGGATTATTGTCTGCCAGACGGTCAAGATGGTGAAGTGATTGATCTTGCGTTACATCACCAGCAAAAAGTGATCGTCCTAACGGCGATGTTTAGCGAAGAGATTCGCTCTAAAGTGCTTGCCAAAGGGGTTTTGGATTACATTTTGAAAGACAGTATGGCGTCAGTTTCCTACTTGTTGCCTCTAATTAAACGCCTCACGAACAACCGTCAGCATAAGGCATTGGTGGTTGACGATTCCAAAGTGGTGAGAAAGCACATTACACAGTTACTGGAACACCAATATATCGAAACACTGGAAGCGGAAAATGGCACTCAAGCGCTAGAGGTCCTGAAGCAACATCCCGAAGTGACGTTTGTGATCACCGACCATGACATGCCAGAAAAAGACGGCATCACCATGATTCGTGAAATTCGCGTACATACCGATAAGAACAAGTTAGCCATTTTAGGGCTGTCTGGCAGCGACGATCGGACGATGACTGCCCGCTTTTTGAAAGCAGGCGCGAATGACTTTCTCTATAAGCCCTTTAATCAGGAAGAGTTTTTCTGCCGTGTCCATCAAATACTCGACATGAAAGAAGCAACCAATGAGCTCTATCGTATGGCTAACCAAGATGCCCTGACAGGCCTTTGGAATCGTCGTTATCTTTTTAGTCAGTCCTGTAACAGCTGTGAATTGCGCCATATTGCGATGCTTGATATTGATCACTTCAAAAAAGTGAATGATACCTATGGCCATGATGGCGGTGACATCGCCTTAAAAACGGTCGCTAACATCCTGAAAATTTATTTCCCCGGAGAAATTGTCGCGCGGTTTGGCGGTGAAGAATTTTGTATTCAATCTTGTCAAAGTTACGACGACTTTGTCACTCGCTTAGAGCACATGAGGCAGCGGGTCGAGAAAACCACCATTACACACAAAGCGCATAACATTCATATCACCATCAGTATTGGTGTGGCTTCTTTGCAAGATGAGCTTGAAAATCAAATCAAAGAAGCCGATGGCTACTTGTACCAAGCAAAAGCCAACGGACGAAACCAAGTAGTTAGCCGATAAAGAAAACGCCCGATGCGGGCGTTTTTCATTTTAAGCGATGCGGTCTTTGTCCCACTGAGCCAATTTTTCCGCTCGCGCGGCTTCACGTGCTTCGCGTTTTTTACGCGCATCACAGGGCTCAGGGCAGTTACACACTTTTTCAATGCCAACAGCACCCAGACCGCCACAGCTTCCCTTCACCACCTTTTTCTGGAAGATGTAGCCCACTGCCATCGCGGCAATTACGGCGACAAACACACCAAAGGTAATTAGAAATGTACTCATATCAACAAACCTATATCACTTATTGATTCTTCAAATATGGCTTATACGCATCAGAAGCGATTTCTGTAAAGCCATCATCTGTTTTCACGATCATTAGCACTGGGATGCTATTTTGATTAGCGATCTCAATGCCTTTTTCTTCACCCAACACCATTAGACCGGTTGCAAGACCATCTGCTGTCATCGAGGATTTGTCTAACACGGTGACAGAAACCACTTTATGGTTAATTGGCATGCCTGTTTTTGGATTAATGATGTGAGAATAACGAATACCATCACGCTCAAAGTAGTTACGGTAATCACCGGAAGTCGCGATCGCCATATCACCCGGTTCGATAATATCTTGGATAGCACGCTCTTCTACCGACGGTTTTTCAATCGCGATACGCCAAGGCACACCTTCACGGTTAACCCCTTTTAAGCGAATTTCACCGCCGATTTCGACCATGTAGTTTTGTACACCTTGAGATTGAATATAGTCTGCAACCACATCAACGCCCCAACCTTTCGCGATCGTCGATAGATCCACATAGAGGTTAGGCAAGGTTTTGATCAACGTGTTATCGACAACCGACAAATGCTCGATGCCTGTTTGCGCTTTACGCTCAGCTAAATCCTCAGCACTCGGCACGACATCACGACGCGCTTCAGGACCAAATCCCCACAGGTTAACCAAAGGCCCAACGGTGACATCCAACGCCCCCAAGGTCAAATGATTGAGACGAATCGCTTCCTTAACAACGGTGGCCGTTTGTTGAGAAACCGCGAACGGCGCAGAATCGCGAGACTGATTAAAACGGCTCAATTCAGAGGTTTTTCGGTACGTCGACATCTGATCGTTAACTTCTTCTAGCAAACGGTCGATCTCTTGCTGAAGTACGTCCGGCTTTGGTAAACCTTCTTGAGTGATGTATTTGATATTGTAAGTCGTGCCCATCGTTGGGCCGCTAAGATGTACCTGCTCTGCGGGCTTTTCGCAACCAGCAAGTACCAATAGAGAAGCGAAAGCAACAAGCCACTTTTTCACTTGTTAAACTCCTATTGTTATTAAATGGATATGGAAAATAGGTTCACGGTTAACGCACCGATTTTCTATGGCCATTTGGCGCACTATTCAAAAAAAGAAAAAAGAATAGCGAGGAAAAAAGAATGGCTGGCTCCTACGAGCCAGCCATAGTTTCAATGGGTTAGATGAAATTAACCACCGAAGTCATCCAGTAGGATGTTTTCATCTTCAACACCGAGATTTTTCAGCATGCCGATAACAGCCGCGTTCATCATCGGTGGACCACACATGTAGTATTCACAATCTTCTGGTGCATCGTGATCACGCAGATAGTTTTCGTAAAGCACATTGTGGATGAAGCCTGTGTAACCATCCCAGTTATCTTCTGGGAGTGGATCAGACAGTGCACAGTGCCATACGAAGTTATCATTCTCAGCCGCTAGGCCATCGAAATCTTCTACGTAGAACATTTCACGCTTAGAACGCGCGCCGTACCAGTAAGACATCTTACGCTTAGACTTCAAACGCTTCAGTTGGTCAAAGATATGAGAACGCATAGGAGCCATACCTGCACCACCACCGATGAAGACCATTTCTGCATCTGTGTCTTTCGCGAAGAACTCACCAAATGGACCAGAAATCGTACACTTATCACCTTCTTTTAGTGACCAGATGTAAGAAGACATCTGACCCGGTGCTACGTCTGGGTTATTTGGCGGCGGAGTCGCGATACGTACGTTTAGCATGATGATGCCGAACTCTTCAGGGTAGTTCGCCATTGAGTATGCACGGATGATGTCTTCTTTTACGATAGACTCGTAACGGAACAAGTTAAACTTGTCCCAGTCACCGCGGTACTCTTCTGGTACGTCGAAATCTGCGTATTTAACGTGGTGAGCTGGTGCTTCAATCTGGATGTAACCACCAGCACGGAAAGGTACTGATTCGCCATCTGGAATTTGTAGCTTAAGCTCTTTAATGAATGTTGCTTTGTTATCGTTAGAGATAACTGTACATTCCCACTTTTTAACGCCGAAGATTTCTTCTGGTAGCTCGATGTCCATGTCTGTTTTCACAGCCACCTGACACGCTAGACGCTCACCTTCACGCGCTTCACCTTTAGTGATGTGATCCAACTCAGTTGGAAGGATATCACCACCACCGCTCTTCACTTTTACGCGACACTGACCACAAGAGCCACCGCCACCACAAGCAGAAGAAACGAATACACCTGCACCAGCTAACGCGCTTAGTAGCTTGCCACCTGGAGAAGTAACGATCGACTTATCTGCGTCGCCGTTGATAGAAATTGTAATGTCACCTGTTGGTACAAGCTTAGACTTAGCGAAAAGAATCACTAGTACTAAAGCCAGTACGATCAGAGTAAACATCACGACACCAAGAATAATGTCCATTGACTATTCCTTAATTGTTGCGGTTTACCCGACTTACAGTTGAACACCAGAGAAAGACATAAAGCCTAACGCCATCAAACCTACAGTGATAAAGGTAATACCTAAACCACGTAGACCAGGAGGTACATCTGAGTACTTCATCTTCTCACGGATACCTGCAAGGGCCACGATCGCGAGCATCCAACCCACACCTGCACCGAAACCATAAACAACAGATTCAGCGAAGTTGTAGTCACGTTGTACCATGAAAGATACACCACCGAAGATCGCACAGTTTACTGTGATCAGCGGTAGGAAGATGCCTAGCGCGTTGTACAAAGGCGGGAAGAAACGGTCAAGAATCATCTCTAGAATCTGTACAAGTGCCGCAATTACACCGATAAAGGTGATGAAGTTTAGGAAGCTCAGATCCACGCCTTCGACCAGCGCGTTTTCCTTAAGTACTAGGTTGTAAACCAGGTTGTTTACTGGTACAGCGATAGTCAAAACAACCACTACTGCAACACCTAGACCGAAAGAGGTCTTTACTTTCTTAGATACCGCCAAGAAGGTACACATACCCAAGAAGAAAGACAGAGCCATGTTCTCGATGAAAATCGATTTAATTAACAGACTGATGTAATGTTCCATGTTGCCCTTACTCCTTCGCTTCTACTTGCTCTGGTTTGAACGTACGGATCGCCCAAATCATGAAGCCGATTAGGAAGAATGCAGATGGCGCTAGAAGCATCAGACCATTTGGCTGATACCAACCACCATTGTTCACTAGTGGTAGTACTTCCATACCAAACAACTTACCGCTACCGAATAGTTCACGGAAGAAGCCCACAGTAATAAGAACAAAACCATAACCAAGACCGTTACCAATACCGTCGATCAATGATGGAACTGGTGCAGATTTCATCGCGAACGCTTCTGCACGACCCATTACGATACAGTTAGTAATGATAAGACCTACGAATACCGATAGCTGTTTAGAGATATCGTACAAGTAAGCTTTCAAGATCTGGTCTACCACGATTACTAGAGATGCGATGATCGCCATTTGAACGATGATACGCACACTGTTAGGAATGTGGTTACGGATTAAAGAAACAAAGAAGTTAGACAATGCAGTTACAAACGTTACCGCTAGTGTCATAACAAACGCTGTTTCTAGTTTGGTAGTTACTGCAAGCGCAGAACATACACCAAGAACTTGTAGCGCGATTGGGTTGTTATCCAATACTGGCGCAAGAATGCTCTTTTTAATGTTTTGTGCACTAGACATTAGTTCAGGCCTCCGTCACGAACTTTTGCTAGGAATGGACCAAAGCCCATATCACCTAACCAGAAGTCAAATGTGTGTTGAACACCGTTACTAGTTAGTGTCGCACCTGACAGGCCGTCAACACCGTGCTCAGAACCAACTGGCGCACCACCTTTCACTACCTTGATAGCTGGTTTGTGGTTTTCGTCAAACAGTTTCTTGCCTACGAACTGTGCACGCCAAGATGGGTTTTCAACTTCACCACCCAATCCCGGAGTTTCACCCTGCTCGTAGTAGGTGATACCTGATACTGTGTTACCGTCGGTTTCAACCGCAACGAAAGCGTACATCATTGACCAAAGACCGTTACCGTGAACCGGTAGAATGATCTTAGAAATGCTGTCGCCATTTTTCACTAGGTACACAACACCTGTATTTGCACGACGTAGAATTTTCGCGTCATCTTGCTCAGCGGTCAGTTTGATAGACTGTGCAGGATCTTTCGCGGCTTTGCGTTGGTCATACGTTGCTGCATTACCATCAACAAAGTCACCTGTTGCGAAATCAACCAGACGTGGTTCGATGTACTGAGCAAAAAGCTCTGGTACTTTCTTACCTTTGCTGTCGATACCAGCTACTTCGATGATCTTGGATTGCTTATCCAAAACAGCGTTAGCTTTTTGCTGGTCACGCAGACCGACTGCTGCTGTTGATACGATGATTGAACAAACAAGGCTCAACCCGACAACAACACCCAGCGTCTTTTTAATGCTGTCATTACTTGCCATAGCGTGCTTGTCTCCGCTTGATGTTCTTCTCAACCACTAGATGGTCAAACAGTGGTGCAAACAGGTTCGCGAATAGAATCGCCAGCATCATGCCTTCTGGGTATGCTGGGTTAACAACACGAATCATTACACACATTGCACCGATAAGAATGCCGTACCACCACTTACCTTTGTTGGTAAATGAAGCCGATACTGGGTCGGTTGCCATAAAGAACATACCGAATGCAAAACCACCTAGAACTAGGTGCCAGTGCCATGGCATGCTGAACATTGCGTTAGTATCAGAACCGATCACGTTGAACAGTGTCGATACTACGATCATACCGATCATTACACCGGCAATGATGCGCCAAGATGCGATTCGCATGTAAACGATCATTGCTGCACCGATAAGCAGTGCAAGCGTAGAAACTTCGCCGATTGAACCTGGGATGTTACCGATGAACGCGTCTAGCCACGTGATTGGCGCACCAGTCACTGTGTTTACTAGTGCACTGTTGCCGCCTTGAGCCCACTGGCTTAGCGCAGTTGCACCAGAGAAGCCGTCTGCTGCTGTCCACACTACGTCACCCGAGATTTGTGCTGGGTAAGCGAAGAATAGGAAAGCACGACCTGCTAACGCTGGGTTCAGGAAGTTACGACCAGTACCACCAAAGATCTCTTTAGCAACCACAACACCGAAGGTAATACCTAGCGCTGCTTGCCATAGAGGTAGTGTTGGCGGAACGATCAATGCGAAAAGGATCGAGGTTACGAAGAAACCTTCGTTAACTTCGTGCTTACGCACCATACAGAATAGCACTTCCCAGAAACCACCAACGAGGAATACCGTTGCGTAGATTGGTAGGAAGTAGGTTGCACCTAGCAACATCTTACTACCCCAGCTTGCATCGGCAGAAATCGTTCCGCCCAGCATCTCGGTTAGCCAGTAGTGCCAGTTACCTGCAATGATTTGCGCCAGTTGATCACCAGCGTACATGTGGTTTAGAGCCGCGATAGCTTGGCCACCAGCGTTGTACATACCCCAGAACATTGCTGGGAACACTGCAAACCAAACCATGATCATGATGCGTTTTAGGTCAACGCTATCACGAACGTGTGAGCTCTTTTTCGTCACCAAACCTGGCGTGTAGAATAGCGTTGCCGCAGCTTCGTACAGAGCAAACCATTTTTCGTGTTTGCCGCCTGGTTCAAAGTGGTGTTCGATGTCTTCAAGAAACTTCTTAAGGCCCATGAAACTTACCCTTCCTTCTCAATTGTATTCAGGCAGTCACGTAGCAGTTGACCGTACTCGTATTTACCTGGGCATACAAAGGTACACAATGCTAGATCTTCTTCATCCAGTTCTAGCGCACCCAGTGCTTGAGCACTGTCAGTATCGCCTGCACATAGATCACGAAGCAGCAGAGTCGGTTCCATATCAAGAGGCACTACACGCTCGTAGTTACCGATTGGAACCATTGCACGATCACTACCGTTTGTGGTGGTTGTCATATTGAACAACTGACCTTTAAACAAGTGACCAAGGAAAGAACGGGTTACAGAGAACTTGTTCTTACCAGGCGTCGCCCAGCCAAACAGTTCTTTGTCACGACCTTCACGCAGAACAGAAACCTGCAGGTGGTAACGCCCCAAGTAAGCGTGAGGACCAGTGGCATGAGTACCAGTCAGTACTGAACCAGAAATCACACGAACTTCGCCTGGCATCATTTCACTGTCGGTTAGCTCATCCAAGCTTGCACCCATGATGGTACGAACGAGACGAGGGTTATTCACAACAGGACCCGCTAGAGAAACAACACGGTCAGTGAAAAGTTCACCAGTTAGGAACAACTGACCAAACGCAATCACGTCTTGGTAGTTGATGCTCCATGCCACGTTGTTTGCATTCACTGGGTAGAGGAAATGCATGTGGGTACCCGCTAGACCAGCTGGGTGTGGGCCGTCAAATACGTGCTCTTCCACATTAGACTGAGAAGAACGAGGTAAGCTCGTACCAGATTTACAAACGTAAACCTTCTCTTCTGTTAGGGCTGAAAGCACATCCAAACCAGCAACAAACGCTTCCGCTTGTTCATTGATGATCAACTCAGGCTTCGCTGCCAATGGATTGGTATCCATTGCGGTAACGAAAATCGCTTTAGTTGTCGATTCAATTGCTGGAACCTTGCTGAACGGACGAGTACGCAGAGCGGTCCAAAGACCAGATTCAACCAACTGAGTTTTGATCACTTCGCGATCAAGACCTGCTAGTTGAGAGGCTTCAAACTTATCAAAGGTCACTTGCTCGTCGCCTGCCACTTCAATCACTACAGATTGAAGTACACGCTTCGCGCCACGATTCACTTCGATAACTTTACCACTCACTGGAGAAGTAAATTTCACGCCAGGGTTCTTTTTGTCTTCAAAAAGAACTTGGGCTTTCTTCACTTCATCACCAACGCGAACATGCATCGTAGGACGCATGCCAACGTACTCTTCGCCAAGCAAGGCGACTTTTGTGATGGATTTACCATCATTAATCACCTGGGAAGGAGCTCCTGCGATAGGAAGGTCCAAACCCTTCTTTATTGTAATCATACGCACTTGCACTACTTTTATCGGGAAAAAGATTCTTTATGATTGCGTAACTTTTAGACACGACATCAGTGTCCGGTTTTGGCGATGTTTTAAACGCCAAAATCGCAACATCCTATTAAAAATCGCTTCACAGTTTAGTGGAGAGATTTATCAGGTGCGATAGTTTAGCATCTTTTCCAAACGCGATGCCATGACCAATAAACGCATTAGCCGTATTATTTGGAAAGAATTGATAGATATAGGCTAACTATTGTTCATAACTTTGACACGTCGCACAAATGGCCCAAAACCATCGTGCCAGATGAATAGGTGAGATTCATAGTTTGAAACATCCTATTCATTCTGTTCATTTGTTGAAACAGTGTTAACGCATTTCTTAACCAAATTTGTCACGCAATTTGTCGGTTTTGTACACATAGAAAAAAAGATGGCTTGACCATCTTTTTGAATAGAACAACTGAAAATTTAACACTTCAGGTTAGAAATCGCTCAGTGGCTGGTACCACCCATACACATCGGGCTATCTGGCGCGCCATCTCGCTGTAGCTTCCATTCCTGAACAGTATAGGTATGAATCGCCAAAGCGTGGATGTTATTTTCCAACTCATTCGCCAATGCTTGATTCACTAAACGATGTCTGGCGATCAATCTTTTACCTTCAAAAAGATCGCTCACCACAATCACCTTGAAGTGACTTTCCGAACCCGGTGGTACATTGTGCATGTAGCTCTCATTCACCACACTCAAGTGACTAGGTTCAAATGTATTGTGTAATTTTGTCTCTATGATTTCTTGAATCATATTCAAACCCTCTCTACTCACCGACTTAAAAAGTATAAGTCGAACCAACGTGAAATTTCTTACACACACTTAAATAACAGCCATCATTCTAACAATGTCTCACTACTTAGACGAAGATCCCTGAGTGTTTTTTGCTAGCTGTGCCTATCTTGTTTGCTATCCTTCTGCGAGAATATCGTTAAAACTCAATGAAACAAACACCATTGTATGAAAACCGAACTCAATCTCTTTGACCGACAACTCACCCTATTCAGATACCCAAACAACGCCAATGAAACCCTGCAAGCATGGGACGCGGGCGATGAATACTTGATCAATTATGTGGAAGAGTTGGCCTTAGACACCCCACAGAATATTCTTATCCTGAACGATCACTTCGGCGCTCTATCATGCTGGTTTTCTGCTCAACACCAAGTCACTATGATGAGTGATTCTTTTATCTCTCAGCAAGGGGCAAAAGAAAATTTACAACGAAATCAATGCCGTGAAGTAAAGCTACTGACCACGCTAGACGCAATTCCTACAGAGACCAGTTTGGTGTTATTTCAACTTCCAAAAAACAACCGTCATTTGACTTGGCAGTTAACTCAATTGCGTAAAACGCTCTCACCAGACGTCCCAGTGGTCGCCGTGAATAAAGCCAAAGAAATCCATACCTCAACCCTCAAACTGTTTGAAAAGTATCTAGGGACCACAAAAACCTCTCTTGCTTGGAAAAAACATCGTCTCGTTTTTTGCCAAGCAGACTGTGCGCAAATGAATGACATCAGCCCAGTGACTCGTTGGAATGTTGAAGAACACAAGATGACACTCAACAACTTGCCAAACGTCTATTCTGGTGAGAGTCTCGATTTGGGCGCGCGTTTTATGCTCGAGCACATCCCGCAAGATGATAACCTCAAGCACATTATCGATTTAGGCTGTGGTAACGGGGTGTTATCCGTCAAAGCCGCGCAGCTCAACCCGAAAGCGAAATTCACCTTGGTGGATGAAAGCTACATGGCCATTGAGTCCGCTCGCCTCAATTTACAAGAAAATGTCACAGCATCAGTGGATGCTGAGTATATTGCCAATAACTGTTTGGACGGGTTTGCAGGCGAGATCGCCGATCTGATTTTATGCAACCCCCCTTTCCATCAACAACAAGCGATCACGGATCACATTGCTTGGCAGATGTTTTGCGACGCCAAACGTGTCCTTAAAAGAGGGGGCAAACTGCAAGTGATCGGCAATCGCCACCTTGGTTATGATGGAAAACTCAAGCGCCTTTATGGTGACAAGAATGTGAAATTAGTCGCTTCTAATAGTAAGTTTGTGATTTTACAGGCAACTAAATAGCCTGCTAGTTTTAATTAAAGACAATCTTCACTTTAATATACGTTTACGTACAGCCTCTGCTGCTAGAAAAGGAATATACGATGAAAAAATTGGTTTTAGCTGCGTCTATCGCACTACTTTCTGCTTGTTCAGCCCCTCAACCAGAACAACTTAATCTTGCGCCAACCGCAACGTTGAGTACAAATCCAATGGTGCAGAACAAAACATACAGCATGACCAGTAAAGATGTACGTGCAGCGCAGTACGTAGCGCTGATTGACAGTGGCCGTTCGAACATCCTACCGCTACACGCTAAACAAAACATGCGCATTACGCTTGAAACCTTGCTGCAGCAGCAGTTCGCGTCACAAGGCTACAAAGCGGATTTAAACAGTAACAACCTGATCAGCCTTGAAGTTCAAGAAGCATTGGTCAATGTAAAGCATTCCGTAATGGAAAACGAAATGGACGCGAAAGTGATTCTAGAAATCACCGCAGAGACACCGAAAGGGAAACTGGTCAAAACATACAATGGCAGTGCGACTCGTAGTGGTATGCTCAGCGCTTCTGATCAAGAAGTGGAAAAAGTGCTAAATGATGTGATCACATTAGTCCTTGCTGAGATTGCCAATGACCAAGAACTGCAAAGCTACATGAAGGAACGTTTCTAATGCTCAAAGTTATCTGTGCATCACTCGTACTCACGAGTAGCCTCGCCTTGGCGGGGCCAAAAGTTGAATTCGAAACCTCTCTGGGGAATTTCACTGTTGAGTTAAATGAAGAAAAAGCGCCGATTAGCGTCGAAAACTTCGTAAAATACGTGAAAGATGGCAGTTACGTTGGATCTCAATTTCACCGTATCATTCCTGGTTTTATGGCGCAAGGTGGTGGTTTTGATGAGAAAATGAATCGTCTACCCAGTTACGCACCAATAAAGAACGAAGCAAGTAATGGTCTGAAGAACGTGACGGGCTCTATCGCAATGGCTCGAACTCAAGATCCTAACTCTGCGACACGACAATTCTTTATCAACTTGGTGGATAACGAGTTTCTCGACTATGACCTCCAACCTCCAGGTTACGCCGTTTTTGGTCAAGTCACCGAAGGGTTTGACGTCATTCAACAGATGGCGAGCAAACCGACCAAAAGCCAAGGCTACATGAGAGATATTCCCGTGGAACCAATCGTGATCACCAAGGCCACACTACTCCCATAAATATCCCCGCCCTTTGCAACGCAAGGGGCGTATTCTACTAACTACAAGGATAGGTTATGTCTTCATCACCAACAGTTTCATGGCGTGAAACTGTACAAAGTTATCTTGATCGACGCTTGCTTTGGGTCTTTATGCTGGGCTGTTCCAGTGGTTTCCCGTGGGTGCTCATTGGTTCAAACATGTCTGGCTGGCTAAAAGATGCGGGTTTGACGCGTGCTGCTATTGGCTACTTTGGCAGTGTCTTTGCTGTGTACGCCATTAACTTTCTTTGGGCACCTTTGGTAGACCGAGTAAAGCTTCCTCTACTTCATCGCTCTCTGGGTCAACGCCGCAGTTGGATATTTCTCTGCCAATCCTTAGTACTGATTTGTACTTTGTTGATCGCAGGAGTCAATCCGGCCAACAATCTCATGCTGACGTCGGCGCTTGCACTTGGCATCGCCATCGCTTCAGCAACACAGGATATCGCTATCGATGCGTTCCGTATCGATACCTTCCCGAAATCCGATTCATCCAAACTGCCACAAGCATCGGCGATGGCTGTTATTGGTTGGTGGACAGGCTATTCCTTGCCTGGTTATCTCGCCTTTATTAATGCCGATTCAATCGGCTGGAACGGCGTATATTACGGCATGGCGGCCATTGTCGCGCTCTTGATGATTTTTACGTTACTGGTTGGCGAGCCCACCACGCGCCGAGAGCAATTGCAACAAGAGGCCGAACAGCGCCACAACCAATTGGTGGGTTCCAAAGTGGTCGCATGGTTGACGGTCACCGTGGTCGAGCCTTTCCTTGATTTCTTCAAGCGTAATGGCGTCCGAGTGGCACTGACTCTACTGCTCTTTGTCTTCTTGTTTAAGATTGGCGAAGCGTTCTTAGGCCGAATGTCGATCACTTTCTACAAAGAAGTGGGCTTTAGCAATGAGCAAATTGGCTATTACTCTAAGTTGCTTGGTTGGGGTATCACCATCTTCTTTACGCTGGTCGGCAGCATGATCAACGTTAAATTCGGTATTGTTCGTGGTTTGATGATTGGCGGAATCGCTATGGCAGCCAGTAACTTGATGTTCGCTTGGATGGCGCAAGTCGGTCCGAATGAAAATCTGTTCTTGGCGACGTTGATTGTCGACAACTTTACTTCTGCGTTTTCAACCGTTGCGTTCGTCTCCTTCTTAACCATGGTGACGGGACAAGCCTTCTCGGCGACGCAGTACGCTCTGCTGGCATCACTGGGTAACTTTGGTCGAACGACCTTAGCCTCCTTTAGTGGTGAGTTGGTGGACTACTTGGACAACTGGTCTGTGTTCTTTGTTATTACAGCTCTGATGGTTATCCCAAGCTTGATCATGCTCTATTCGCTGCGTCATTACTTCCATGATTTGCTTGAAAAAGCGAGAAAGGAATCGAGCGAAGAAGAGCCAAAACCTCACGACAACATCGACGCACAACAAAGTTAAATCCACTTTGTGTGCGTGGCTCCTTCACGACAAAGGCTTGCATTGGCAAGCCTTTTCTCGTTTGATGCATTCTCATTTTGAAGGCAGCGCCGATCATCTCTGGTTAAGGGTAAAGTCCTTTACCAAACAAATTAAAGACTCTGGCCACCCCTTGGGTAAAAATCAGTGGATCGGTCAGCACGGTTAGGCACAAGCAATCTTCCCCAGCTTTGGTTTTAGGACTGTGCTTCACACTGGCGTCACGCTGCATGAAATCACCCTGCTGATATTCACCATCTTCATCACTAAAGCTGCCATGTAGCACCAATGTTGTTTCCAACCCTTTGTGGGTGTGTTGCGGGATCTGTACGCCTTCGCTGATGTACATCAGATTCACTCTTGCCTCTTCACCAAAATCCAATTGTGAACTGAACACCTTGCCACCGTAACTGCGCCATTCCGACATTAGGTCTGCATAACGGCAAAGTGTCTGTGGAAGAACAAAACGCTTCCCCTTCACCTCAATGTATCTTGGTTCGTAGACCTCTCGCACATCTTCTTTCACATCACTTTGAACGATGTCATCAAACATCGCATCAAACAGCGACAGCGCACTCATTTCATCTTGCTTCCCAGCTGCAAAATGTTGCGCTTGCTCCCCCTCAAATTGAGCAACCAGATCTCGACAATCAGGGCAAACTTCTAGATGCGTTGCAACGACTAGACCAGAGACAGCATCAATTTCTCCACTTGCGTACGCCTGTAGCAACATGTTGTTAGGATGTGTACTCATAATTTATCCGCCTGCATTGTGTGTCTAAGCTTTTCTACTGCCAATCTCAATCGTGATTTAACGGTACCTAAAGGAATGTCGAACATCTCAGCAACCTGCTGGTGAGGTAAGTCTTCTATATAAACAGCCTGCAGAACATCTCGCTGGGCCTTGGGTAAACAATCCAAAAAACGCATAACCTGCTCTTTGAGCATGTCTTGCTCTGGGCTATAGCGTTCAACAAGGTCTAAAGGATAGTAATCTGACGGCCAAATATCGTCTGCATGAATGTGCAAATCCTTGCCGCGCTGCTTCCTAAGTAAGTCAAAGCACAGATTACGGATGATGGTGTAGACCCAAGTCGACAGCGCACTTTTCTCAGCGTCAAACAGATGTGCTTTATGCCACACTGTTGTCATGGTTTCCTGCACCATTTCCATGGCAACTTGCTCATTGCCAACATGTTTAAACGCAAACTGTTTTAACTTGGGCGCAAAGTGTTGAAACACGACGGCAAATGCTTGCTTGTCTTTGTCTTTCACTTTCGCCATGCACTCGGCCCAGTCTTGCTTAGACATCGAGCTAGGGCTGTTCGCTACCGGAGTCCGCATAACTTATCCTTTTTGTCGCCGACTTTACTTAAACTTACCCTGATACGTATTCCACAGAAAAACGATCATCAGATCCTACAAATTATTTGCCATTTAATTCAGTTTAGCCTTTCCCTCGCCTGAAGCCTTCTCGACTACCTCAGACAAAAAGCGCATCGCCGCATCACAGTTTTGCGTTCCTGCCAAATGGTCAAATTGTTTAACTGAGAGCGGTAATATCTCAAGCCAACGCCTTGCCACCCAATTGGCGTCTTGGTAGTCACTTTCAGGATACAACTCACCAAGCTCTGGAAATTGACGGTGAACCAGCTGTAACTGGTCGCCAATGTATTTCTGAGGGGCCTTGAGCTCAATGGTTGGCCACTGTGTCAGTTGCTCCACCGAAGCTATGCGCAGGCCATCTTCCTCAACACGGACTTGTTTGATGGTGAAGCGTTGTAATCCCAACACCGTAATCCCCAGCAATCCATCCGACAATGAATCAAAATCAATAATTTTGACTTCTGTGCCAAGCGACGACAACCGGCTTGCCCCACTACTACTATCGACCAAGCACATGCCAAAGCTGATATTTTGTTCACAGCACTGCTTCACCATTCGTTGGTATCTAGGTTCAAAAATACGAAGTTTCATTTTCCCATCCGGCAAAACCGTCGAACTTAACGGAAAAAGCATCAACTCTCTCATAATCACCCCGCTTAAAAATCACGCCACTTTATACGCGCAAACCTTTACCTAGATCACATTCCCTCCACGCATTAACAAATTACATACAGCTCTCAATTTCAACAAAATCACAAATGCATCTAGATTTATAGCAAAAGAAAAGTTCCCAACTTTCGATTCAAAAGGAGATCCACATCACTCAAATTGATGAAAAATTGCACTCAAGTCACTTTTATTTGAGATTTAAATCGCTATGATGCGCGCAAATCGGATAACACGTAGCGCAAGGATTAGCGTCTAAACACCGTTACAAATATAGAGAGTTCCCCTTATGCGTAAATCACTATTAACTCTTGGTCTGTTAGCAGCAACTTCAGCACCAGTTATGGCCGCTGACTACTCAGATGGCGATATCCACAAAAACGATTACAAGTGGATGCAATTTAACCTAATGGCTGCAATTGACGAGCTACCAGGTGAATCTTCACATGATTACCTAGAGATGGAATTTGGTGGTCGCTCTGGTATTTTCGACCTATATGGCTACGTTGATGTGTTCAACCTGACATCAGACAAAGGCAGTGATAAGTCTGGTAAAGATAAAATCTTTATGAAGTTTGCACCTCGTATGTCTCTAGATGCGGTAACAGGCAAAGACCTTTCTTTCGGTCCAGTCCAAGAGCTTTATGTTGCAACTCTTATGGAATGGGGCGGCGGTGGTGCAACAAACTGTACACCAGACCAATCTACTTGTGTTCCAAGTGAAACAGTAAACACACAAAAGATCGGTCTTGGTTCTGATGTGATGGTTCCTTGGTTGGGCAAAATCGGCCTAAATCTATACGGAACTTACGATTCAAACATGAAAGATTGGAACGGTTTCCAAATCTCGACAAACTGGTTCAAGCCATTCTACTTCTTTGAAAACGGTTCTTTCATTTCTTACCAAGGTTACATTGACTACCAATTTGGTATGAAAGATGACAACAAAGCTCTAAACACCTCTAACGGTGGTGCTATGTTTAACGGTATCTACTGGCACTCAGATCGCTTTGCAGTAGGTTACGGTCTTAAAGGCTACAAAGACGTTTATGGCCTAAAAGATGACGGTCTAGCTGGCAAGACATCTGGCTTTGGTCACTACGTAGCAGTGACTTACAAGTTCTAATTGAACCCCTAAGTAGATCAAAAATGGCGCCTGTTGGCGCCATTTTTATTTGCTTTCCTTGTTTCCCTCATTATCCTTGCAGCAAACCTTTTTACTGAGAGTGTTTGGTGAATATCCTCATTTTAGGCCCGGGAGCTGTTGGCTCACTTTGGGCGACAAAACTCAAACTCGCAGGGCACAATGTCGCATTGTGGGGAAGAGGCGATGCATCTGAGCAACCCTTGCAACTAGATGATTCATCAGCCATGACGTTTAAACATCGTCACCTACCCTCTTTGCAAAGTGCTGACCTCATTTTGGTCACAGTGAAAGCATGGCAGGTGATGGCGGCGATTGAGCCTTTATTGCCACACATCCACTCAGATACCATCATCCTGCTGATGCACAACGGCATGGGAACCGCATCTCAGGTTGAAGAACAGCTCACGCACAACCCAATCGTTGTCGCAACCACCACACATGGCGCGTATAAGCCTCATTCGCAGCAGGTCTTGCACACTGGGCAAGGCATCACACAGTTGGGGGGCTTTAATACACAAGGTGCACAATGCGAGTTCCTTCAAGTGGTGCTCGATCACGCCTTACCGTCTGTCACATGGAATCCCAATATCCAACAGGCGCTTTGGACCAAACTGGCCATCAACTGCGCAATCAACCCATTAACAGCAATTCATCAATGTAAAAATGGCGAGTTGGCCGATGAGAGATTTCATCAACGGCTTGAGCGCATCACTCAAGAGTTGGTTGACGTTATGGTCAAAGAAGGGATCGAGGTTACTTTCGATACCTTGCAGCAAACGATCATGAACGTGATTCATGCAACAGCGGAAAACTACTCCTCGATGCGACAAGATGTTTTCCATCAACGCCGCACTGAAATCGACTATATCACTGGATATTTGTTGCAAGCAGCGCATAAACACCAGATTGATGCAGCGGAAAACGCTAAACTTTATCAACACATCAAACAGATTGAACAAAGCTGGACAGAACAATGAATAAAAAAATCTTAGTGCCTATTGCTTGCGGTACCGAGGAAATGGAAGCGGTGACGGTCATCGATATGATGGCTCGTGCTGGCTACGACGTTACGGTAGCCAGTGCCGATTTTGATGGTAAGCTGACCCTAACAGCCTCTCGTGGCGTTATCCTCGGCGCACAATGTCGTTTGGTGGATGTGGCCGACGAACAGTTCGACGTCATTGTACTATCTGGTGGTGTCGCGGGGGCAGAAACCTTCCGCGATAGCCCAATTCTGATTGAGATGTTAAAACAGCATATGTATGAAGGGAAACTGGTCGCTGCCATTTGCGCCGCCCCTGCACTGGTTTTGCAACATCACAATCTCTACCCTAAAGCCATCATGACTTGCCATCCAAACTTTATGTCTCATATCGGCGAGCAAAACTGGCGTCCTAAGCGCGTTACTTACGATGTGAACCACAATCTCCTTACCAGCCAAGGGCCAGGCACCGCGCTGGAATTTGCCATGGAAATTATTATTTTACTTTCTGGCAAACAGCACGCGCGCCAAGTAGCAGAGCCTATGGTGACGGTACCGGTACTCAACTACCACAAACTGGGTGAAGAGTAATGTTTGACGTTCAAGCCATTCGCCAACAATTTCCCGCCTTGGCGCAACAAGTCAATCAAAACGAACTGGTTTATCTAGATAGTGCCGCGACAACACAAAAGCCGCAGTGTGTGATTGACGCAATCACCCAGTATTACAGCAGCCAAAATGCGAACGTTCACCGTGGCAGCCATAGCTTGACCGCCAGTGCGACCAGTCAATTTGAAGCCGCACGCGACTGCGTCGCTCATTTTATTGGCGCACAAAGCAGTAAAGAGATTATTTGGACACGTGGCGCAACCGAAGCGCTCAATTTGATTGCTCAAACTTACGCCCGAAGTACCCTTCAAGTTGGCGATGAAATTCTCGTCAGCGAAATGGAGCATCACGCCAATATTGTACCTTGGCAAATGGTAGCAGAGCAGACGGGCGCCAAAGTGGTCAAAATCCCCATGACCGCCGACTGTCAACTGGACATCGAATCGTTTAAAACATTGATGAATGAGCGAGTTAAGATTGTTGCGGTCGCTCAAACCACCAACGTCACGGCCACTCGTCAACCCATCGAGTCCATCATCGAGTTGGCCCATCAACACGGTGCCATTGTGGTGGTGGATGGCGCTCAAGGCATCGTTCACGAACCTGTCGACATGCGCACACTGGACGCCGATTTCTATGTGTTCTCCGGCCACAAGCTCTATGCGCCGGCAGGAATTGGCGTGCTTTACGGCAAACTGGCGCTGCTCGAAGCCATGCCGCCATGGCATGGAGGCGGTAAGATGGTGGAAAAAGTGTCGTTTGAGAAAACCACCTTTTCGGCTCTGCCAGGGAAATTCGAAGCTGGAACACCCAATGTCGCTGGTGCCATTGCGCTTGCTAAGGCAATAGAGTGGTATCAAGGCTTTGCTCGAGACGAAGTGGAATCTCACCTGCACCAATTGCAATCAGCAACATACCGTGCACTGCGCGAGATGGAGGATATCCGTGTGATCGGATATCAAAACAATGCATCGGTGATTACTTTTGTCATGGATGGCGTTCACCATCAAGACATTGCAACGCTGCTCGATCAGCAAGGTATCGCCGTGCGAGCAGGCCATCACTGTGCTCATCCGCTCATGGATGCGTTAGGTGTCAAAGGCACCGTCCGAGTCTCTTTCGCCATTTACAACACTATGCAAGACGTCGAGAAATTGATTTCAGCGTTAACAACGGCAATATCGATACTATAAGAAAGAAGGATAATCAATAAATATTGATTATCCTTCTTTAAGCTGGTACCAATGTTTCTCTTATGAAAAATTGGGAGGGTAAAGTATCTTTCCATCAGAAAATGAGAGCACTTGAATATCCATTTCAATTAATCGTCTTCTAATGTAATTATCCAAGGTAAAAATTGGGCATGTACAGTGAATAGACTTTCCTAAGGATACTGGTGTTTTTAAAAAGTCCTCCACCGATACAACGTTGGATGCAATAAACGTTTCATCTACACGACTCAGACTCATAATTTTTCTCCTCTATGGTAGTTTTCACCATTTCTTATGTACTTATAATAATCCAAAGGTGTAACATCCATCTTATTTGAAAAGTGTTTCTTGAATGTATCGTAAGACTGAAATCCAGATGAGAATGCAATATCCAACAGACTAAAGTCACCGCTTTTCATCATATCTATAGCTTTGTTTATTCGAAATGAAGACAATACATCTCTATATTTCGTATTCTCAAGCTTTAACTTTCTTATTAATGTTGCTCTACTAATCCCTAATGAATTACAAGTATCATTAATATAGTGTTTACCTTGAGGATCTGATTCAAAGAAACGATGCAAACGTTCACTATACTTTTCGCTTTTATGAGGAAATAATTTATGTAATAAACCGCAATCTGAAAGTTCGCTATAAAATGCATTAATGGCATTTTTTTGTGTTTTTACACTCCCATTAGTCCGTTTTACTCTAACAAGAAACTCTAAAGTACTTAATATCGAATCATCAACATAGATAAAATCTCGGTTACCATAATTTGATTTTTCACTATTAGAAATCAAATCAAATCCAGGATGGTAGTTAAATTTAACAATTAGAGATTCATGCTCACCAAACGAAGAAGTTAACTTAAAAAAATGTGATTTATTTGATGGCAAAACCATAACACTGGATTGAGGTAAAATATCTTTTGTAAAATCTCTATAGATTACCTTTTCACCTTTCCTAACCCAAAAGATGCTTGGGTAATCACTATAGTACTTGATCAGTTTTTCTTTAGATTTGTTTTTTATTTCTAATGTATATAGTTCTGAGCTCATAAATAACCTTCTATAACTTTCCAATCAATACACTGATAAACTCCCTTTTTTTGTTCTCTAACTTCTCTCTTTTTTCATCGGATAGAACTATAGAATCCAAAGTAATAGACTCTATAAGCTGAATTTGATCTAGTACTATTTTTTCTACATCTTTAGGATTATTTATTCTATCTATAAATCCTAATGCCAATTTCTTTTCTTTATCTAGATAACTTATAATCTCTTCACACAAAGATTCTGAAATAACTCTGTAATAAACATTATCAATCATAATTAAGCACTCAACTTAAAAAATCTTAAAACTCTATCTAGCTCTTTAGTAACATCAGAAATATTACTATTTATATCCCCTGTTCTTGCGAGATTCTTTAGGTTTGAGTTAACAGTGGAATTAATGCCATCTATTCTCTGAGAAATTTCAACTGTAACAGAAGACTGCTCTTCTGAAGCAGTTGCAACAATTGTATTCATATCCGATATTTCTTTAACTTTTTGAGAAATATCTTCAAATGCAACTTTTAACTCTTCAGCAATTTCTCTTGATTCATCCATCATTTGTGCATTTTTTAGCATATGATCATCTGCATTCTTAGATTGTGTTTGCAAATTAGATATAATTGCCTGAATATCCACTGTTGATTGTTGTGTTTTTGCAGCTAAGGAACGCACTTCATCAGCAACAACAGCGAATCCCCTTCCTTGCTCTCCAGCCCTAGCTGCTTCAATTGCAGCATTTAACGCCAACAAATTTGTCTGCTCAGATATATTATTTATAACATCAACCACTGTGCTAATTTTTTCAGAGTGGTTTCTCAGTTCATTAACTATTTGACTTGTTTCCTTAAATGAACCGGTGATCACCTCAGTGATAGAAGCATATTTAGATAAGATTAATGAGCTATTTTCTACGACGGCCAAACTGGATTTAGTAGAATTCTCTGCATTAAAAGCACTCTGTGCTACTTCTGAGGCAGTACTTGATAATTCATTCGCTGCTGCAGCCACTTGTTCAATATCTCTGAACTCTTCTTCCGCATTTTTCATACTATCTTGAATCACTTTAGATATATCTTCCTGAAATCCACTTAATTCATGAGACAACTCCCCAGACTTAGATGCGATTTGACAAAGACTCAAGTACAAATTATCTATTGAATCAACAATGTAATCCAACTCATTGTTTGATTTTTTATCTTTTACAGATATGCTTTTATTAAAATCCCCAGTAGAAAGTGATTTTATATAACTAACAATAATAGGTAAGTTCTTCAATTCTTTCGATGTAAGTAAGTACGACAAAATAGACACAGATATTGCACTAGATATTATCACAATCAGAAAAACAAATTCAAAGCTGTTTATGTTTTCCATTTCTCTTTCATCAATAACAGATACAGTTTTTATTTGAATATTTATTAACTTCTCTAGATCATTAGATAGAGGTTCTATTACATTATAAACATCACTAATCATTTTATTCTTATCAGAGTATAAATCATAATCTAAGCTATACTTTTCTATAATCAACCTTGCTTTATCCGTTAGAGCCTCATATTCTTTAATATGTAATGATTCTTTTTCATCTAAATTACCAGACTTTATATCATCTATAATTTTAGAAGATTGATAAAGTGCCACTTCAATATTATTTAGGAGTTCTTTTTGATCAATCATCCCCACCACTCTTTTATTAAATGAGTCGACGATATTGACAGCGTACAAGTCTGATATTTTTTTTATTTTATCTAATGTATTTACCTCAACGACTATATCATCAAGTGCATTTCTAACATTTTTAAATAGAGTTCCTTGTAATAAAAAAAGTACTAAAAGAATTAAAACAAAAATAGCAGGCACAGCAAGCAGTTTAGTTTTTATATTTTTCATAAAATCAACCATTAAATAACTTTCTTTTATATAATCTCATAATTAAGATTTAAAACACGTCATCTAGTATCAACAAAACAGCAAAAAGTGTCATCAGACCAGATCGTGTATTGATAAAAATCTAACCGCGCAATTGTTGACCAAAAAATCAATTCAATTAAATTAAACTTATCTATTTATTCAATAGGAAAAACCTATAACAGAAAAAGCTTAAAAAGCATCATCTAATTTAAATGCAATTAAAAAATTAGATTTTTTAATCTATTTAAAATACTATTAAAATCTTACTTCGCACCATTAAATAAGCATATAAGAATATCACTATTGCAATTTATAATATTTATAACACCATGGAATACGTAGAGAATTTGATTGTTATGTTAGAGAAAGCGGTGGATATATTTTTACAAATGGGTCCCCGCGTTCGCGAGGATGACGAGCAAAAGTGAGGGCTGTAAGAAATTTCGCCATTTTCTATATCCGTCATTCCCGCGCAGGCGGGAATGACAGGCCAAATGAAAGCCGTCACAAAAGCGAAAGTGATGAGAACGAATAGAGATAGAAAATGAGGGGAAAATCAGAATTGTCAGAGCAGTTCAGGCGTGCGAAAACCGACATAGATGCTCGCTACGCCTTCAACAACTTAAACTAGCTCGCGATATTTTTAATCTGCTCAACAATCGCTTTAAGGCCATTGCCGCGTGACGGACTCAAGTGGGCAATTAAGCCTAACTGCTCAAAGTAGGCTTCAATATCAAAGGCTTGGATCTGCTCTGCCGTTTTACCGTTGTAGGCAGCTAAGACTAAAGCAATTAAACCACGAACGATTCTCGCGTCTGAGTCGGCACAAAATGTCCACATTCCGTCGTCTTGTTCTGCCACTAACCAAACTTGGCTTTCGCAACCTGCAACCATAACCTGCTCAGATTTCAATTCATCAGGCATCACTGGCAATTTTTTACCCCATTGAATCACCTGGCGATAGCGGTCTTCCCAACCTTTGAATTGCTGCATGGTTGCGACGATGTCCGCACTGGTAATCTCGTTACCAAATGGCGAGGCTGGCAAATTCGACATGGCTAGGCTCCTACACAATAAGGATTAAAGGTGATGATGACATAAAGCGGCGTCAGAAAGCCGCTTGGTATTAGAGGCAGTTAGTTTTTATGCTTTTGGATCAGCTTTTCAACGATACGCGCCACCGCGACAAAACCAAAGGTCGCGGTCACTACCGTCGCGGCACCAAAACCGCTGGCACAATCCATGCGTTTTGGACCTTCTGCCGTTGATTTTACGTTACAAACGGAACCATCCGCTTGCGGGTATTTTAGCTGCTCAGTGGAAAAGACACAGTCAATGCCAAACTTTCGTGCGGGATTTTTTGGAAAGTTATGATGGCGACGCAAGGTATCCTTGATCTTCTTCGCCAGTGGATCTTGGATTGTTTTGGTCAAATCCGTCACTTGGATTTGTGTCGGGTCCACTTGGCCCCCTGCACCACCAACGGTAATCACTTTGATTTTGTTACTGCGACAATAAGCCAGCAAAGAAGCTTTCGCTTTGACGCTGTCAATAGCATCTAGTACATAATCAAACTCTTTGCTGAGGTATTCGTGTTGATTGTCAGGTGTGATGAAATCGTCAATCAGATTCACTTTACACTCAGGATTAATGAGTTTGACGCGCTCTGCCATCACTTCAATCTTGCTTTGGCCGACTGTTCCCGTCATCGCATGAATTTGACGGTTAATATTGGTCACACACACGTCATCCATATCGATGAGCGTCAGTTCGCCGATACCTGTGCGGGCAAGGGCTTCTACCGCCCAAGAGCCAACACCTCCAATACCAATCACACAGACATGGGCTGCACGAAGAATCTCGACTTCGCTGTTGCCGTATAGACGGCGCGTACCACCAAAACGTTGGTTGTAGCTATCAGAAGCAGGAGTATCAAGTTCGCGCATAGTGATGATTCCAAAGTCGCCAGAAAAACAAAGAGTGCGATTTATACGCACTCTTCAACAAAATGTCCAGATAGAGAAACGCTATTGTAGCTTTTCTGGTGGCAAAGCCCAAGGCGCTTGCGTTGGAGAGTTTTCCAAGCCCAATTTCCACACGCGGCCAAAGTGTTTGTAATGGCCCGCTTCGGTGCCCGCTCGTGGGCCCATTCCGTGGTAGAGGTCGAGATGATTCTGTTTTACCGCGCCACCGGTATCGAGCACGATCAACAAACGCAGTTGATGCGCACCACTCCAAGTACCGTCCGCATTCAGCAAAGGCACTTCCGCCAAGATCGGTGTCCCCATTGGGAAAATTGTGCGATCGCCCGCCACAGAGGCCATAGGTAATAGCGGGATACCTGCAGAACCTGTCACAGGCGCCGCCGCTCTCGGCTCAAAGAAAACAAAAGAGGGATTTTGTTCGAGCAGCTCTTGAACGGTGGCCTCATCGTTTGCAAGCACCCAGTCTTTGATCGCTTTCAACGACATCTTCTCTCTTGCGACTTGATCACGTTCAATCAACACGCGGCCAATGCTCACATAGGCTTTGTTATTTTTTCCCGCATAAGCGAAGTATTCCAGCGTGTCGTCATCTTCAAAATGGACAAAACCACTGCCCTGCACTTCCATGATAAACGGGTCAATCATGTTCTCTGCGTAGCCCAGTTCGAGCCCTAAACCACCGAGTGCCCCATCGTAGATCTGAGCTCGTGTCGGGCAATCTTCACTGCAATCGGGTTTCGCGTAAACTGGGTATTTGAAACGCTCATCGGCTTGATGACGCAGCTCCATTACCGGTGAAAAATAGCCAGTAAAAAGGACGTTACCTTGCTTATCTCCCCCACCTAACTGGGCAGTTTCAATACCATAAGCACCGAGCTCGCTCGGGTCACCACTTTGCAGTACCCACTCATTTAAACGCTCATAAAGCGGTTGATACAAGTTGGCCAGACTAGGTGAATTGCTGATCACCGCTTCAGATTGACGTTGAAATTCGGTGAAGTCGCGAGGTTTGTCCGAGCTCACTACATCGACTCGATTGAGCACATCACTGAATTCATTGTCGAGATACTGCTGTGCACGATCGGTTGGCTGAGCACAGCCAAACAACAAGACCGATGCAAAGAGCGGAAAATAAGCTTTAATCACTGGTTACTACCCATCAAATAGAATTTGATGCAGCATGACAAAGTCGAATTTTAAGTGCAAATGAAAAAGGGACGCGATTGCAGTCCCTTACAAAAAAATGACGAATATTGAATGAGAAAACATCAATTTGGCAGCAGCATCACTGCTTATCTCAGCGAGAGATTCTGCTTCCCTTCTAATTGAAAAACGGGAAGGTAGTGCGCGTCACTATCCAACTTCATCTCGATGTACTGCTGACCAATGAATCGAAAGCGACGAGTTTCACCACCGACACGATACTCAAAATACTTGCCATCAAAATCAAAATTGGTCGTCACCAAAGAACCGTTAACGGTGACACCACTTTCATTGAGGATCAGCACCTCACGAGCATAGGGAGCCACATCCTGCTCAACCCATTTGCCGTAAATCATGCTTTTCGGCATTGGTGGATTGATCAATCGAGTAATCAAATCGCCATACATCAACAACACAATCACGGTTCCAATAAGGGCCACGCCCATTAAGATTCGCTCTAATAATTTGCGTTTTTTACGACGTAGCTCTTCAGTGAGTAGCTGTCCGTTGACGGCGGTTGACTTTTTACTGGCAGAAGACATTTTTTTCTCGTTCATGTTTACAAGCCGCCTATGTTACACCGCTGGTCAAAGCAAACAACTCACTCAGATCAAACGTGGTTAAATTAATAAAAAACCGCTTGCCAACAAGAGAATAAAAAGACAATATTTCAGCATAAATAGTCACAAGGAAGTCATATTGTGAAAATTCGCAGCACGGCATTAGTTAAAGGTTTCAGACAATCCACTCCGTACGTCAACGCGCACCGCGGCAAAACCATGGTTATTCTCCTTGGTGGTGAAGCGATCGCTGACAAAAACTTCAGCAATATTATTAATGATATAGCTCTAATGCACAGCCTTGGCGTTAAAGTGGTTCTGGTCTATGGTGCCAGACCGCAAATCAATCAATTACTTGACAAGCAATCAAGCCAAACCCCTTATCACAAACACATTCGTGTGACTGACGAAAACTCACTTTCGATAGTTATGCAAGCTGCTGGACAGTTGCAATTGGCGATCACAGCCAGCCTCTCCATGAGCTTGAATAATACGCCGATGGCCGGAACGCACCTCAATGTGGTCAGTGGAAATTTTGTCATCGCTCAACCATTAGGTATAGATGAAGGTGTCGATTACTGCCACAGTGGTCGCATTCGTCGCATTGATACCGAGGCCATCAATCGCTCCTTGGATCAAGGTTCCATCGTACTGCTGGGGCCGATTGCCAGTTCGGTGACTGGTGAATGCTTTAACTTGCTTTCTGAAGAAGTAGCAACACAAGTGGCGATCAAACTTAAAGCCGACAAACTGATTGGCTTTTGTTCTGAGCAAGGCGTGATTGATGAAGAGGGCAATGCCGTCGCCGAGTTGTTTCCAAGCGATGCGGAGAAATTCATTCAAAAGCTCTCGGTCGATGTCGATCCCGATAGTGACTTCCATTCCGGCACACTGCGTTTTCTCAAAGGGGCAGTGGCAGCTTGCCGCGCTGGCGTTCCCCGTAGCCATTTAATCAGTTACAAAATTGATGGGGCTTTAATCCAAGAACTGTTTTCATTTGACGGTATCGGCACACAAGTGGTCATGGCCAGTGCTGAGCAAGTTCGTCAGGCTTGCATTGATGATATTGGCGGCATTCTTGAACTGATTCGCCCTCTGGAAGAGCAAGGCATTCTAGTAAGGCGCTCTCGCGAGCAACTTGAGCAAGAGGTTGAACGCTTTACCATCATTGAGAAAGATGGCCTGATCATTGGCTGCGCCGCCTTGTACCCTTATATCGATGAGCATATGGCGGAGATGGCGTGTGTGGCCATTCATCCTGATTATCGCGATGGTAACCGTGGCCTGTTGCTGCTCAATTACATGAAGCATCGGTCGAAATCCATCGGCATTGAGCAAATTTTTGTTCTCACCACGCACAGCGTTCATTGGTTTAGAGAGCAAGGTTTCTACGAAATTGGCGTCGACTCACTGCCAATGGCGAAGAAAAGTTTGTACAACTATCAGCGTCGTTCAAAAATTTTGGCACTGCCACTTTGACCTAAGATTAGTATTTCCTGCTGATGAACAGGGTTAACACCATATGCAATGCTTTACATCTTGTCTGTTCAAAGTTTGTGCTTTTTTTCGTTCGGTGACTCGTCTATAATCCGCGCAAATCGGGGTTAACCCGAGCCAAGGAACTTGGTGACGAGACACCGCACGGACTGCTCGATTCATTACTTGCCCAGTCAGTTGGGATTAAGCAATCAAAGAGCATTACTATGAGAACCATTATTTGTAACTCGCTGCAAAGCTTTTGGGATATGGCCGACAACCAGTTTCTAGAGGGACTTGACGTTCATTGCGTCTTCCCAGTGACAGAAGCGCTAAGAGAGTTCATCTTGAACTACAAAGAGCAATACCACATTCGCAGCATCACTTTTACTCAAGCATTTCAACGCTAGTTCGAATTTCAAAGGCCAGAAGTTTCCACTTCTGGCCTTTTTCCTTATCGACTTAGACTGCTCTCATGATCCTTACTGGCCCAAACGGTGTGGCAGGCCGCTCGCTCGCTGTGTTTTTATCTTCATACCACGTTTCAGGACTTGGAGATCGGCATACAGCGCTAAACGCTTTTTCGCTCGAGTAATGCCCGTGTAGATCAGCTCTCGCGTCAGTATTGGGCTGAAATCGGCAGGCAAAATCATCAAGGTAAAATCAAATTCGCTGCCTTGTGATTTATGTATTGTCATCGCATAGGCTGTTTCATGTTCTGGCACTCGGCTTGGTAATACCGCTTTAACGCTGCCGTCAGCCAACTCAAAATAGACTTTTAGACGCGGGGCTTCGTCAGTGTCATCCCACATGCAGATGCCAATGTCGCCGTTGTAAAGCCCAAGCGCGTAATCATTACGCGTCACCATTACAGGCCTGCCGTGATACCAAATCTCGTCCTTCACTTTAATCAAATTCCGCGCAGCTAAGGCTCTTTCAATGCGAAGGTTAAGTCCGGCCACACCAAAATTGCCTTCACGCACGGCGCAAAGTAACCGGCAACGATGAAACAAATTCAGTCCCGCTTTGGCTCGAACAGCACTGCTTTCTCTCTCTTTCGGCTCAAGATGCTGCTGAGTTAAGGCAATGCGAGCAAGATAATGTGAGTACTCACTTACAAGCGTTTGCAACATATGGTTGTAGTGGCTGGCATCCAATGGGTGATGTTCGATATCGTTAAACTCTCGCTGCCATACACTCTCTAACGCCGCCACGGAACCGGCATTGATCGCTTTTGCCAATTGGCCAATTCCTGAGCGAGCATCAAAACGATAGCTCTTTTGCAACATACACAAGCTATCTGCAACTGGTGCCAAACGGCTGGCACTCTTTGGCAGCGCTTGATAACCCGTTAACTTCGCGAGCGTTGCTGCTTGCTCTGCGCTGTATCCGGAAGCAGAAAATGCGCAGATATCCCCCAGCACCGCCCCCGCTTCAACGGAGGCCAACTGATCTTTATCACCGAGTAAAATCAAACGAGCATGTTTAGGCAGCGCGTCAATCACTTTATACATCATCGAAAGATCGACCATTGAGGCTTCATCCACCACCAGCACATCCAAATGCAGCGGGTTTTGACTGTGATGACGAAACTCGGCACTGCCGGGGATCGCGCCTAACAAGCGATGTAATGTTGAGGCTTCTGTGGGGATTAACGCCTTTAAACTCGGCTCTACGGCTAAAGATTGCACCGCTTTACCGATGGATTCGGTCAAACGCGCCGCCGCTTTACCCGTTGGCGCCACCAAACGAATGGTGGGCGTTTGCGCTCCAGCTTGCTCAATCAGCGCCGCCAACAATTTCGTGACGGTGGTGGTTTTGCCTGTTCCCGGCCCCCCAGAGATCACGGCAAAACGACGCGTCAACGCCACCGCGGCAGCTACCTTTTGCCAATTAATGCAGGCCGCATGAGGCACAAGATGATCCAGCGCGTTGAGATCTGAGACTTTGCTTACTTGGCTCAGCACTTGTTCAATCGCCGTCCAATCCAAACGGTGCTCTTCAACCACGTCGAGAAAATCACACACCCATTGCTGTCGCTGCACCTGGGTACTGCCGCTCGCTTGCGCGGCAATCAGCGTTTCGAACAAAAAGCGGTAATCTCGCGCGAACAATCGATCCAGCAATGCGGATAACGATGCCGCTGAGCTGGCGTTAAGTTCAATACCGTGACTCAATTGATTAAGTTTTTGCGCCAAAACGACTTCATAGTGCCAATAGCGATGCAGATAAACTCGTTCCCCATCGAACATCAAGGGCACCGCTTCCCCTTGGGTGCCAACCAAGCGACTGGTTTGCAGCAATGCTCGCCAGTCGAACGACTGCAACTGGGCGTTCAGCTCGGTTGCCGCCTCACCAAACAGGCCAATTTTGCTGGCCAATTCACAGACTTGGCCAAGTTCATCAAACAGAGGCAAGCAAATATGCCCTTTGCCTAACTCGGCACTGACCGCAGCGGCCAACAGCGCCAATCCGCTGTGCTGACTCTGCTCACCAATAAAGCGCGCAAATTGATAATCCAATAAGCGCAGGTAGCCTTGTTGGGCTTGCTGTTCCAGCATCGACAGCGTCGCTTGGAGTGACCCATTCAACATCATAGTAACTCCATCTGACCACCTTGGGTCGATCTAGGTTGAGGCTCAAGACCGTCAATCAAACGATCCATTTCCGTTAATAAATCCAACGAGGGCTTGGCAGAAAAGATACCGTGTTCACTTTCGCCATCCATACCACGAAGGAACAGATAATAGACGCCACCAAAATGAAGCTGGTAATCATAGTTGGCCAAACGGCTGCGTAGAAAACGGTGTAGCGCCAACGCATAGATTTGGTATTGCAAATCGTAGCGATGATCCACCATCGCCCCTTGCAATGCCTCACCGTGATATAAATGTACAGCATCCCCTAGATGGTTGGATTTCCAGTCCAATACGTAATATTTGCCTTGGTGTTCAAACACCAAATCAATAAAGCCTTTGAGCATGCCTTGCACCGTTTGGAAACCCAGATCCCCCGCGCGAGCCGAGAGGGGATCATGGCGCTGAATGACTTGGTTTAAACTGGCAGCGCTGAGCACTTCTATCGGCAATAAGAACTCCATTTCCACCAAACGCTGTGAAGGCGTTTTCTGGTTAAGGTACAGATGTTTGCCATCAAGCGGCGTCGACAACACGGTATCCACCAGCTGCTGCAAAACGGGCAACCATTCTAAGTCGATCAAGTTTTTTTCCATCAGCTCGCTGATCACTTGACGATTCTGTTCAGAGTCTGCCGCTTGAGTAAACTCCACCTCTTCAAACAGCGAGTGCAAAAACGTACCAGCACTGGCACCACGGGGGAAGGTAAAAATCGACTTCTCCACTTCTTGAACTGGCGCTTGCGGATCTTCGGCAGAAGAGTCGATATCAAACCCCACCACCTCTAAACTGGCATCGTAGTCGCTTTGATGGCTCCCTTGCTTGACCAAGCCGGAGTAACTGGTGATGCGCCATAAACGATCGATAGGCGTGGCCAGCTCTTGCGCAGAGAGCGCCAACGCGGGCGCTGCGATAGGTTGATATCGCTCATCTGGCAAGGTTGGTGGTGAGGTAACGACAATACTGTCTGACTGCGTTTGCTGTCCTGCCAACGCTTGTTGCAGCGTAGCAATTCCCCCTTCTTGGCCATTTTGCACCAAATACCCCATGGCACTGCGATGCACGCCCGTTGGCTCTTTCGTGGAGCGACCATTACGCAGTGGCGCCGCACCAATGAAACAGCCATAAACGGCTCGAGTGAGCGCCACATAAATAAGGCGTAAGTCTTCGGCTAATCGTTCTTTGTCCGCTTGTTGCAACGCGGCATCGCTGCCGGTGATATCTAACACGGTGCGATCGGTTTGCGCATCGTAAAACTTGGCTTCGCTGGCTTCGCGATGAGCAAAGACAAACGGGAGAAAAACCAGATCGTACTCAAGCCCTTTTGATTTGTGGATGGTGACGATCTGCACCAAGTTCCGTTCCGATTCGAGACGTTGGATCTGCTCATCGCTGCCGCCAATACCATTGTGTGCATCACTGATTGATTGGGCAAACCAACGCAACAAACCGTGGTCGCTGTCGATCTCATTGCTTGCTTGCTGCAGCAGTTCCGCCAAATGCATCAGGTCAGTGAGTGTGCGCTCACCTTCTTGCTGAGTCAGCAGTCGCTCCGCAATATGGCGTTTGGCCATCACTGCTCGGAGCATCGGCATCACACCACGAGAAAGCCACAGCTTGCGGTATTCTTTAAACTCACTGAGCGCTTTTTCCCACGCATTTTCATCGTTATTCAATTTATCCAGACTGGCGGCATCAAGGGCAAACAGCTCACAAGCCAACGCCGCCCGCAATGCGCGATCGTCTTCGCTGGTGAGCACCGCTTGCAATATGCGCTGAACATCTTGCGCGACGGGGCTGAGAAAAACGCTGTCGCGGTTCGAAAGATAGACACTGGCAATGCCTTGCTTAGCGAGAGTTTGCTTGATCAATCGCCCTTCGCTGCCGGTTCGTACCAACACCGCAATGTCACCCGCTTGAATGGGGTGCTGTCGCTCCCCTTGCTGGAATGACGCTTGACCTTGCTGCGAAAGCGTCAGAATCCGCTGAATCTGACTGGCGGTCGCGTCGGCCATCACTTGCTGATACTCCCCTTTCGCCACGGGTTTTTCTTCGCACTCTTGTAACCAGTAAGTCAGAGCGGGCTGCTTTTGGCCTGCCATGTTCCAAATGCGTTGCTCCGCTTTGGGGCTAGCGTTGACAGGCAAGAAAGGGATGTCTTGATCATAAATAAACGGACTATCAGGCTGCTGAAATATCTGGTTCACCGCTGCAACCATCTCAGCACTGGAGCGCCAGTTTGTTCCCAAGGTGTAGTGGGCACTCACTTGGTTACGCGCTTTGATGTAAGTGAAGATGTCCGCCCCACGGAAGCCGTAAATCGCCTGCTTCGGGTCGCCGATCATAAACAACCCAGTTTGTGGGTGCTCCAAATAAATACGGCTAAAGATACTGTATTGCAAAGGGTCGGTATCTTGGAACTCGTCAATCATGGCAACGGGGTAAAGAGTACGAATTCGACTTGCCAATAACTGCGCTTCATCTTGATCGATTGCCGCGGATAAACGCGTTAACAAATCGTCAAACGACAAACGCTGCTTCTGCTCTTTGGCTTTCGCCAGCCATGCGCGACATTGCTCAATCGCGTGTGCCAACAATGGGGCTTTTAAGCTGGCCGGATTGGCCAAAAACGCGTCAATTTGCTCAAATAGCGGATGCGTTGGCGCAGTGCCTTTGGCTGTTTTGGCCAGCAGCTCGCTTTGTGCAAATTTGGCCAGCTTATCTGGGTAGTGGTAATCAAAGGTTTCGCTCTCTGCCCACCGGTTAACCGTTTCCAACCAATCCGGTAGGGATTTTTTGGTGTAACTGCGTTTGTTGATATCAGATTGTTCTATGAGCGTTTGCAATTCAGGCTGCGCCGCTCGCCAAGCACTTTTTAGTTGCGTAATTTTTTGCAGGTTGTCTTGATGCAACGCCGCAAGATCGCCACTCATCGCGTTGACGCTCAGCGCCAATGGCGCACCAGTGAGATAGCGGCCAATGTCGCTCAACAACGCTGCGGGTGAGCCCCAAATCTGGCGCACCTCACCTGCCAATGCGGTGGGCAAGGGATAGAAATTGCGTCGCCAATAATCGGCCACCACTTGTGCTTTTAGCTGGCTCTCATCGGTGACAAATTCATTGTTAAAACGGCTGCCCGACTCAAACGCATTTTGCGTTAGCATCCGTTGGCAAAAACCGTGAATGGTGAACACCGCCGCTTCGTCCATCTGTCTTTCGGCTTGCAGCAAAATGGCGGCGGCCTGCTTGTGATCGGGAAAGTCACGCAGCAGCGGCTCAATGACGGGATCTTGGCTTTCTCCTCGAGCAAACGCCAAACGCGCATCGTGAATACGCGCACGAATGCGATCACGCAGCTCACCCGTTGCGGCTTCGGTAAAGGTCACGACCAAGATTTGATCCACAGTCAGTGGGACTTGATGACGCGTCTCTTCACTGCCATGACCAAGCAGTAAGCGTAAATACAATCCAGCAATGGTGAAAGTTTTACCTGTCCCCGCCGACGCTTCAATTAACCTTGCGCCATGCAATGGAAAGGTCATGGTTTGTAACGGGGTTGGCTCGGGCTTGTGCGTCATCTTACTCACTGTCTCCGGATCATCTGCTGTTTGATCTGTGATCAAACCTTAAAAACGCTATGAATTTGTCTTAACTCTCTAAATATTAGGATGTTGTGGGATCTTACTCACGGAACATCCTTGCCGCACTGGGTAGTATGCGCCTCACGAGATCAAAGGGTTCGACACGAACCACTCAACCGAATCATGGTCCCTCTGACCTTGTGGCCGTACAGCAAACGCCCTACACGATAATGATTTTCTGGCGGCCACCCTACTTCCTCTCCATTGCAGCGCTTTTTTATCCCATTGTTGACTTTGAAGGGCATCGTCTATGCTTCCTCTGACGCATCCACAACGGACAATCTTGCCCCTTGCAGCACCAAACTACTCATCAAACGTACTTGATGGGCCAGTTGTTCATTCCATTTTGGCCAAATACGACTGATGTAACTGTCAGCGCCTTCCCCTGCACCCAAGAAACCATCATTGAAGGTATCCGCCATTTTTTTCAACGCTTTCTCTTCATCATCGTTCCATTGCCCGCGGCTTATGCCAGCTTCGATGGCCGCCAATGCGGTTTTGGGGAAATACGCCAAAGGCTGAGTCATGCCTTCGATATACAGGCGGATCAATTCGTTAAGCAACGATTTGGCCTGGCCAGCATCCGCCATCGCCGAGTATTTGAGGTGCACAACCCCTTCTTTCTTGTCGTAGCCAATCAAATGCGTCACTTTGGCAACGCCCATGGCCGACATCGAAAGGTGATCAATCCAACCAGCTAAGTAATCTTGTGAGCGAATTTTGCCACTGCGATAACGCAATAGACCCGATTGATAGTGCTGCGTTAACCAACCGCTCAAATGAATCGTTTTGCCTTCACCAAATGGCGTAAAAGTCAGATCCACTTCGAGATCATCCAAAGCAGCGTGAGATAGTCCGGTTAGTTTTTCTATTAATGCTTCAGCTTGCACGCGGTTGGTGTCAAATTCCAACTCACCAAAGGCGCCGATCGGCAACTTGCCCTGTGCACGCATTTCACTGCGTACGCCCTCAATCAGCGGCTGTACCATGTCAGGCGTGCAGTTTTCATCCGATAAGAGACGATGCAACAACTGTTCACGCAATTGGAAGCTGTTGAGCCCATCCAACACAAACGGCTCTTCATCTGCCATCACGGCCATTGGCGGCTCGAAAACGACTTTCAAACGGCGATTGAAGAAGTACTGTACCGGCAGTCGCCAGAAACGTTGCAGTTCAACCAAATCCAGTTCAAGCGGGAACGTGGCACCCAGTAAATAATCGTCAAGGGCTTGATAAAATGGCGCACTTGGCTGCGATGGCACTTGGCCTTCGCTCTGCTGCTGGGCCGCTGGAATCCACTCTTTGGCATAGCTTTTCGCGTTGCTCGGAGGTTCACCTAAAAAAGCTTTGGGGCTAAATGGCACCATGGGATGCTCGCAGGTGATCGCCTTTAATAGATGCGCACCGGATTCATCCACACCCAGATGCTCATCCCCCGCTAAACAGTAGTTTTGCTGACAATACTCCATCAACTCAGCCACCAGCACCGACGGCACTTTCTCTGTGTTGTCTTGCACGGAACGTCCGACATAGCTGATGTAAACACTTTGCTGCGCAGACAACAGAGCTTCAAGGAACAAGTAGCGGTCATCGTCGCGGCGAGAGCGATCCCCGGCTCTGGCGCGGCCATGAATTAAATCGAATCCTTCCGGCGCCACACTGCGTGGATAGACGCCATCGTTCATCCCTAATAAACAGACGGTGCGAAATGGAATCGAACGCATCGGCATCAAGGTACAAAAATTCACTTGTCCGGCAAGAAAACGCTGGCTTACACGACTACCGGACAGTTTATTGAGCAGATATTGACGAATCACACTCGGTGACAATTCCGCCTCAAATGCCGCATCACTCAACTGTTCTTTTAACTGTCCCAACGTATCGCGAATCGATTTCAATGCCACTTCGCCTTCTAAGTCGACGGCGAAGAAATCCGCCAAGACACCGTGTAATTGTTGTCGCCATGCGTCAATGTTTTGCGCTTGAGCTAAGGCGTGGCGATAGCAGCGCACCTTTTCAATGAAGTAGCTCAGTTTGCCCGCCAGCTCCGCTCCCATTCCCTGAACTTCGTTGTAAGGAGCAAGCCATTCCTCACCGCTTTGGAACAAGCCAGCCGATTCTGGCATGGCGTAGCCAAGTAACATGCGTTGAATACCAAACTGCCAGGTATTTTGTCTTGTCTGAGGTAGGTCAAACTCACATCCAGTTTGCGCATCGAGCCCCCAACGGATACCTGACGCTTCCACCCATTGTTTTGCTTGCAAGAACTCCGTTTCACTCAAGGAGAATTTCTGCAAAATCGCGGGGGTTTCTAGCAGTTCCAACAGCTCTGACGCCAAACAGCGCATTTGTGGCAAATTCACCAACGTCAAAAACGCGTTGAGAATCGGGCTTTCTTGATCGGCGGTTCGATCTGAAATGGAATAGGGGATGAATCGTTCACCCGGCGCGTTGCCAAACACCGCTTGAATCGCAGGGCTGTAGGCATTGATGTCCGCCACCATCACGATAATATCGCGCGGTTTGAGGGTTGGGTCGGCATCGAACATCGCCAGCAATTGATCGTGCAGCACTTCCACTTCACGCATTGGGCTGTGGCAGACGTGCAGGCTCAAAGAGCGATCATTCGCTTCGATGAGCGGTTTATGATGGCTGCTCTCGATATGGTCGTCATCTTGGTGCTCTTCCAAGTTGAGGATGTCGGCTTGCAGTTGATGCAATAGCGAGTCTGGTTCGATATCGACAAACGCTTCAATCTCATGCGATTCCAATTGTGACAACAAGTACATGTTGTCACGGCCAAGTTTGCCCATCGAAGCCAGCAAGCTGTTGCCCACCACCTCGGTGTGCAGTTCATCGGCAAGATTGTCTTCAATACTGCCTTTCAATTGCTCACTTTGGCCCTGAAGCTGCGAATGATCTTGTTGCCACACGAGGTGCTGACGCTGTTTCGCCGCCAAACGAGCCAGAAATTTGCGATCGCGCACTTCACCCCAATAGTATCGACACGGGTTGGTAAACATCAGATGCACGTCAATATGCTGACCGAGCGTTTTAAGCGCGTCCATGTAACGTGGAGGCAGTGAGGTGATACCGAAAACAAACAAGCGCTGCGGCAAGTGTTCAAACTGGCCAGTGTAGTTTTCTAAGCTATCAATGAAATGTTCGTATAGGTTGGCGCGATGGTACGGCGATTGCCCAAGCGCGACGGTATGGTCATACAGTGCTTGCCACAACATGGGCTGCCAAGGATGCTCATCACCAATCTCAGCCACGGCCTTCCCCGCTTCCCAATCACGTATCCATTCAGGGCGATACACCAAATAGCCATCAAAAATATCGGCAATTTTTTCCGACAGTTGGTAAAGCTTGGCACCTTCTTCATCGTCTTGAAGATAGCGAGCTAAAGGCGAGAACTCCGCCAGTGCAAGTTGCTGCGGCAACAAATGCATCAGCTTCCACGTCATCGCTTCTTTGTTAAAAGCACTGCGTTTTGGCACATCCGCCAAAACGTGGGTAAACATATCCCAGATAAATGTCGCGGGTAGCGGAAATTCGATGTTTGCTGCCACGCCAAACTCTTTCGCCAGTTCCATTTTCAACCATTGAGACATGCCTGGGCTTTGCACCAAGATTTGCTCTTTGTCGAAGGGATTTTGCAAAGGATTGAGGCGAATCAGTTCCACCAACAGAGATTTGAGCACATCCACTTGATTGGAGTGATAGACAGTAAACACGAGTTAGCTTCCGGAAAGACAATCACTAAGCGTTAGCTTAGCACAGCTCGCTGAGTGGCCACATAGTTCTAACTCACTGATTTCCAGAAAGGTTATATCGGTAGCGATTCTTGGTCAGTTTGTCAGCAAAAGACATTGTCAGGAGAAAATTACACTTCCGTACCAAATGTGACACGCTTCACGTCTTTAAAGTTAAAAAACACTGTTTTATACTTCCGCTCGTTTTTATCAAAATTATTTATAACTCGCTATGGGATTCAAAAAGATGTTGCGAAAACTCTCCTCCAATAGCGCGTGGCTGATTGCTTTTTTTGCTTGCTTCACGGTTTATCTGTCCATCGCCTGTTACCCGTTTGTACTCTCATCCGATCCCTCTCAAGATCTATCGGGACTACAAAGCTTCTATCTTATTGCAACCCAGCTGGGCTGGCTCGGTTTACTCAGCTTACCCATCATGCTGCTCAGTCTTCCACTGACACTGTTGCCAACTCGACTGTTCAAAGGCATCGTCATCACACTTGCCGCTCTGTTAGTGATTGCGCTGAAGATCGATATCACGGTTTTCCAACACTACAAATTTCATATCAATGGCTTGCTGATCCGCATGTTTTTTGATGGCGGGAACGAAGTCTTCAATATCTCTTGGTTAAGTTGGTTGATTTTCATCTCGGAGATTGCGGTGATGTTCATTGGCCTCGCCATCGCGGTATGGCTCAGCAAGCTTCTCGCTAACAGCAAACTCAAATTCGCTTTTGTCGCATTATGGTTTGTGATGTTGCTGAGCAGCCAAATGGTGCATGCGTATAAAAATGCGTTGTACGACAATGAAGTCAGCCAATTTACCAATAACTGGCCGCTTTATTACCCACTCACCGCCCGCTCTTTCATGTACAAAAACGGCTTTGTCGATGAAAAGATTGCGGCGCAAAATCGCGTTGAGTTGAAAAACGTCGAGGGCAGTCAACTGGACTACCCACTTGAGCCCGTCAGCTTACCGACACAAACAAAACAGCCCAACGTGCTGTTTATCTTAGTGGACGCTTGGCGACACAGCGACGCCACGGCAGAAATTATGCCTAACGTCAGCCAATTTGCACAAAAGACGGCCAACTTTTCGCAGCACATGAGTGGCGGCAATTCTACCCAAGCGGGCATGTTTAGCCTGTTCTATAGCCTGCCTGCCACCTATTGGGACAGTTTTTACGCCAGTCAAACCGCTCCAGTGTTTATGGATAGCCTGCAAAGCGCCGGATATCGCATGGGGATCTTCGGTTCAGCGTCGCTGACCAGCCCTCCTTTGTCACGCACTGTCTTTAAAAACGTCAAAGATCTGCGCTTGAAGACGCCAGGAGCAACACAAGTTGAACGCGACGCGCGTATTACTGAAGATTTTATCGCCTTTGAAGCGCAGCCAAGTGATCAGCCCTATTTCGGTTTTCTGTTCTACGACTCTGCCCATGGCACCGAATTTCCTGAACCAGAAGGTGCGAAATTCACACCGTATTGGGAACGCGTGGATCATATCTTGCTCAACAACGATTTTGATGCTGAGCTGTACCATAATCGCTATAAGAATTCGCTCTACTACATTGATGGCTTAATCGGCAAAGTACTGAGCAAGATTGATTTGGAGAACACCATCGTGGTCATCACCTCGGATCATGGTGAAGAGTTTAACGATAATCGCATGAACTATTGGGGGCATTCTGGCAATTACAGCCAAGCGCAAATCCACGTGCCGTTGTACATCTACGCACCTGGCCAAACCGCCAAGACTTACGATTATCGCACCACCCACTTTGATGTGGTGCCCACGCTGATGGAAATGCTCTTTGATAATAAAATTAATACCGCAGATTTCAGCGTCGGCGACAACTTGTTCGACGCGACCAAATCTCGAGATTGGTTTATCGCGGGGAGCTACTACAACTATGCACTCGTCGGCCAAGAGATGATGATGGTGGTTAACCCCGCAGGGAACTCAAAACAGCTCAACAACCAATTGAAGATAGTTAAGGACCATAAAGTGCCTGTTAATGTGATTCAGCAGTCACTGGAGCTGATGTCGCGCTTCTATCACAAGGGCTAACGACCGTTTTTCTCGCCGCTAAACAAAAACGCCTCGCATGATGAACTGCGAGGCGTTTTTTCACTTCTACACCATTCGACACTAGGCGAATTTTCCAAGCACGTTGCGTTTTGGCAACACCACTAAATTGTAGAAGTATTGCACCGCGACGTATCCCACCACAACGGTGGCCACCAATAGCTCGACGCCAGCCAGCATTCTCACTTGTTCAACATAGTGGCTGCCCAAACCTGCGTGTTGCATCCAGTTAGCCATTTTAAACAGCGCAGTGGCACCAATTACCATTGGGAAAGTAAACGCCGCATAGCCAGGGCTAAAAGGCAAACGAAGCAACTTAACAAACGCGAGATAAATAATCGCCGTCATCAGCACGGCAATACCAAATAGCAACGCAATAATCACTGGCGAAGGTTGAGCCGTCACAGTTAAATAACCGGCCAATGAAAGGCTTGCTGGTGCGGCCATGATCGCCATCGTTGGTTTAGCCGCATCAGGGACTTCATGAGTAAACATAAAGCGGTAGATCATGACCGGTAACATCACCGCGTAGGCCACCATACCAAACACCAAAGCACCGTGCGCTACGGGAGCAAGCACTGGGTTGCCTGAGAAAGAAACATCAGCAACGATAATACCGACCGGGGGTACAAACCAACTTGGCACCATATGATGAAGTTCGAAATCTTTCGCGCGGTGATAGACAAAACTGAGTAAAAATACGATGTGCAATGCCACCGCCACTGACCAGATCGTATCCCCCAGCAACGGTGAAAAGTGGCCAATCGAATTGGAAACCACCATGGTCGCCATGGCGAATGTCGGCACCACACTGCCCACCACTGGATGGGCTAAATCTTGTCTCAATAAGTGGTGATGAAAGAGAAATTTCACCGCCAAGATAACCAGCAAACCGCTGGCAATTGCCGCACTTATCCACTGTCCATAGCCGTTTAATGTTGCCAAGTTTTCCCAACTCCAGCCTAAGCTCGCAATACCAAGCGCCAAACCTGCCATCGGTGTTGGAGCGCCCATTACTTTTGCTTTTGTTCTTTGAATCATCACGACCTCAACAAGGCTATCTTTGTATGGCGCTATTTTATGCTTGCTTAATGTTTGAAGATATCTAATTATTTAGAACCGACGTTCAAGATTATTTAACGAGAGAGCATGGCAAGTCACATTTCTCTGAAACAACTCAAAGTGTTTACCACCATCACTCAGCACAACACGCTCACCGCCGCTTCGGAAAGTCTCTTTCTTTCCAAAGCGGCAGTGAGCATGGCGCTGTCCGAGTTGGAGAAGCAAATTGGTCATCATCTGTTTGATCGCGTTAATAACCGTTTGATTCTCAATCAAGAAGGGCAAAAACTGTTGCCATTGGCCGATGAGCTGTTGAGCCGAGCCAGCGCGATTGAGTCGCTGTTTGATCAAGATATGACACTGTCAGGCCAACTTCGTATTGGCGCCAGCGACACCATCGGCAACCAAGTTGCGCCTTATTTACTCAGCGATTTTCGCCGCCACACCCAGCATCAAGCACAGAGCCTGTTCATTTCTAATTCGGCGCAGATCTGCGATATGTTGGTGGATTACGAGCTTGATATCGCCCTGATTGAAGGCAAAACACTGCATCCCGAGCTGAATGCGACCCAGTTTAGCGAGGACGAAATGTGTGTGATTTGTCCGCCCGATTTTCCCCTTGAACTGAATGGCTCAATTTCACTCACTGAGCTGGAGAACAGTCAGTGGATTTTGCGCGAAGCCGGCTCTGGCTCGCGTGAGTTTTTCCATCGAGTCATCGCGCCACGCATTGAACATTGGCATGAAGCCTTTCAGCTCAACACCACCGAAGCGTTGATCAATTCGGTTTCCGCAGGACTTGGGCTTGGTTGCTTATCCCGTCTCTCGGCTGACCATGCCGTGCGAGATGGTCGCGTCAAAATGATCCCGATGCCGCTCGATATGAAGCGCCGCTTTTGGCTGCTGGTGCACAAAGAAAAGTATCAAAGTCCGTTACTTAAAGCCTTTATCGATTTTTGCCATCATTGGCATCCCGAACGATAGCGGAATTCAGCTCTCATTTTGACGCGAGTCAATGGACATTACTGATGAAAAGCTGTATAAACACACAGTACAAATTCTGGACTATTTAACTTAGAGGATTAACCATGGCTGTTATCGTCAAGTACGTGGTAGAACGCAACGGAGAAGAGAAAATGACTTTTACCTCTAAAGCGGAAGCTGACGCATACGACAAAATGCTGGATATGGCAGATGAGCTTTTCGACTTACTAGGTAAAAGCGATCTTCTTGAAGATGAAGGCAAACAAGAAGACTTGGCGATGTTCCTCGCTCAGAACAAAGAAGAGCTTCTTTACGCGCTAGGCGCAAAACGCCGCCCAACGCCGAAGAAAGAAAAGAAACTAGCCGCGGTTGCGGATAACGCAGCCGACGAAGACGAATCAGCAGAAGACGCCGCTTAATCTTCGCAACCCATGTCGAATAAAACCGTCGCCCTGTGCGGCGGTTTTGATTTTGGCGACAAAATACAAAATAGCCATACGAAGAAATATATCGTTAAAAAGACAAAGGGTATCCATCTACAGACTTTCTCCCTTTGAGGGGTTTAAAGTCTTTTTTTGTCTCTTTATGATGGCTATAACTTAATTCCAGCGCTTGCCAGTGAATGGCGCGTGACAAAGACTCAACACATGGAGATCAACTATGGCTTTCTTTTCTCTCGCCTTTGGTACGGCAACCAAAAACCGCGACGGCAAAATCATCGAAGCGTTTTTTCCAAACCCAGTTCTTAACCCAAGCGAGGCGTTAGTCAACGCTCTAGCAGCCGTTGCGGGCTACGAGCAAGGCAACCAAGCTATCGAGATCTCTGCGGCGCAAAGTGCAGAACTGGCAGCAGCGTTCCAAGCAAATGGTGATGCAGCAAACGCCTCTTTCGCAGCAAAAGCGGCAGAGTCAACACAACCACTGGTACTGGTTATTCTTGCTACTGACGAGCAGCCACAAACCGTTGCTGAAGGTTTCCTAAAACTGCAACTCATCTCTAACCGCCTAGTTCAACCACACGGTACTGTACTGGACGGCATTTTCGGTCTATTGCACAACATCGCATGGACCAACGAAGGTCCAATCGATCTGCCTGAACTGGCAGAACGCCAAATCGAAGCGCGTTTAGCTGGCCGTGTACTCACTGTCGATTGCGTCGACAAGTTCCCTAAAATGGTGGATTACGTGGTACCAACAGGCGTGCGTATCGCGGACACGTCTCGCGTGCGTCTTGGTGCTCACGTTGGTGAAGGCACAACTGTCATGCACGAAGGCTTCATTAACTTCAATGCGGGCACCACAGGTGTAAGCATGGTTGAAGGCCGAATCTCTGCGGGCGTTGTTGTCGGTAACGGTTCTGACATTGGTGGCGGCGCGTCGATCATGGGTACCCTATCTGGCGGTGGTAAAGTGGTTGTGTCTATTGGTGAAAACTCACTACTTGGCGCAAACGCAGGCCTTGGTTTCCCACTGGGTGATCGCTGTACGGTAGAATCTGGCCTTTACGTCACCGCTGGATCTAAAGTGCGCATGCTTGATTCCACAGGCCAAGAAGTTGAAATGGTTAAAGCGCGCGATTTAGCAGGCGTATCTGACCTACTGTTCCGTCGCAACTCAGTGACTGGCCAAATTGAATGCTTGGCGAACAAAACTGCGGTAGAGCTCAACAGCGAGCTGCACAAAAACAACTAATCTCGAGCATTCTGAGATAGTGTTAGTTCGAGCCCTTCATCACTGAAGGGCTTTTCTTTTTCGAAAATTTGCCCTCAACCACTTTGCTTTCCTTTTCACTCCAATTGGTACGACCAGAACTGTATCAATCTGCTGAGATCGTATCCAAACAGCAATAGACAACGAAACTCATATCACATTTCCACAACAAGCTTCAGACGCTTACGTTAATTAAATGTAATATTCACAGCCACTTACACTCATTCATCACACCTATACCTCCTTTAACATTGCTTACGGAAGCTGATTTATTGCTGCCTTCTTATCCGTAAGAGTGAAAAAGTTCAAATGATGACTTAATTAACAAAAAACCTACCTTTCATTAATGAATTTATGCTCGAACGCGCATTTTGAGTGTTTGTTTATTTTCGCAATCGTTTAAATGTGCAAAATAGCTTGTGTGCATGCAGTAGATAATAAAAAGCACAAATAACGTGAACTTAAAGGACGCTTACCATGACTAACAAAAAACACACTCTTTTCGGAGAGTGCCTGGCCGAATTCATCGGCACAGGGCTACTTATCTTTTTCGGTGTTGGCTGCGTGGCAGCACTGGTGCTTGCTGGTGCTCAGTTCGGCCAATGGGAAATCAGTATCGTGTGGGGCTTTGGTGTCTCGATCGCGATTTACTGTACGGCTGGGGTATCCGGCGCGCACATCAACCCCGCGGTCACCATTGCCTTAGCGGCATTCCACGGCTTCGATAAAGCGAAAGTGGTCCCTTACATCATCGCGCAGTTACTGGGCGCATTCTGCTCTGCGGCTCTGGTTTATACCCTCTACAGCAACTTGTTTACTGACTACGAGATCGCGCATAACTTTGTTCGCAGCAGCCAAGAAGCCCTTGCTACAGCAGGCATCTTCTCCACCTACCCACACGCTTCACTCTCCTTCTTTGGTGCGTTTGCGGTGGAATTTGTCATTACTGCAGTGTTGATGTTTGCCATCCTCGCCTTAGGTGACGAACATAATGGTGCACCGCGTGGCGCGATGAACCCACTGTTGATTGGTATCTTGATTGCGGTGATCGGTGGTTCATTAGGTCCACTAACGGGCTTCGCTATGAACCCAGCACGTGACTTCGGACCAAAACTGTTCGCTTACTTCGCAGGTTGGGATTACGCCCTAAGCGGTGGTCGAGACATTCCTTACTTCATCGTACCGATTTTGGCGCCAATTGCCGGTGCGTGTTTTGGTGGTTGGCTCTATCCAAAAGCGATTGCGGCATACTTACCGAAAGTAGGCTCAGGTTGCACCATTCCGAACCAATGTGAAACGGAAGAAGAAGCCAAAGAAGCACGCGCGTAATTAGCCGCTTGCACTGAACGACACAGAATTAACTAAAATAGTAATAACGAAACAAAAGGATCCTACCATGACTGAGCAGAAGTACATCGTTGCACTGGACCAAGGCACCACCAGCTCTCGTGCTGTGGTTTTAGATCACGACGCGAACATCGTTTCTGTCTCCCAGCGCGAATTCACTCAGATTTACCCACAAGCAGGCTGGGTAGAACATGATCCAATGGAAATTTACGCCACTCAGAGCTCGACACTCGTTGAAGCATTGGGTAAAAAAGGCATCCGCAGTGACCAAGTGGCTGCCATCGGTATCACCAACCAACGTGAAACCACCATCGTTTGGAACAAAGAAACAGGCAAACCTGTTTACAACGCCATTGTTTGGCAGTGCCGTCGTACCGCCGACATCTGTGAGGACCTAAAAGCGCGCGGATTGGAATCTTACATTCGCGAAAACACCGGCCTTGTACTTGACCCTTACTTCTCGGGCACCAAAGTAAAATGGATTCTCGACAATGTTGAAGGGGCACGTGAAGACGCCGAAGCGGGCAAACTGCTGTTTGGTACTGTCGATACTTGGCTAGTCTGGAAGATGACCCAAGGCCGCGTGCACGTCACCGACTACACCAACGCCTCTCGCACCATGCTGTTCAACATCAATGACCTATGTTGGGATAGCAAACTGCTCGAAGAAATGGGCATTCCAGCGTCAATGATGCCGGAAGTAAAACGCTCATCAGAAATTTACGGCCAAACCAACATCGGTGGTAAAGGCGGTACGCGTATTCCTATCTCAGGCATTGCGGGTGACCAACAAGCGGCGCTGTACGGCCAAATGTGTGTTGAAGCTGGCCAAGCGAAAAATACCTACGGAACTGGCTGTTTCTTGTTGATGAACACCGGACAAGAGAAAGTGACCTCACGCAACGGTTTGTTGACCACACTCGCGTGTGGACCAAAAGGTGAGCCAGCCTACGCACTGGAAGGTGCGGTATTTATGGGCGGCGCTTCGATTCAGTGGCTGCGTGATGAGCTGAAACTGATTTCCGATGCGCACGATTCCGAATACTTCGCCACAAAAGTGGACACCTCAAACGGCGTGTATGTGGTGCCAGCCTTTACGGGCTTAGGCGCACCGTACTGGGATGCCTATGCTCGCGGTACCATTGTTGGCCTCACTCGTGGCGTTAACTCAAACCACATCATCCGTGCAACGTTAGAAGGCATTGCCTACCAAACCCGTGATGTACTGGACGCAATGCAAGCAGACTCAGGCATTAAGCTTTCTGCCCTACGCGTTGATGGCGGCGCTGTCGCCAACAACTTCCTCATGCAGTTCCAATCTGATGTGCTTGATACCGAAGTGCATCGTCCAAAAGTCACCGAAGTGACCGCGCTGGGCGCTGCGTACCTAGCGGGCTTAGCCGTGGGGTACTGGAACAGTATTGATGAACTTCAAGGCAAAGCAGAGATCGACCGCAGCTTCCTTCCTCATCAAGATGAAGAGAAACGCAGCCGACGCTATAAAGGCTGGAAACGCGCAGTCAAATGTGCGCAAACTTGGTCTGAATTGCGCGATCTCGAAGATTAAAATCACCTCCCCCCAATTTTGGGCGTCTTTTGACGCCCTTTTTTGTTGTTTCACACGAATTCTTGACCTCGACAACTTCTATGAACTCATCATTTAGCGCACAATAGCCTGAGTGATTATTTTCGAATGCCAGCATTTCTGCCAAAAGGATCATTGAGGCAGAGGCATCAGGGAGACAAAGTGAAACAGATTCCAAGACACCAACAAATTATCGAGATGGTGAAAAAACAAGGCTACGTGAGCACCGACGAGCTAGTCGAGAAGTTCAATGTCAGCCCACAAACGATTCGCCGCGATCTGAATGAGCTTGCCGATGCAAACAAAATTCGCCGCTACCATGGTGGTGCGACCATCCCACTGAGTTCAGAGAACACCTCTTACTCCACGCGCAAAAAAGAACATTTCACCGAAAAAGATTTGATTGCCGAAGAGTTGGTGCAGCACATTCCCGATGGAGCAACGCTGTTTATTGATATCGGCACCACACCAGAAGCGGTGGCCAAAGCACTGAATAAAAACCACAAGCAACTGCGCGTTGTCACCAACAACATCAACGTTGCCAGTATTTTGCTGAGCAATCCTGAGATTAAAGTGATTCTCGCCGGTGGCGAAGTTCGCAACCGTGATGGCGGTATCGTCGGTGAAGCAACACTCGACTTCATCAAGCAGTTCCGTTTGGACTTCGGCATTCTAGGCATCAGTGGCATCGATTACGATGGCTCACTGCTCGATTTCGACTACCATGAAGTGCGCGTGAAACAAGCTATCATCGAAAACAGTCGCAGCGTGTATCTGGCCGTTGACCACAGTAAATTTGGCCGCAATGCGATGGTTAAGCTGGGGAATATTTCGCAAATCAATATGCTGATCACCAATGAACAGCCACCAGAAGAGATCACGGCGATTTTGAAAGAGCAGCAGATCCCTTGCGTTGTCGCAGGCGAATAAATTTAAAACGTGTTTCCAAGCCCCGTCACTGAGTGTCGGGGCTTTTTTGTGTTCAAATCACACAAACGAGCACAAACGAAAATAATAGCTGATCTCATTCGAAACTTAAGTTATGCTCATTTAAGTTTCAAAAATGCTCGTTCGAACAAAAATAACATTAGGTCAGCTCAAATGAAGAACAACTCCTCCACACCTACATCAACACTCGACATCTTAGTTGTCGGGGGTGGTATCAATGGCGCAGGCATCGCAGCAGATGCGGCAGGACGTGGCCTTAGTGTCGCACTTTTTGAAGCCAAAGATTTTGCCTCGGCGACCTCTTCAGCCAGCTCGAAACTGATCCATGGTGGTTTACGCTATTTGGAACATTATGAGTTTCGTTTGGTCTCCGAAGCTCTGGCGGAACGCGAAGTGCTGATCAAAAAAGCGCCGCACATTGCCTTTCCAATGCGTTTTCGCCTGCCTCACCGCTCCTATCTTCGCCCGGCGTGGATGATTCGTTGCGGGCTGTTTTTGTATGATCACTTAGGTAAGCGCACCACACTGCCTAGCAGTCACAAGGTGAACCTTGCCGAAACTGGGCTGCTGAAAGAGGAAATGAAAATTGGCTTTGAGTATTCCGATTGTTGGGTCGACGATGCTCGCCTCACGCTACTGAATGCCATCAGTGCCAAACGCAATGGTGCCGAAGTGCGTAATTACTGCAAAGTGAGCAAAGCTGAGCGTGTTGACGGCCTTTGGAAAGTCACCATTGAAGATCAGCAAAATGGTGAACAGTTTGTGCGTTACGCCAAAGCCTTAGTCAACGCTGCGGGCCCTTGGGTGAAACAATTTTACGATGACAGTTTAGATGGCCCATCACCACGCAACATTCGTTTGATCAAAGGTTCACACATTGTCGTGCCGCGCGTACATCCCGATCCGCAAGCTTACATCCTGCAAAACAACGATGGGCGGATTGTGTTTGTGATTCCTTATCTGGATAAGTTCTCAATTGTCGGCACAACGGATGTCGAATACACCGGTGACCCTCGCCACGTGGCGATTTCAGAACAGGAAGTTGACTACTTAATTGATATTGTTAATCAGCATTTTGTCCACCAACTGAGCAAACAAGATGTGGTGTGGACTTACAGTGGTGTCCGACCGCTGTGCGATGATGAATCCGATTCCCCCCAAGCCATCACGCGTGATTACACCATCGAGCTGGAGCAAGAACTTGACCAAGCACCGCTGCTCTCTATTTTCGGTGGCAAACTGACGACATATCGCAAGTTGGCGGAGTCTGCCATGCGTAAACTCGCGCCCTATTTCGACCATATGGGCACACCGTGGACGGCGCAACAAACGCTCCCCGGCGGTGATTTTAGCTGTACACGAGAACAGCTCGCCCACGCGTTGCGCCAACAATACCCTTGGTTGAGTGCAACCTTAGCCTACCGTTATGTCTGCCAATACGGCAGCGATGCACGCCAATTGCTCGCGGGGGCAGAAGAGGTATCAGCAATGGGCATCGAACTTGCCCCAGAGGTTTACCAGCGAGAATTGGATTACCTGATGGCGCATGAATTTGCGCAATGCAGTGAAGATATTTTATGGCGTCGAACCAAACTGGGCCTCTACCTCACTCCAGAGCAAGTGCAAAGTGTGGAAAACTACATCGCAAAAAAGCATACCACCGCTCAGTCGCCTCAATTGCAACAGGCGAGCTGATCTTTCCCTAAGATATTTGCACAATGATTAGAGTAGCCAAACTCCCCCAAGTCGCGTAACTTGGGGTGAGTTTCAATCACCAAAGCGACTCTTTGATATGGGATTTTTGATCGATCACTGGGATTTTTCCACCACACCAGCCAACCAGCCAGATAACAACTTTCAAACGATAAAAGCGAATCACTGGTACCACTGTGAACGCCATCACCCAGACATTCGCGCTTGGTTACTCGAAAACCAAGTGCCACTTAGTACCGTGAACCATCTATTGGCTGATGAAACGCGCCCTTCTTTCCATCGTTATGACGACGACAGCTTTATGCTGATCTTGCGTGGCGTCAATATGAATGAAAACGCTGTGCCGGAAGATATGCTCAGTATCCGGATTCTCTATTTCAATGGCACCCTGATCTCCACACGCAAAACATCCTCCAAAGCCATTTCTGAAATTCGCGAAGCGCTGGTTGAGCAAAAAGGTCCCGCGGCGATTGCCGATCTTTTGCTGGCGATTGTTGATGGTTTAACCGGCAAAATGCAGCACTATTTGTTGGATATTGAGGAACAAATTGAGCAGTTCGAACTCGATACCGATCAGATTGGTGACATCATTGAAGTGCAAAAAGCGCTGTTGAGGATCAAACGCTTTATTCGCCCGCAGCAATACGCCATTGCAGATTTCGCTATGGCCGAACTGGGTTTGTTGGAGAAAAAGCAGCTGATGCTCAATTACGCGTTGAGTAACATTACCCGCATTAACGAAACCATTGATTTCTTTCTGGGTGAATTGGCGCTGCTCAAAGAACAAATTCAGCAGTTGCGCGAAGACAAAATCAGCCGCAACAGCTATCTGTTTACATTAATCGCCAGTATTTTCTTGCCCACCAGTTTTCTCACCGGCCTACTCGGTATCAACATTGGCGGCATACCCGGTGTGGAATCGCCACTCGCCTTCTTATGGTTCTGTATTGGGTTGGTGGTCATTTTTGCCGCCGAAGTGTTACTACTCAAGCGGCTCAAATTCTGGTGATGCTTACACTTTTACGCGGTCTGGGTGGATAACCACACAGGCCGTGTGTTTCTGTTTACCAAAGCCGATGATCTGCGCTAACGCTTTTTTACTCACCGTCACGTGCGCAGATGCCATCGCTTCTTCTTCCGATTCTGCGTGGGGATCGTGAATAAAGAAAAAACGCTCACTCATGCCACTTAGCAGCACCCAGTGCGGCTCTTTGCTGCCATTAAATCGATAGGTGCTGATCAGCAGCAACACGCTCGCGCCCATGCTGATCCATTCTTCCAACTGGCTTTGCGATGGCGGCGCTTCAATGGTGCTCACAGGGTATTCTTCTAACTGCTGACAGAAATCCTGATGCACAATTTCAATCACTTGCTTCTTATTTTCATCGCGCACGCTGTCAATAAACGGCGTCGATTTCGCATGACTCCACAGCTCTACCGTGTAACCTCGGCGTGCAGCCGCTAACGCCAAACCATGCCCACTGCACCCGCCATGTCCGGCGGCCATAAAAATGGTGGTTGCTTCGCGCCAAAGCTGCAACTCCTGCTTACGTGATGGCTGAAAACTGGCGTCGTGATGGGCAAACGCCATCAACAAACAAGCCGCGCCACAAGTAAAAGGGGTGGTCTGCACATAGAGCGGCATAGGCAGCAAAGTTTTGGGCCCATAATGCGCCAAACGTTTCTGCATTCGTATCCCATCACTCAAGTCATCATAATAGTGAATAAGGATTTTAAGCTTTTGATAACCCAGCTTTTTGTACAAATTTATTGCGGCACTATTGTCTTCACGAACTTCTAGGCGTAATGTAGTGAAACCCTGTTCGATGGCTGACTGCTCACAGAGTTCAATCAGCGACTGAGCAATCTTCTGCCCCCGAAATTCAGGTCTAACGGCAATCGAATACAATCTTGAGAGTTGTGTTCCTTGATGAAAAAGTAACAGTGCATAACCCGCGAGCTGTTGGCCACTATCTGCCACCAACAAAACGGCATGTTCAGATTGGATGAAACGCTTCATTTGTCTTGGTGCAATTCTATCACCAACGAAAAGTTCCCTTTCCAATCGGTTTAACGCGTCAAGATCGGCAATTTTCGCAACACGAAAATCCATGTAACACCTTCAGGAATAAGTGAGAAAGCACCCTCATCATAGCTCGTTTATTAAGGAAAGAAATAGATGGCAAATCTTTTAATTGTGACTGACCAAGCTAGTGACTGGCAGCAGTATTTCCCATCTGAACAAGTGGTTGATGTTGCCCAATATCTCGACAGTGACTGGCAACACAATCAGCGTAGCGTGCAGGTGGTGAACCTGTGTCGCGATTATGGTTACATGAGCAGCGGTTACTATTGTTCGCTAATGGCGGGGGCTCGCGGCCACCGCGTCATCCCGACGGTGACGGCCATTAATGACATCACTCAACCTCTGCTGATTTCATCTGGATTCCTCAAGCTCAACAAGTTGGCGAAAGAGCAAGACAGCATCCGCTGTAAGATCTACTTTGGCCGTACTGAACACAAAGGTTTAGAGAAGCTCGCCCGTCGTCTGTTTGAACAATTTATGGTGCCCGTCATTGAATTAAAAATGACCAAAAATCAGCACCATTGGCAAATCGACTCCGTCGCGCCTTTTCCATTCCAAGAGCTCAGCGACGCGGAAGAAAACTTCTTTATTGAGTCGTTGGAGATGTTCTCCAACAAGGTTTGGCGTAAACCAAAACAAGAGAAAAAGTATCGCTACGACATCGCGATGCTGATCGATGAAGAAGAAAAAATGCCCCCTTCATGCCCACAAGCGTTGAAACGCTTTAAACGCGCGGCATCGCGTTTGGGGATGAACTTAGAAACCATCTCCAAAGATGAGATTTCTCGTTTGGGTGAGTTTGATGGTTTGTTTATTCGCAGCACCACCAACATCAGTAACTTCACCTACCGTTTTGCCAAAACGGCAGAAAAGCTTGGTTTAGTGGTGATGGACGACTCAGAGTCGATCATGAAATGCACCAACAAAGTTTTTCTCACGGAGTTGCTGAAAAACAACAAAGTGCCCGCGCCAGCGAGCGTTATTTTGAAAAACTTCGACCCAGAATGGAAAAGTGACCTGCTCAATGAGCTGGATTTCCCAATGGTGTTGAAGATTCCAGACGGCGCATTCTCACGTGGCGTGGTGAAAGTACGTAACGAAGAAGAGTTAGAAAAAGAAGCCACAGCGCTGTTTGAAAAAAGTGAGCTGATTTTGGCGCAAGCCTTTATGCCTACTGACTTTGACTGGCGCATTGGTATTTTGAACCGCCAAGCGATTTTCAGCTGTAAATACATGATGAGCCGCGGCCATTGGCAGATCTACCAACATCACAATAGTGGTCGAGTGTCGTCCGGTGGTTTTGAAACCTTGGATTTGAAACAAGTACCGAAAAACGTGGTTGATGTGGCGCTAAAAGCCGCCAACTTGATTGGTAATGGGCTGTATGGTGTCGATCTTAAGGAAGTGGATGGCCAAGTGTATGTCATTGAGGTGAACGACAACCCAAGTATTGATCATCATGTTGAAGATGCTTTCCTTGGCGATTTACTCTATGACCGCGTGATGACCGAGTTCTTGCGTCGCATTCAAATGCGCGGGTTCTAACATCCAACGTCAATACGCTTTTAAACGCTTTTAATAACACAAAGCCACTCCTCGTGAGTGGCTTTGCTGTTTATATCATGCAGAGCTTAGCCCGGGTGACCATCGGCTCGCGGCGTCACGAGCATATAACCAAACTTCCAGCAAACAGTGTAAACGCGAATACCCACAGCGCGGCACTGATGTCGATCCAGATAAACAGTTGTGCTGGCGCAAAAATGACGCCAAAACTGCGCACCAAAGCCGCGAGGAAGAGTGCGCCAAACGCCAGACTCATATTCGGCCCTTGGTAGATCATTCGTCCGGTGTGCCCCATGGTGACACGTGCAATCATCGCCAGAATAAGCCCAGCCAAAGCCCCAATCGCAAACAAGTGGATCAGGTTGTGTGACGCGAACGGATTATCCAGCAAACCGCGCAACAGCAGACTCAACGGTAAACACAGATAAGCGGCGTGCAACGACCAAACCAACGGCTCACTTAGGGTCAGCCAAGGTTTCCAACGGATAAAGCGCACCAGTTGCGCGACACCCGCGATCACCATCAACGGCTGGCCAAGCTGTGCCATGGTCACTGGGAAAAAGCTGAGCAAAAACAGCATCACCAAAGGTAAGTTTGCCGCCCAATCGAGCCAAACAATCGGATTGGCTTTTTCAAAGTTAAAACGACGCGCGGTAAAGAATGGGATCACGCGTGCCCCCATCACCGACAACAGCAAGGTGAACCACCAAAGCATCGCTTGCCAAACCGCCGAAGAGGTAAATGGCGGCATGCCTTTTATTGTCGCATAGCTGGCAAAATTAGCACCGATTGCCAACAAAAACAGTGGGACGAAAAAGAGATTACGCCAACCTTTGGCCTGCACCACTCGGCTACCGATTTCAAAGGCCACCAAAGCAAGAAACAGCGCTTCAATGCTGGAGGTTAACCACAGTGGCGTTGGCGTCCAAAGCAAAATTCTCGGCAACAACCACAGCGCCACCAGCAGTGCTAAACGATAATGTTTGGTGCCGTTGATGCCCGTCCAGTTTTGTACCGCGGTTAAAAGGAACCCAGCCACAATCGCCATCGCAAAACCAAACAGCATTTCATGCACATGCCACCAAAGTCCTGGCACTTGGAGTTGTGTTGGCTGACCGGTTTGAAAAATCCATACCCACACCGCAATAGCGATAATGGCGTACACCGAGCCTAATAAAAAGAAAGGTCGAAAACCCAATCTCAGCCAAGCGGGAATTTTTTCTTCCACTTTTTTGTCAGTAATATTTAGCACGTTTCGCCCCCTCCACATGCTGAGCAAATTCACAACAAATGCAGTGTAGCACTAAAGATGCATTAAAAATACAACTTTAAAAATTTTACCTCTTAGGTATAACGGTCATTAGGAATATGGCTCAAGGAATACAGATGTACATTTTTGGTTATGGCAGCTTAATCAATGCTGCGTCGCGTCAATTGACGGGTCAAACGGGTGAGGCTATCCCGGTGATTGCTCATGGCCTTGTGCGCTATTGGGGCAAAGTCGACGACAGCTACATTCTCTCACCGTTGGTTGTGAACCGTGGCGAGAGCCAAGTGAATGGTGTGCTACTGGAAATTGATGATCGTGCGCTCGCGGAGTTCGATCGCCGAGAGAGAGGCTACCATCGCATTGAGATTACGCCGGATCAGATAGAAACCGACCACTCATTCAATCGTGCTCATCCAATTTGGGTGTATGTAAAAGACGATCCGCAACCACCCTGCCCTCTTAGCCCAATCATGCAAACTTATGTCGATACGGTACTCGCGGGATGCTTAGAGATCTCCGAATCGTTTGCCCAACATTTTGTGCAATACACCGTAGGCTGGCATTTTCCTAAAGAAGACGATCGCCACGCGCCAAAATATGGCAATTTGGCTGGAGTGGAGTCACATCACTATCCATTGATTGACGCGCTCATAATACAAAAGGGAGCATGATGCTCCCTTTGAAATAGGCATATGAGGCCGATTAAAACTTGTAACGACCACCAATATAAAGCGCACTAATGTCGACGTTTACATCGTCAAAATCCGTTGCCACGCCGCGGTAACCACCTTGCAACATCCAACCTGAGTCAAATTCATACCCCACTTCGACACCGTAGTTAAAGCCACTGCCGCTGCTTTCTTTGTCCGTCGCTGATTGGAAATTATCTCGGGTTCTCAGCCATTCTTGCTTCGTTGATGCATAACCCAATAAGCCGCCAAGATAGAATTTCGAATCACCGAAATAGTATTTAGGACGCATATTGAATCCGAAAGCAGAAAACGCCACTTCGATATCCGTCATGACCTGACCAACGTTTGAGTTAGACAGAGTCTCACCCATTTTCTTTGAACCAAAGTACGCATACTCAAATTCAAAACCAGTAACGAAGTTGTTCGTAAATTTCTTATCGTAACCAACGGTAAACGCTGCACCAACATCTAAGTCATAAGACTGGCTACCAACATCATTGAAACTGACTTCCGCTTTTACTGCGTCAAGACCGAGATACCAACCTTGTTTTGGGCCTAATTGCGGTTGTTCTGTTTCCGTCGCGTTTACATGAAACGCAGTACCCATAGCCAATGCCAGAATAGGCAACATTTTATTCATTATAATTCCTTGTATTTCATACTGTTAAAACAAAAAACAGCGCCAAGAATTATAATTATTCTCCCTTAGCCAACAAATAGCAGTATTGAATAATGAGACCAAAAGCATAATCTACACATATATATTGATGCTTATGCTTAAAATTTAAACAACCCTCACACCCGTCGGCATCGCTCTTTCTGGCGTTAAGAGAACACTTTCGCTTTCATCGTCCGTTTCTGCGCACAACAACATGCATTCTGAGGTTTCTCCACGCATTTTCGCTTTGGCAAGGTTGCACAACACCACCACTTGTTTGCCCATCAGCTCTTCTTCGCTGTAGTACGGCACGAGGCTAGTGACGGTTTGCAGCGTTTTCTCACCAACATCAATTTGTACGATATAGAGTTTGTCTGCATTCGCATGACGGGCGACTTCAATAATTTTCCCAGTACGAATTTCCAGCTTGGCGAAATCAGCGTAAGCGATCGTTTCCATGTAAGATAACCTCAGTAAAGTTTTACTAAAAAGATAACGTTTACACTATCATTAGAGCCTGATATTACAAGTGGTAAAGATCGCATTTTTAAAATGAAAACTCGCAGTTATTTGCCTAATTTACAGTTCAGAGGTTTAATGAGGGCAGCATAGAAATGAGGTAACACATGGCCACAATTAAAGATGTCGCTCGCGAGGCTGGCGTTTCCATCGCCACCGTCTCACGAGTGATTAATAAATCGCCCAAAGCCAGTAAAGCGTCGATTGAATCCGTCACTCAAGCAATGGCCAAACTGGGCTACCGCCCCAACGCCGCCGCCAAAGCGTTGGTGAGTCAAAGCACCAACACCATGGGCGTATTGGTTGGTGATGTATCGGATCCCTTCTTCGGCACGCTGATTAAAGCCGTCGATGAAGTGGCCCATGAAAATGGCAAGCATCTACTGATTGGCAATGGCTATCACAATGCCGAGGAAGAGCGCAGAGCCATTGAACTGCTGATCAATAGCCGTTGCGATGCACTGGTGATTCATTCGAAAGGCTTGAGCGATGAAGAGTTGCTGTCATACGCGCAAGAAGTGCCAAGCTTAGTGATCATCAATCGTCATATTCCAAAAATCGCGCAACGCTGCATTTCCCTCGATAACTACAAAGGGGCCTATTTGGCTACAGAGTATTTGATTCGCCATGGCCACCAACACATTGCCTGCATTTCATCGAGCCACAAAATTGAAGACGCCGACGCGCGCATCGCTGGGTATCTCGCCGCATTAAGAGACAATCACATCGAGCTCTCCAGTGCGTACATCGAACAAGGCGAGCCCAATAGTGATGGTGGGGAAACGGCAATGACTAACCTGCTGACAAAATCTCTGCCGATCACCGGCGTGGTCGCTTACAACGACTACATGGCGGCGGGTGCGCTATCGGTATTGGATGAAAATGGCTTAAAGGTGCCAGAGCAAGTGTCAATGATAGGATTCGATGATGGCTTGATTGCTCGCTATGTCAGCCCTCGCCTCACCACCGTGCGCTATCCAATACAGATGATGGCAGAGAAAGCCGCGAGACTGGCGATCGATTTGGCTCGCCAGCAAGAAGCCGACCACAGCACCATGATCTTCTCACCCACTTTGGTAAGAAGAGATTCTGTGGCCAAGCTCTCTTAGAGTCTTTGCCTCATCAAAGCTTAAATCGCGTCATCTTCTGATCAAGCTGGCGCGACAAATCGGCCAAGGTTTCACTCTCTTCAGCTAAGAAGTTGGCCGCTTGCGACATCTCCATCGCCGCGTCATTGATACCACTGACGTTGCGATTCATCTCCTCTGCCACCGCACTTTGTTCTTCCGCTGCAGTGGCGATCTGCGTTGCTTTATCGCTCACGTGACGAATGTGATCAACGATCAATTGCAAATCTTCTCCCGCGTGTTCCGCTCGAGCGACACTGCTTTGTGCCAGTGATTGGCTTTTCTCCATCGCCTCCACTGCAGAGACGGCTAACTGCTGCAGTTTATTGATGGTGGTTTGTATTTCATCGGTCGATTGATGAGTGCGCCCAGCCAGATTTCGCACTTCATCAGCCACCACCGCAAAACCACGCCCTTGCTCTCCTGCCCTTGCGGCTTCTATCGCGGCATTGAGCGCAAGCAAATTGGTCTGCTCTGAGATACTGCTGATCACATTGGTGAATTCGCTGATCTGCATCACCCCTTCTTTGAGCTTGGCGACCTGATCATTGGCCACTTCGAGTTCAACAGACAGAGACTTAATGCTGTCCACGCTGGAATGCACGTCTTTATCGCCCAAGTTGGCTTCCTTGGTCGCATCCAGCGTATCTCTGGCGGTGTCCTCGGCGTGGCCGGCCACATCAGCCACCGTCGCACTCATCTCATTCATTGCCGTGGCTAACTGATTCAACTGGTCTCGCTGACTCAACACCGCTTGGCTGGTCTCTTCCGCTGATGATGCAATGCGCACCGCGGCATCAGCCACCTCGGAAGCAGATTGAACCGATTCAAACAGCGCCTCTCTGACTGAGCCGATACTTTGATTGATGTCCTGTGCCAAGCGGCCAAATTCATCTTTACCCAACACCGCCACTTGAGCGGTTAGATTTCCTGCCGCGACTTGCTTCATACTCTGGCGAATGGCGTTTAACGGCTCAATCACCGCGCGGCTAATCAGCATCCCCAGCGCACTCATGACCAAGGCAATCGCAAGAGTGGCCATGCCCATTTTCAAAATTTGTTGATTCACCGCCGCTTCGATATCGTCCAATAGCATCCCAGAGCCAATGATCCAGCCCCAAGGAGCAAAACCGTGCACCACTGAGAGTTTGTCGGCAGGTTGACCGCGACTGTTTTGCCACAGATAGGTGAGTGAGCCAGTCCCCCCCGCTCGGCCTAAATCCACCATAGTGAACCAAAACTGACCATCGCTGCCATTGCCCATCTGCTGGCCAACCAACTCAGGTTTGATCGGATGAACCACGGTATTGCGATTTTCATCAATGACAAATAGATAGTTGTTTTCATCAAAACGCGTGGCTGAGATCAACGCCTTGGCCAGATTTTGCGCCTCTGATTTGGCGTATGTTTGGCTGAGTGATTCCACTTGTGACAACACCGTATGGATCACGGCGTTCAACCGCGCGTGACGCTCAGCAATCAAGTTCGTTTTGAGAGTATTAACAGAGATAAACAGTAGGAGTAGGAATCCTAAAATTCCGACAGCAACAATCATTGCCAGCTTATAGCTGACTTTCATATTTCTTAGCTTCAACATGACGTACCCATCCCGACAGAGATTCTGACTCAGATTTTCAAGGCTGATAGATTTGTTATTTTTATAATTGCTCTTTATAGAATGGTAGAGGGGAAACGCTTTGCCACTGGCAACACTGAGTTTGTTAACTGGATCACTAAAAAATATGCAACCAAGAGCATTGATTGTTTTTGAGGAAAGAATGAAAAAGGCTCCAACATGCAGAGCCTTTTATTTAAACGACTAAAAATCAAAATGATAGGAGGTAAAGTAACGATACTCTTCTCCAGGATAAAGCAGGCAACTGGGTTGTGGCCAATCCGGATGGTTCGGCGAATCAGGCAAAAATTGGGTCTCCAGCGCCAATCCTGCGTAGTCTCGATATTCACTACCACTGCGGTTTGGTGTGCCTGCCAGCCAATTACCCGTGTAGAGCTGAATGGCGGGTTTGTTGGTACAAACAGACAAACGAATCAACTCATCAGGCGAGGTCACACACGCAACGGGCAGAGACACATCGCGCTCTCGTTCAAACAAATAGCTGTGATCATACCCTTTGGCACATTGTTGCTGCTCATCTTGTAGCAAAACTTCACCAATGGCTTTTTCAGTATTGAAATCAAAACTGGTGCCAGAAACCCTTCGCAGCGTACCCAATGGAATGCCAACGTCATTGGTCGGCAAATAGCACGGGGCATTTAATACCAACTTATGCTGCAAGCAATCATGCCCCGATTCCGCCCCCATTAGATTGAAATACGCATGGTTAGTGAGATTCACTGGCGTCACGGCATCGGTTGTTGCCCAGTAACGAATAGTCAGTTGATTCTCGTCGGTCAACTGATACTGCACGTTAACGCTAAGATGGCCGGGAAACCCCTGATCGCCATTTGGAGATTCGAGTGAAAAGGTCACTTCGCTACTTGATTGCGATTCAATATGCCAACGTCGTTTATCAAAACCTTGCGCTCCACCATGCAAACAGTTCCCCGCTTGGTTTACCGAAACTTTGTACGCCACATCATCAATCGAAAAAAGCCCATTGGCGATGCGATTTGCATAACGCCCGACGGTTACCCCCATGTAACTTGCCTGACGCTCGAAGTTCTGCATCGTCCCCACGCCTAACAGAACTTCTCTTCGCTCCCCGCTCGCCAACGGTAATTGGCAACTTAGCCAAGTCGCGCCAATGTCCATTAAGGTCACAGACATACCCGCACGATTTGACAGTTCCACTAATTGGGCAGGCTGGCCATCAAAGGCTGCCTGCTCAGTCATAGTTTGGTTCAATTGAGCAATCATCCCGCCGTCCTACAGCACTTCAACCAAACCCGCGCCATCTTTGGCTTGGCACACGTAAATGGATTCTTTTAAGCCTGTTGCCGCTTGGTATTTCGCTGCAACGGTGGCTTTCACGTCATCAACCAGCGCTGGTGGTACAAGTGCCACGATACAGCCACCAAAGCCACCGCCAGTCATGCGCACACCGCCTTGGTCGCCAATCACCTCTTTGACGATCTCCACCAGCGTATCGATCTCTTTTACCGTGATTTCGAAATCATCGCGCATTGAGGCATGAGACTCGGCCATCAGCTCGCCCATACGCTTCATGTCGTGCGCTCGCAGCGCTTGCGCCGCTTCCACAGTACGATCGTTTTCTGTGATGACGTGACGGGCACGTTTTGCCACCATTTCATCGAGCTCAGCAACTTTCTCATTGAACTGCTCAATCGTCACATCGCGCAGCGCTTTCACACCGAAAATGCGCGCCGCTTCTTCACATTGCTGACGGCGAGTGTTGTATTCACTGTCGACCAAACCACGTTTTTTATTCGAGTTGATGATCACGACGGCCATCTCTTCTGGCATCGAAACCGATTCCGTTTCTAAGCTACGGCAATCCAATAACATCGCGTGATTTTCACGCCCTTCCGCTGAAATCATTTGGTCCATGATGCCGCAGTTACAACCAACGAATTCGTTCTCAGCTTGCTGACCGTTTAAGGCGATTTCCGCTTGGCTTATCTCAAGATTGAACAGCACTTTGAACGTCTGGCCAATCACCACTTCCAACGCCGCCGATGAGCTCAAACCCGCACCTTGAGGCACGTTGCCGCTGACTGAAATATCCGCTCCTGTGAACGAGTAACCGCGTGCAAGAAGGCACTTGACCACACCGCGAATGTAGTTCGCCCACATTTTGTCTTGCTGGAAAGTAATGGCTTGCGTGATATCGAACTCGTCCACTGCGTTGCCGTAATCGACTGAAACCACACGCACGATATTGTCTTCACGCTTTGCTGCTGCCACCACGGTTTGGTAGTTAATGGCACATGGCAACACAAAACCATCGTTGTAGTCGGTGTGCTCACCAATCAGGTTCACACGACCAGGCGCTTGAATGATGTGGCTTGGCGCGTAACCCAGCACTTGTTCAAAAGAGGTTTTCACATTTTGGATAAGTTCAGACATAGGGACGTTCTCTTAAAATAGTAATTTGATGTGGGATAGCGCGTTGAGCCTAACTTCTATCTGTAAAATCGCGCTATCCCGTTATTCGTAATCAGTTCAATTTAAAAACTTATACCCAAACAACTTGAAGTTGCAGGTAGGCGGCAAATGAGTGAATCCCCATGAGCATAGATATGCTATGTGATTGGGGTGAACGAATGCAGCCAACACCGCTGCAGCTTCAAGTAGGAAGGGGATAGCATTCTTTGTAATGGACATCACTCACATCACGCAGACGCTGCGCGGCTTGCTCTGCGGTGAGATCGCGTTGGCTTTCTGCCAGCATTTCGTAACCGACCATAAACTTGCGAATCGTCGCACTGCGCAGGAGTGGCGGATAGAAAAGTGCATGAAGCTGCCAATGATCGATGTCGGTGCCTTGGTCAAAAAACGGCGCGTAGTGCCAGCCCATTGAGTATGGGAATGAGCACTGGAATAAGTTGTCGTAACGGCTGGTCAGCTTCTTGATCGCTCGCGCTAAATCGTCTCGTTGCTCATCGCTAAGTTCACTCATACGGCGAATGTGCGTTTTCGGCAGCAACATGGTTTCAAATGGCCACGCAGCCCAGTAAGGCACGACGGCCAACCAGTGTTCGGTTTCCACCACGGTGCGTGAGCCATCTTTGAGTTCTGCTTGCACGTAATCCACCAGCAAGTTGCTGCCGTGTTCTTGGTAATACGCTTTTAGGTTGTGCTCTTTGCGCTCAATCTCATTGGGTAAGAAGCTGTTCGCCCAGATTTGACCGTGTGGATGCGGCTGAGAACAGCCCATGGTTTCGCCTTTGTTTTCGAACGCTTGAACCCAAATGTATTCCTTGCCGAGCTCTTCAATTTGTTCGTTCCAGGTCTCAATCACGCCGCGGATTTTTTCCACTGGTAGCTCAGGTAAGGTTTTGCTGTGATCTGGCGAGAAGCAAATGACTCGGCTCAAACCACGCACGCCTTGGGTTTTGAAGAGCGGATTATCTGACTCTGGCGCATCCGGTGAGTCCACCATCAAGGCAGCAAAATCGTTCTTAAACACGTAGGTGCCTTGGTAATCTGGATTGACATCGCCAGAGACGCGTTCGTTGGTCGGACACAAGAAACACTTCTCATCATAACTTGGCAGTTCATCAATGGCCGGTTTTTCATCGGCACCGCTCCAAGGGCGTTTTGCACGATGAGGGGAAACCAAAACCCACTGCCCCGTGAGTGGATTAAAACGACGGTGTGGATGATCCACAGGGTTAAACTCAACATTCGACATAGAACTTACTCAACTCTTCAAAATTCTTCAAACTCAGCTTCCCAACACTGTGAGAAGCGCAGATGACAACGCGGTGGCTGTCATTACGCAGGGGAATAGCCATTAGGGTTGTTTGACTGCCAGTTCCACGTATCGGCGGTCATTTCCGCCACCGAGCGTGTTGCCTTCCAGCCAAGTTCACGCTCGGCTTTTTCTGTGCTTGCCCAGCATTCGGCAATGTCCCCTGGGCGACGTGGACATAACTCGTACGGTACCGGTTTACCGCATGCGGCCGCGAACGCCTCCACCATCTCAAGCACGCTCGAGCCTTTGCCTGTGCCTAAGTTGTAAATGTGCAAACCCGAGGTTTTCCCCACCGATTTCAATGCGGCGATGTGGCCATCGGCCAGATCCATCACATGGATGTAATCGCGCACGCCGGTGCCGTCAGGGGTTGGATAGTCGTTGCCAAATACCGAGAGTTTTTCACGGCGACCAACGGCCACTTGGGCGATAAACGGCATCAGGTTATTGGGAATGCCTTGTGGGTCTTCCCCCATGCTGCCTGATGGGTGCGCACCAACCGGGTTGAAGTAACGCAATAAGGTGATGCTCCAGTCATTTTCTGCGTGGAACAAATCGCTTAGACACTGCTCCACCATGTATTTACTGCGTCCGTATGGGTTGGTGGTGGCGCCTGTTGGTGAATCTTCCGTAATCGGAACGATTTCTGGGTCACCGTAAACCGTTGCCGATGAACTGAAGACAATGCTTTTCACCCCGGCTTTGCGCATGCAGCGCGCCAATACCAACGAACCATTGACGTTGTTGTCGTAGTACTCAAGTGGTTTTGCCACCGATTCGCCAACCGCTTTGAGGCCAGCAAAGTGAATCACCGCTTGAATATCATGCTGGGCGAACACGGAGTCTAAAAAGGCTTCGTCACGAATGTCACCTTGGTAGAAGGTCGGTTGCTTACCCGTGAGCGCTTCAATACGGCTTAACACGTCCACTTTCGCATTGCATAAGTTGTCGACGATGATCGGTTCCATACCGGCTGCCATCATCTGCACACATGTATGGCTACCGATGTAACCCATGCCACCTGTCACTAAAACGTTCACCCTTGCCTCTCCTGATCTCAAATTTGCTCAATGGCCTTGCTTATTTAAAAGCTTACCAAGCATGTTGGATCGGGTTCCGTGATCCAATTCGCAAAGTGTAAACGTTTTCACTAATTTTCATAAACAATCCTTTTTACACTGAGATTTAGTGAAAGACATTCCACCACACACCTCGCGTGCCAGTATCATAAAAACACTCACGGCTCGATTTTTACTAAAAAAACGGATGCATCACGCAGCCTCTTGATTACAATAGAGAACAGATGAATTCACTCCGCACAGTGCGCTGTGCCAACAGGAAGAAGAATGGCTACGTTAAAAGATATTGCCACGGAAGCGGGCGTTTCCCTGGCCACGGTGTCGCGAGTGCTCAATGAAGACCCGACTCTGAGTGTCAAAGAAGAGACCAAACGCCGCATCTTAGAAATTGCGGAGAAATTGGAATACCGAACCAGCAGCGCGAAAAAGAACAGCGTTGCCGCCGTGCCGGCCCATCATTTCCTGGCATTGTACAACTACAAGCCAGAAGCTGAGATTAACGATCCTTACTATCTCTCTATTCGCCATGGCATTGAAACCCAGTGTGAAAAACTCGGCATCGATTTAACCAACTGCTACGACAGCAAAATCGACCCCGACGTGAAAAAGATCACCGGTGTCCTTATGGTTGGCAAAACCACGCCTGCCGCGATGTTGCGCGCCAGCAAGATGACCGACAACATCTGCTATCTCGATTTTAGCGATGACCATGGCGACTTCGACAGCGTGGATATTGATCTGGTAAAAATCAGTAAAGAAGTAACGGATTTCTTTATCAGCCAAGGCTTTGACCGCATCGGTTTTATTGGTGGTCAAGATGAACCGGGCCAAGCCGACATTCGCGAAATGGCCTTTGCTGAATATGGTCAGTTGAAAGGCGTGGTCAATGAAGCGGACATTTATCGTGGCGATTTCTCCAGTTCATCTGGCTACAAGTTGGCAAAAAGCATGTTAGAACGCAGTGATTATCCGAAGGCGCTGTTTATCGCTTCCGACTCCATCGCGATTGGCGTGCTGCGCGCTTTGCTCGAACATGGGCTCAACATTCCTCGCGACGTTTCACTGATCAGTGTCAACGACATTCCCAATGCCAGATTCACTTTCCCTCCTCTCTCGACGGTGAGAATTCACTCAGAAATGATGGGCATTCAAGGCGTTAACTTATTGGTGGAAAAAGCGCGTGATGGCCGAGCACTGCCGCTTAAAGTGTATGTGCCAAGCAAGCTCAAGCTAAGAGGAACGACGCAGGAGAGGAGCCAAGCATGAACCACGAGCAACTGCTTAAAGAGCTGGAAGAAAACGCCTGCCTTGATCTGCATAAACTCTATTACTCCAACCCAGATAAGCGCTTTTATGCTCTGCTGGCGGAGCTTTACCAGTTACGCAAACAACATGGGCTGACTACACGCTTATCTCCCTACGTCACGGAAATTGAATCTCTGACCAAAGCGCTCAGTCTGACCATAGAACGAAGTCTCACCGATGAGCAAAAGGGCCACACCGTGACACCAGAGCAGTTTGACCACTTAGTTGAAACGCTCGACTTTAACCAAAGGGCCCACCGCATGAGTCGTTTTATTTTGACCAAAGATAACCACAAAGCGTTTAGTAAACCGGTTGAGCTGGTGATGTACGGCGATTCCATCACCGAGTGGGGTCCTTGGCACGATGCTTTTTCGGGTTTTCAAGTCGCGAATCGCGGACTCGCGGGGGACACCACCGCAGGCATGCTTGAACGCATTGACACCACGTTGGTGTGTCAGCCGAAACTGGTGTGCATCATGGCAGGGATTAACGATTTAGCGCAGGGCTACTCGGTGCAGCAAGTCGCGGAAAATTACCGTCGAATGCTGGTCATTTGGCAAGAACAGGGCATTGAAGTATGGGTGCAGTCCACGCTGTATGTGGGTGAGCGAATGTCATCATTGAACCCACTGGTCAGCGAGTTAAATCGTCAATTAGGGCAAATATGTCAGGCGCAATCACTGCGTTTTATCGATCTCAACGCCACGCTCTGCCCAGAGCAGACACTGCCTCTTGATTGCAGTTGCGATGACCTACACCTCAACTCGCACGCTTACGCGCAATGGCTTTCTGTGCTCACGCCAATGCTGGACGCTCGTTTCGCTGCGGCATAAAGCAGTGACACCATTTTTATCCAAAGCACGCTGAGCGTGCTTTCTTTTTATCTCTATTTTTCAATAGCTAAAGTTCAAATACTTTCTCATTCACTGCTGTTTTTCCTCTTCACCTAACACCCCCATCAGCCACGCGAAAGCCGCTCAATCTGGTTAAACATTATTCTTTAACTCGGATCACACCTTTCACTCTTCCCCACTTAGAATTCGTGATCAGGTTAAAGTAAAACGTTTTCACCAATTCTATTTAGTAAAAGTTTTACTAATATATTTCCCAGATATCCAAATCTCTATTTAACAGAACGTCGGCGGATCCTTTGATCGAAGTCGCCGAGGGGAGAAAAAACGTGAACAACTGGGAAAACTTCCTCCATTTACATGAGAACAGAATGGCGCCGCGTGCGTACTTCTTCTCCTATGATACCGTTCAACAAGCTCAAACCTTTCAGCGTGAGTTGAGCAGCCGCTTTATGCTGTTAAGTGGTCAGTGGCAATTTCATTACTTCAGCAACCCAATGCTGGTGCCTGATGAGTTTTACTCACAAACCATGAGCGATTGGGGGCACATTACCGTACCCAACATGTGGCAAATGGAAGGCCACGGCGATCTTCAATACACCGACGAAGGTTTCCCATTCCCAATTGATGTGCCTTTTGTACCCACCGACAACCCAACGGGTGCTTATCAGCGCACTTTCACTTTGGGTCCTCAATGGGACGACAAACAAACCATCATCAAGTTCGATGGCGTGGAAACCTACTTCGAGGTGTACGTCAACGGCCACTATGTCGGTTTTAGTAAAGGCAGCCGTCTTACTGCAGAGTTCGACATTTCTTCCTACGCACAACTAGGTGAAAACTTACTCTCTGTGCGCGTGATGCAATGGGCCGATTCGACTTACATTGAAGACCAAGACATGTGGTGGACGGCGGGGATCTTCCGTGATGTTTACCTTATAGGCAAAGAGCCGGTTCACGTCCAAGATCTGACTGTTCGTACTGATTTCGCCGACGATTACCAAAGTGCGACGCTCAGCGCTCAGGTCGAATTGGAAAATCTTTCTACCGCTATCGCGTCTGGCTACACGCTGGAATACGCGCTGCATGACAAAGGCACTGTCGTAGCCAGCGGTCAATGCGATTCACTGACGATACAAAACCGCCATTCAGCCAGCTTCGCCATTGATATGGTGAACCCAACGCATTGGACGGCTGAAAACCCTTACCTTTACCACTTGTTCATCACCTTAAAAGATCACCAAGGCAAGGTCGTGGAAGTGATCCCACAACGCGTGGGTTTCCGTGACATCAAAGTGCGTGACGGCCTGTTCTACATCAACAATCAATACGTGATGCTGCACGGTGTCAACCGTCATGACAACGACCACCTAAAAGGTCGTGCAGTAGGCATGGACCGCGTGGAAAAAGATCTGATGTTGATGAAGCAACACAACATCAACTCAGTTCGCACCGCGCACTACCCGAACGACCCACGCTTCTACGAGCTGTGTGATATTTACGGCCTGTTTGTGATGGCAGAAACCGATGTGGAAACCCACGGCTTTGCCAACGTTGGCGACCTCAATCGCATCACCAACGATCCAGCATGGGAAGCGGTGTTTGTCGATCGCGCAGTGCGCCATGTGCATGCACAGAAAAACCACCCATCGATCATCATGTGGTCACTCGGTAACGAATCGGGTTATGGCTGTAATATCCGCGCCATGTACGCCGCAACCAAAGCCCTTGATGACACCCGTTTGGTGCACTACGAAGAAGACCGCGATGCCGAAGTGGTGGATGTGATTTCCACTATGTACTCGCGCGCGCAACTGATGAACTACTTTGGTGAGCATCCACACGAGAAGCCACGCATCATCTGCGAATACGCCCACGCGATGGGTAACGGGCCAGGTGGTCTCACCGAATACCAAAATGTGTTTTACGCGCATGCCCACATTCAAGGCCACTACGTGTGGGAATGGTGTGATCACGGCATTCTAGCGCGTGATGAACACGGTCAAGAGTTCTACAAATACGGCGGTGATTACGGCGATTACCCAAACAACTACAACTTCTGTATGGATGGTCTGATTTACCCAGATCAAACCCCGGGCCCTGGCCTGAAAGAATATAAGCAAGTGATTGCGCCGGTGAAAATCCGCGCCGTTGAGGGGTGCTATGACCGCTTCATCGTTGAAAACAAACTGTGGTTCACCAACCTCGATGACTACACCATCACTGCTGAAGTTCGCGCCGAAGGCGACACCTTGCGTAGCGTGCCGTTTAAAGTCGAAGCACTGGCCGCAAACAGCGCTCGTGAAGTGAGCATTGACTTGCCAGAATTGGATGAGCGCGAAGCCTTCATTAACTTCACCGTACGTAAAGACAGCCGCACCTTGTATAGCGAGGCCAACCACGACATTGCTGTGTACCAGTTCCAACTGAAAGAAAACACCGCCACGTTGCCTGCGTTAGTCAACCACAATGTTCAACCATTGGTGCTTGAAGAAAGCCGCCTAGAGCACGTGATCACAGGTCATAACTTCACGCTCACTTTCTCGAAAGTAAACGGCAAACTGACCTCATGGCGTGTGAATGGTGAAGAGTTGATTCAATCAGAGCCAAGATTGAACTTCTTCAAACCAATGATTGATAACCACAAACAAGAGTACGAAGGGTTGTGGCACCCTGCGCATCTGCAAATCATGCAAGAGCACTTCCGTACGCTGAGCGTGGACGCGAGCGAAGATGCCATCCTGATCACCACCACCAGCATTGTGGCACCACCCGTGTTTGATTTTGGCATGCGTTGTACCTATCGCTACCAAATCAACGCGCAAGGCCATTTGAACGTAGAACTGAGTGGCGAGCGCTACGGCGACTACCCTCACGTGATTCCGGTGATTGGTTTGGATTTAGGCATTAACGGTAGCTTTGATCAAGTGAGTTACTACGGTCGCGGCCCAGAAGAGAACTATCAAGACAGCCGCCAAGCCAACCTCATTGATGTTTACCACAGCACCGTCGAGGACATGTTCGAGAACTACCCGTTCCCACAAAACAACGGCAACCGCCAACAGGTGCGCTGGGCCTCACTCACCAACCGTCATGGCAGTGGTTTGTTGGTCAAGCCTCAGCAAGAGCTTAACTTCAGTGCGTGGTTCTACACCAACCAAAACCTGCATCAAGCACAACATACGATTGAGCTAGAAAAGAGTGGCTACATCACGCTTAACCTTGACCATCAAGTAATGGGCTTGGGTTCAAACTCTTGGGGCAGTGAAGTGCTCGACTCTTACCGCGTGTATATGGATGCATTCCGCTACGGCCTCACTCTGATGCCATTGCAAGCAGGCGATTGCAGCGCGCAAGTCATGGCAAACCATGATTTCGACAACGCATTTTTCACTTCAACCGATACCAAAATCGTTAACGAGGCGTAACCCATGATCGTGTTAGACAGCTTAGAGCAATTCAAACAGGTATATCGCAACGGTCGTAAATGGAACCGCTGTGTGGAGGCGATTAATAACCTCAACCATATCAAACCGGGGGTGATGCATTCGATTGGTGATTCCTTGGTTTATATGCTGGTGGAAGGCAGCTCTCAAAGCTGTGAAACCTTTACCGGAAACCGTCGTTACTTTGATGTGCATTACTACCTCGAAGGCGGCGAAACCGTAGAGTTTGCCGCCAAATCCGAACTCGATACCGTTACCCCTTATCGTGATGAAACCGATCGCGAACAACTGCAAGGCCAAGGAGAAACGCGCCAGCTACAACAAGGTCAAGTGGCCATTTTTGAAAACGACAAAGCCTACCGTTTTTGCGGCAACCAAGCGGTGAAAAAAGTGGTGCTGAAAGTGACGATCGAGGATGGCTATTTCCTCAATAAATAAACACTGCCACGGCAGAAAATAGAGCAATAAAGATAAATAAAGACGAGAGCGACAGCATGAACTGTCGCTCCACCCTACAAAATAACGTGCCTCTTCGGAGAAAAAACATGTCTGATACTAAACGGAACACCATAGGTAAATTCGGCCTCTTGTCCCTGACATTTGCCGCTGTGTTTAGCTTCAATAACGTCATTAACAACAACATCGAGATCGGGCTGGCGTCAGCACCGATGTTCTTCTTAGCGACCATTTTTTACTTCATCCCTTTCTGTTTGATCATCGCGGAATTCGTTTCGCTCAATAAAAACTCCGAAGCGGGAGTTTACGCTTGGGTGAAAAGTTCACTGGGCGGCCGTTGGGCTTTCATCTCCGCTTACACCTACTGGTTTGTTAACCTGTTTTTCTTTACCTCGTTGCTGCCGCGCGTCATCGCCTATGCGTCTTACGCGTTTTTAGGCTACGAGTACATTCTTACCCCGTTTGCCACCACCGCATTGAGCATGCTGTTGTTCGCTTTTGCCACTTACGTCTCCACCAATGGTGCGAAAATGTTGGGTCCCATCACTTCAGTAACCTCTTCACTGATGCTGCTCCTAACGCTCTCTTACATCTTGCTCTCCGGCGCTGCTCTGCTAGGTGGCGTGCAACCGGCAGACCCAATCACAGTGGAAGCGATGGTGCCAGAATTTAGCTGGGCCTTCCTCGGCATTACCACGTGGATCTTCATGGCTGCCGGCGGCGCGGAATCGGTCGCGGTCTACGTCAACGATGTGAAAGGCGGCTCAAAATCGTTCGTCAAAGTGATCATCGTGGCTGGCATCTTCATCGGTGTGCTTTACTCGGTTGCTTCCGTGTTGATTAACGTGTTTGTTTCCAGCAGCGAGCTGAAATTCACTGGCGGCTCCGTGCAAGTGTTTGAAGGGTTAGCGAGCTACTTTGGCTTACCTGAAATTATGATGAATCGCTTTGTTGGTTTGGTTTCGTTCACCGCGATGTTTGGCTCGCTACTGATGTGGACCGCAACCCCAGTGAAGATCTTCTTCTCTGAGATTCCAGAAGGCATCTTTGGTAAGAAAACGGTGGAACTGAATGAAAACGGCGTGCCAGCGCGTGCCGCTTGGATTCAATACGCCATCGTTCTACCGCTCATGGTGATCCCAACATTGGGCTCAGACACCGCGCAAGATCTGATGAACACCGTGATCAACATGACCGCCGCTGCGTCGATGCTGCCACCGCTGTTCATCATGCTGGCGTATCTGAATCTGCGTCTCAAGCTCGACCATCTCGAGCGCGATTTCAAAATGGGTTCTCGCATGACGGGGATCGTTGCAGTCTCGATTCTGATTGGCATCTTCACGGTTGGATTCTTGGCATCCACCTTCCCAACCGGGGCCGACATCATGACCATCATTTTCTACAACGTTGGCGGCATTGTGATTTTCCTTGGCTTTGCTTGGTGGAAATACAGCCAGTACGAAAAGTCACTCAACAGTGAAGAACGCGCGAAAGAGGCCAGCCCAAGCGCCGTCCTTCCATAAATGACGCTCAACCAGTCTAGGTTGATGACCGAAAACTTGGGCAGAGAAAACCGCTCTGCCCTTCACCCTGCCCGCCCCCATAACAACTCTAATGGCTGGCAGATTATTTTCATTCACTGATCCATTTTTTTGTTTTACTGCAGACGGATACGGGAGGAACTATGTCTGAATCACTGCGTGGCACCATAGGCAAATTTGCCTTGCTGTCGATGACCTTTGCCGCGGTTTTCAACGTGCGCAATATCGTCAACAACAACATCGAACTGGGGCTCAGCTCCGCCCCCATTTTTCTCTTAGCAACCGTGGTCTATTTCATTCCATTCGTGTTCATTATTGCCGAATTTGTTTCCGCCAATAAGAACTCAGAATCCGGCATGTATGACTGGTTGAAAAAGCCTTTAGGCAGCAAAGCCGCTTATTTGGGCTCGTTTCTCTACTGGTTTGTGAACCTGTTCTGGTTTGTTTCCTTACTGCCTAACGTCATTGCCTATGCGTCTTACGCCATGTTGGGTTACGAATACAGCTTCTCACCCATGGTGACGTCACTCATCTCGATTGTATTGTTTGCCTTCGCCACTCACATCTCTACCAAAGGCGCGAGTTGGTTGGGCAAGATCTCTGAAATGGTTGCTTATGGCGTGTTTGCTTTGTTTGCCATTTATGTATTGGGCGCGCTGATGGCCCTTGGTGGTGACCACACACCCGCCGAGCCCATCACGTTACAAGCGATGACCCCAACCATCAACTGGGCAACCCTTGGCATCATGTGTTGGATTTTCCAAGCCGCAGGTGGTGCGGAAACCGCAGCCGCTTACCTTAACGACGTCAAAGGCGGCCATAAATCCTTTATCAAAGTGATCATCATCGCCGGTGTAGTAATCGGTGCGATGTACGCCATCGGCTCGCTCTTGGTCAACGTGTTTGTTGCGCGTGAAGACCTCACTTACGCTGGCGGCATGGTGGAAATTTTCACTGGCATGGCGAATTACTTTGGCATCTCGCCAACTTTGGTTGGCCGTTTCGTTGGCATCATTTTGTTCATCGCGATGTTTGGCTCAATGATGATGTGGACCGCGGCTCCGGTGAAAATTCACTTCTCCGAAATTCCAAAAGGCGTGTACGGTGAAAAAACCACCGAGCTGAACGAACACGGCGTTCCTGTCCGTGCGGCGTGGTGGCAGTTTGCCTTTGTGTTCGTGATGCTGGTGGTGAATGGCTTTGGTTCGGAGTCGGTGCAAGACATGATGAATCAAGCGATCAACCTCACCGCAGGAACGGCAATGCTTCCGCCGATCTTCATCATGGTGGCGTACTTTGTCTTCCGCTTGAAGTTCGACGATACCCCACGAGATTTCCGCATGGGTTCGCGCAAAGTGGGGATGAGCATCGTATCCGTGCTGATTGCCATCTTTGTTGTCAGCATGACGGCATCGGCCTTCCCAACCGGGGTTGACTTAGTCAGAGCCTTCTTTATCAACGTATTTATGACCGCGGTGTTCTCTGGCCTCGCTTGGTGGTGGATCTCTCGCTTTGAGAAGAAGCAGATGATGAACACCCGTCAACAAGAGACCGAGCACACCGTCTCGCAAACTCAATAACGCAAATAACAAAAGCGCCAATCCCCTTTGGCGCTTAACCCTTTTCTCCTATCAGAGACTTTTCTATGAAGATGAAACCCCTTATTGCTGCTATGACTCTGGCGATGCTAACTGCCGGCTGCTCAACCACCATCACCGGCGCACCACTGCGTGCTTCGCAGTTTAAAAATGTGATCGACCGCAGTGGTTCTCCTGAATACATGCGCGATTACGACTTTGATGATCACCAACGCTTTAATCCATTTTTCGATATGGGCGCATGGCACGGCCACCTATTGCCAGACAATGCAGAAGGCATGGGCGGCTTCCCCGGTACAGCACTTTTGACGGAAGAATACATCAACTTTATGGCCAATAACTTTGACCGCCTGAGTGTGTTTAAAGAAGGCAAGCGAGTTGAATTTACGATGGAAGCCTACAGCCTTCCGGGCGCGTTAGTGCAAAAACTGACGGCCGATGAGGTGACCGTCGAAATGACGCTGCGTTTTGTCTCAAATCGCACCTCATTGCTAGAAACCCACATCATCACGGATTCGCCGCTCGAACTGGTTTGGGATGGTCAGTTGTTGGAGCAATACCACGCCAAAGAGGGCAAATCGCAATCCGATAAAACCATCGACGAGCAATACCCAGATTACCACCGCACCCTCGTTGCCACCGATGACGGATTGACCGTGACATTTGGCAAAGTGCGCTCAACCTGGGATCTGCTGACCTCTGGTGAGTCTGAGTACCAAATCCACAAGTCCGTGAAGATGAACACTCAAGTAAATGGTCACCAATTTACCTCGACAGCGAAAATCAACGCTTCTACCAAGATTTACACCACCTACTCTCATGTGCTGACGGCCAAAGAAAATCAAGCGGAACAAGCGAAGATTCAAGACATCTTGGCCAATCCACAAGCGTACCTTTCGGCGTCTGAGCAGCGTTGGGAAGGGTATCTCACCCAAGGTTTAACCAATCCGCACGCCACATCAGAGCAAGAACGCGTGGCGGTGAAAGCAATGGAAACATTGAACGGCAACTGGCGTGGTGTTGCTGGGGCGATGAAGTTTGACTCGGTGACGCCATCGGTGACCGCACGTTGGTTCTCTGGCAACCAAACTTGGCCGTGGGATAGCTGGAAACAAGCCTACGCCATGGCGCATTTCAACCCAGATGTGGCGAAGAACAACATCCGCGCGATGTTCGCTTATCAGATACAAGCCGATGATGCGGTTCGTCCTTGGGATGTTGGCTATGTGCCCGATTTGCTGGCGTATAACCTCAGCCCAGAACGCGGCGGCGATGGCGGTAACTGGAATGAGCGCAACACCAAACCCAGCCTTGCAGCATGGGCGGTAATGGAAGTGTACAAGACGACCCAAGACAAAGCGTGGCTTGAGGAGATGTACCCGAAACTGGTCGCTTACCACGATTGGTGGCTACGTAATCGAGACCACAATGGCAATGGCGTACCTGAGTATGGCGCGGCGCGCGACAAAGCCCACAATAACGCCGCTGGAGAGATGTACTTTGAGGTCATCAAAGGCGATCGCACCACCACCATCACTGGCCAAGCGGCGTATGAGAAAGTGCTCAAGCAAGGCGATTACGATCGCATTGAAAGCCCAGCACAAACGGCGGCCTCTTGGGAGTCGGGTCGAGACGATGCGGCGGTATTTGGCTTCATCGACCAAGATCAGCTCGAAACCTACCTTGCCAATGGCGGCCAGCGCTCAGATTGGGTGGTGAAGTTCGCGCAAAACCGCGCGGAAGATGGCACCTTACTGGGTTACTCGCTACTGCAAGAATCGGTAGACCAAGCCAGCTACATGTACAGTGACAACCAATATCTGGCGGAAATGGCCGATCTTCTTGGCAAGCCAGAGCAAGCAAAAACGTTTCGCGCCAAAGCAGACAAGCTTGCTGACTACATCAACACTTGTATGTTTGATGAGAGCACGGGATTCTTTTACGACATTCGCATTGAAGACCAACCACTGGCTAACGGCTGTGCAGGCCAACCCATTGTCGAGCGTGGCAAAGGGCCGGAAGGTTGGTCACCGCTCTTTAATGGCGCTGCAACCCAAGCTCACGCCGATGCGGTTGTGAAAGTGATGAAAGATCCGCAAGAGTTCAACAGCTATGTGCCATTAGGTACGGCGGCGCTGTCTAGCCCGGCATTTGGCCCCGATATTTACTGGCGTGGACGCGTTTGGGTCGATCAATTCTACTTTGGCTTAAAAGGCATGGAGCGATACGGCTATCGCCAGGATGCGGTGGCGATGGCCAGCGCCTTCTTCAACCATGCTGACGGCTTAGTGCAAGACGGCCCAATTCGTGAGAACTACAACCCGCTCACGGGTGAACAGCAAGGCGCGCCAAACTTCTCTTGGAGTGCGGCGCACTTGTACATGCTGTACAACGATTTCTTTACTGCTGAATAAGTATTACTGCCAGCTAAAACCAACCAGCGACAATGCCCTTGGCTGCCAAGCCAAGGGCATTTTTTATAAAAAACCAAGCAAAACCAGTCACTAAGACTAGACTCTAAATATCGCTGATCGTTTTAAAGGGCTCTATGGAGTGACGCCACCTTCGCCATTTTACACGCGCGCCTTATTGACACTGCTCCTGTTAGGATTGGTGGTGTTTAGTTTTAATCCGTTTCTCGATCGCAACGATCTGCTTCCGCTTTACGACAGCAAACGCCTGTTTGTGCTGTTTCTGTTGCAGATCACCACGCTTATCGTGCTGTTCTCCACTCAACAGCGACAGCGCATCATCGATCATTGGTGCTCACTCACGCTCCTCCACCGAGGTTTACTGAGTCTTTTTATTGCTTCGAGCTTACTGGCCACATGGCTTGCTCGCTATCCACTGGCCGCTGTTTTGCAATGGTTTTATTTGGCAGGATTGGTTTTGATGCTGTTTGTACTGCGTGATGTGGTGAAAAAGCAGCAAGCCCGATGGTTTGAATACACTCTTTGGCTCAGTGCGTTTCTGTTTTTGAGCATTGCGCTGGCGTTTTGGATCCGCATTGTGCACCAGTTGAACGTCAACAACTTCACTCTGTTTGGCTTTGCTAACCCGCGTTTTCTCAACCAGATCCATATTTGGCTCATCTTCCCTGTCGTTTATCTTGCCGCGATAGCGATGAAACGCGGCAAACGTGGCGTGGTGCCAAGAGCGATCCTCGCGATCGATTTCGCCATTTGTTTTTCAACCGATGCGCGAGGACCACTGGTGGCCATACTGGGTGGATTCACGCTGCTGATGCTTTGCGCCAGAGATCTGCGCTCTATTTGGTGGAAACTGTTGTGGCAAAGCGCTGTGGTTGGCGCATTGGTGAAACTCGCGCTGCTTTCCCCACTTCCCAGCATGATTTTTGGTGGGCCGATTGAGTGGCTCAACATTCGAACAGACAGCCCTGGACGCTTAGCGCTGTGGCGACACTCTTGGCAAATCTTCACCTTTACCGGATTGGGCGGGGATGCGTTTGTCTGTGAAGAGGTCAACCACGGTCGGCCACACAACTCTCTTCTCAACGTGTTGGTGCATTGGGGCGTGGTGTCCGCTCTGTGCTACCTAGCGTTGATCGCCTCACTGTTGCACCTCACCATCAGGCAGCGTTCGTTACGTACTAAGTTGCTTGGCGTCAGCCTGCTCAGCGGCATCGCGTACAGCTTGGTGTCTGGGGTGCTCGATTCACCTTTAAGTCAACTGATGGCGGTTGTCGCTTGCGCACTGTTTTGGTCACGTTGCTCGCTTGCGTCTGCTTCATTACCATTGCCAGCCAACAAACCACGCCGATGGTGGGCGCACGGCGTGATACTGATTATCGCTATCGGTTGCAGTGTGTCGGTCGGTTATCGCGCCTTGGAGCGATTGGACAATTATCCGGTTTACCGCAGCGAGGTGATCATCAAAACGCAATTCTGGTTGGGGTATAACTGCTTAGCGAAATCTTGGCAGCCTTAATGGATTTGCTGGCAAATCACCTCACGTAACCACATGCCCTTTTCGCTGTTGCCAGTGGCGCTATGCCACACCAACGAGATATCAAAATCCGCCACCTCAATTGGCGGTTCAAACGAGGTTAGACGATCATCAAAGCCTTGTGCCAGCGCCATTCTCTCCGGCACGATAGCAATTAAAGCGCGATGAGATAACAGGCTGCGGATGGTAAGAAAGTTGCGCGAGGCCACCGTCACTCGGCGGCTTAAACCTTGGCTGGCGAGCAGCTTATCCACTTGCGTGGAGAGCTGACCATCTGGGCTCACTAACGCCTGCTCAATAGCGGCAAACTGTTCGATGTTCATCCGCGTCACATCCACTTGCTGGGGGTCGCACAAACATACGTGCTTTTCGGTGTATAAGCGCTGCGCCTCAAATGGCTCTTCCAGTACAGGAATCGAGCCGATCACCACATCGAGCTTTTCCTGTTCAATCAAACTGACGTAGTTATTACGATTGACGTTGATAAAGCTGACCTGCGCTTTGGGGGCTTGCTGGCGAATCGCATCATACAGCTTGGGGGCGAAAATAAACTCGGCGTAGTCCGTCATCCCAATGCGGCACACACCGTCAAACGCCTGGGGTGAAAAAGGCGGCTTTGCCAACAACTCGCCCGAAATCACGCTGAGCAGTTGATGAATTTGCGGCGCAACCTGATGCGCTCGCTCACTGGGCTCCATCTTGTGGCCCTTACGGACAAACAGCACATCATCAAACAAACCGCGCAGACGATTGAGACTGTGGCTCATCGCCGATTGGCTGACAAAGCTTTTTTCCGCCGCCACGCTGACACTGCGATAACGGTATAGATAAGAGAACACCACCAGCAAATTGAGGTCGATATTCTTCCAATTAATCTCGTCCACACTTCATCCCATACAATTCATACAAATCATGAAAACTATCAATTTGAATCATTATAGGTTCTTTCGTAGAGTGAGCTCACCTTTTTGTTGAGATGTACAACATGCTGCAAATTTTTAAGACTTTTTTCTGGCTCGGCTGGATCAGCTTTGGCGGTCCTGCTGCGCACATTGGCTATTTCCGCCACACCTTTGTTGAAAAATTGAAATGGATTAGCGACGAAGAATACGCTCAGTTGGTTGCACTGAGCCAGTTTCTGCCGGGCCCAGGCTCAAGCCAAGTCGGCTTTGGTTTAGGCTACAAAAAAGGTGGTCTGCCCGGCGCTTGCGCGGCATTCTTAGGCTTTACCCTGCCTTCAGTGGTGATCATGTTACTACTAGCGCTGGTGAGTAGCCAAGTGACCGACACCGCACTGTTTCAAAATGTCGTACACGGCTTAAAACTGCTCGCCGTGGTGGTGGTGGCCGATGCGGCTTGGGGGATGTATAAAAACTTTTGTCGCTCGCCGCTGACCGTTGGCATCTGCGTGGCCACCGCTGTCGCCTTGTTGGTGTTTTCAGGCATCGCCACGCAAATGGCCGTGCTGATCCTCGCGGCGCTGATTGGGGTGATTGCACTCAAAGGTGAAAACAAAGCCACTGAGCACAGCTTTACACCATCACTGACCCCACTGGTGATCTTTGCTGCTCTGTTGCTGCTGTTACCGCTACTCGCCACTACTCAGCCGTTGGTACGACTGTTCAACGAATTCTATCAAGCAGGCAGCTTGGTATTTGGCGGCGGGCATGTGGTGCTGCCTTTGCTGCAAAACATCGTGGGAGAGCAAATCAGCCAAGATGCGTTTCTAACTGGTTACGCTGCCGCGCAAGCGGTTCCGGGGCCGATGTTTACCTTCGCCACTTATATTGGTTATGTACTGCATCCAAGTTCGCCCATTCTTGGCGCGATTGTCGCGACTTTGGCGGTGTTTTTGCCTGGATTCTTGTTGATGCTCGGCGTGCTGAAAAACTGGCAGCAGTTAGCCGCTAATCCTCGCGTTTCAGGAGCGTTGCAAGGCGTCAATGCTGCGGTGGTTGGCTTGCTGGTCGCCGCGTTGTATCAGCCTGTCTTTAGCAGCGCCGTGAGCAGTGGGCTGGATGTAGGTTTGATTCTCATTGGCTTCTATCTGCAAAAGCAGATCAAAGTGCCTATCTTGGCTCTAGTGCTATTTTTCATGCTCTCAGGAGCCACGCTGGGCATGCTGTGATTGCGGCATGCGGCTCCTTCGAATGCCACGTTTTTAGAGACTACTGTTTCTAAATGCTACTGTTTCTAAATACTGCTGTTTCTCGGTACAAGCATTCTAGATAACACAAAGCGAGCCTGAGCTCGCTTTGTTGCTTGACGACAACCACTATGGCATGAAGTGAAACCTCACATCATCTTGCTAAGGCTTCACCATGGTTGTCGAGACCTCACCTTGCGCTTTTTCTTGCTCTTCACGAACCATGGCCAAAGCACGCTCTAAGTTCTCATTCGCCAGCTTGTAATAGGACGGTTTTTTATCAATCGCTTGCTGCAAGTAGGGAATCGCTTTGTCCGGTTTGCCTTGCAGAATCAAGAAGTAGCCAACATTGTTCAGCGCTTCTGGAGCCCCCATGCTGCGCATGAAAATGTTGATCGCTTTCTTCACTTCATTCTTGCCAAGATAGATCAAAGCTAAGTTGTTTTGCCCTTTTTGGTTATTGGGATCTTTTTCCAGCGCCGCTAAGGTGTAGCGCTCGGCTTTGTCATACTGGCCACTCATGTAATAGGAATAGCCGAGATTCATCATCCCTTTCATCGAATTAGGTTTGATCTCTAGCGCTTTGAGGTAATAGGCTTCCGCGAGCTTATGTTGTGAATCAACGTCGGATAGCACGCCAAGTCCCATGTAAGCCATGGCGGGCGAGGCTTTGTCCACTTTTAATTGGTTGATGTCTTGCACCATGATCAAACCACCCGCCAAGGTTTTGCTGTTTTTCAAGCGCACTTGGTCCGCATTCAAGGCACGTAAGAAATAGCTTTTTCCTTCATCCACTCGTCCCTGTTTGCTGTAAATTGCCCCCAATTGCTCCAGCGCTTTTACATTGTCTGGGTTGTATTCCACCGCCATGGTGTAGGCTTTTTCCGCCAAAGCGATATTGCCGCGCGATTCATGAATACGGCCGATGTTGTACAAGGTTTTGTCTTGATATTGTGCATCGGGAAATGAAAGCGCTCGAATGTATTCATACAGCGCTAAGTCGTTATTATTGTTGCGCAGAGCCACGTCACCGCGTGTGATCGCCTCTTTTTCAGACACAGGCATCACGTCAGAGGTCAACGTATCAATCGGCCGACCATCGTACAAACTGAGCTCATACTGTGGACCTTGCGGCTCCTGGCTCGCACAACCATAAAGTGTTATGGCCACCAGCAAACCCAATAGCGTTTTTGTCATTTTCATTCCTTCCCCCTTACCCCAGCGCATCCGATAGCGATAGCAACGCAGGCCCAACGGCGACAATAAAGAAACAAGGCCATATAAATAACAGTAGTGGAAAAATCATTTTTGTCGGGATTTTTGCTGCTATTTCTTCCACTTCCTGATTGCGCTTGTCGCGGAAATCTTCAGTGTAATCGCGTAAAGTTTGCGACAAACTGCCACCAATTTTGGAGGCATGAGAGAGCATATTAACCAAGCCGTTGATCTCCGACAGACCCGTTCGCGTTACCAACTCTTCAAACGCCGTCGACATCTCAACCCCAGCTTTGATTTTGGCGCAAACCGTATCTAACTCATCGGCAAATTCCGGATGAGAAATGGCCAGCTCATCGGCCACCTTTCTCAGCGCAGCGTTAAAACCCAAACCTGATTCCGTACACACCACCAATAAATCCAGCGCATCTGGCACACCTGCCCGGATCATACGTTGACGCTTTTTCACAAAATGATTCAAACCGATGTTGGGGATGTATAAGCCCCCCGCAACGGCAACCACCATCACCAACGTGCTGTTATCCATATCGGGCAATAAAAAGAACACCGCCGCCGCGCCGCCAAAACCCAGCACCGCAAAAAAGATTTTGATTGCGTAGAACACCGTCAACGCATCACGATTGTGAAAACCGGCGTGCATCAACTGGCTACGGATGCTCTCTTTCTCTTTTGAGTCCTTACCGACCACAATCGGCGCTAACGACTCCAAAGTATTTTCCACTTTGCGGCTTTTTTTCTTCAGCGCCTTACCTGACACTTCTTTGTGGATCTGTTCTAGTTTTTTCTTCACTGGCGCTCGGTTGCCAGAAAAAACCACGGCAACCGTCACCACCAACAAGCTGGTGGAGATCAGGATCAGTGCCAACAACACCCACTGTTCGTTAAACTGTATATCTCCAAAAGAAGCCAATAACTCGTCCATATCACACCTCGAAGTTGATGATATTGCGAATCCAAATTGCGCCAAAGAACAGGCTCACGATCCCCATGGTGACCAGCTCCATCCCCCGTTCATCTTGGTACAAGGGCTTCACGTATTCGGGGTTAATGAACATCAACCCCACAAACAGTACAAAGGGAGAGAGCACCAAAATCCACGCAGAAAGACGACTTTCCGCGGAAATGGTTTTGATTTTTCGCGTCAATTTGAAGCGTTGACGCAGCACTTTCCCCACTTTTTCTAGGTTTTCAGAGAGATTCCCACCCGTCTCTTTTTGCAATAACACCGCACTGGAAAACGCCAGCATCGACACCGTCGGCGTACGTTCCGCCATCTGCATAATGGCCAAACGCATGTCGTAGCCGTAATTAAGCAGATTGAAGGTGTTTTTGAACTCAATGCCGATCGGCGGTGCCATCTCGTTGCCCACTTCATTGAACGCTTGAGTCACAGGCTGACCGGCTTGCAACATACGGCGAATAATATCGAGCGCATCAGGCAATTGTTCTTCAAAACGATTGAGGCGATCGGTAATGCGTTTTTGCAGGAAGAATTGCAAGGCAAACCAAATTGCAGAGCCGCCCGCAACGGCGAGATACCAAGGTTGAGCCAGAATCACCATAGTGACAATGGTGGTCAAACTGATGATGGAACAGACCATCAATGTCTGCGCCAAAGACCAGTCCAGCCCTGAGAGTTCGATGGATTTTTTCAGCGAAGCAAAGGCCGCCACTTTGACCAAACTGCGATCTAAAGGAGATAAGCTTTTTAAGTAATGCTCTTGAAGTAAAGAACGTGCCTCTTCATCCAAGTTCATCTGCGTCTCTTTCAAACGCTGAGAGAGCTCTTTATGTTTTGCCTTACTGCCTGCCGCTGGCAGGATCAGGGCTTGCGAAATAAAGACAACAGCAAAAAAGAGCAGGACGAAGAAATAGGTAATGTCATCCATGCTTGCCTCCCGCTATGAAAAGCTTTCGTTAAACAGTTCGAAGGGCAAATCTAATCCACGCTTCGTTAATTGATCATGGCAAGCCGGCACCACTCCCGTTGCGGTGTAAAAACCAAGGATATTGCCATCGGCATCGAGCCCTTGACGTTTAAAGTGGAAAATCTCCGACATGGTGATGATTTCCCCCTCCATGCCGTTGATCTCTTGAATACTCACCATGCGACGCTTGCCGTCTTCTTGGCGCTCCATTTGCACCACTAAGTGAATCGCGGAGGCGATCTGCGCACGCAAGTTTTTGGTCGAGATATTCCAGCCCGCCATGGCAAACATGTTTTCCACCCGGCTCAACGCATCGCGCGGGGTATTGGCGTGGATGGTTGCCAGAGAGCCATCGTGACCAGTGTTCATCGCCGCCAACATATCCACCGCTTCGGCACCACGCACCTCCCCCAGCACAATGCGATCAGGGCGCATCCGCAGCGCATTTTTCACCAAATCACGCTGAGTAATTTCGCCTTTGCCTTCCAAGTTGGGTGGGCGCGTTTCCAATCTCACCACGTGCGGTTGTTGCAGTTGCAGCTCTGCCGAGTCTTCAATGGTGATAATGCGATCATCGGAAGGGATAAAACCGGAGAAGATATTGAGGGTGGTGGTTTTCCCAGAGCCCGTACCACCCGCAATCAGAATGTTCAGCTCCCCTTTTACCGCCGCTTCGACAAACTTAGCCATTTGTGGCGATAACGAGTTGTAGCCGAGCATGTTGTCCATGGTGAGCTTGTCGACCGCAAAGCGACGAATCGACACCGAGGCTCCGTCGAGGGCCAAGGGTGGAATGATTGCGTTGACTCGCGAACCATCCAGCAAACGCGCATCCACCATGGGCGAGGCTTCATCAATACGACGCCCGACCTGGCTAACAATGCGGTCGATGATGTTGCGTAAGTGGCGATCATCCAAAAAGGTATAGGGGGTCTTTTCCAACTTACCGCGACGTTCGACAAAGATGTTTTTCGGACCATTAACCAAAATATCCGACACGGTTTTGTCATGCAGTAATGGCTCTAGGGGCCCAAGACCAAACACTTCATCTTCAATCTGCTTGATCACCCGCTTACGCCCTTCTGAGCTCATTGGGTGGGTTTGGTCTTCCGCCATGAGCTGGACGATGGCATCGTGCAAATCTTTCTTCGCACGCTCTTTTTCCAAACTCGACAACAAGCCCAAATCCAATGTTTCCAACAAACGCTGATGATAGTAGTGCTTAATCGCCAACTCTTGTTCGAGTTGTTTACGTGCCTCTTCAACCGCTTTATCTTTCGCCTGACGCTCCAGCAGTTTTTTGTCTTGTTGCATCGGCTCGACTCTGTTTGAGTCTATTGGCTGCACATTGGACTCAATGTCAGATATAACCTCATCACTGATCGTTGAACTGGGTTGCGCTTCTAGTGCCGCTGCTTTTTCCTGAAACTCTGGGTTGATATTTTTTCTTTTAAAAAACATAACCTTGTCCTTTCGTTTCTAAATTTTCGCACTCTCTAAGAAAATATTTTCTTGAGCCAACTTTTTTTCTCTTCCTCAGGTTTCGCGATGTGATGAGAAAACTCGACAATGGAACGGGTAATCGCACTGTTTTTCTTGTTCTCAACAAAAGGTCGCCCTAAATTGGCACTTTCAATCGCAACACGGTAATCATTCGGGATCATGAAAACCGGAATGCCTGTGATGGTGTGCTCAATGTCTTTTAATTTGATTGATGCTCGTTTCTCGTATCGATTAACAATCAACTCGATCTGCTCTCGGGTAACACCATACTCAAAGGTCAACATGCGCAGGATGCGCGAGGTGTTCTTAATCGCGGCCAGGTTTTGCTGCGTAATCAAGAAAACCTTGGTCGCGGGCGCGACCACCGCCGAGAAAATCCGATCCACCCCACGGGACAGATCGATAATGACGTAAGGATAAATTTCGCGAAGAACAGGCAGTAACCGGCCAATTTCCTTCGCTTTATCAAAATCTTCTGCGGTGTTTTCGTGGAAAAAACCCAACACGTGCAAACCACTCTCCATCTTGGTCACCATGGCGGTGAGCGAATCGTGGTCAAGATCCTTAGAGTGCTCGATGACGTCCGTTAAGCTGTATTGCGGTGAAATGTTGAGGTATTCAGAGATGACGCCAAAGGGAATGTCCACATCCAGCAGAAGCACTTTCTCCGGATGCGAACCGGCTATTTCTAAGGCGGTATTCAAGGCCAGTGTCGAGGCACCGCAGCCGCCTTTGGTGTTAATAAATAAGTGCAATTCTCCAAGCTCTCGGCTGGAAAACTTCTCATCGGAAACATTTTTGAGTAGGTGGAAGAAGTCCCCCACTAAGGCTTTATCAGAAACAAAGTCAGCCGCGCCCAGACGCAAAGCAATTTTCAATGCGCCATTGTCACTTTCGTCACCAAACACAATCAACGAGGCTTCGAAATCGTCACTGGGAGCTTCATATTCTTGCAATGAGAGCACTTTTTGTGCCCAATTGGGCCCAGTTTCAACAAAAATAAGATCGGGTGGCGTCACGTGCGTGAGCCCTGAGACATTGAAGTTGTGCATTGAAATCAGATCAAAACTGAGGTTTTTGCACAACTTGAGTTGCGCCCCCATATGAAGCTGAAATCGGTCGCTACTGTACAACACCCAGATATGTAGACTGGTCTTTAAGCGAGCAAAACTTTCATCATTGTTCCTATTTAGCTTCACAGCTTCTCCCATATACCGTCCCCTAGCAGTCAGTTGTGGAACCATCCGAATCGTTTTTAGTTGGTCTCACCACCCCTAAACTCTCGACAGGTAGCGTGGTTTCAAATTGCGGAATGGTCACTAAGCCGTTGTTTCCTAAAAAATTAAGAACTGAAACAAATTGAAATTGATAGTTACTCACTCTAGCTCTAACGTATTTTATGGTTATAAAAACATCATTATCGGTTAAGTCCCCGCTGACCACATCGCCATTGGCGTCGAGATACTCAATCAGCAAATGCTGATCACTGAAATTGCCGGGCAAACTGCTATCAATGACGGCGTCTTTGATGTTTTGGTGCGCGCTTGAGGTGACATAGCAAACCGTTGCTAAGCGTGCCGCTTTACGTGTCGCCTCATTAATCATCTGCATCGAAAACATGTAGTAACCAACGGAGAAGATTGACAGCAGTACCAACATCAACACAGTTGAGACAATGGTCAGTTCAATCACTGCCAGTCCTTGGTTATTTTTTTTCTTCCATTCCTTACCTCGCATCACAAGCCGCTCCTCATCACAGAAGACGCTGTGAACGTGATGCCTAATTCCGTGTTGGTGTACGGAATTTTGCTAAACGATGGTACGTAAGTGTAAGAGGCCGTCACCGTGACATAGCCGCTATTATGGGTCACCGTAATATCGTCTGCGGTTAAGTTGTCTAAAATGGTGTAGCTGCCGCCAGAGACTTGGCCATGTAGCACCATGTTTTTAATGTCAGCTTCGTTGGCAATCTGGTCATAGGTAATGGTTCCATAGACATCATTGACAGCAAAACGAGCACCATTTTGTACTCCTTTGGCGAGGGTGTTGTACTGGGTAAACATATGCCCGACTTCCACCACGCCCACTAGAATCAACAAAATCACTGGCAGAGTGGCGACCATTTCGACCGCGGCAAACCCACGCACTTTTTGGTTGTTCATCTTTCTTTTCATCTCACGAATCTCCATTGTTTGGATCTTCATAGATGACGATCTTATAAGCACCTTGGTTTCCCGGTGTGTTGCCAATTGAGCCGTTTTCCACCACACAAGAGTCAACAAACTCACCAAACACCAATTGCCCTAAACCCGAGTTGTTTGTTGGGACCTGCTGAAGCAAGAAAAAACAGCCCACCTCTACAACAGAATAGGTCGTCGAGCCGCCACTTTTTCCCGTACAGTCCACCATTGGAACGGGCAGGATACGTCGCCATGGCTGACCACCCGACTCACAATCTCCAGAGCTACTGTCTTCAATGCACGCTTCGGTTTTGAGCTTATATTCAGCATAGGTCAAATCCGTTGCATAGTCATAAACCACATTGCCATCGGTATCGACCGTCGCGGGTGTATCGGGTTGTTCGGTAATAAAGTCGGGGGGGTAATCACTACTCGAAACGCCACCTTGGTAGATCCCCAAGCGAGTATTCGCGCCTTGCCCCACCGGACCTGCTGCCACACCAGTCTGGGTGCCAATATCGCCACCGATTTGTACGGTACCCTCATAGCCACCACCTAAAGCCTCTCTCACGGTGTCCGCCCCCGAGCCAAAGTCGAGCAAGTGGTAATTACCCGATCCCATGGTGGTCATGGTCGAGTCCCCCACTTTAAGCACATAAACTTCAGCAGGGTTATAACCGTAAATACCACCACTCTCATCGCCTTTGCATACGCCAATGGGCACGACGTTACTAATGGTGTTAATGCTTGAGCTTGGCCCTGCGACTGCAGAAGCTGAGACGGTTTTACTCAACCCCAGCGCCTGCATAAAAAATTCGCTGAGGCTCAGATCATCAATCGAAATTCGGACATAAATGTCCTCATCACTGTTGAAACTGCTATCGGGGAACGTCAAAGGGTCGTTGGAATAATCAATACTGAAGGTGGCCGAGTCGATATCCAGCTCACTGTTTCCTGAGGCGCTATGCATGGAGTTAAGTGTTGTTTTGGCGGCCGCCGTTGCGGTGGGAGTATCGTGAGTGGCGTCTGCCACCATGGCCGCAGCTAAGGCCGCCGCATCGACGGCATTTTGCAATTTGGTGCGATTCACCACTTGATGAGTGACGTCAATCGCCAATGCCGCCATGATGACAAAACTCAACATCGCTACCGTCACCAAGACCAGCACTAAGCCTTGTTGCTTACGTTTTCCCTTGCAGTGTCTGGTCATGTCCATAATGCATCCTTAACGGCCGTTATTTAAAACCGTTGATAACTTGGCTACTACTACTCGACATGCTTTCAGTTTTCTTACCGAGGTAAAGCTGATAAGCGCTGTCCATTTTATCGCCACTGCCGTAAGGAATAAGGTCCAGGTTTTCCTGGGTTGCGTCTGGATTATAGGTTTGCTCTGCTTTAAGTTTAGCCACATGTTGGCCCAAAGGCGCATCATTTGCACAGCCACTTAAAAAAGAGACAGCCATAAAAAGTAGTGCAAAATAGGTTTTCATCTCTCTCTCCTTACAGGCTGTGACCAAATTCACCTTCAGTGCCACCCTGCCCATTTTGTAGAAACTCGGGCTCAGGTTGCGCAGCCGCATTCGCGTTGGTGGGCGATTCTGCGATATAAGCACCGACACCAAGTAAGTAATATTTCAGATCGCTCGGTTCGACAAAGGCATCGGTCGGCAGCGTAATTTTGCTACGGTCGATTGGCTTCGCGAGCCTTGGCGTCACCAAAATCACCAGTTCGGTTTCACCGGAAATATAATCTTGGCTACTAAAGAGTTGTCCCAAGACTGGAATATCGCCAAAGCCGGGCATTTTGCTACTGACATCGCGTACATTTTCACTCAAGAGACCCGCAATACCGATGGTTTGACCATCCGCAAGCTCTAAGGTTGAAGACGCTGAGCGACGTGTGATGGGGGGAATAAAATAGCTGGCATTGGTGCCACCCGGGCTTAAGGTCAGCGTATTGGAAGCCGCGATTTCACTCACGTCCACCGCCAAGTTAAGATTGATGCGTTTGTCACTCAAGATGGTCGGAACAAACTTCAATCCCACCCCATACTCTTTGTATTCAATGGTGACACCATCGCTGTCTGGTACTGGAATCGGGAACTCACCACCAGCAAGAAACTCCGCTTTCGCGCCACTTAACGCCGTCAAATTCGGCTCAGCCAATACTTTGGCCACGCCATTTTCTTTGGCAATGTCTAATGCAAAAGTAAACAGGGTGTCGCCATCAATGAAGGTGCTCAATAACCCGGTGCTGTCGATCCCCGGCACGTTGAAGATAGGGCCTACACCGCCACCGATGTCATCAATGATGCCGCCAGCGGAAGTTGCCCCCCATGAGAAGCTGCCGTTGTTTTCGAAAAAGTGGAAGTTAGAGTCAAAACGTCTGACCAAGCTGCGCTGCACTTCTGCCACGGTCACTTCTAGCATCACCTGCTGGGCACCGCCGATCGTCATTAAGTTGATCACGCCACTTTTTTCTACCTGACTGTTTAACGAGGCCGTGGCTTCATCCGCTTGTTGCCCCGCCGCATAGGTTTCTGCCACACGCAGAGCGATGTTCATTTTTTCTTGAGTGCTGACCATACCACTTAAAATTAAGCGATTTTGCGCACTGTGGACTTGAATCGGTTCCTCTGGCAGAAACTCATAAAGCTTTTGCTTGAGGCTATTGAGATCGTGTGTGACTTCAATGTTGATCGATTCAATTAAGTTCCCGCGGCTGTCCCATGCCATTAGGTTTGTTGAGCCTAACTTACGACCGATCAAGAACAGTTCATCGGATTTCAACATCACGATGTCTAACACTTCAGGATCGCCAAGCGAGACGCGTTTTGCTTTACCTGACAACGCAACAAACGTCGATTTGTGATGCGGTACCGTGACCACTTTCCCCGTTTGTGTCGCTCCGTAAGCGGTAAAGACACTCAGCACGCCTAACGTAAAGACTAAAATCAAAATTTTCATGCGTCACACCTTATTCTTTTACCTGAATCTTCGATGACTCCGTCCCTTTGATTATGGTGACACTAGGGGCGACATAACGACGAACCACTTTTTCCTCAGGCTCGTGTGGATTACGCAAGGTGAGTTGGATTTCACCTTTGCTCTTGGCACTCAACAGTTTTTCCGCCTGATCCGGTGTGACTTCCAATGTCACCGCTCGAACGATGATCGGCTTGTTCTCTTTGGTTCTGGCCGTTTGGTCCACCGCCAACACCTTAATATCTTTCAGTACGGTTTTAGTGACCGCTGAACCTTTGCTGTAAGAGACGGTATTGAGTACATCAACACGGTTTCCCGGCAGCAAGAAACCCGCCACGCCAATCACATCATTTACGCGAATGGTAATGGCTCGTTTGTTCTCTGGAATTAACGCAGCAAGCGTCGAGCCCTCACCAGGCACGGTCAAACGCTGCTCTATGATGATTTCACCAGGGTAAATTGCTCCCGCAACGATTTGCCCCACCAGCTCTTTAGGATCGGTATATTGCGAGAGCTCACGCCACGATTTTTCCAACAGTTTTGTGGTGAGGTGCTGCGGCTCAATCACACTGCCAGCCGGAATTTCTATGGCCGCAATCACCACAGGTTCTCGCTCAACCACTTCAACATCTTGTTGAGGCGTCAGCTGCTTATCCATCCACTGCTTGGCAAAAAATACGGCCGCCAAACCAAATAAAATTGAGAGTAAAAACAGTAAAATAATTTGGTTACGACTCATCGTGCACCTCCGCCTTTACCATCCGCGGTAAAGTAAACTTCCCAAGCCCTTTCTAGTACTTGCCGAGTGATCACGGGCTCTGACTCTTCAAAAGCAACAATATCGCGGCTGATACCCGCTATGTCTTTTGGCAAACAGGGATAGTAGCCAACACTATGTTGCTCATGCAGTTCGGTTAATCGGTCAAACAACCCCGGCTCAAGTGATAGCGATTTTCCGCGCGCCATGATTTGCCATAGCTCTTGGTACTCATCTTTCATAAGAGGCTGGAACTGAATCTTGTAACCTAAACGGCGCAAGAAAGCGGGGTCACTGATTTTTTCTGGATCTAAGTTGGTCGAAAACGCCAACGTGAGAATAAAAGGAATGGTTATTTGTTGGCCATTCGGCAAAGAGAGGTAATCGTAGAAATACTCCATCGGCACAATCCAGCGGTTGAGCAGTGTCGCCACCGGCATGGGTTGACGGCCCAAGTCATCGATAATGAAGATGCCGTTATTAGCCATCATTTGCAGGGGTGCCATCCAGACTCGATTGTGTTGAGAGTGGTTCACTTCCAGCATTTCCATGGTGAGCTCCCCACCCACCTGAATACTGGGTCGCTCACACAGCGCCCAGCGCTTATCAAACTGGTCTTTGAAAACAATGGATTGCTGCGCGTCTTCTTCTTCCACTTTTTTGTGATGCTGCGGGGTAAACACCTTGATAATGTTACCTGCGGCATAGACGGAGTAAGGAATAAACACAGATGTATTCAAAGAGTTAAGTAGCCGAGTGGCCACAAAGGTTTTTCCTGTGCCAGCATCACCATAGAGGAGCAACGCTCGACCTGAATTAATGGCAGGGCCTAATACAGCGACCATACGATGCGCACCAAGGACATCTTTAAACGCGTATTCCACATCGGCTCGATTGACGATTTTTGCCCGGACATCTTGCGCTTTAACCATCTCAGAATATTCCATCACGGAAACAGGACACGGGCCCAAATAAGCATCTTTAATAAACGCATCGTCCGCTTCTTCCATACCCGATTCCGATAGAGCATAAAGAATCCGCGTTCCATGGCTTGTATCCCCAAACGCAGCGGGATCCGATTGAAAAACTTCAACAAGGGATTTTTTTCTTAAAACAGCCAGCACTTCATCAACAATATGGCTGTTGAGTCCCATCAAACGCGTCAACGTCAGTAGGTCCGATTTGGGGTATGCTGCCAATTGCTTGATCAGCAAATTCTCAACCACGACAGGTGGAATTTTCAATTGATTTAATGAGGTTGGCACCTTCGGTGGAGCGGCTTGAGGCGTCAGTTTATCTCTGTGTTTCGCTGTGGGTTCTGCCATGAAAGCCCCCTACTTAATATGCTCATACTAAAAGTAATGAAACAGCGCTAACCCAATTACAACGGCGGGTGCAAACGGCATGGTGAGTTTTCCTTGAACAACCACTTCTGATGGATAAACAGAAAGTAAAGGAACCTGACCTGACATTGCTTGAAACGAATATCGACCAACCAATTTCTGTAAAGAGTCAGGATATTGAGCGTAGTGAAGCATCATGAAAAACAGCGCAACGAGCCCGGCTGAAAGTGTAATCCAGTAGGCAACTGCGCCCATGGCATCCCAGCCGATCACTACACCCACTACGCCAAGAAGCTTTACATCACCCGGAGACATCGCCCTAAGGAAAAAAAGGACCAAGCCACTGCCAAAATAGATTGAACCTGCACCTATCGCTAAAAACAGCTGACTAAAATCCCCCTTGCCCACCCAATGTAAGCAAGCAAGAAGAGTCAGGGGCAAAAGCCATGCATTTGGTATTCGGTTATCTCTGGCGTCGTAAACGGCAACCACCAGCAAACAAAACCATATCAAACTGTTTATGACCACCTGCCCCTCCTTCCCTAGAGTGGAATGTCAGCGACTAGCTAAGAGCACCATCGATCTTGTTATTTAGCTTAGTGTCGTATCCAGAAAATAGAGTCCCTATGGCTAACACCAGTAGCGCCGCCCCAACGACGTATTCCACAACACTTAATCCTTCCTCATCACATATGAAACCTGAACATCTCATACGTAGAGCAAAGACTCGCTCATAGATCGACATTAGCTGACTGCCGCGTTTAGCTTGTTCTGTAAATTGGTGCCTAAGTTACTGAATACTAGCCCTAGAGCAACAACCAGTAACGCTGCACCCACAACGTATTCAACAACCGACAAACCTTCTTCATCTTGCATAAACGCTTTTGCTTTGTGTAATAGATTGCTCATTGTGTCTCTCCTTCCATAAGCAATGAACTTGCCCTTTAAAGTTAGAGGTCGCTAAATAAAGACGTTAGGACTTTTTTGTCTTTTACTAGTACTTTTTTACGACTTTACGCAAATTCTTCATTGCCCTTCTATCACTAGAGAGCAGAAAGCGCTCAACCACTACTAAAGTCTAATCACTAAAAGTAGATGAAATAAAAGGCAAATACTGTTCGTTAGCGTTTGTTTGAACCACCTATCACTGCACAAACCAAAAGGATCACTTTTTTTGTTGGCACTTTTTTGTGGCAGCACTAACCTTTTTGTATGAGAGCAGAATCTGCAAAGCACCACCAAGGTGACCACACTGAGGCACAAAGGGATAATTTGGGACAACACACTCTTCGCCCTTTGAAATGCAAACAATAGCTGCTTGATATTCATATTTCAGTTTGAGGGGGAATCAGCATGGAAGTGAGACGTACCGCTCATTGGCTGGGAAGCTCAGTCCGCCTGCTTGAGAAAACCGAAAAAGATCTTATTCTCAATACGTTCACTCTGATTGAACATGACACAGACGTCTCTATTCTCAGTGAACCGAGTACCCAGTTTGCCTTTTTTTTCATCCATTCAGAAGAGCAGTACCCGCTACTGCTGACGGCGCTAAAACTCAGTATCAATCTCAATAAGAAGTTGATTTTAATCCACTCTCGGCCGATTGAGTTGGGCTCTTACTATCACTCTGCCGTTTTCGACCATCTCAATCTGTCTTTACAAAACACCCAAGAATGGTTGAAACAGCTTATCTCAAGAATGAATCTACGATGGTATGTAGAGCTCGGTGGCAACGCTTCTGCACAAGCCGCCGATCCCATGATTAGCCAAGCGTTACAATCTCTGCTAAATCACATCGACAACAACATCAGCAATGTCATTCGCGAAGAAGACGCCGCCTCGTTTTGCCACTACTCTATTACCTATTTTTCTAAAGTGTTTCACAAAGAGATTGGACTCAGCTTCCGAGATTACTTGTCCAACAAACGCATCAATCTAGCCAAACAGCTGTTGCTCGAAGATCGCCATGCGAAAATCGCCTTTATCGCTTATCAATGTGGTTATCGAGACGTGTCGTATTTTTCGCGCATATTTAAAAAGAAAACCGGGGTAAGTCCAGGGAAATATCGACTTTCTAACTAGCTCAAATTCTTGTCTCACATCCGGTTTTTTTTATTTCTGATGAGCATAAAGCATGCTATGGTTAACAATAAATTAACATAAAAATAATACTTGTTTTGCCAATAACATGGAGTTAGAGAATGATTCAACCTAACGAGTTAAGCAAACCGCAACTTGCTCTCCCTACCCCAAGCGATATGATCCTGAAATGGGCAAAGGAACGCCCACATGAGGTATATCTAAAACAGATCATCAACCGACAGTTTGTTGAATTCACCTATTCAGAAGTAGCCGACAAAGCCCTTCGCTTAGTCACCGCACTCAAAGAACTGGGAGCGGAACCCGGCGATAGAATCGCACTGATCTCTAAAAACTGCGCGGAGTGGTTTATTTGTGACTTAGCCATGATGCTAGGTGACTATGTGAGCGTACCGATTTTCCCAACCGCCGGAGCGGATACAATTGAATACTGCATCACACACAGTGAAAGTAAAATCCTCATTGCCGGCAAACTTGATGATGCCGCCGCGACTCAGAAAGTGATCGATGATCTGGTGGACGTGAAAAGCATTGCTCTCCCCTACGATAGCTCCCCGCATTGCCAATACCAATTTACCACGCTCATTTTGCAATCGGAGCCGAGCAGCGACAGGCCACAGCACTACGACGATAAATTGATGTCACTGGTTTACACCTCGGGAACGTCCGGTCTACCGAAAGGGGCAATGCTCACATATGGTGCGTTTTCATGGTCTGTTCAGCAGTTAATTAACCATATTGGCATTCAGCCCAACGATCGATTGTTCTCTTATTTGCCACTGGCACATATCACAGAACGCGTCTATATCTTCGGTTCTTCCATTATGGGAGGGGTACCTACCGCCTTCCCTGAATCTTTGGATACCTTTATCGAAGACGTAAAAATGCAGCGTCCAACACTGTTTATTTCTGTACCACGCTTATGGACCTTATTCCAGCAACGTATTCAAGACAAACTGCCCCAAAAACGCCTCAACTTCCTACTCAAAATCCCATTTGTCAGCGGTTTGATTAAGAAGAAGTTGGCCGATGGCCTTGGCCTAGATCAAGCCCGAGTGCTGGGTTGTGGCTCTGCTCCAGTCTCTCCAGCCTTACTCGCGTGGTATCACAGTGTTGGCTTGAACATTACCGAAGCTTGGGGGATGACAGAATCGTTCGCTTATAGCACCTTAAACTACCCATTTAGAGCCGACAAAATAGGCTCGGTTGGCAACGCAGGCCCCGGTATTGAGCTCAAAATTGCAGCTGATGATGAGATCATGGTTCGTGGCAAGGGGCTATTTTCTGGATACTACAAAAACGACATTGCCACTCAAGAAGCTTTTGATAAAGAAGGCTGGCTACACACTGGCGATATTGGTCGACTGGATGCCGAAGGGTATCTCACCATTCAAGGTCGTAAGAAAGACACCTTTAAAACGGCCAAAGGCAAGTTTGTTTCACCTGTCCCTATTGAGAATAAACTCTTTGAATACAGCCGAGTAGAAATGATGTGTTTGATTGGCCTCGGCTTGCCAGCGCCAATCTTATTGGTGGTTCCGCATAACTTCCCGAACTTCGATCGCGATCGCTATGAACGCACAACTAAACGTGTGATTGCCAAAATGAACGCGGAACTCGAATCGCACGAGCAGATCAAAGGGGTGTTGATGATTAAAGACCCTTGGAGTATCGACAATGGCATCCTAACGCCAACGTTAAAAATCAAACGACATGTTTTGGAACAGAAATACCACGAAGTGGGGCAAAACTGGCCAAAAGATAAGCTCGTGGTGTGGGAAGAATAACCTGTACTAATTCACACCTAAGCTTCCGTTGATATCGAGCTGACTCACCAAGCTGTGAGTCAGCCTCGACTTAATACTCAATCCCAAAAGCTCCGTTTGACTTCATCACGTACCTGCTCTTTTGTTAGACCCACATCTTTATACAAATGATCTGAGAGATGAGATAAATGAGATCTCGTCGAATGATTGCGCCTCCAACGCTCGATTTCATTCAATAATTTCTTAATCAAACTCAACTCTGATGTTTGAGTTAATGCGTGATGATTGATATTGGATTCCATAACTTCACCTTGCTTTGTTTGTCTTTCAAGGCTAATAATCTCTCTATCAATACAAAGCCTCAAACGATACAAATTGACATTGAGTTAAGGAAAACTTAAGTGAAAGAGCGTATGCCACCTTTGCAAGGTCTTTATTACTTTTACGTTGCATGTCAAACAGGGAGTTTTAAACTCGCAGCTGAACAACTATTTGTGTCTGCGGCTGCAGTGAGCCAGCAAATAAGACAGCTAGAAGAATCATTGAACATCCCCCTTTTTATCCGACAACATCGAAAAGTCACCCTCACTCCAGAAGGAAAAGTGCTTTTCGAGCAAGCTCAAAAAGGGTTTGCTCATCTTCAAGAAGGCGTCCGTTTGATCAGCTCGGATGCTAATCCCAACCAACTTTCCGTCTCCACCCTACCTTCTTTCGCTCAACACTGGTTAGTCCCTAGGCTGACTGCATTTAAGAAACAGCAAAATGAGATTTCGCTGCTACTAGAACCCACGAATCAACTCGTCACCTTTGAAGGCTCCAAGATCGATTTAAGTATTCGATACGGGCGCGGAAAATACCCCAATATAGAAACAAAGTGGTTAATGGACGATCTCGTGTACCCAGTCTGTCACCCAATCTACGCACAACAGCATCACTTGCACGATTTAAGTGACATTACGAGAGCGGATTTAATTGAAGATACTTGGCCTGATATGGACTGGGAAACGTTTATGAGAAGTGTAGGTTTAACGGGCGGCCATTCCACCATTCAATATGACGGATCTCATTTTGTGTTGGAAGGCGCTCTTGCCGTTCAGGGCGTGGCGCTCGTCAAACATTCATTGGCTGCACGCTATATCCAAGAAGGCAAACTGGTCCGCATCGGAGATATTGCGATGAAAACCCGCTATAGCTACTACATCTGTGCCCCTTCGAGTTACTTCCAACGCAAGAAAGTAAAGCTCTTTCATCAGTGGCTACTTATGGAAATTGAAGGTTTTCAAGACACCTATCCCATTACCGGTGAACTGGTTGAAGAGCAATAGAGACCGTTCAGATTAATGGTCACTCGCTGATCGTTACTAGAAACTGATCGTCACTAAAGACACACCGTTGCTAAAGGTTGATAGTTATTAAAGGCGAAGAAAAAAGAAAAACCCCCAGGCACGCTGCGGGTTTTATTGTTATTGAGTTAACTTAAGAATTACTTCTTAGCGTTACGCTCTTTAACTTCAGCAATTACTTGCTCTGCTACGTTGCTTGGACAAGCTGAGTAGTGAGAGAACTCCATAGAGAACTGACCACGACCAGAAGTCATTGTACGTAGAGTACCGATGTAGCCGAACATTTCTGAAAGTGGTACGTCTGCTTTAACGCGAACGCCAGTTGCACCCATTTCTTGGTTCTTGATCATACCGCGACGACGGTTCAAGTCACCGATTACGTCACCAACGTGGTCTTCTGGAGTGAACACGTCAACTTTCATGATTGGCTCAAGAAGCTGAGGACCTGCTTTAGGCATTGATTGACGGAATGCGCCTTTCGCTGCGATTTCAAATGCGATTGCAGATGAGTCAACTGCGTGGAAACCACCGTCGAATAGCTCAACTTCAACGTCTAGCGTTGGGAAGCCAGCTAGAACACCGTTCTGCATCATGCCTTCGAAGCCTTTCTCTACTGCAGGCCAAAATTCTTTAGGTACGTTACCACCAACAACTGTTGACTTGAACGTGAAGCCAGAGTTTGGCTCACCTGGTTTGATGCGGTAGTCGATCTTACCGAACTGACCAGAACCACCAGACTGCTTCTTGTGCGTGTAGCTGTCTTCAACTGCTTTCGTGATAGTTTCACGGTAAGCTACCTGTGGAGCACCTACTTCTAGCTCAACGCCGTAAGTACGCTTCAGGATGTCAACTTTGATGTCTAGGTGAAGTTCGCCCATACCTTTAAGGATGGTTTCGCCAGAATCTTCGTCAGTTTCAACTTGGAATGATGGATCTTCTGCAACCATTTTACCGATCGCGATACCCATTTTCTCAGAACCGTTTTTATCTTTAGGCTTAACAGCGATAGAGATTACTGGTTCTGGGAAGATCATTGGCTCAAGAGTACATTCATGCTTAGGATCACATAGAGTGTGACCAGTTTGAACGTTCTTCATACCAACAACAGCGATGATGTCACCCGCTTGAGCTGCTTCAAGTTCGTTACGGTCGTTTGCGTGCATTTCCACCATACGGCCGATACGCTCAGTCTTACCAGTTGCACTGTTAAGAACTGTGTCACCTTTCTTCAGACGACCTGAGTAGATACGGATGAAGGTTAGAGCACCGAAACGGTCGTCCATGATCTTGAACGCTAGCGCTTTTAGAGGCGCGTCAACAGATACTGTTGCAACTTCACCAGTTGGTTCACCCGTTTCTGGGTTAGTCAGTGGTTGAGGCTCAACTTCTGTTGGAGACGGTAGGTAATCTACAACTGCGTCTAGTACAAGTTGCATACCTTTGTTTTTGAATGCAGAACCACAGTACGTTGGGAAGAACGCTAGATCACGAGTACCTTTACGGATACAAGCTTTGATTTGCTCGATAGATGGCTCTTCGCCTTCCATGTAAGCCATCATTAGCTCATCGTCTTGCTCAACAGCAGATTCGATCATCATCTCACGGTATTCTTCAACTTGATCTACCATGTCTGCTGGGATTTCTTTGATTTCGTAGTTTTCTGGAAGACCTGAGTCATCCCATACGAATGCTTGACGAGTCAATACGTCAACTACACCTACGAACTCGTCTTCACGGCCGATAGGTAGAGTCATAACTAGAGGGTTAGCGCCTAGTACTTTCTTCACTTGCTCAACAACGCGGAAGAAGTCTGCACCCATACGGTCTAGTTTGTTTACGAAGATCAGACGAGATACTTCTGATTCGTTCGCGTAACGCCAGTTAGTTTCTGACTGAGGCTCAACGCCGCCAGAACCACAGAATACACCGATACCACCATCAAGAACTTTAAGAGAACGGTAAACTTCAACAGTGAAGTCAACGTGTCCCGGGGTGTCGATTACGTTAAAACGGTGGTCTTTCCAGAAACAAGTAGTCGCAGCAGACTGGATAGTGATACCGCGCTCTGCTTCCTGATCCATGAAGTCCATGGTTGATGCGCCGTCGTGTACTTCGCCTAGACGGTGGATTTTACCAGTAAGCTTCAAGATACGCTCAGTGGTAGTGGTTTTACCCGCGTCAACGTGCGCGAAAATACCAATGTTTCTGTATTTTGATAAATCTGCCATTGTCTTACTCTGTTAATAAGGTATAAAGTGCGCGCAGAGTATATCACAATCTGTCAAGACTGATACCCTTGCGTGCAATTAGGTGAGAAAAATTTTCTTCCACCTCAGTAAAGCCCATCAAGACCTAGATTGCAAAAGGGATTCTCTCTTTTTTCACTGGATTTTCAAACGCAAAAATCTCACACCAGTGGTCTCGAATAGAGACAATATCCACTCGCTGTAAACGCGTTTTTAGCTCCAGTTTAAATAGGGGGTCAAACGCATATGAATACTCTCGGTTTGAGTCATCATGATGAATGCAGCACGCGATCGCTCTATCATCCCCTTCCAATACATAGTGAAGCTGTTCCGCATCACCCAGCGTATTGCCAAATGCCATTAATGGTTTGATAGCAAATTTTGCTTTCAACTGTTTGACCTTTTCCGGCCCAATATTAATAACGAACGAATGCGGTTCATCAAACAAGCCTATTTGTGAACCGATGACATCTTCTTCATTAATAGCCAACCAAGGCTGACACCAAGCTTGAACAAACGCTGTTGTACTGCCTGAATTAATCACACAACGAAAGTTATGCCGCCGTAAGTAATCCATTAACGCAAGCATTGGGGTATAAAAGAGCTGTTGATAGCTCACTTGGAATCTTGGATGCCGCGTCTCACTGAGCCATGTTTTCACCTTCTGCTGATAGGCTTCGACGGTGATATCCGAGAAAACTCGACGAAATAAAGAGGCATATTGCTCAGCCAATAATACTGGATTGTCATGTTGACTTGCTGGCTGCACACTATTTATTAGTGAGCTGATGCTGGGGTGATGCTGTTGATGTTGTGGCAGCGTCAGAGCATTGGTTAACTCCGAGCGCCAAAACGCCAGTTCATTAATACCGGGTTTTTCGCACCAAAGCGTGCCATCCAAATCAAATACAGCGACTCTTTTGTCTTGAGGAACAAAATCAGGCAGGCTTGGGTCGCACCAACTCTCGACTTGTTGCTGAATGCGAGGCCAAACAGAGTCAGGAGTCCAACCATGATTAAACGGATTCATCTAGACCTCCGCTCGACAAGGAGTGTCAAATTGAGCCTTCTGCTCCGAAATCAAATACCAATCAGTCACCTCTCGCAAATCAGTATTAATCCCCATAATTTTTCCGCTCCAAATGAGCACTTGCCAAACAAGAATGCCAAAAGGCACATAGCCCATGTAGCCCAACAAAGGCATTTCTGTTGGTAGAGGGAGCCAAGTTAAGTTTACGAAAGGAATGTCATAAACCCAGTAGTTCGGATTGGTGATCAACTGCGTGTCTGGGTGAGCGCTGCCAAAGTTCCACATTTCCCAGAAGAAGCCATTGATCAATGAAGCCATACCAACCAAGGCTGCTGCCGTCCAATTACCCGATGTCAAAATGCCGTGGAAGGGATTCCAAATGCCATATCGCTCGAGTACCCCGGTCATGACGGCCATCGGACCAATCCAAACAGCCCAGAACAGTAATTTCGGGAAGAACACCATGAGAAAGATCGACGCCAATCCACCGTAGATAAGCCAATTCGGCTTGAGATGCCAAACAGGCCCAAAACGATAACGCTTTCTGATGGAAGGAAAGGAACAAAGTAAGGTGTACCACTGCATAATAGCGGGCGTCACAGTGGTATAAGAGAAACAAAAGAGTAGCAATATCATTTCTCGGCTCAATGACGTTTTTTCTGCATTTGGGTAGTACCAGTTTTCTAATACAAAATAATCGTAGTACTCAAAATACATCCAACCAAAAAACGACACGCCAGCCATAAATAGGAGAAGACCCGGTTTGGTTGCGCACAGTGATCGGCCGCCATTAAATCGATAGACGATACCATCCAACAGAATGATAAAGCTCCACCAAAGTGGCGTGAAAGCATAGTACACCCAAGGTAACATCGCTTCACTTCTGCTCCACATTAACCACCAAAATAAAACCGTTCCACCCAGTCCAATGTAAAACCACCATGGTAAATTGGCTCTAGTCGGTGAAGGCATCGGTTGTGTATTGCGTTTGAATCCCACCTTCTCTGGCCAAAACAGCACTAATAGTGCCCAAACAACAGCAACGAGCATCAACAAGAAATAAATCAGGTTAAAGCTCGGTTCTTCAACGATAAATTGAGGGGGAAAAACAAGAAAACCAGGGGGAATATGTGTGTCGGGATATTTGAAGAAAGCGGCAGCCAGTGGTACTAACATCGTGGCTAGGATTGGTAAAATCAGTTTAAGTCGCATGTGATTGTTTATTCCTTTTATACAAATACATGTTGTGATCGGCTTCCTCTATCGTTTTGCGATAGTTCTTATGATCTTTAAAATAGGCCACGCCAAAGCTGACACCAACAAACAGCGCCACCTCTTCACGAAGTTGTTTATCAATAAAATGAACCATATCGACCAGCTCTTGTAAGTGAGAATTCGGTAAAATAACGCCAAACTCATCGCCAGAAATCCTAAATAACTCGCAGTTGGAAGGAAGCATTTTTCTCATTTTCTCGCTGAAGACCAGCAACAGCTTGTCCCCCATGTCATGGCCATACTGATCGTTACAGATTTTCAAGCCATCTAAGTCGAGATAGATAAACGCTTCATTTTTGTTGGTTTTAGGCAGTCGATTTTCTAAAGCATACCGATTAGGTAGGCCTGTCAGGGTGTCGGTACTTGCCAGCTCTAGCATTTGTTGAGCATGAACAAGAGCGGCATTGCGCTCCTCTTCCACTCTGGTCATTTGATACGCAACCACGCAGGAAAGCAACATCACCTCAACCACAACCGCAATAAGGCCGATATGAGACATATAAATGGTTTGTAAACCGGCAATCTGCTCTTGGGAAATAGCAACCGCCGCCAAGACAAAGAAGCCTAAGTTAGCCAATACATACCAACGAGCAACTTTGCTCCCTTTGAAAATCATGCGAATACCGGCAAACATGCCGAAGGAAATAAACAGACCAACGGCGTGGCGATTAAATTCATTTTGCCAATTCGGTAAGAAGAAAGAGGCACTAAAGAACATCGCAAACAGAACGAGCAATCCACAGCCAACGTAGTAAACCATTGGCGTTTCGTTCGATTTCACCTCTAGTAACTGCATGACAAACACCAAGTAAGCCATGTTTGAGCATAAGATTGGCCAGCTTGCCCCACCAAACCACTGAATACCTAATAGATGATGAGCAACCAATAACGAAGTGCTGTTAAACAATAAATTACCGAGAATAAACATCGCATAGCTAAAATCGACCAAGTTTTTGCGCGCAATCGACAAAACCAGATAATAGAAAAACAGCGAAAGGAGAATGCCTATGCCAGTGAGAGTAATCGCATTCCCAACACGAATATCCTCGAGATAAAGACTCTTCTCCATGACAAATGTGGTGGGCGGCGCGATATTAAACTGTGAGCGTTGTGCCGTGACAAGAGAGTATCGACCGGGCGCCAATTGAACTTCCTGCCCATGACGCAAAAAGAAATGTGCTGATTCAAGAGAGTCAATCCCACCTCGAGAAGACGCCACCAACTGGTTATTGGCATCATAAAGATAATGTTGATAGCGACCGATTAACGTGGAATTTCTGAAATCAATGACATACAAGCCCAGCTTGTTGACATCAAAGTTAAGTAAGCTGACATGATCGCCCCCCGTTAGGCTGAAAGCCTCAACAGGGGTCAATGATTGCGATACCCAAAGTGGTGTAGGCTGGCTGGTATTAAGCGGCCCCTGAAACCACTGGATAGCCTGCAACTCGACGGCAGCCATCTCCTTTGCAGCCGAAACAGTTGAAAAGCACAAACAAAAAAACAGTCCAAGATATCTTAGTAACATTTCTATCCATAAAAACGTCATTCTCCAAATACATTATGCAATATCTCAATAGAACTGACTAATTTCACACAGCAAAGAAAGCAACGCAATTCATGCTTCAATTCACAAAAATCATAATTCATCGAAGGCTGATATAGCATCGGCTAATTTTTTAACCCCATGGATCTGCATTCCGGGAATCCCACCTTTAGGCATATTCGCCAACGGCACGATGGCTTTCTTAAAGCCATGCTTGAAAGCTTCATTTAAACGTTCTTGGCCACTGGGGACAGGGCGAATTTCGCCAGCCAAGCCCACTTCACCAAATATCACCACATCTTTTGGTAAGGCTCTATCTCGAAAACTGGACAGTAGCGCCATAATAAGCGCTAGATCCGCACTGGTTTCCGTTACTTTCACACCACCAACAACGTTGACAAACACGTCTTGGTCGGCCATTTGTAAACCACCATGCTTATGCAGCACCGCCAGCAGGAGCGACAAACGGTTTTGCTCAAGGCCCACGGCAACACGTCTTGGGTTGGCGAGTTGTGAGTAATCGACCAGTGCTTGGATCTCCACTAACAAAGGTCGGGTGCCTTCCCAAATCACCATCACAGAACTGCCTGACGTTTGTTCTTCGCCACGAGACAAGAAAATCGCCGAAGGGTTACTCACCTCACGTAATCCCTGCCCTGTCATGGCAAACACCCCGAGCTCATTGACCGCGCCAAAACGGTTTTTATGGCTGCGAAGGGTACGAAAACGACTATCTGCATCACCATCCAGCAGCACAGAACAGTCAATAATGTGCTCCAACACTTTCGGCCCCGCCAAAGTGCCATCTTTTGTCACGTGGCCAACAATAAATACCGCCACATTGTTTTGCTTCGCATAACGAGTGAGCGCGGTGGCAGACTCGCGAACTTGCGCCACACTTCCCGGAGAAGATTGAACATCAGAGACATGCATCACCTGAATCGAGTCAATAACCATGATCTTAGGCTGAATTTGCTCAGCCACTTGGCAAATTTTATCGACATTGGTTTCTGACAGCATTTTTAAATGCTCTTTCGGTAGGCCCAGTCGAGAAGCACGCATCGCAACTTGTTGCAACGACTCTTCCCCTGTGACATAGAGTGCGTTCATGTTGGCGGAAAGTTGACACATAGTCTGCAACAGCAGCGTCGATTTACCCGCACCAGGGTTACCACCGATCAAGATCGCCGCTCCAGGGACAATACCGCCCCCTAAGACACGGTCAAGCTCTTTGAAGCCACTGGAAAAACGGGGAACTTCTTGCAAATCAATCTCAGACAACACCTGAACCTTTGATTCTGTCGCAGAGCCCGCATAACCAGATAAACGCTCGTTTCTCGCAACGCTTGGCGATGCGGCCAATCTCACTTCGGTAATGGTATTCCATGAGCCACAGGCATTACATTGCCCTTGCCAACGCGGAAAATCCGCTCCACAGTCATTACATACATAAGCGCGTTTTGCTTTCGACATGCTGCCTCAAATTCTCAAGCTTGTGACCTAGTTAGACCACTGATCCGTTAAACCTCAAACAATGTGCTGTTATACTTAAGTTTATTAACACTTTGCCGATACTCTTTTAATAAGCAGCTACTTTAACAGAAAAAATGGAACAAGCTGAAATTCTCTCAATCGCAGAAAGGCTTATCCCGGTTTATCACGCGGAAGACTTTGATTTTGTCCTTGGTCAATTGACCGAAGGCTACCCTCCTTCCGCTAAATTACTGGTAAAAATGGAATTAAATCGTGTGATGGCGCCTTGCAAAAAGAGCATCGACTTGCGAGGCCGAGTACAGGGCGATTGTCGAGAATACGAAATTGACGGTATCAAACATTGGTTTGATGATGTCGCCTTTAATGCTTACTACAAAAACACGCGCAAATTTGGTGGCTATACCGAAGGCGTTTGGGAAGCGTTAATTAACACACGCAACAGTTTCCGCGCCTTAGGCAAAGGCGGCCAACCGGCCAGCAGCCAAGGGCTGAGTGATGCCAGCAGTCCATTTGAGGCCGAGGCAGTCCATCTTGGTTACGATCTCAAACGCCAAGAAAAGCGGCTCAGAGTGCACTCTCAAGTCGACATTACGTTATCAAAAGGGCAATTGCTCCACGGCGTCAGCGTTGATCTTTCCGCTTCTGGTGCGAAGTTCAAAGTACCGAGTGCATTTAACTACAGCCTTGGCGAAGTGATTCAAATTACCTTTAGTGAACTGGCCAAAACCTCGCAAATTGCTCACGTTGATAAGCCGATTGAATACCGTGTTTTGGCTGTTGAAGATTCTTATGAAAACGATGCAGTTAAATTTCTTCGTTGCTTACGCCTGACAGACACCAATGTTGTCTCAAGAGTGATCGATGAGTCTTTAAATAGCTCAGCCAAACGTGCCCGACACGATAACCAAGACAAAATTATTCGAGCAAGAACGCGGGGCTACGAGCATATTTATCTAAAGCACACTTGTAACTTACCGCTGTTTTTCCAAGGCGATGAGCTCAAGCTCGCGATGCTCACGCCAAACAATATGCCGATTTGGCAATACTGGCATGATGAACGAAATCAACAGGTGTTTGGTTCACTGTTTAACTCACAGCGAATGTCGATGCTAATGCGACCGGGGCTCAAAGGTGCCAGTAACGTTATTTATGCGTTTACTCACGAACATGAAGGGAAAAACTTTTTCTACTCCATGCTCATGCCCGAGGCCACACGTGAACAAAGACAGCTGTTTTGGCATCTTGGCGCAAAACGAGCCAGTTGGCGGGCATTCCGTATTTCCATTTTTGAACTCAGTGAAAACGAACGTCAACAACTCGGCAGCTTCTCGCAAGAATTAGCCGAAGCCTCTTCAGGGTTAACGCATTGTGGGATTTTGCAAGAAATTGCGGACAACTCGAATGGCGCAGACTATCTCTTTACCGAAAAGCCTCGACTGCCATCAAGCACCTTAAATGCTTTTCGTCATACGCGGAAAATCATCGGCTCCCCAAAAGGGATTTTCTTTGATGCCCAGTCTCGTAGAAAAGAACCTCGCTATCGTTTTCAATCACCGCTTACGCTGACCAAAGCAGACGGTTTGGCGATGAGAGGCAAGACGATCGATCTATCCAAGCGAGGCTTGAGTCTCACCTTGGATGCGCCACTTGAGTTGGTGTCGTCTGAAGAGATCGAGATCAACCTACATGAACTGCAGCTCTACGATAAAAAGCTGCCATTGGACAAAATTCCTTATCGTGTGGTTCGTGTCAGCCCAGACAACAAGCAAGTGCAACTGGTGATTGATGAAAACAGCCAAACGATGAAAACCATTGCGTTTTTCAATAGCATCATCGAACACAACCAAGACAAGCTCAAACCACAAAACGAGATCCTACCAAGTAATGAGCTGCTCGAATCGTTGCACGGCATTTTGCTGTCCAAAATGGTCAGCACGCCAGTGTTCATCAGTAAGATGCAATCGGGCTACAGAACCAAGGCCATCGGGGTTAACTTCCCCCTAGAAAAGCATTTAATGGTATTGGCAAAGCTAGGGCACAAAGAGAATTTCTCTTTAGAACCCATCTATAAAGGCCGTTCAAATACCTTAATCGCCAATCCGACGAAACGGATTGAAGGGGCAGAACCACACCATCACGACATTTACATCGCAGTGGCAAAATTTGGCGACAAAATCAAAGCCGTACAAACAAAGCTGACGAACGAGTTTGATAGTGTCAAAGAACGCATCCTATTTATTAAAAAAGCACAGATGTCGGGTGAGTTTTATGTGCTGAGGCTGTCCACCTCACCGATTTTCAGCCCGATGACTTCCCTGTTACAAAAAGATCTGAATGAACTTTCTCAACTCAGCATGCATCAAGCCAGCAAACTGGAAAAAGAACTGGCAACATTGGTTGGCTATTGTGAAATAGAGGAAGTGACAGAAGAGATTTTGGTACGACTTGAACTGACAAATTAAGCGACTCAGTGGCGCTGGTTTGAGACAGTTTTTCTTTCGAGATAATCATGGGCAGAACGATTCTGCCCATGTTTGTATTTAACATTCTTCAGTTGTTACGGTTTGCTTTGCCAACTGATTTTTTGTTGCTTGGCGAGAATACCGGAAAGAATACACAAAATTCCGCCGAGCCCTGCAAAACGCACTGCCGCTTGTGCTTGCTGCTCGACTTTCGGTTTAGCGTGATAAGCGATACCCAGCCCTGCCGCATTCATCATCACCAAGTCATTCGCCCCGTCACCGACAGCAATGGTGTTGTGCATCTCCACCTCAAACTGCTCCGCCAACTCGATTAAAATATCCGCTTTGGTTTGCGCAGAGACCACTTCACCCAAGACGTTTCCAGTCAGCTTACCTTGCACAATTTCCAACTGATTCGATTGCGCATGATCCAACTGCAGTGTCTCTTTCAAATAGTCTGAAAAATAGGTAAAGCCACCTGACGCAATGGCTGTTTTCCAACCAAAGCCTTTTAAGGTGTGAATTAATGCCACCAAATCCGGCATGAAAGGCAATGTCTGACGAACACTGTCGAGAATGGACTCGTCCGCTCCTTTTAATTTGCCTACTCGCTGACGCAGACTCTGCTCAAAATCGAGCTCACCTTGCATCGCGCGCTCTGTCACTTCCGCCACCTCTTCACCGACTCCCGCCAGTTTGGCGATCTCATCAATACACTCTATTTGTATTGCTGTGGAATCCATGTCTAACACAATTAGCCCTGGCTTAGAGAGGTCGGGCACATCGGTCAAGCAAGCGTAATCAAGTTGGAGCGCTTGAAGAATCTTTTCATGCTCAGGAGTCAGTTCTCCTGCCATAAGCGCCACTTCGTAGTAGCCCACTTTCCAAGTATCAATAATCGGGTTGTAGCCCCCCGTAAAAAAATCGATATCTTCAAAGTGTCCGGGCGCTAAATACTCAGCATAAACAATCCAGTTAGCTTTACTTTTGTCCCATTGCGTGGCAAAACGAGTTTCTGGCAAACGAGTTAACAGTTGTGTGTGCCTTCTAAATGGCAAGGTTTTTAACGCTTCCATGGTATTAATCCTTTATGAACCTTCACAAACGTTACCCTATTGCAATTTAAAAAGGCAAGCCCCAAACTTGTATTTATTCAGATATTAAAAGAGTTCATGTCGCGATATGAAAGAGTCTCTGTTTTCACTGCGAAATGCCCTAAGAGTCATCGCTTTACTGCTGCTAGGTGTCATGTTTTTTGTCACCATTAAAAACAGCGTAGTGATCAGTAAAGGTAACGAAAAAATTCAAGCACAGCAGTTGGAAACCTTAACCAAAGTGCTCAGCTCTCAAGCGGCGTTATCTGCCAGCGAAATGATTGTACAAAAAGACCAAGAGAAGCTGCTCAAGCTAACGAATCAACTGGCCAAAGAACGTTTGGTTTTTGATGCGACGGTGTATGATTCTGAAGGCGTGCGTTTAGCATCGAGTGACAAAGCACTCACTGCGAGAGAAGTACTGGGTTTGGATACCCCCCTTGCCACAGCAGGCATTGGGCGCCAACAGCTCGTTGAACCCGTTTTTGCCGATAACAGCATTGTGGGTTTCATTCGGATCACGTTTGAAACCGGTAAAGTCACGGCATTTTCTGACCATCACTACCGCAAAATTGATCGTTACATGTTTTTGATGATTTTGATGAGCTTTGTCAGTGGCATGCTGTTTATTCTGATTTTGCGTAAAAAACCGCAAACTAAAGTCGAAAACTTACTGCTTAGTCATAAAGAACCTTCTTAATGGACCACGGTTTTTATGGACCAAGGTTTTTATCGACCAAAGCCTCATAAAAAAGCCTGCACAACGAGTGCAGGCTTTCTTTTTATGTCTTTTCTTGAAGCGAATTATTCTGCATCGCCAAGCAATACAGAATCCAACGCAACAATCATCATGTCATTGAAGGTATTCTGACGCTCTTCTGATGTGGTTTGCTCACCTGTCTTGATGTGGTCAGAAACCGTACAAATCGTCAGCGCTTTTGCGCCGTATTCCGCAGCAACACCGTAGATGCCCGCCGCTTCCATTTCTACGCCGACAATGCCGTATTTGTCCATCACGTCGAACATTTCTGGATCTGGCGTGTAGAACAGTTCAGCAGAAAATAGGTTACCCACTTTCACATCGATACCACGCGCTTTCGCCGCCTCTTCCGCTGCTTTGACCATTTTGTAGTCAGCAATCGCCGCAAAGTCATGACCTTTAAAACGGATGCGGTTTACTTTGGAATCGGTACATGCCCCCATGCCGATCACAACATCGCGTACTTTGATGTCCGTGCTTACAGCACCACAGCTACCCACACGGATGATCTTCTTCACACCGTAGTCTTTGATAAGCTCAGTGGCGTAAATTGAGCACGATGGGATACCCATACCATGACCCATTACCGATACTTTACGACCTTTGTAAGTACCAGTGAAACCATACATATTACGTACATCACAAACCTGAACCACGTCTTCCAGAAAGGTTTCTGCAATGTATTTTGCACGTAGCGGGTCACCCGGCATCAGTACAACATCTGCAAAATCACCCATTTCAGCATTAATATGTGGAGTTGCCATGTTTTCGTTTCCTTGTATTTCAATCACAAAAGAATAGAGAGGCACGCTCTCTATTCGATAAGTTCAATTATAGTTCTGGATTACAAAAAGTTTTTGCCGTAATCCATTGGCGATGTGCCAAAGTAGCTCGCTAGAGTTTGACCGATATCCGCGAACGTTTCGCGACGGCCAAGTGAACCAGCAGGAACTTTTTGACCGTAGACTAGCACCGGAATGTGCTCGCGAGTGTGGTCCGTACCTGGCCACGTTGGGTCACAGCCGTGATCAGCCGTCAGGATCAGGATGTCATCTTCTTGCATCAGTTCCATCACTTCGTGGATACGACCATCGAAGTACTCCAGTGCCGCTGCGTAACCCGCAACATCACGACGGTGGCCGTAAGCAGAGTCAAAATCGACAAAGTTGGTGAACACGATGGTGTTGTCACCCGCTTGTTTAATTTGCTCAAGTGTCGCTTCAAACAGCGCAGGAATGCCTGTTGCTTTCACTTTCTTGGTGATACCGCAGTTTGCGTAGATATCCGCAATCTTACCAATAGACACCACTTGGCCTTGCTTTTCCTCAGCCAATTTCTGTAGGACGGTCGCTGATGGCGGCTCAACAGAAAGATCTCGACGGTTACCGGTACGCTCAAACTGCCCTTTACCCGGACCAATGAACGGGCGCGCAATGACACGACCAATGTTGTAGTCTGCTAGCTCTTCACGAGCGATTTGGCAAAGCTCAAGTAGACGGTCAAGGCCGAATGTCTCTTCGTGACAAGCGATTTGGAATACAGAGTCCGCAGAGGTGTAGAAAATTGGCTGACCAGTCTTCATGTGCTCTTCGCCTAGGTCATCCAGAACTTGCGTACCAGAGGCGTGGCAGTTACCTAGGAATCCATCAATACCTGCTCGAGCAAGAATGCGATCCGTTAACTCTTTCGGGAAGCTGTTGGCTTTGTCAGTGAAGTAACCCCATTCAAACAAAACAGGGACGCCAGCAATTTCCCAGTGACCAGACGGTGTGTCTTTACCAGAAGAAAGCTCCGCAGCATGACCGTAGGCACCGATTATTTCTGCATCCGCATCTAATCCTGGTGCAAAACGACCAGTAGACTCTTTGTGCGCCATCGCCAGACCGAGTTTGGACAGATTTGGCAGACGAAGAGCCCCTTGGCGTTGATCATTGTTTGCCAAACCCTGCTCACATTGGTCAGCAATATGGCCTAGGGTATCTGAACCGACATCACCAAACTCTTTCGCATCTGCGGTTGCGCCAATACCAAAGGAGTCTAGTACTAAAATAAATGCTCTTTTCATTGCTTCTTCCTCAGGCCTATTACCACCCCATGGCAGTAATAGGCCCAATAGTCATTAAATATCTTCTTGGCGAATTTGACGATATACGTCTGGTGTTGGTGTGTACTCACCACCCACCTTAATCGCTGCTTGTAGTGCATTCGCGGCTTCTTGCCACTGCGCTTCGTTACGAGCGTGAATCATCGCCAGTGGTTTTTCGCTGCTTGCGATTTCGCCCAAACGGATAAACTGATCAAAACCTACCGCGTAATCGATGCTGTCTGTCGCAACGCGGCGTCCACCGCCCATCGCCACCACAGCCATACCAATAGCACGAGTATCCATTGCAGACACCACACCGGTCTCTTTGGCGTAAACAGGCTTAATGATTTCAGCTTTATCGAGGTAGTTGTCATAGTTGTCCATAAAGTCAACCGGACCACCTAAACCTGCGACCATCTTACCAAAGCATTCTGCCGCTTTACCGTTATCCAGTACTTCCATCAATTTCGCACGTGCGTCTTCGGTATTCTCAGCCAATTTACCAAGTACCAACATTTCAGCACATGACGCCATCGTGACTTCAAGCAAACGAGGGTTACGATATTCACCTTTGAGGAAACGAACCGCTTCACGAACTTCAACAGCGTTACCCGCAGAAGAAGCCAATACTTGGTTCATGTCGGTCAAAATCGCCGTCGTCTTAGTGCCCGCGCCATTCGCCACCGCCACAATGGATTTCGCCAATTCTTCTGAAGCTTCGTAAGTCGGCATAAAGGCGCCCGAACCGACTTTCACATCCATCACTAAAGATTCAAGACCTGCCGCCAACTTCTTAGACAGAATGGAAGCGGTGATCAGTGAGATGTTGTCCACCGTCGCCGTAATATCACGAGTGGCATAGACTCGTTTGTCTGCTGGTGCAAGATCGCCCGTTTGGCCGATGATCGCTACACCTGCTTCTTTGGTCACTTGACCGAATACGTCGTTACTTGGTGTGATGTTGTAGCCAGGAATCGCTTCCAGTTTGTCTAACGTACCGCCAGTATGGCCCAGGCCACGACCCGAGATCATCGGCACGAAACCACCACATGCTGCCACCATAGGGCCAAGCATTAGAGAGGTCACATCGCCCACACCGCCGGTTGAGTGTTTATCAACGATTGGGCCACCAAAGTTCATGTGACTCCAATCAATCACCATGCCAGAATCTCGCATTGCACACGTTAGGGCAATACGTTCAGGCATCGTCATTTCATTGAAAAAGATGGTCATCGCGAACGCGGCAATCTGACCTTCAGAGACCGTATTGTTCGCCACACCTTGGATAAAAAAGTTAATTTCGTCGGCAGTCAGCGCTTCGCCGTCGCGTTTTTTACGAATAATTTCTTGAGGTAAATACATTAGAGCCTCCCAAGCCCAATGGGCCATGGTAAAAGTAGGATAAGAAGGTAACGTGGTGCTCTCACACCACGTTCAGACGTTATTAGAATTAGTACGCTGCAGGATCAGCGACTTGGTCTGTTACTTCTAATGTATTTAGTAGGTTGGTTAGCAAGCTAGATGCACCAAAACGGTAGTGCATATTATCCGCCCACTCAGAACCTAGGATGTCATCTGCCATTGCTAGGTAAGCCGCTGCGTCTTCCGCAGTGCGTACACCACCAGCAGGTTTAAAGCCAACTTTCTCAGCCACGCCCATGTCACGAATCACTTCAAGCATCATGCGTGCGTATTCTGGCGTTGCGTTAACTGGCACTTTACCTGTTGATGTTTTGATAAAGTCTGCACCCGCTTCAATACAGATTTGCGATGCTTTCTTGATCAACGCTTCTTCTTTCAGTTCGCCGGTTTCGATGATGACTTTCAAAAGAATGTCGCCACATGCTTCTTTACATTGCTTAACCAATTCGAAGCCCACTTTCTCATCACCAGCCATCAATGCGCGGTATGGGAAAACCACGTCAACTTCATCGGCACCGTAAGCGACCGCTGCTTTGGTTTCAGCGACTGCGATTTCGATGTCGTCATTGCCGTATGGGAAGTTCGTTACCGTTGCAATGCGAACTTCTGGTGTACCTTGCTCACGAAGTGTCTTCTTAGCAATAGGAATAAAGCGAGGGTAAATACAAATCGCTGCCGTGTTACCTACAGGCGTTTTGGCGTCGTGACAAAGTGCGATCACTTTTGCATCAGTGTCGTCGTCATTTAGCGTTGTTAGGTCCATAAGTTTCAGTGCACGTAGCGCTGCTGCTTTCAAATCGCTCATTTCTATCTCCGATCAATATTCAAAAATTTCACTACTCAGCCCCTTTTTCTGTTCACATCACAACGATAAAACAGCAAAAAAGGTCTTTGCTAAACAGTCATTGATGAACGGACTTGGTTCCTTGAAGACTCGGTAATCATTACAACTACCAATTGCTATCCCTGTCACCGCACAGTACCAATTTGGCCTATGGCACAACAATCTATGATTGCGGTGTCTTGCATATCAGAAGTTAAGCAAGGCATCCTACCTTGTTATTCAACTCTGTTATGTTTGGGCATTTCATTGCCCTTACAAACTCATCTATTCAGCAGGTGATTGGCTCAGCAAGGCCTAATCCCTCTGGTCTGATTACTACATTATAGATATTCATCGCAAAACTGTAGTGCCAAATAGAGCGCAAACGGTTTGTATCTCAAAAAAACTCAGCCTCTCACACAAGTGAACGTTTGCTCAATGCGTCACCTTCACTGGCGCTAAAAACTGAAAACGCCCCGCAGCAATCTCTTGCTACGGGGCGGATTTAAACGGCGTCTATAAATGCTTTCTCTTAACTAAATTAGAAAGACAGGAAGAAGCCAGCAATGGTCGCTGCCATTAGGTTAGATAGCGTACCCGCTGCAACCGCTTTAACACCCATACGAGCGATGTCGTGACGACGAGCAGGAGCAAGGCTACCTAGACCACCAAGTAGAATCGCGATAGAAGAAAGGTTTGCGAAACCACATAGAGCGAAGGCGATGATTGCTTGAGTCTTCTCAGACATTACTTGACCTGTTGCTGGAACAACTTGTGCTGCATCACCAACGTAAGGTACGAAGTTTAGGTAAGCTACGAATTCGTTTACAACCAGTTTTTGACCGATGAAAGAACCAGCAAATGTTGCTTCAGCCCATGGAACACCGATTAGGAATGCTAGCGGCGCGAACAACCAACCTAGAATAAGTTCTAGAGTTAGGTTTTCCATGCCAAACCAACCACCAACACCACCTAGGATGCCGTTAACTAGTGCGATTAGACCAACGAATGCGAGTAGCATTGCACCAACGTTTAGTGCTAGTTGTAGACCAACTGATGCACCGCCTGCTGCTGCGTCGATAACGTTAGCTGGCTTGTCGTCACCACCATCAATGTTGTCTTCCAAGCTTTCATTTGGAGTATCAACTTCTGGTTTGATGATTTTAGCGAACAGTAGACCACCAGGTGCTGCCATGAATGATGCTGCTACAAGGTACTCTAGAGGTACACCCATAGATGCGTAACCTGCTAGTACACCACCAGCAACAGACGCTAGACCACCACACATTACTGCAAATAGCTCAGATTGAGTCATTTTTGGTACAAACGGACGAACCACTAGTGGCGCTTCAGTTTGACCAACGAAGATGTTAGCTGCTGCAGACATTGACTCGGCACGAGAAGTACCTAGTGCTTTCTGAAGGCCGCCACCTAGGATCTTGATAACCCACTGCATCACACCAATGTAGTAAAGTACAGAGATAAGTGCTGAGAAGAAAATCAGTGTTGGTAGTACTTGGAAAGCAAAGATGAAGCCGATACCGTCAACTGAGAAGTTAACTAGGCTGCCGAACAAGAAACCAGTACCGTCTTTACCATAGTCGATCACGTTTTGAACACCAGCAGAGAAACCCGCTAGTAGATCACGACCCCATGGTACGTAAAGAACGAAACCACCGATGATGAATTGGATAGCAAAAGCGCCAGCCACAGTTCTAAGATTGATAGCTTTACGGTTATCTGACAGTAGTAATGCAATTCCTAGCAATACTGCCATACCGACTAGGCTCATAAACAGGCTCATAGTTTATGACTTCCTTATTAAGTTATTTATTGGCGTGTTACAAAATGGAGCTATTAAGCGGGGGCCATTATACTCATGCCCCAATAATTAAAGTAATGCCACCTTCACACTTTCCCATAAGATTCATCGCTAATTCACCTCCATTTGTGAGTAAACTCACAATAACATACCGAACGAGATTTTCTTTAAACAAGTTTTTTAGATTTCATTCACAGATAGAGAACAGAGAATTGCTATTTTTCCAGATTTGAGAGGCAATCGTTTGCTTTGTTTGATTATGCAACAAACCCAACTCATTTAGTGGATGAATAATCTGAGCGGGTGTATTGAGCTTTCCTTGAAAGCCAAATATCGGCATATCTGGCGCATCGGTTTCAAGCAGCAGTTTTTCTAAAGGGAGTCGACTGATCGCTTGGCGCGTTTTGTTCGCTCTGGGGTAGGTAATGGTTCCCCCGACCCCAAGATAAAAACCCAAACGTACCCACTCCATTCCCTGCTCATAGCTACCAGAAAACGCATGGATAACGCCGCCTTTTGGTAGCCGAGCCGCTTTGACTAATTGAATGAGTCGATTGTGACATCGTCGATTGTGCAAAATAACCGGCAGTTGATACTGCTTGGCCAAATCGAGCTGGTAGTTCAACGCCTGCTCTTGCAATGCCGTGTCTTGTTCAACCCCATCATCCAAACCGCATTCCCCGATGGCTACACAGCGAGTGTCACGCTCGTCCAACAAAGCCAGAAGAGCACTTTGTTTTTGCTGATAATCCAACGTCAAAAAATAGGGATGAAAGCCCAACGCATAAAAGATTGCAGGCCGAGTCTGTTCAGATGGCATTGCAGACCATTGCGCCAGTGTTTTTACTTTTTGCCAGTTATCGGGACCAACGGATGGCAGTAACAAACGTTCTACACCGACCTCAAGCCCTCTTTGAAGATGCTGTGAGCGCGCTGGTTCGAAAACGTCAAAATCGAGATGGCAATGCGTATCAAACAGTTTCATCGCTTTTCTTTTCTCGCGCTGGATCTTTTTTGTACGGAACACAACTGCGCTTTTGTTCAGGCGTTAATCCCATCTCTTTACACCAGTTATCATAACGTTTTAACCACTTTCGCCACCATTGCATGTGCACTTCCTTACTGTGATGATTGCCCTTTCATTATCGTCTTTTACCGCAGATAAAAAAGAGCCCTAAGCGACAAACTTAGGGCTCTTAGCAAACAGATTATGCGAACCAAACGCGCACATTAGCGTGATTAGTGTTCACGAGTCGCTCGGAATTCCACTTCAGGGAAACGCTCTTTGGCAAGATTGAGGTTTACCATGGTTGGGGCAATGTACGTTAAGTTATCGCCACCATCCAGTGCTAGGTTAGTTTGGTTCTTACGCTGGAACTCGTCTAGCTTCTTCGCATCACCACATTCAACCCAACGTGCCGTCGCTACGTTCACACTCTCGTAAATCGCTTCTACGTTGTATTCAGATTTCAAACGCGCCACAACAACATCAAACTGAAGCACACCAACTGCGCCCACGATCAAATCGTTGTTCTGCAGAGGACGGAATACCTGTACTGCACCTTCTTCTGAAAGCTGAACAAGGCCTTTTAGTAGTTGTTTTTGCTTCAGAGGATCGCGCAGACGAATACGACGGAATAGCTCAGGCGCAAAGTTTGGAATACCAGAGAACTTCAGCGATTCACCTTGGGTAAAGGTGTCACCAATCTGGATAGTGCCATGGTTATGCAAACCAATGATGTCACCAGCATACGCAGCTTCCGCGCGAGAACGATCGCCCGCCATGAAGGTCACGGCATCAGAAATGTTCACTTGTTTACCCAAGCGAACGTGATTCATCTTCATGCCTTGAGTATACGTGCCCGACACAATACGCATAAACGCGATACGGTCGCGGTGCTTAGGATCCATGTTCGCCTGAATCTTAAAGACGAAACCAGTGAACTTGTCTTCAGTGGCTTCCACTGCACGTTCATTGGCTTGACGCGGTAGCGGCGCTGGCGCCCAATCTGTCAAACCATCAAGCATGTGGTCAACACCAAAGTTACCCAATGCAGTACCAAAGAATACCGGAGTCAATTCACCTTTTAGGAACATCTCTTGATCAAACTCGTGAGACGCACCAAGAACCAGTTCCAACTCTTCACGCAGTTGCTCAGCGAGATCCGCACCAACCTCAGCATCCAAATCAGGGTTATCAAGACCTTTGATGATACGCTGCTCTTGAATCGTGTGTCCCTGACCCGTTGAGTACAAAATGGTCTCATCACGATGGATGTGATAAACGCCTTTGAACTCTTTACCACAACCGATTGGCCAAGAAACCGGGGCGCAAGCAATATTCAGCTCGCTCTCGACTTCATCAAGCAGTTCCATCGGATCGCGAATATCACGGTCCAATTTGTTCATAAAGGTCACGATCGGCGTATCACGCAGACGGGTGACTTCCATAAGCTTGCGAGTACGATCCTCAACACCTTTCGCGGCGTCGATCACCATCAAACACGAGTCAACCGCCGTTAGCGTACGGTAAGTATCTTCCGAGAAGTCTTCGTGCCCCGGAGTATCGAGTAGGTTCACTAAGCAATCGTTGTACGGGAACTGCATCACCGATGTTGTCACCGAGATACCACGTTCTTTTTCCATTTCCATCCAGTCAGACTTAGCGTGCTGGCTAGAACCACGACCTTTTACTGTACCTGCGGTTTGAATCGCACGTCCGAAAAGCAGGACTTTTTCTGTGATAGTTGTTTTACCCGCATCTGGGTGCGAGATGATCGCGAACGTTCTACGTTTAGACACTTCGCTTAAAAAAGGAGCATTTGACATGAAACTGGTCTTCTGTGTTTTATCTGAGCCGGAAATCGGTGCACGTCATGTGAGGTGACTAACCAGATTCCTGAGTAGATTCAATTTTGCGCGGTATTCTCGCTTATTCTCGACCAATCGGCAACTTTGATCCTAACGACTGACATGATCACCGGTTGTCGTTTGCCTAAACGAGGGCCAATCAGTCTCCTCTTTTGTGTGACGATGCAGATTGTGCGGCTCGGAAAGCGTCACCCTATCCCGACCATTCTCTTTGCTCTGATACAGCGCAACATCAGCTCGCTTCAACCACGACTCAACATCATCCCCCTCCAGACATTCCGCAATACCTGCACTCAACGTCACACTAGCGTGCTTTGGGTAGGCTTGCTTACGTACTTTTTGGCAAAGGTGGCTGACAATCAACAATGCAGACGAGGCCGAAGTGTTTTCAAACAGCAACAGAAATTCATCGCCTCCTAAGCGAAACAGCAGATCCACTTCCCGCGTATTGTGCTGAATCGTCTCGACAACTAAATTGATCACCTCATCACCGACATCATGACCATAACGGTCATTGACCTGCTTAAAAAAATCAATATCGATGATTGCAATGGATGAGGCAGTGTATCGCTTGTGACCATCAAGTGCTCGCTGCAAAAACAGATCCAATTGATGTCGATTCAGTGCCCCAGTCATCACATCGCGTGTCGAGAGATAACGCAGCTTGCTCTGTAACCGAACAATCAACCACACGGCAAAATGGGCAATGACAGCGCAAAATGCCAAGGCAATGGCAAAACGATACATAATCTCGAGGTCTTGCTTCATCGCCGCAGCCCAAGTGCAGCCAATAATCATCAGCACATTAGTCACAATGGCGTCATGGTGAGGAATGATAAACACCAAAGCGATGATGATCGGAAATACCCAATAGGTCGCCAATGTGCCAAAAATGGCCACACTGCAAACAATCGAAGCCAACAAAAAGCCAAGGGGGATACGATGGCCAATCACACTTCGTTTTAAGCAACAAATCCCGACGACTTCGATAATAAAACCGATCTCAAAGGCCACCATCAGCAGTGCAAGATACCAGTGACCAATGTAGAAATTCTTTATTGCGAGAGGAATAAAGGTCAGTAGCGTTAACACCACCACTAACTGAAGTACTTTTTGTGCGCTGTTTGGATCCAGCAAAGCGTTGGGAGCGTTGAAAGGTTTTTCGTTCAAGTTCATCATGGTTCACCATCCTACATCCCCACTACTGACGTTGTAATGCTCTCGAATTCCTTTCAAGATTTCGCATTACGTCTCAATAAATATTTACTCGAGTATCATTAAGCATACAAAGTGATCCCATTTCCTCGTCGAAAAAGCCGAGATGTTTGCATTCTGTCTCAATGATAATACAGCACACTCGACACAAACTTAGAGAAACAGCACTGATTCTTAATTTCAGGTTGAGAATTAACCAAACGGTAAATATCGTCTATAACTAAAAGAGTAATTCACTGCGGTCATCAGTATGCTTAGAAACAAAAAAGTGCATTCATTAGCTTTCAAGCAAGCCAGAACCGTTTTTCTGGTTTCCGTTGTATTGGGACTGTGTTTCAGCTTGTACCACATTTTGGCTGATCTGCACCAAGAGCAACGCCGTATTGAAGAGCACTACCAGTTTAAGCTGCTGCAAAACTATTCCAATGCCAGCCAAGCCGCATATCATCTGAATCATCTGCTCGCCGAGCAGGTTGCCTCGACCCTAATGATGGACAATGCCATCTACCGAGTAAAAATCGTCGACGATTTTGGAGACGTGCTGACCCAAAAGCACCGTGAAATTGATTCTCAGAGCCTAACGACTCAGCTGTTGTCTAAAATACTGACCCCCGCTCAACCGTTTTACAAAACAGAACTGCATCAACCCAACGCCAATGCAATTGTTGGTGAATTGAGTTTCTCGGTTGATGGCTCTAGCATCGCCGATGCCTTTATTAAGAAATCAACTCGAATTGTCTTGTTCGATCTGTTTCGCAATATATTACTCACCTCTATCTTGTTGTTTTTCTTTTACTTTAAGCTATCAAAGCCCATTATCACGCTGATTAATTGGGTGAATTCGCTGCAAAATCGAAAAAATGCCTTGGAACTGCCTCCCGGTAACAACAATGATGAACTGGGTCGACTCGCGCTTTCATTTCACAATCTCTGGCAAGCGCGCGCGGCAGCAGAAAGTCAGCTCAACCAATTGGCTTACTTCGATACCCTAACAGGCTTAGCCAACCGCAGCTTGCTGCTAAAAAGCCTCAATGAAACCCTTAAAGAGTCACAAAGCGAGCAATACCCAGGAGTACTGTTTTATCTCGACCTCGACCGTTTCAAAACCATTAACGACTCCCTAGGGCATACCATTGGTGACAACTTAATGCGCACCATTGCGAAACGCCTAGAAGCATGGCTACAACCCGGAGAAATTGCCGCACGCATTGGTGGGGATGAGTTCGCCATTTTGATCCCGAAACTCAATAAAGAAGATGCCGCCAACAAAGCGAAGCAGTTGCTCACCTTGATCTCAAACCCTTATTCCATTGACGATCACCAACTGTATTGCACGGTCAGTATTGGTATTTCCACGTTTGCAGACAAAGGCATCTCGAGCATTGATGTGCTCCGTCAGGCCGATACGGCGCTCTATCGCGCCAAAGTCGCCGGACGCAATAAATACATGTTTTATGAACCAGAAATGCAGGCGCAAGTGGAGTCTTTTTTGGAGATAGAGAAAGGGCTGCATGAAGCACTGCACAAAGGGCAACTTGAGCTTTACTACCAACCTCAGGTCAACGCACAGCAACAAATTATCGGAGTGGAAGCCCTCATCCGTTGGAACCATCCAGAAAAAGGCGTGCTTCCTCCCGGAGTCTTTATGCCCATAGCAGAGGAAACGGGGCAAATTCTGCAAATTGGTGATTGGATTATTGAGCAAGCGTGTTTTCAATACGCTCAGTGGAAAAAAGAACAAGTTTTGCCTGAAACGTTCCATCGACTTGCCATCAACATTAGCCCATTGCAGTTCTCTAAAAATGCCTTTGTCGAACACATCACTCATGCATTAAAACAAGCCAATATCACGGGTGAGCATATTGAATTGGAGATCACTGAGAGCTTGCTATTGGAAAACGTCGAAAGCGCGATCAATAAAATGGCAGAGCTAAAAGAACTGGATCTCAAAATCTCGATCGATGACTTTGGCACCGGTTATTCCTCACTCCGCTATCTCAAACATCTAGCGGTGGACGTACTGAAAATTGACCGCTCCTTTGTCACTCAGTTGCATCTTGATCAAAGCGACCAAGCCATTGTTTCAACGATCATTATGATTGCTGAGCGCTTAAGTTTAGAAGTCATTGCCGAAGGGGTAGAAACAGAAGAAGAGTTCAACACATTGGTCGAACTCGGTTGTGAACAATTTCAGGGGTATCTCTTTGGCAAGCCGCTCCCTGTGGAGATGATCACGCAGAAATTACGTGAAAGCCGTCAGCACCAAGAGAGTCATTCAAGCAAAGTTAAAAGCAACCAAATAAGTAACTCATAATGATCGCGTCTTCCTTCCCTGACTGAGTAGGATAGTAATTGCGGCGACGATCCACTTCGTTAAAACCCATCTCTTGATAGAGATGAATGGCGTTCACATTGCTCTCACGCACTTCTAACCACGCACTTTCCGCGTTTGCCGCTTCACCTTCATCAATAAATGCGTCTAACAACTGGCGGCCATAGCCTTTGCCTTGTTGTTTGGGGCACACTGCGATGTTAAGTAAGGTGAGCTCGCCAACGATGTTTTGTGCATAGAAATAGCCGACTACTTCGCCATCCACCAGCAATACACGATGCATCGCACCGCGACTGGAGAGATCCTTCACCAAGCTCTCTGCCCAAGGGTGCGAATGTGCACGACCTTCAATATGGTAAACAGCCTCAAGGTGCTCCTGAGACATAGGAACGATCATACAACTCATATTGGATTACTCATAAGAACGGATCTGTTGCCACAGCGCACGACGATGCTCATTATGACCATCAATTTGAGCCAACTCTGGCGATTGGAGCACTTTAGCTACCATAGGAAGAGGTTGAACAGGACAGCCCGCAAACCAAACCCATTGCAAAGAATGTGGTTCGAGCGTGCTTAATTGCTCTGGGGTAATGTGCCTTGCTTGAGACAATTCAAGTTGCATGCTTTTAAGCACTTTTTCAAAAAATAGTGCCGTTTGCGAAATGGGGCAACTCGGTGCGATCAACAGTAACTGGCACTCTTCAGGCAGGGAAAAGGTTGGCATTTCATAGCCCATCATCCGTTCTGGATGATGCAATTGCCAAAGCGAAATACCCATTTCCTGTAAATACAACTTTTCGTTTTCAGTCATCGTTTCGTTACTCAAAGATACCGCGGCATACTAACAAAAAAGCCCAAGAAAGTAATAACGAGATTGGGGAATTCACCTCAACTTAGGATAGAGCACCTAAGTTAAGGATCATTCATTGAATCAGCAACAAAGCCGATTCCATCAAAGAGCAGCGAACTCTGGCGCGTATTCCACTCGCCCTTGTTTGGCATCAAACTCACCCGCCGCCATGGCAAACGCTTGAAACGCACCTTCTGGCACTGGCCATTGGCACTCAAAGCCCATCTCGCTGGCGGCAGTAAAACCAAAACGCTGATAGTACTGAGGGTCACCCAAGACAAAACACGCTGGATAACCAAACTCCAACAGCGAAGTTAAGCCTTCTTTGACTAACGATGCGGCGATGCCTTGCTTTTGATATTCCGCTTTGACCGCCAGTGGCGCAAGCCCCTGCCAGCCATTTTCTTCGCCATTCAACGTCATCGGCGTAAACATGACATGGCCAACCACTTCCCCTTCGTCAGTACAAGCCACCAACGACAGTGTCAGACGACCATTCTCTCTTAGTGTCATGACCAAGTTGGCTTCCGCGTCTGTTGGAAATACCTGTTTTAGCAGACTATCGATAACCAATATATCGGCCGGTGCTTCAGTTCGAATAAGCATTTGTTACCCCAATTTGTGTTTGAGGCGATTGTACTCCTTTATGAACAAAATCTGCTAACTGATTTAGCGCCAACTGCATGGCTTTTGGCAATTGCTCCAAATCAACGCTGTCCATTAGGTTTTTAACCTCTAGGCCAAGCTCGGTGTCGCCTTCAATCGTCAAACGACGTTGGAAAAATAGCGTATCCGGATCTTCTTTTCTGCCAGCAATCAGCACTAAGTCATTTAAATTGCCTGAGAAGCACACATCTTCCGAAACAGGTTGTTCGGCAATAACAAGTTGATCATTTTGATAACTTATGAACCAATGCAGCTTGAGATCTTTCACCTCTACCTTCAACCACTTATCTTCCAAAAATTCAAAATCGCCATCTTCTAAAGCTTCTTTGAAGACCAATTTGAGCCCTTCAAGCAAGACTTTTTTATGTACAATTTGAGGCAATAACTGGACTGGAGATCGCAAAATTGATGCGGCATTTTGAACTAGTTGACTGCGAATCTTGTTTATCACGCTTATTTTCCGTTACTTTGTCATAAATGCGACTATCTTAGTTGATAGCATGTGATGAATTACTGTTGTGCGTCAAAAAACGATTTCATATCGCGTTGTTTAAAATAATAACAATCAGCGACGTTTTTTTGACCTTGAATGAAATATTGTCACACTTGTACTGATAAAGCCTTTAATAACGCTATTATCACAGTTATAGTGATTGCGTTTCAGCGATTTCATGACATGGACGATTAATTACGCTCTCTGGAGACGGGTAGTACTTTGATGCCTTCCAAGCAAATGCACCATTGGTTTAATAAACTGACTTCTAATAGCCCTTTTTTCTTCGCTATTCTTGATAAGCAACATAACTATTGCTTGGTGAATGAACGTTATTGCGACGTTGCGGGGTTAGCTCAGGAAGAGCTAATAGGGATGAATGATGCACAAATTTTAGGTGACAACTTTTACCAAAAGCTAAAGCCTTACTACGACCGAGCTCTGCTCGGTGAAAGTATTGAGGCCGAAATCACCCTCGATGAAACCGATCTTGAAACCAGTTTGCATTTTAGTTTGTCCCCTGTGGAAGATGGTGAACAGATTTCTCACCTTCTTTTTCAAGCGATTGATACCTCTGAAAAACACATTCTCGTCAAATCCCTAGAAGAGTCAGAAACCAAGTTTTCTCGTTTAACGCAACTACTGCCCGATGGTTTACTGCTGGTGGAAGAAGACACCATTCTCTCAGCAAACCCCGCTGCGGCTAGGCTGCTTGGTTTCAATTCGCAGCATGACTTGCTTGGCGAAGAGCTCAGTCGATTATTTATGGATGAGAAGAGCAAGATGGTGTTTAGCCATAAACTCTGCTCACTGCTTTCCGAAAAAGCGTTTGTCTGTATGACCAGTGCACGTTGTGGCTTTGAGCGCCGCGTTCAGTTGCATGCAGATTTCACCACCGTGCTGGGCAACCAATCTCAAATCATCTTGATCCAAGACGCTGATGAAACGCCAAAACATCTTTCGGTGAAAAACAGCGATGATATTCATATCGATTCCCTGACGAAGCTCTACAACCGCTTCGGTTTTACCAAACGTCTGGAGCAGTTGATTAAGAGCCAAACCCCCTTGTTGTTGTTTTATCTCGATATCGATAACTTCAAAAACATCAATGACTCGCTGGGCCACCACATTGGTGACAAAGTGATTCTTGAAGTGGCAGCTCGTCTGAAACGACTGTTGCCACAACACTCGGTGATTGGTCATCTCGGGGGCGATGAGTTTGGCGTCATCTTGCCTGAGCCGGAAAACAACCGCATGGCCGAGTTGCTCTCTGAGCGCATCATCTCCTTAATTAATCAGCCATTTGATTTACACCATTTCAGCAAGCGCCTTGCCTGTTCTATCGGCAGTGTTCGTTATCCTGAAGATGGCCAAGATGCACGTGTGCTGCTGCAAAATGCCGATACCGCGATGTACGAAGCCAAAGATCGCGGCCGTAACCGTCTCATCAAGTTTAATGACCAGATGAACAAAGAAGCGCGTATGCGCCTTTGGTTGGAGATCGAACTGCAAAAAGCGCTACAGCAAAATGGCCTTGAAGTGTGGTACCAGCCGAAAGTTAATGCGCGTGACTTCAGCATTAATGGCGCCGAAGCGTTAGTACGCTGGAAGCACCCTGTCGAAGGATACATTAGCCCTGCGGCCTTCATTCCTGTCGCTGAAAAAGCAGGCCTGATTGAGCACTTAGGTCGTGTGGTCATGCGGGATGTATTCAACACGGTCAAACGCTGGAAACTCCAAGGAATTCTGCCTGGTCGCGTTGCGATTAACTTATCGCCAGAGCAATTTGGCAACCCTCAGTTGATCGACTTTATGGAAAAACTCCTGAGAACCACGGAGTTAGACCCTAACTGCATCACTTTCGAGCTGACTGAAAGTGCGGTAATGAGTGACAGTGACCACACCATTCAGATGCTCAACGCGATTAAGAAACTGGGCTTCTCACTCTCCATCGATGACTTTGGTACCGGTTATTCCTCACTGGCGTATTTAGCCCGCTTCCCGATTGATGAACTGAAGATCGACCGCGCGTTTATCAATGACATTGACGTTTTACCGAAGCAGGTCACGGTGATTGAAAACATCATTAATCTCGGCAAATCTCTCAATCTCACCGTCGTGGCCGAAGGGGTAGAAACTCATCAACAAGCGGCACTCCTGTCGAATTTGCGTTGTCACTCGATCCAGGGGTTCCATTTCCATCGCCCCCAGCCTAAACATGAGATAGAAGAACTATTTGCACAAAATCGTCGCCATAAAAACTGACCTTCTCCCCTCTCCAAAAGAGGTAAATCTCAATTTATTGCGCCAAACCTAACTTACATCAATTCTGCTATTCATATTCCTTCATAAAATGCCCACACCCTTTTCGTCTCAATTTGTAGTGAGCATATGGAACTCCTTTGTCCAGCAGGTAATCTTCCTGCTCTGAAAACCGCCATCGACTGCGGTGCCGATGCGGTGTATATCGGCTTTAAAGATGATACAAATGCCCGTCATTTCGCTGGACTGAACTTCAGCGGGAAAAAACTCGAGAAAGCGGTTCAATACGTCCACGATCACCAGAAAAAAATTCACGTCGCCTTGAACACGTTTGCGCATCCAGATGGCTTTGAGCGTTGGACAAATGCGGTCGATATGGCGGCGGCATTGGGTATCGATGCTCTGATCGTTGCCGACATCGCTGTGTTAGAGTATGCAGCACGAAAATACCCTCACCTTGAACTGCATTTATCGGTTCAAGCCTCGGCCACCAATGTCGCAGCGGTCGAGTTTTATCAGCAGAATTTCAATGTTAAACGCGTTGTACTACCGCGCGTATTGTCGATTCATCAAGTGAAGCAACTGTCACGTAATATCCCACAAGGGGTAGAGTTGGAGGTTTTTGCCTTTGGTAGCTTGTGCATCATGTCAGAAGGCCGCTGCTACTTGTCTTCCTATTTAACGGGAGAGTCTCCCAATACCGTCGGCGCTTGCTCACCCGCCAAATATGTGCGCTGGCAAGAAACACCAACGGGGTTAGAGTCACGTCTCAACAACATTTTGATCGACAAATACGGTCATGGTGAGAACGCAGGCTATCCGACTCTCTGTAAAGGCCGCTTTGATACCCACATAGAGGGGGAATCCAAACGCTACCACGCACTAGAAGAGCCAACCAGTCTCAACACGCTGTCGTTGCTGCCTGAACTGTTTGCCGCCAATGTCGCCTCGGTAAAAATCGAAGGCCGTCAGCGTAGCCCTGCCTATGTCGAGCAAGTGACTCGAACTTGGCGTGCGGCGATTGATCGTTACCAAGCGAATCCGCAAGCCTACCAAGTGGAAGAGGCTTGGAATGCCGCACTGGCGAATGTCTCCGAAGGGACACAAACCACGCTCGGCGCTTATCATCGTCAATGGCAATAAGGATTCAAGGAAACAAGATGAAATACTCACTCGGTCCGCTACTTTACTTCTGGCCCAAACAGAACGTTGAAGACTTTTACCATCAAGCGAAAAACAGCTCTGCCGACATCATCTATTTGGGGGAATCGGTCTGCTCTAAACGCCGTGAAATGAAACCCGCGCACTGGTTTGAGTTGGCGAAAGAGCTTTCCAGTGCAGGCAAGCAAGTGGTGCTTTCTACCATGGCACTGCTCGAAGCCCCAAGCGAAGTCAACGTGATGAAAAAGTACATCGACAATGGTGACTTTGCCATTGAAGCGAACGACGTATCGGCTATTCAGTTGGCGTTTGAAAAGCGTGTTCCCTTTGTTGTAGGCCCAGCAGTCAACACATACAATGCGCACACGCTTAAATTGTTCCTTAAACAAGGGATGATTCGTTGGTGCATGCCTGTCGAGCTGTCTCGTGAATGGCTGCAAAACGTATTAACCCAATGCGATGAAGTGGGCATTCGCAACCAATTTGACGTAGAAGTCTTTAGCCATGGCTATTTGCCGCTCGCCTATTCCGCACGCTGCTTTACCGCCCGTGCAGAAAACAAAGCCAAAGACGATTGTGAAACCTGCTGCATCAAATACCCAACGGGCATTCAAGTGCACAGCCAAGAAGGCCAAGCGGTATTCAATCTCAATGGCATCCAGACGCAATCCGGTTACTGCTACAACCTGATTAATGATCTCCCTGCCATGCAAGGATTGGTGGATGTGGTGCGTGTCAGCCCATTAGGGTTAGAGACATTTACGACCGTCGATCAATTTCGCGCCAACGAACAAGGCGCACAGCCGCGTCAAATCGAAGACCGTCAATGCAATGGCTACTGGCACCAAATTGCAGGCCTAGAGGTGAAAAATCTCTAGCTTTATCCCGTTAAAACAACAAAGAGGGCTTGCACCCTCTTTGTTATCTTACCGTTCTATTTTCCTACTCTTCGATGTTCTTCCATATACCTACGCTTCAACCCACTGATTTTTAGGCATTCGCTTGATATCGCGCCATAGCATAACCGCCACCACTAAGGTCAGTGCAATATTTGACAATGGGAAAGCCAGCCAAACCCCAGTAATACCGAGCAATTTAGGCATAATGAAGAGAAACGGCAGTTGCACCATCATGTTGCCAATACTGACGAATAACGCCTTTCCACCACGGTTCACCGATTGATAGTAGGCCGCTGTCACCACCAGAAAGCCATCTAAGAACATGGCAAACATATGGAGTCGTATCCCCGTAATGGTGTGCTGAGTCAGTTCAGCGTCGTTCGCATTAAATACCGCCACCACTTGCTCAGGGAATAGATTCAATAAACCAATAAACACCATGCCCGTCAGCACCGCAGAGCTCATCGCAATTTTGAGTAACTTTTTGATATTGTCACTGTGTCCAGCGCCATGATAGAAACTCGCTAATGGCTGCATACCATTGGCAATTCCTTCTGCAATCAAATAATAGACAACTATGATGTAACCAAGGATCGCATAAGCCCCCACCAACACTGGGCTACCATAGCTCAGCAACAAGCTATTGTGCAGCGCCACCATCATGGAGCCATAGGCGTACATAAAGAAGCTTGATGTCCCAATAGCGAAAATTTGTGGCAACAAACGCCATTGAAACGAGAAATTGTGCTTCGACAAACGCAGTTTGGCTTTGCGTGAAAAAAAGTAACTGAGCCCCACCAGTAGTACCACCATTTGAGCCAATGCTGTGGCGATTGCCGCCCCCGTTAACTGCCACTGCAATAGACCGATAAACAGGTAGTCGAGAACGATATTGGTGATCGCCCCCAACACCATCAGCATCGTCGCCAAATTGGGACTACCATCATTGCGCAGCAAAATCGGCATTGCGATCGAGCCCAAGGTGAACAAGCAAGAAAACACCAATACGTCGAGATACTGTAAGCCGAGTTGGAACACCTCTCCTTGCGCGCCTTGCAAACGCAGAAAGTCATCCGCAAAACACCAGAGCAAAATCGACACCACAGGGCTCATCAGCAGCAACAGTACCAAGCCCGTCGACAACACGGCTTGCGCTTTTTGCGGTTGCTTCTCACCAAGTCGGATAGAAGCCAGCGCGCCCGTCCCTACTCCCACCATTAAACCGATACCCAAAATAGAGCCAATCAGTGGCCACGCCACATTAATCCCCGCAAGCCCTGCGGCACCAACGTAATGGCCAATAAAAATACCATCCACCACTTGATATAAGCCGTTCACAAGCATGGCGGCAATGGTCGGTATGGTATAGCGCCAAAATTGGCGATAAATAGACGTATTCATCAATGAAAGCTCGACATCGATTATAAGAAACTAAAACGTAAGTGCTTTACTGAGCAATGAGACGAGTTGTTGCTGCTCTTCATCACTCAACTGCCCTGCGACCTGCTCAGCCAATATGCGGTAAACCATCGCTTCCTGTGCTAAATAGTGCAGCGCTTTCTCTGTCAGCGCCACGCGCTTCACTCTTGCATCATGCAGACAATGAGTTCGACTCACCAATCCTTTTCGCTCTAAACGAGTCACCATATTGGTCGCAGAAGGTTTAGAAACTTCCATTTCCAACGCAAGATCCGTGATGCGTATCGGTTCTTGCGCATTTTGAATCACTTTCAGGTAGTCATATTCACTAAAACTCAACTGCAAGATAGGATCGTCTTTGCTGTGCTTTCGCCACACTTTTGCCGCAAAGCGCTCCATTTTTTCGAGATGGGTGCTGAGGCTCATTATTCAACCATTAAAATAGTTAGCAAGGCTAACTATTTTAATCTTGTTATTGAAATTAGCAATCCACTAAAACAAGCCGAGGACATTTTTATCCACCGTGAATAAGCGGGAAAGAAAAGAAACCCTCGATCATCATCGATGTCGAGGGCTTTGAATGGTGAGTTTTTTTGTTCGCCTATGGCGTACTTTTCGCTTGTGCCTTAGCCAGTCGCTCCGACTGAAGTTGCTGATATATATGCCCAAGTTCTAAAAATGCGTAGCGATGCTCAACGTACTCATAAACATTGAAAGAGATCGCTAACTTATACAATGAGATCGCATTGGCAAAGTCGCCTTTCTGCTGGTAGCGCTTAGCAAGATAGAAATAGACTTCGGTTAAACGCTGCGCCAGTAGCACGTTTTCACGAGATGCATCAATGATCGCTTTGAACGCTTGCTCCTCAGACACTTGCTCGCCCATTAACGCAACCAACACCCATCCCCACTCTTCACTGCGCTGTTGATAGCGAGTCAGTAAATCCGCCTTGGCCTGAACAGGATCGAGATCCGATTCAATGATGTAGAGCCAAAGGACACGAAACGGATCTTGCGGATCATCTTGATAATGCTTCTGCATCTCTTCTTTTGCCAGATCCAAACGGCCGCCGTAATAGAGTGCGATAGCACGATTGCGCTCCGCATAACTATTGCTTGGATCTAGCTCTAACGTTGAGTCGAATGCTTCGTAAGCGGCATCATATTCACCCACTTGTGTGAAATAGACGCCCAATAAATTGAAGATATCTGGCTGTGCAGGGTTTAACTGCAGAGACTGATTAAAATCGAGTCTGGCTAAATCACGCAAACCGACACTGTCATAGTAGTTACCACGTTCGTAATGCATTTTCGCACGAACTTCATCACTGAGATCGGTGCGTTGCAGCAATTGTGACAAACGCGCAATTTGCACCTCTTGCTGGACACTCGCCTGCAATGGCACTGCCATTGGCGGATACACCCACTGACTCTTGTTGCCACTGGTGGTTGATGCACAGCCTGTTGTCGCCAACGCGATACACAGACTAACGGTTTGAAACCATTTCACTAAAAGGCACTCCTGTGAAGACTGCGAAAATAAAAAGGGGAGCTCAATGCTCCCCTTTATAACATGCTTTCAGGCTTTTAAGCGAGAAAAGCCCTAGACAAGTATGTGTCAACGTGAAGATTACTCTTCTTCTGCCGCTGGCGCTTCTGCTTCAACTGGCTTTTCTACCGCTTCTTTCATGCTTAGACGAACGCGGCCTTGGCGGTCGATTTCAAGTACTTTAACTTGAACTTCTTGACCTTCAGTTAGGTAGTCAGACACTTTCTCTACACGCTTGTCAGCGATTTGAGAAATGTGAACAAGACCATCTTTACCTGGAAGAATCGTTACGAACGCACCAAAATCAGCTAGGCGAGCTACTTTACCTGTGTAGATTACGCCCACTTCAACTTCAGCGGTGATCTCTTGAATACGACGGATCGCTTCTTTCGCTGCCGCACCTTCTGTTGCTGCAATCTTGATAGTACCGTCATCTTCGATTTCGATGGTTGTGCCTGTCTCTTCAGTTAGAGCACGGATCACTGCGCCACCTTTACCGATAACGTCTTTGATCTTGTCTGCGCTGATCTTCATCGTGTGGATGCGAGGAGCGAACTCAGAGATATCGTCACGAGCACCAGAGATAGCTTGATCCATCACAGATAGGATGTGCTTACGCGCGCCTTGAGCTTGGTTAAGCGCAATTTGCATGATCTCTTTCGTAATACCTTCGATCTTGATGTCCATTTGAAGTGCAGTGATACCAGTAGAAGTACCCGCAACTTTAAAGTCCATGTCGCCTAGGTGGTCTTCGTCACCAAGGATATCTGAAAGAACAACAAAATCGTCGCCTTCTTTAACCAGACCCATTGCGATACCAGCAACAGAAGCCTTGATTGGCACACCAGCGTCCATAAGCGCTAGAGAAGTACCACATACAGAAGCCATTGAAGATGAACCGTTAGATTCTGTGATTTCCGAAACAACACGTACTGTGTATGGGAACTCATCAATTGATGGCATTACTGCAGCAATACCACGCTTCGCAAGTTTACCGTGACCGATTTCACGACGCTTCGGAGAACCGACAAAACCCGTTTCGCCTACACAGTATGGAGGGAAGTTGTAGTGCAGTAGGAAGTAATCTTTCTTCTCACCCGTTAGCTCGTCGATGATTTGCGCATCACGTTGAGTACCTAGCGTCGCCGTTACTAGCGCCTGAGTCTCACCACGAGTGAATAGTGAAGAACCGTGAGTACGTGGAAGAACGCCAGTACGTACATCTAGTGCACGAACCATGTCTTTTTCACGGCCATCGATACGTGGGTTGCCAGCAATGATGCTACGACGCACAACCGTCTTCTCAAGATCGTGGAAGATAGTGTGAATTTCTTTTGCATCTGCTTCTGGATCTTCAGCAAGGATAACTGCATTAACCTCTGCCGCAATCTCATGGATACGGTCGTAACGAGCCATCTTTTCAGTAATTTTGTAAGCTTCAACAAGTTTCGCTTCTGCTAGATCCGCCACTTTCTCGTTAAGAGCTGTGTTCGCTTCAGGAGCAACCCAGTTCCAAGATGGCGTCGCAACTTCTGCTGCGAATTCGTTGATTGCTTTGATCACTGCTTGTTGTTGGTCGTGACCAAATACCACTGCAGATAGCATTTCTTCTTCAGTAAGGTTGTCAGCTTCTGACTCAACCATTAGCACTGCAGATTCAGTACCCGCAACAACAAGATCTAGACGAGATGCGTTTAGTTCAGTGTTGCTTGGGTTTAGTACAAGTTGACCGTCAATGTGACCAACACGTGCCGCGCCGATAGGACCGTTGAATGGGATACCAGAAATAGCAAGCGCTGCAGAGGTACCAATCATTGTTGGGATATCTGGCTGTACGTCTGGGTTAACAGACACTACCGTTGCGATAACTTGTACTTCGTTATTAAAACCCTCAGGGAATAGAGGACGAATTGGGCGGTCGATTAGACGAGCAGTCAGCGTTTCACCTTCAGAAGGACGGCCTTCACGCTTGAAGAAACCACCTGGGATTTTACCTGCAGCGTAAGTACGCTCTTGGTAGTTTACGGTTAGAGGGAAGAAGTCCTGACCTGGAACTGCTTCTTTCTTACCGACAACAGAAACAAATACTGCAGTGTCGTCCATAGTAACCATAACAGCAGCGGTTGCTTGACGTGCGATAACGCCAGTTTCTAGAGTAACCGTGTGGTTACCGTACTGGAACGTTTTAACAACTGGTTTTTCGAACATTATTATTCCTTGTTGCCGAAAATAAATTCGGACGTTGGTATTAGGTCTCAAAACATTGCATATCGCGACTAGTGCAAAGAGCCTGAAAGCAAGCTATTTGGAATAGTCGCGACCTATTGGTCGACAGACTGACGGCAATGTATTGAGGTGTAAATGCTCAACAGTGAAGGTTGAGACGCTGGGTAGTATAAACCACTTCATACCTACACGCTATTCGGTAGGTCAAGATTGTCGGACATCATTGAGAAAACTAGCAAAGTAGGAGACTAAAAAACGAGCGACTTGCCAACTAAATGATGGGTCAGGCGTCAAAGATACATAATTTCATGAGTCATCAATATTCGGATATCGACGTAACTCTGGCTTCAGGCACAGAAGTGTCACCAACGAAAAAAACACATCAGCTTTGGATATCTCTTCATTCTTATAATCAATCTCTCGCTTAATGGCCCGTTCATCCAATGAGTAAAAATCCATCTGGAAAATTTCCTTTAAAATATATAATTAGTCTAAAAAATCTGCTTTTAGTTCGATATAATCAGTAGCATCTTTAATATCAATAACATTAAAGTCCTTTTTAAGATAATAAAACAGTTTATATAAAAATGATTCATCTATATAAATATCCAGTGGTGATGAGTACTCCCATATACCAATTGAACGCATTTCTCTCTCAAATCTTGGATTAAAAGCAATCTGTTGACGTTCACGAAGGTATCTAACCCGAAAACTATCTGGCATAATATGTCTTTCGTATTCTTTTCTTTTCCTATGATTAGACATAGCTCTCGCGTGAAGTAATCCCGCTCCAGCTCCCGCTAATGCAAGTGGCCCTAAAAATATAACCGCAATAACACTGACAAAAGCCGCTAATTTACCTCCAGCGCGAGAAAACTTGTAAAAGTTCTCATGTACATTCTCTTCTATTGTATACCGAATACCGACTTTAGTGAGTTCGTAACAATACGTTTTAGGTTGAAACTCAGTAAACCTCAAATAGAGACCAAGTAAAACCATAACAATAGTAATACCAAACCAAACTACAAAATCTTCAATAGTTGGTGGCACTAATAAGGCAACGATTAGCGAAGGTATGATCATCATACCAAAAACTAGAACTTCCTCACCAAACAATCTCTTAGGCGTACAAACCCAAGAAAATAATATATCTTCTATAGGGAGTCTTTCTTTTTTATAAGCAATCTCTTGCTTTATCGCCTGCTCATCCAATGAGTAAAAATCCATCTCATCCATGTCCATAAAAACTTAGAATCCGACCGAGGAATGTAGACTATAAAAAACATATCGTTTAATTTAAATATTCAAGTTTAAGTTCTTTAAAGCTATTGACTTCTTTTATATCAATCACGTCAAACTCTTTTTTAAGATAATAAAACAACTTATAAAGATCAGATTTGTCTATATGTATACCCGGAGGTGATGTCATCTCCCATACTCCTATTTCCTGCATTTCCAACTCAAACCTAGGGTTTAATGCGACCTGCTGGCGACTATGTTGATACCTAACACGAAAACTATTCGGAATAATATACTCCTCGTATTCTGTCCTTTTTCTATGATTAGACATAGCTCTCGCGTGAAGTAACCCCGCACCCGCTCCCGCTCCCGCTCCCGCTCCCGCTCCCGCTAATGCAAGTGGCCCTAAAAATATAACCGCAATAACACTGACAAAAGCCGCTAATTTACCTCCAGCGCGAGAAAACTTGTAAAAGTTCTCATGTACATTCTCTTCTATGGTATACCGAATACCGACCTTAGTGAGTTCATAACAATACGTTTTAGGTTGAAACTCAGTAAACCTCAAATAGAGGCCAAGTAAAACCATAACTACAGTAATACCAAACCACACTACAAAATCTTCAATAGTTGGTGGCACTAATAAGGCAACGATTAGCGAAGGTATGATCATCATACCAAAAACTAGAACTTCCTCACCAAACAATCTCTTAGGCGTACAAACCCAAGAAAATAATATATCTTCTGTAGGAAGATTTTCTTTTTTATAAGCAATCTCTTGCTTTATCGCCTGCTCATCCAATGAGTAAAAATCCATTTTCAGATATACCTAGATAATTTTGTCTAATTGAGATACTCTCTGTTTAGTTCCTTATGTGTCTTAGCCTCTTTGATATCAATTACGTCAAATTCTTTTTTTAGATAGAAGAGTAACTGATACAATTTATCAGGTGAAATGTGAATGTCTTCTCGAGTTCCAAAACTGTATATACCTATACTCATCATTTCTTTCTCATGCCTTGGATTGATAGCGACTTCCTGCCGAGCACGATGATATCGGACACGAAAACTATTTGGCATAATATGAGTCTCGTACTCTGTTCTTTTTCTATGATTAGACATGGCTCTCGCGTGAAGCAACCCCGCACCCGCTCCCGCTAATGCAAGTGGCCCTAAAAATATAACCGCAATAACACTGACAAAAGCCGCTAATTTACCTCCAGCGCGAGAGAACTTGTAAAAGTTTTCATGTACATTCTCTTCTATGGTATATCGAATGCCTACTTTAGTGAGTTCATAGCTGTATGTTTTAGGTTGAAAAATGGTAAACCTATAATAAAGCCCAAATAAAAAGAAAATTACAAAAAAAATAAATGCATAAATAAAATTGTCATCTTCTTCCATTTGAAGAATAAACAACAATGGAGGTACAACAATCATCAATAAAACATGCAACTCCTCAAAAAACAATCTTTTGGGCGTACAAACCCAAGAAAACAATACATCTGCTGTAGGAAGATTTTCTTTTTTATAAGCAATCTCTTGCTTTATCGCCAGCTCATCCAATGAGTAAAAAACCATCTCATCCATGTCCATAAAAACCTAGAGTCCGACCGAGGAATGTAGACTATAAAAAACATATCGTTTAATTTAAATATTCAAGTTTAAGTTCTTTAAAGCTATTGACCTCTTTTATATCAATCACGTCAAACTCTTTTTTAAGATAATAAAACAACTTATAAAGATCAGATTTGTCTATATGTATACCCGGAGGTGATGTCATCTCCCATACTCCTATTTCCTGCATTTCCAACTCAAACCTAGGGTTTAATGCGACCTGCTGGCGACTATGTTGATACCTAACACGAAAACTATTCGGAATAATATACTCCTCGTATTCTGTCCTTTTTCTATGATTAGACATAGCTCTCGCGTGAAGTAACCCCGCACCCGCTCCCGCTAATGCAAGTGGCCCTAAAAATATAACCGCAATAACACTGACAAAAGCCGCTAATTTACCTCCAGCGCGAGAAAACTTGTAAAAGTTCTCATGTACATTCTCTTCTATGGTATACCGAATACCGACTTTAGTGAGTTCATAACAATACGTTTTAGGTTGAAAAACAGTAAATCTCATATAGAGTCCAAACAAAATCATGAATACAGTAATAAAAAACGCAAAAAATACCCCATCCCAACTTGAAGCTGAAAAGAAAAAAATTAAGGATGGAAATATAATCATAGAAAAAACAAAAACCTCCTCAACAAAAAATCTCTTAGGCGTACAAACCCAAGAAAATAATATATCTTCTGTAGAGAGCCTTTCTTTTTTATAAGCAATCTCTTGCTTTATCGCCTGCTCATCCAATGAGTAAAAAATCGACATTATTTACGCCCTATAATTTGATATGTATCACCATTCACTTCTCGTCCATCATTGAAAGAAACTGAACATTGCCCTTCCCCTTTTCCTGAAACTAGATAACATATATCACTTTCATCACTAGCATAAGTCACATTTACTCGTAAACCAGTACGACTTTCCATCGCTATCTCATAGAAATATTGGCCTTCTTCCTGCTCCCATTTTCCACTTTTTTGAATAAAAATCGCATTATTTAATATGGTCAGAACAATGCCTTGCTCTGGATCTGGAACGTAAAATCGGCATACATAGCGACACAACGGGCTATTAACAGCCATTTTGGTAGTTGACGCATGATAATAACCTTCACTACTTGGTGTTGTTTTTTCCATCCCATAAGGGAACACGCTAGCTTGTTCTTTGATTTCTACTATTGGTTTCAACGCTATTTTTTTGTACTCTAATAGCTCTTTCTCCTTGCTCCATTTAGCATTACTCTTTCCCCACGTAGATTCAGATAGCCACTTTTCAATTTCATTTTTTTTGCTGATTTCATATAAAATTTGAATAAATACAGTGCTTATTGCAACCCATCCACCGACAGTCACCATCCACGGTAAAAGTAAATTTCCAACTGCTATGTTTAAAATAGAAGCACGTATATAAACTGCCATATAAACACCAAATTGAGCTAGATATGAAGAAGAAATAAGTAGTAAAAGCCCCTTCTCATATATATTGTTTGATTGTAGAAATAAACGATTATTTTTGTATATTTCCCAAGCCGACGCTATAGCACCAAACATCGCCCCTGTAACAAGAGCAGAAACAAAAATCCGATTGGCACTTATCCCTCTAATCTTTATACTTTTTGCAGAGGCAATTTCCATGACTGTTTTTGTCTTCATATCAGATATTGACTTAGACAAATACGACCCAACAAGATTTTTTGTGAGATCTCCAGAAGCGGAAATTAGCCACATCAGTCCAATTCCAACATCTTGAAGTGCTTTGCTATGTACATCAGAGCCTTTTCCAGTATCACCTAGCGTTCCACTAAGCATATTTAAGTTAATACTATTGAGCAGTACCGTTAATGCCGCGTTACCACCAACTGAGCTATAAGCAGTGCTCGCTTGTGTAAACTTTCCTCCAACCAACTGCATATAACGCGCGTGTAAGGCCTTGCGACTTTGGCGAAAACTTTCGTCGGCACGAATAGAGATCAAGTCCGGATGTTCCACCAATTTTTCAAGTAACGATGTTCTCAGTTTTTTATACTGGTTGTATTTTCGGACCGGCCATATTGTGTGCTTGTCGAGTTTGTAATATTCATCAGAGAGTTCTTTAACCAACTGCTTAAACTCTTTCCGAAATCGTTGCGTTCCATTGATATAGTCATCATTAAATCTCGGTACTTCCTGTTTGATCCGACACCACCAAATGGCCCTTTTTATTTCAAACAGCAGGGGAGGACTCGATAAACGATCAGGATAGATATAGAGCAACAAATGGTTCAAATAGTCACTCAGCTCTCCTTTCAAAGTTTTGCCCAATATATCGAGTACTGCACGAGCTTCTTCGGTTAGTTCTCGCACCCATATCGCATCGCGTCCTGTACCGTGTTGCATCAGATCTTTTAATTTATCAAATGCCCCAACGATATTGGTATAGTGGGGAACTAGATTTATTGATTCGGTATTATCCAGCTCTCGCGTTACCGCAAAGCTAAGGGATTCACTGCCGCCATAGGGGGCAAAGGAGAGAATATTTCGTCCCGCTAAAAACTCATTTAACTTTTTAAGTTCTCGTTCACGGTTTTGCACCGCTAGTTGCATGGTGGTAAAGATTTCATGGGTGAGGACAATGTAGTGATTCATACCCTCTTGTGTGTAGATATCTATGCCATAACGCATAGGGTCAACGACGTCAGCCCCCTGTAAGCCTGAGTATAACTCACGCATATAGAGGTCGATCTTCGTCTCTGCCTCTCCCAACTTGGATTCCATCTCGTTACTGAATCGATCCAGTTTTTTCCAATTGACTTCATCGACGTATTTTCGTCTTTCAAACCAGAGCTTATGATCAAGTTCATCTGGCACATAGTCCCAGCGTTCTCGTAATATTTTTAGCCCTTTGGAGCCGTGTGTAGAGTGCTCCTTAGTATTCAGGCTCACATAACTTTGTTTTTGTTGCTTTGCGACTAATTCAGTAACATCCGCCTCGCGCTCCTTAAAATAGGCATGTAAATCAGCTTCAAAATAAGGATAGGTTGATTTATTGATGTTTGAACTCCACTTCGATTCAGGCACTTGCACTCGCGCCAAACTTCGCGCGATACGTGCCATCTCAAGCTTATGAAATTCGTCTTCATCTTTCGTTATTGAAAGGTTTTCAATAATTGGCACATTTAATGGGATAGTGAGATCAAGTACATCAGAAAGCACATCATCCAACGCCACAACTAATGTTACGTCCCCCTGAGCATTTCCTAGCCACTCACCTGCGGAAAAAGTGGGTTTGCTGGTTACGAGCTGACTCATAATAGCGTCTGCTGTCGGGTTACTCTCTACCTCATCTCCTGAATCTACTTTAGGCGGCTCTCGTAATGAAACCGAGCTCATTATAAAATCGTGTGGACACGTATCCATATCCGAAACATGTTCGAGCGTCAATTCATCACCAACATGCCACTGTTCTCCTTCAATACAAACCACTCGACGCATCCATCGATGTCTTAAACTCGAATCTTGTTTGAGGGTATCAACAATACGCTTTGTCCATTGTATTAATGAGAAAGCGATATGCAGGGTTGTGCCTTCGAGATAGATGTTTGCATCGCCAGTAAGTGATGCGCCTTCTACTTTATACTCCGTTATCTCTTGAGTGAGGTCGTCATAAATATAAAGCCATCCATCGCGCAACTGACGTAGCACGTAGGGTGTCGATATTGACAGAGGCCCGCGGCCTAGTACCGATTCAGGCGTCTGCCTTTCCATATCAATCGCATAACGAATAGGAACAATGGAAAATGTTTTCGGCTCACGATTCTGATCTGTCGACAGACCCGGATATACGGTATTGCTATCTACAGCCGATGATGTCGAGGAACCATTCGCTGGCGTATGTGACGTAGATGAGGGTGAAGCTTGAGGCTCGTTTGAGAGAGAATTACTTTGCTTTGTTGGTGGCGCTACTTGTTTATCTTCATTGCTTTGCGGACGAGAGTCGCTACTTGCAACTGCAGAGTCTTGTGAGTCAGGATAGCACCCAGCATCACCAATAAACACATTAGGGCTACCGCCAATAATGACACCGCCATGATTGGTAGCGTCAAACATTCGAGCCGCTGGCTTACCATTAATGAATACGGAAGATGAGCCTTGTTTTATGCTATCAGGAGGCCCCACACAAACCATGGAATCTCCCTTTCTTGCTGCTGGCACACCGTTGATCATGACATTACTTGAACCTGTCGTGATCGGCCCTCCAACGTGAGGAATCTTCCCAGTCTTTTTGGGACAAAGATGATTATGACCTATCGTGGCTGCAGGTTTTGACATGATCTTGTATCTCATTGACGGCATTACAGAATTGCCGAAATTTTGCACACAACATATTGGTGTGTAAAACATCAACAATAAGATTCTGAGCGTTTTGCACTGTGAGGTTTCCGCTCTGCGAGTCAGTTAGGAAATTGGCGGAACGCTAATGTCAGAAGAAACAATATAAAATGAAGAAACAAAAACGGTAAAGAGAGAAAAAAGCGATGAAGGTGATGGTGATTTGCAGATACAAAAAAGGGGCATATAGCCCCTTTTTCGACAAACTGTGCTATGCAGTCACTAATTAGCGACGTAGGCCTAGACGTTTGATTAGGTCTTGGTAGCGAGCTAGATCTTTACCTTTTAGGTAGTCTAGAAGCTTACGACGACGAGAAACCATGCGTAGAAGACCACGACGGCTGTGGTGATCGCCTTTGTGCGCTTGGAAGTGACCTTGTAGGTGGTTGATAGAAGCAGTTAGTAGTGCTACTTGTACTTCTGGTGAACCAGTGTCGCCTTCGCCACGTGCGTAATCAGCAACGATTGCTGCTTTAGTTTCTGCATTCAGAGACATAATTCTCTCCTAATAAGAGTAGGTTAATATTTGTGCCAGCCAATCTCTGATTCAGCCGACACGAGGAGCGCGAATTATAGGGAATATTCTCCCTTTGAGCAATACAAAAATACCGGCCTCTGTGCCTAATGCCAGTCAGTTAAGCTGACTGGCTTTTTTTATTGGGGTATTTCTTTGCCTTTGGTTTTATTGCTCTCGGATATATCCGCTCTTCTCGTTTAATGGACAAGACATGGTGTATCGCCTCCTCTTGCAAGTGAGTAATGCGCTTAGGGATTGTTCCCGCTGACTCCAACCAGAACCCCAAAATTACGTGAATGATAGAGTGAGCACACGTTGTGAAGCTCAGTTGGTTGGGGTAGATGCCTGGCACAGCTTTAGCCATGTTAACCATCTGATATCTAATAATGTTATAGCTAAGTAATAAGCCCCATAGTTCTTGTTTTACCATCTCTGGCTTCTTGCTTCTCAGTGTGAACTCGTTGTTCAGAAGTGAAGACTTCATTTCACGATATCCCACTTCGATTTCCCATCTATGACTGTAAAGCTCTGCTATTTCCGCTGGCGGATAACGACGATGATCAGTCATCGAGGTCAAGATACTCACTTCTTTCCCTTTGATAGTTTTCTTTATCAGGCGAACTTCGATGGTTTCAGGTAGTGACAGGGACTTCTTTCTCGCTTGAGGCGTTGTCTTGAGTTCGACAATCCGATCATTGCGACCCAGCTTTCTAACTTCAGTAAATTGGGTATTCTTGCGCATTGGCATTAGCCAATGCCTTTCATTACCTGTATTTGCCCAACGATGAAGAAGGCTAAGAGAGTAAAAACCTCTGTCGAACATTGTGAGGCTGTAGTCTGGTGTTGTTTCAATCAACTGTTCCGCCAATATCATCTCATTGGTTTTGTAACTCGCGAAAGCACTGGCGACCAGCATGTGACTGGTCAACTCCATCTGGCAAACCATACGCACCTGAGGAAAGCTACCTTCACCATTCTGATTTGACGCAGATTGAAACGCATCACGGTTTTCCTTAGTGTCTGGCGTTCGCCATACCACGCCATCGACAGCGAGGAGTTTTAATCCACACCAAGTCGGATGGTCAGCTGTTTCATTCCATAAGCTCTGGCTTTGATGAAATACTTCTTTCATTGCATCAGCCCCGAGCCGTTGTCTCGCTTGAACGATAGCACTAGGGGCAACCAGACTTCGCTTCCCGGGCAACATTAATTGCGCTTTGGAGACAATTGACCACAAAGGCTCTTGTCGGTAAAGCGACATAGCAACGACCGCCCAAACGGCCATGTCGAGAGGGATACGACGTTTACGAATAGTGGCCACACCAGAAGCTTCTAAGCATTGGTTGATGAAATCAGGGCAAAGAATGTCACTGAGTTTTCCAAGTTGTTCAGTATTGGGGGCATAACGATTGGCGAGTGTTAGGGCTGTAGTTAATTGCAAAATAAAAGGCTCAAAGTTTTAGAAACTTAGAGCCTTTATAAGCCATCTGCAGGATCGTTCAACCGATCATTTATCTCTTAACTGATCGGCATTAGCCTCTGTGCCGGTATTTTTATTTATGCTCTGTTTCGCTACTCTTCGTCGCGAAAAACCACCAAACGTTTTGGTGCAATTTTCCCATCGCGATTCATTTCACCGACACCGATAAAGCGTCTTTCTTCACCCATGGTCAGTCTGAGTTGGCCTTCTGTAGGCGCACCCAAGACTTGAACAGCTTGGCCATGCATCACCATATCGGCTAGATCCGCGATCAGATTCACTTCTGGCAAATCTTCAACTGCGGTATCCATCGGCATCAGCAGTGGATCCAACACCTCACGTGGTGCAACACCATCACGATTGGCGTTATCAACCAATTCATTAAGCTGCTCTAAGGTCACCATGTTTTCATAAGGGTATTTTGCAACACCTGTACGACGTAGCATGGTTACGTGGGCACCACAGCCAAGCATTTCACCTAGATCGTCGACGATTGTGCGAATGTAAGTACCTTTTGAGCAATGCACTTCCATTTCCACTTCCTCACCTTCAAAGCGGTGAAGAGTGATCTCATAGACGGTTATCTTACGAGACTCACGTGGCACCTCAATGCCTTTACGTGCATATTCATATAAAGGCTTACCTTGATATTTCAATGCTGAGAACATCGAGGGGACTTGATCAGATTCGCCACGGAATTTCTCAATACACGCTTCTAGGGTCTCAAGCGTCACGTTAACAGGGCGCGTTTCCACTACGTCGCCGTCAGAATCTGAAGTGTCGGTGCGCTCACCTAGCTTGGCAATCACTCGATAGCGTTTATCTGAGTCGAGCAAGAACTGAGAAAACTTTGTCGCTTCACCAAGGCAGATTGGCAACATACCCGTCGCCAAAGGGTCAAGCGCGCCTGTATGGCCGGCTTTTTCAGCGAAGTAAAGACGTTTTACTTTTTGCAAAGCATCGTTAGATGACATTCCTGTTGGTTTATCTAATAAGATAACACCATCAATCGGGCGACCTTTACGACGACGAGCCATTACTCTTCGTCCTCACGACCTGCATCTTTTTGCTTGATTTTGTCTTTGTTGACCACTTCGGTGACAAGGTTTGACATGCGCATACCTTCAACCAAAGTGTTGTCGTAATAGAAGCGAACTTCAGGCGTCAAACGAAGACGGATGCGTTTACCTAGCATCATACGAATATGTACTTCATGCTCACGTAGCGCGGCTAGACAAGATTCAGGTGTTTGTTCGCCAACACATAGGAAGGTAACAAAGACTTTCGCATAAGCGAGGTCACGTGACACTTCCACATCGGAAATCGTCACCATACCCAAACGAGAATCACGAACTTCACGTTGCAGGATCATCGCAAGTTCTTTTTGCAGCTGCTGTGAAACACGCTGCGTGCGGCTAAAATCTTTTGACATATCTTTTCTCTTATATAGAAAGAATGGGGGGTGGATATCCCAACCCCCCATGGCGTATTCAACAACCTACAATTGCCAGTTATCGGCAATTTTAGTCAATTAATCGATCGTACGCTTGATCTCAATTGTTTCGAATACTTCGATTTGGTCACCAACGCGAACATCATTGTAGTTCTTAACGCCGATACCACACTCGTAGCCATTCTTAACTTCTGCAACGTCGTCTTTAAAGCGACGTAGTGACTCAAGCTCACCTTCGTAGATTACAACGTTATCACGAAGTACACGGATAGGTGCGTTACGCTTGATCAGACCTTCAGTAACCATACAGCCTGCGATTGCGCCCAGCTTAGGTGACTTAAACACGTCACGAACTTCAGCAAGACCAATGATCTCTTGTTTGAATTCAGGCGCAAGCATACCGCTCATCGCTTGTTTCACTTCGTCGATCAATTGGTAAATGATTGAGTAGTAACGTAGATCAATGCTTGCCGCTTCGATAGCTCGACGCGCAGAGGCATCAGCACGAACGTTAAAGCCCAGGATGATTGCGTTAGACGCTTCAGCAAGTACTGCGTCAGTTTCTGTGATACCACCAACACCAGAGCCCACAATGTTCACTTTCACTTCTTCAGTTGAAAGTTTTGTTAGTGAGTCTGCGATAGCTTCAACAGAGCCTTGTACGTCAGCTTTCAGTACGATGTTAAGTTCTGCAACATCACCAGCCGCCATGTTAGAGAACATGTTCTCTAGTTTAGACTTCTGCTGACGAGCCAGTTTCACTTCGCGGAACTTACCTGCACGGTAGTTAGCTACTTCACGTGCTTTACGCTCATCACGAACAACAGTCGCTTCATCACCCGCAGCTGGAACGCCAGAAAGACCTAGGATCTCTACAGGGATTGATGGGCCAGCTTCGTTAACTTCGTTACCGATTTCGTCACGCATCGCACGTACACGGCCATACTCTTGGCCACATAGAACGATATCACCTTTGCGTAGCGTACCAGATTGAACAAGTACAGTTGCAACCGGACCACGACCTTTATCAAGGCGAGATTCAACAACCACACCAGAAGCCATACCGTCTTTCACTGCTGTTAGTTCTAGAACTTCAGCTTGAAGAAGGATTGTCTCAAGTAGTTGATCAATGTTAGTACCTTGTTTCGCAGAGATGTGAACAAACATGTTCTCACCGCCCCACTCTTCAGGCATTACGTTGTACTGAGATAGCTCGTTCTTAACGTTGTCTGGGTTTGCTTCTTCTTTATCGATCTTGTTCACTGCAACAATCAGTGGAACACCAGCCGCTTTCGCGTGCTGAATTGCTTCTACAGTTTGTGGCATTACACCATCGTCTGCCGCAACAACAAGAACAACGATATCCGTCGCTTGAGCACCACGAGCACGCATTGCGGTAAACGCCGCGTGTCCAGGAGTATCCAGGAAGGTGATCATGCCGTTCTCAGTTTCAACGTGGTATGCACCGATGTGCTGCGTAATACCGCCCGCTTCACCAGAGGCAACGTGAGTACGACGAATGTAGTCAAGCGTTGACGTTTTACCGTGGTCTACGTGGCCCATGATGGTTACGACAGGAGCACGAGGTACCGCTTCAAACATGTTGTCACGATCAGAAAGTACCGCTTCTTCAAGCTCGTTTTCTTTGCGTAGAACAACTTTGTGACCCATTTCCTCAGCAACAAGCTGCGCTGTTTCTTGGTCAATAACTTGGTTGATGGTTGCCATAGCGCCCATCTTCATCATGATCTTGATAACTTCGGTCGCTTTAACCGACATTTTGTTCGCAAGTTCAGAAACAACGATCGTCTCACCAATCACAACGTCTGATTTCGCAACAACTGCGCTCTTATCAAAACCGTGTTGCATTGACTTAGGCTTAGAAAGTTTGCCTTTACGGCCACCCTTTCCACCACGTTGTACACGTGGACCGCCACGTTCGTCATTTTCGCTCGCTTTAGCAGAAGATTTGGTCTTCTTCTTACGGCGACGAGCTTCTTCTTCTTTACGATCTGCTTCATCTTCGGCTTCACGTGCATATTGTGAAGTCGTTACATGGTAATCTGTATCTTCCATATCACCCTTATTCTCTTCTGCAGCAGACCAACGCTCTTTATTCTTTTCAGCCATCTCGCGAGCTTCTTCAAGCTTGCGCTGACTTTCCTCTTCAGCCTTACGCTTAGCTTCTTCTTCCTGACGACGTTTTAGCTCTTCGGCCTCTTTTCGCGCTGCTTCTTGCTTAACTTTTTCTTCAGCGTCACGTTTTGCTTTACCTTCAGCATCACGTTTCGCTTTCTCTTCTGCATCACGATCAACCGACTTCTCAGCTTCACGTTTTGCGGCTTCTTCAGCTTCACGTTTCGCTTTTTCTTCAGCTTCACGTTTCGCTGCTTCTTCAGCTTCACGTTTCGCCGCTTCTTCGGCTGCACGTTTTGCTGCTTCTTCAGCTTCACGTTGCGCCGCTTCTTCAGCTTCGCGTTTTGCTTCGTCTTCGATTGCACTACGTTTTACGTAGGTACGCTTTTTGCGCACTTCAATCTGAACATCTTTACTCTTACCACCGCCAGCATTAACACTTAGCGTGCTGCGTGTTTTACGCTGTAGAGTCAAACGAGTTGGTTCGGCGTCACCAGAGGTGTCGCCGTGCTCTTTTTTCAGATGCGTCAGCAGTTTTTGCTTCTCTTCATCTGAAACTTGATCTGAACTCGATTTTTTCATGCCAGCATCAGCAAGTTGCTCTAATAAGCGGTCAACTGGCGTACCAATTTCTTCACTCAGTGCTTTAACTGTAAGTTGTGTCATGCCGCTTCCTCCCCTTGCTGAATATTATGCTTCTTCTCCGAACCAACAGATATTACGTGCTGCCATGATCAACTGACCTGCACGCTCTTCTGTTAGACCGTCGATACCTTCTAAATCATCGATGCCTTGGTCTGCTAGATCTTCTAGTGATGCAACACCTTTCGCAGCCAATTTGAATGCCATTTCACGCTCAAGACCTTCTAGATTTAGTAGATCTTCTGCTGGCTCAACACCCTCGAATGACTCTTCACGAGCTAATGCGATCGTGGTTAGTGCATCTTTCGCACGGCTACGTAGCTCTTCGATAAGATCTTCATCCAGACCTTCAACTTCTAATAGCTCGTTTACTGGTACGTATGCGACTTCTTCTAGTGTTGAGAAACCTTCTTCAACAAGCAGCTGAGCGAAGTCTTCTTCGATATCTAGATATTTCATAAAGTTGTCGATTGACGCTTGAGACTCTTCTGCATGTTTCTTCTGCAGATCTTCAACCGTCATTACGTTCAGTTCCCAACCCGTTAGTTGAGACGCTAGACGTACGTTCTGACCATTACGGCCGATAGCTTGCGCCAAGTTACCCGCTTCAACAGCAATATCCATTGAGTGGGCATCTTCATCAACGATGATGGATGCAACATCCGCTGGCGCCATCGCGTTGATAACGAACTGAGCTGGGTTATCGTCCCAAAGCACAATGTCAATACGCTCGCCACCAAGCTCACCAGACACCGCTTGAACACGTGCACCACGCATGCCTACACACGCACCAACAGGATCAATACGTCTGTCATTGGTTTTCACTGCGATTTTGGCACGAGAACCTGGATCACGTGCAGCGCCTTTAAGCTCAATGATTTCTTCAGCGATTTCAGGAACTTCAACGCGGAATAGTTCAGCAAGCATTTCAGGCTTCGAACGTGTGATGAACAATTGGAAGCCACGTGCTTCTGGTGCAACTTTATATAGAAGACCACGTACACGGTCACCCGGACGGAAGTTTTCACGAGGTAGTTGGTCATCGCGCAGAATGACCGCTTCCGCGTTGTTACCTAGATCAAGAACAACTGTTTCACGGTTTACTTTTTTCACAACACCAGTAACTAGGTCACCTTCGTTATCAATAAACTGCTCAACGATTTGTGCACGCTCTGCTTCGCGAACTTTTTGTACAATAACCTGTTTTGCTGTTTGAGTAGTGATACGGTCAAACGTTACTGACTCGATCTCTTCTTCAATGAAATCACCAAGCTGAACAGATTCATCGTCGTAGTTAGCAGCTTCGAACGAAATTTCTTTCGTTGGGTTTTCTACTTCATCAACCACCAACCAACGACGGAATGTGACGAATTCGCCTGTTTTGCGGTCGATAGCAACACGCACATCGATTTCGATTTCGTATTTTTTCTTAGTCGAAGTCGCTAAAGCAATCTCCAAAGCTTCAAAGATACGCTCACGAGGTACCGCTTTCTCGTTCGATACCGCTTCTGCTACCGCTAAAATTTCTTTACTCATTTAATTAGCCTCTAATCTGAAAACTTGTTCAGGAACTAAAATTTAGGGATAAGGTTAGCTTTGGAAATGTTGCTCAAAGCGAATTCTTCTTGCTGACCATCAACCGTCAGTGTAATGGCCTCACCATCAACAGAATGGATTTCACCTTTCCATTTACGACGGTTGGCTACAGCCATTTTCAATACAACGTTGACTTCTTGACCAATAAACTGCTCATAATGTGCAGGTTTAAAAAGTGGTCTGTCCAAACCTGGTGAAGAAACTTCTAGGCTATACGCCACTGAAATTGGATCTTCAACATCAAGCACAGCACTTACTTGATGACTTACTTCTGCACAGTCTTCAACGGTAATGCCATTTTCATGATCGATGTAAATACGCAATGTCGAGTGTTCACCCGCACGAATAAATTCTAATCCAACTAACTCATAACCAGATGCAACGACTGCCGATTCAAGCATCTCTGTCAGTTGTCTTTCTAAACCAGTCATTCAAACCACTCCAGAAATAAAAAAAGGGCTCAGAGCCCAATATAAAAACCAAGCACTATCTGTACAAAACTCGCACCAGCGAGAAGTACAGATAACAAAAAACCCCGATTAGTCGGGGTTTTTTGTTGCTGGACCCTGATACGTTAAACAACCGATGTTGCTTAACTTGTAGTGTGGTTAGCACTACCAAACTTGCATCCAATCGAAAATTGGTTGCGGGGGCCGGATTTGAACCGACGACCTTCGGGTTATGAGCCCGACGAGCTACCAAGCTGCTCCACCCCGCGTCCGACTAGCTGAGCATTATACGCTCAACACAGTTATTTACAAGTTTGTAAAATCAATGGTGCCGAGAGAGGGACTCGAACCCTCACACCATAGGCGCTAGCACCTCATGCTAGTGTGTCTACCAATTTCACCATCTCGGCAATTTTAAAGCTTTCGCTTATTGAGGAATCTCATCTGACTTAGCAGGAGCTTCACTCACGTTATCTTGAACTTGTTCAACAACTTGACCTTGTGTTGGGTCAACCCATTGAGACTCTGCTTTATGAGTCGACATGCGACCAAGCGTTAAGCTCACGATAAAAAATACTGTTGCTAAAATAGCAGTTGTTCGGGTAAGGAAATTACCTGAGCCGCTGGCACCAAAAACAGTGTTTGATGCGCCCGCACCGAACGAGGCTCCCATATCTGCGCCTTTACCTTGCTGAATCAACACAAGGCCAATTACACCAAGCGCTGCCAACAGGTAAATCACAAGTAGAACGCTAAACATTTTTCCACCTATGTTCCAAATTGTTGAGCCAGCGCCATTCTCTGACTTGCGTTACGCAAGCAAGAACAAGGCTAGCATCCTCCTAACTGAAGGCCGAGCAATACTAACGAAAGGTGTCATTCATGACAAGCGAAAAATACAAAAAAAAGAACACAATGCACTGAACGGTTAAAAAAGGGGCAAAATATCAATTTTAACCGAAAAAAAGAGCTACTTTCAAAGTAGCTCCTTTCACATCCTAGAAGATAAGCTTGTGATAATTTAGCAGTTGTCTTTCACTGCTTGTGCTATTTTAAGTGCACTGTTTTGTACAAGTTCACCATCTTCGCCTTCTACCATCACACGAATTAATGGCTCGGTGCCTGATTTACGCAACAGAACTCGGCCTTTACTGCCCAAATCGGCTTCAACGTCTTCCACGGTTTTTTTAACGGCTTCGGCTTCTAGTGGATTACCTTGTCCAGCAAAGCGCACGTTTTCGAGCACTTGTGGGTAAAGTGTCATGCCTTTTGAAAGCTCATTTAGTGATAGTTCACTGCCCACAACAGATGCCAACACCTGCAATGCGGCAACAATGGCATCGCCAGTAGTTACTTTATCCAGCAGAATTACGTGTCCAGAGTTTTCAGCGCCGATCTTCCAACCTTTCTCTAACAGTTTTTCCATCACATAGCGATCGCCAACCGCAGCGCGTACAAATGGAATACCCAGTTGCTTGAGGCCATTTTCCATACCAAGGTTAGTCATAAGGGTGCCCACTACGCCCCCTTTAAGTTCACCACGACGCAATGCATCTCGCGCAATAATATAGGCAATTTGGTCGCCGTCGACTTTATTACCTAAGTGATCGACCATGATAATTCGGTCACCATCACCGTCAAACGCCAATCCTAAATCCGCTTGCTCTTCAACAACACGTTGTTGTAGAGCGCGTACATCGGTTGCGCCTACTTCATGGTTAATATTGGTGCCGTTTGGCGTTACGCCCATAGCAATAACATCGGCACCCAGTTCAGTAAACACATTTGGCGCAATGTGATACGTTGCACCATTGGCACAATCTACAACGATTTTAAGTTTTGCTAGGCTCAACTCTGAAGGGAACGTACTTTTACAAAATTCAATATAACGACCAGCCGCGTCGTTGAGACGTGTCGCTTTACCTAATTCTGCAGACTCTACGCATTCGATTTCTTTATCCAACTCAGCTTCAATAGCTAACTCAATATCATCGGGTAATTTTGTCCCTTCAGAAGAGAAAAATTTAATGCCATTGTCATAGTATGGATTGTGAGAAGCAGAGATCACGATACCAGCTTCAGCACGGAATGTTTGTGTCAAGTACGCCACAGCAGGTGTTGGCATCGGCCCAGTAAAAGTCGCCTTTAAACCCGCAGCCGCAAGCCCCGCCTCTAAAGCAGACTCAAGCATATAGCCTGAAATACGCGTATCTTTGCCGATAATAACTTTTTTCGTTCCTTGCTTCGCTAATACACGACCTGCAGCCCAGCCAAGTTTTAGTACAAAGTCGGGAGTAATAGGATACTGACCTACTTTCCCACGAACACCATCTGTACCAAAATAACGTCTTTTATCCGACATGTTTATTCCTTCTTATATTCTTTTTTACTCAGATATTTTTATGCATCATTTGAATGACTCGCATCGCTTCAACGGTTTCTTCGACATCATGAACGCGAATGATCTGAGCGCCTTTCATAGCAGCAATCGTCGCACATGTTACACTAGCCACCATGCACTCTGCAGGCTTTTTGTTCAGTAATTTAAAAACCATCGATTTACGAGACATGCCCGCCAAAATCGGCAAACCTAATTGATGAAATGCCTCTAAATGCGCTAACAGATGATAATTGTGTTCGATGGTTTTGCCAAAACCAAACCCAGGGTCAAGAATAAGCAGCTCTTTTGCAATACCGGCTTCTTCACAGGCTGCAACACGCTCTTCCAAAAATTCGCTGACCTCTTTTAATACATCTTGATAGCTTGGGTTATGCTGCATGCTTCGAGGTTGGCCTTGCATGTGCATCAGACAAATCGGAACTTGGGCTTTCGCGGCAACTGCCAAGGCCCCTGGCTCCTTCAATGCGCGAACATCATTAATGAGATCCGCACCGGCTTCAATGGCTTGCTTCATCACTTCCGCTTTGCTGGTATCAATAGAGATCCAAACATCGTGCTTTTGCCGAATGGCTTGAATTGCAGGAATAACGCGCTTCAACTCTTCTTCCAATGAGACTTCTGGCGCACCTGGACGTGTTGACTCACCACCGACATCAATGATACTCACACCGGCAGCAATCATTCGCTCGGCTTGGGCCAATGCCGCATCAAGCGCATTAAATTGGCCTCCATCGGAAAACGAGTCAGGTGTGACATTAAGAATTCCCATCACAACAGGGAATGAAAGATCTAAGGATTTTTTTTGGGAACGTAGAATCATAGTAGAAATACAAAAACCCCGAGTTGCCTCGGGGTTTCCTTATTAATTAAAACCTATTCTGCATCTTTTTTGTCAGTAGGCTGCTGAACTTCATCTGGTTGAGACTGAGCAGTCACTTCCGGCTCTGCGGTTTTCTCTTCAGCTTTTGCTTCTGATTTTTCCGTTTTCTCCGTCGCCGCTTGATCACCCCAACCCGCTGGTTCACGAATGGTCTCTTTGCGAGCCATCAGATCATCAATTTGACCAGCATCGATGGTTTCGTATTTCATTAACGCATCTTTCATTGCGTGCATGATATCCATGTTATCGATTAGGATTTGTCTTGCACGCTCATAGTTGCGGTCAATCAACTTACGAACTTCATCATCAATCAGTTTTGCGGTGTCGTCTGACATATGTTTAGTTTGTGTCACACTACGTCCTAAGAAAACTTCACCTTCTTCCTCCGCATAAAGCATCGGACCAAGTTTTTCAGAGAAGCCCCATTGTGTCACCATCTTACGAGCAATATCAGTTGCACGTTCGATATCGTTTGAAGCCCCTGTTGATACACGATCTACACCGTAAATCAGTTCTTCAGCTAAACGACCGCCATATAGGCTTGAAATCATAGACTCTAAGTGCTGACGAGACATACTGACTCGGTCTTGCTCTGGCAAGTACATGGTTACACCAAGTGCACGCCCGCGAGGAATAATCGACACTTTGTAAACAGGATCATGCTCAGGCACAAGGCGACCAACGATCGCATGGCCCGCTTCATGGTATGCCGTTGACTCTTTGATTTCTTCAGACATCACCATAGAGCGACGTTCTGCACCCATCATGATTTTGTCTTTTGCCAGTTCAAATTCAACCATAGAGACGTTGCGTTTATTACCACGCGCAGCAAATAGCGCCGCTTCGTTAACTAGGTTGGCTAAATCAGCACCCGAGAAACCAGGTGTACCACGCGCAATAAGAGAAGGCTCAACGTCACCGGCTAGCGGTACTTTACGCATATGCACTTTCAGGATCTGTTCACGACCACGTACATCCGGCAGACCGACCACAACTTGACGGTCAAAACGACCAGGACGCAGTAGTGCAGGATCCAAAACATCTGGACGGTTGGTTGCCGCAATAACGATAATGCCTTCGTTACCTTCGAAACCATCCATTTCTACTAGCATTTGGTTTAGTGTTTGCTCACGTTCATCATGACCACCACCAACACCTGCACCACGCTGGCGACCTACGGCATCGATTTCATCAATGAAGATGATGCATGGTGAGGCTTTTTTGGCCTGTTCGAACATATCACGAACACGCGAAGCACCAACACCAACAAACATTTCAACGAAGTCAGAACCAGAGATAGTGAAAAATGGCACCTTCGCCTCACCAGCAATGGCTTTTGCCAATAAGGTTTTACCCGTACCTGGAGGACCTACCATCAAAACACCAGTTGGAATCTTACCACCCAGCTTTTGGAAACGACTTGGGTCACGTAGATAATCCACTAGCTCTTTAACGTCTTCTTTGGCTTCGTCACAACCTGCGACATCACCAAACGTCGTTTTGATCTGCTCTTCACTCATCATGCGAGCTTTGCTCTTACCAAATGACATGGCACCTTTGCCACCGCCACCTTGCATTTGACGCATGAAGAATATCCACACACCAATGAGTAGAATCATTGGGAACCAAGAAATAAAGATAGTACCGAGCAAGCTTTGCTCTTCTGGAGGCGTACCTTGTACTTTAACGTTTTGGTTGATCAGGTCGTCCAGCAATTTCTGATCGTATACCGGCATGTAAGTTACAAACTTACCGCCGCCGCCACGTCTAACGAAGGTAATTTCACCGTCTTTAAACGTTGCTTCTTGAATCTGGCCTTGACCAACTTCCTGTACGAATGTGGTGTAATCCACTGCTCTGCCGTTACTTTCTCCAGGGCCAAAGCTCTGAAATACCGACATTAACACGACAGCGATAACCAGCCACAGAATTAAATTTTTTGCCATGTCACTCAAGGTGTCAGCCTCTCGATAACTAATTGTAATTAAAGGTAGGGTACTACAGTTTGTAACCTGTATCTATAGTGTTAACTTTTACCTGTGAGGGCAAATAGTTAACCTTTGTAACCAGTGGCTACAACAAAGACTTCTCGTGAGCGAGCTCGCGATGAATCTGGTTTTCTGATTTTTACGACTTTAAACATGTTTCGGACTTCTTTGACGTATTCATCGAAGCCTTCACCCTGGAAAACCTTTACGACAAAGCTACCATTAGGTGCAAGAACTTGTCGACACATATCTAAAGCTAATTCAACTAAATACATTGCCCTTGGCTGATCGACTGAGTTGTTACCGGCAATATTTGGCGCCATATCTGACATTACAACATCAACCATGTCAGGTTGAATACGTTCAAGCAGCGCTTCCAAAACCGCATCTTCACGAAAATCGCCTTGAAGGAAGGAAACACCAGCGATGGAATCCATCGGCAAAATATCACAAGCAATCACACGACCACTATCACCAACCACTCCAATGGCGTATTGCGACCAACCACCCGGAGCAGCACCCAGATCAACAACCGTCATACCGGGTTTTAGCAATTTGTCTTTTTGTTGAATTTCTTCAAGTTTAAAGATAGCACGAGAACGGTAACCTTTTCGTCTGGCTTCATTCGCATACTTGTCGTCAAAGTGTTCTTTTAACCAGCGGCTAGAGCTCGCTGAATGTTTTTGTTTACTCATTCTAGTCTCAACAAAGCCAGTTGCAGAGTTATCAATTTAATAGGTCGTTCCTATTAATTAATAAATTATAGTCTTCAGCAATAGATGGCGTTAAAATAGGTTTTTTCAACCCTTAGTTTAAATAAAAATGGCGGCGTAATGAACCTAAGCACCAAACAAAAGCAGCACCTAAAAGGCCTGGCTCACAGTTTAAAACCTGTTGTGCTAATGGGCGCAAATGGACTTACTGAAGCCGTGCTAGCCGAAATCGAAATCGCATTGGACTTTCACGAGCTGATCAAAATAAAGATCGCATCTGAAGATCGTGAAACAAAATTGCTGATTGTTGATGCCATTGTGCGTGAAACTGGCGCAGAGAAAGTGCAAGTAATTGGTAAGACACTTGTACTTTATCGCCAATCTGAAGAGCGCAAGATTGAACTTCCTCGTAAGTAAGTTAAGTGCTTCTTCTAGTCACAAAAGAAAGGTCGCCATTGGCGACCTTTTTGATGTGCGATTGATAGGAAATTATCGGTATTCAACGCTATCAATTTCAAAGTCTTTCATACCACCCGGCGTTGAAATCGCCACTTCGTCGCCTTCCATCTTGCCAATAAGGCCACGAGCTATCGGTGAATTGACAGAGATACGGCCAGATTTAATGTCCGCTTCATCATCACCCACGATTTGGTAGGTTTTTTCTTCTTCGGTATCACAGTCAATCAAAGTAACCGTTGCACCGAAAATAACTTTGCCGTTATTTTCCATTTTGCTCACATCAATCACTTGAGCGACAGAAAGTTTATATTCGATGTCACGAATTTGAGCTTCACAGATGCCCTGCTCTTCACGAGCGGCGTGATATTCTGCGTTTTCTTTCAAGTCACCCAATTCACGAGCTTCAGCGATCGCTTCAGTGATCAGTGGACGTCTTTTTAAAAGTCTTTCTAATTCTTTACGCAGCAATTGCTCGCCGCGAGCCGTCATTGGAACTTTTTCCATTTTCAACCTCAATGCCAAAGTCATCTTTGGACAAAAAAAACCTACCTGACCGAATGATCAGGTAGTCACGGAACGGATTAATTTCGCCTAGTGTAAACAAACTTTGAGCCTAAATCACCTTAATTTCATTCTTGCTTTTACCCAAGCCAAAAAGCCGAAACCACCTATCAATTTTGACAATTTTCACATCAATATCACCGTGAAAAATGCGAGCAAAATATCGACAAATAGATAAAAAACCATAAAAAATCATCAATGTCAGAGGCATGTAAAACAATGCAAATACACTTAAAAACAACAACTTAACAAAAGCAACCACACAATCGAACAGTGTTCATAAGTTGAATTTATATAATTTTACTAACCCATCATGGAACTTTGGCTGTACAACATTGGACGTCAACCAATAACTCTGGCCAAGTATTTGAGATGCATCTCATTTATGAATCTAGAATCATAGTGATAATCTGTGAGATATTCGTCTCACAACAAAAAGATTATGGACAGCTAAACTAGGACAACAAAACAATGAAAAAGACATTAATCGCACTTTCTGTATCTGCTGCTGCAGTGGCAACTGGTGTTAACGCTGCTGAACTTTACAACCAAGATGGTACTTCTCTAGACATGGGTGGCCGTGCTGAAGCTCGCCTATCTATGAAAGATGGTAAAGTTGCAGACAACTCTCGTATCCGTCTTAACTTCCTAGGTAAAGTAGAAATCCAAGACGGCCTATACGGCGTTGGTTTCTACGAAGGTGAATTCACTACTGCAGACAACGCTGATGGCAGCGATCTAGACAACCGTTACACTTACGCAGGTCTAGGTGGCAAGTTTGGTGAAGTGACTTACGGTAAAAACGATGGCGCTCTAGGTGTTATCACTGACTTCACCGATATCATGGCTTACCACGGTAACTCTGCGGCAGATAAAATCGCTGTTGCTGACCGCGTAGACAACATGATGTCTTACAAAGGCCAATTCGATGCACTAAGCGTGAAAGCAAGCTACCGTTTTGCTGACCGTGCAGATTCAAGCAAGAATAATGTAGATAACACTTACATCGACAACGGTAAAGATGGCTACTCTCTATCGGCTATCTACGCTATCGGCCAAACTGGTCTAACGCTTGGTGGTGGTTACGCAGATCAAGATAAGAGCAATGAATACATGCTAGCGGCGTCTTACACTATGGGCGACCTGTACTTTGCAGGTGTATTTACTGATGGTGAAAAAGACTACGGCACAAATGGTGACTATTCACACCGTGGTTTCTCTTCTGTAGAAGACTACACTGGTTATGAACTAGCGGCGAAATACACAATGGGTCAAACTGTATTCACCACAACATACAACAATGCTGAAACTGATGGCTACACTTCAACTGATAACTTTGCCGTTGACGCAACCTACTACTTCAAACCTAACTTCCGTGGTTACGTATCATACAACTTCAACCTGCTAGACGCTGGTGACAAGATTGGTACATCAACTATCTCTAAAGCAGATGCAGAAGACGAGCTAGCACTAGGTCTACGTTACGACTTCTAATTTCAGCCTTGACTGAATCGCAAACGCCCGCAACTAGCGGGCGTTTTTTATCCTCGCTATAATCAAGCCATTCTAGATAGATTGGGTTGTCACTATGCGTTTTCTCGCTTCACTTTTCACATCGAGCTTTTGCTTCTTGCTTGCTACTTCTTCCACCATTCAGGCAGAAGAATACTCACCGCTAAGCAACCTCCCAGATGGCAGTAGAAGCAGTATTTGGGTAGAAGACTTACAAAACCAAACCTCTTGGCAAACCTTAGCGCAAAATACCCGTTTTTTCCCTCCAGCAAGCACACTCAAACTGGCCACCGCCCTAGCGGCCAAACTGGAACTTGAAGACGACTTTGCCTTCACCACCGAACTGTTAAGCAATGGCCGTGACATCAGCATTCGTTTCTCTGGCGATCCCACGCTTAAAACCGCACATTTAAAACAGCTTTTAGAAGCCTACAAGCAGCAGAATGGCGCGAACATTCGTGGAGACCTTTGGCTCGATAACTCGGTGTTTACAGGCTATGAGCGCGCTGTGGGTTGGCCTTGGGATATTTTGGGTGTTTGCTACAGTGCTCCTTCAAGTGCCATCACATTAGATGAGAACTGCGCTCAGGCTTCTATTTACACATTGGCCGATGGCAATACTCGAGTTTACGTGCCAGAGCAGTACCCGATTCACGTCACAACCAATGCGAAAACCGTCTCTAAAGCGATCCAGCAGAGTAATCATTGCGACTTAGAGCTGTTGACGGGGGATAACAACCAATATCAATTGCAAGGCTGTCTGGTTGAGAGAGACAAACCGTTACCCCTTAAGTTCGCGATTCAAGACTCAACTCAATACACGAGTCGAACCTTATATACCTTGTTGAGACAGCTCAAAATTGAACTTGGTGGAGAAATTAAAATTGGCGTCATGCCGAACAAAGCCAATGTCATTGCCAGCCACTCTTCAGCTACCTTGCCAGAGTTATTAGACACCATGTTAAAGGACTCTGATAATCTTATTGCCGACAACCTTACCAAAGCGATTGGGGCTCGCTTTTACTTGCAACCCGGTAGCTTTGCCAATGGCACTGAAGCGGTGAAACAGATCCTTTATTCCAAAGCGGGAATCGATCTTTCTCGCGCTCAACTCGCCGACGGTTCGGGCTTGTCGCGTAATAATCGAATCAACCCTATGGATATGATGTCGATCTTAAAATACATCTGGCAACACGACAAAGAGCTCGGTTTAGTGGCATTAATGCCCAAATCCGGAGAGTCCGGCACCCTCAAGTACCGCCAAAGCATGCGCAGTGATCCAGTTAAAGGGCAGATCGTCGCTAAAAGTGGCTCACTTTATGGCAGCTATAATATGGCAGGATTTGTTTTAGATCAGAATGGACAGCCAAGCGCCGCCTTCATTCAATTTATTACCGATTACTACCCTGATAAAAGTGAAGAGAGTGGTAATGTTGCGCCTATCACACGCTTCGAGCGTGAGTTTTATCGAGACTTAGTTGAGTTTACACAAGTAAAACACAACTGACGAAAAACAGCACAAGTTGCCATTTAAGCTAAACCCCAGCCATACTTGTTGATATTTGGCTGGGGAATATCATCATGAAACATCACCCAATAAAAGACAAAGAAGCCTTTCGCCGTAAAGGTTACAACTGCATTGGCTGGACGTGTGTCATTCTAGGCACGATTGGCATCACAGTGCCACTGTTACCCACGGTGCCCTTTATCCTATTGGCACTTTACTGTTTCGGGAAATCTTCCCCTGTTTTTCAACAGTGGCTACTCAACCATCCTAAGCTTGGCCCTTTAGCACAACGCCTTAACAAGAAACAAGGTTTAACGCGGCGAGAAAAAATTCACTCTTTGCTGTTGATTTGGGTATCCATGCTCAGCGTATTATTTTTTGTGGCTTACGGTACGCATTGGCAGTACGCCATTTTGTCACTTCTCCTCTTTGAAACTTGGTTCATCTTACGTTTCAAAACCTATCAACAAGCAGAAAAAAAGCGCCTTTAAGAAGGCGCTTTTCGATAGCAGTGAGATGCCCTAGGGGCGCATCTTACGCAATGGTGATTCGAGCAAACTTACGTTTACCAACTTGGAACACATAGGTGCCAACGGCTGGTTCTGCTTTGGCGTCTTCTACTTTTTCACCATCCATCTTAGCCGCGCCTTGCTTCACCATACGCATCGCTTCCGATGTTGATGAACATAGCTCAGCCTCTTTTAGCAAGTTCGCCATTGGTGTGCCTGCGGCAAAAGTAAACTCTGGCATTTCATCAGGGATCTGATTTTTCGCAAAACGGTTAACGAACTCTTGCTCTGCCGCATCCGCATCGGCTTCACTATGGAAACGGGCAATGATCTCTTTTGCTAACAGTACTTTGATATCACGTGGGTTTTTACCTGCTGCAACATCCGCTTTGAACTGAGCTAACTCTTCCAATGGACGGAAAGAAAGCAACTCGTAGTAGCTCCACATCAGGTCATCTGAGATGGACATGATCTTACCAAACATCTCGCTTGGCGCTTCGCTAACACCAATGTAGTTGTTGGCGGATTTTGACATTTTCTTCTCGCCGTCTAGGCCAACAAGAAGAGGCATCATCAAAACCACCTGCGGTTTTTGTCCGTTCGCTTTTTGCAGTTCACGGCCCATTAGCAAGTTAAACTTCTGGTCAGTACCACCGAGTTCTACGTCGGTTTCCATCGCCACAGAGTCATAGCCTTGCAGAAGTGGGTACATAAACTCATGAATAGCGATTGGCTGACCACCTGCATAGCGTTTTTTGAAATCATCACGCTCTAGCATACGTGCAACAGTCTGGTTTGCCGCAAGACGAATCATGCCTTCAGCACCAAGCTCAGACAACCATTCAGAGTTAAACTGAATTTTTGTTTTCGCAGGATCGAGAATTTTGAACACTTGCTGCTTATAGGTTTCAGCATTGCGTAGCACATCTTCACGAGTCAACGGTGGGCGCGTCGAGTTTTTACCAGTTGGGTCACCGACCATACCAGTAAAGTCACCAATCAAAAATGTCACATCATGGCCAAGATCTTGAAACGCACGCAGCTTGTTCAAAATGACGGTATGACCTAAGTGAATATCAGGCGCAGTTGGATCGGCACCCAATTTAATGCGAAGAGGACGACCTTCTTTTAGTTTTGCGATTAACTCTTCTTCTGGAATCAGCTCTTCAACACCGCGCTTAATCTCGGCTAAAGCGGCTTCAATGCTCGCCATGCTTGTTCACTCCCACAAATTTGGCAAAATATAATAGCTGGACATCTTACTTGAATAGCGATGATTTTTGAAACAAGTTAGACTATTCCGTTGTTAATTTTGTCTTCATAAACCGTATAAACCCGATATGCTTTCAATTTTTGCCCGTCTTCCCATATTGCACAAAGTGCTGATCGGCTTTTTTAGTGCGATGATTTTTGTCGCTCTGTTTCTTTTGCCTGATGCTAATGAACTGCGCCCAAAAGAAAACCGTTTAGAAGTAGGACGCCACTACCCTATTGACATCGAGATGCAGCGATTGTCAATCAATCCCGTTTTGTCTACCGAATCCTCAGTGCATCGTTGGGAACGCTATCGCGTGAAGGATGGGGAAAGCGCCGCCATCTTATTCCAACGCATTGGCTTATCGGCTTCCTTATTACACCAATTGATCACCACCAACGATGAGATCAAAACTCAACTTTCTCGCCTTAAACCTGGTGATATGCTGCAATTTGGCTTTGATGCACAGGATCAATTGGTCAAACTCAAACGCCAACTGAATGCCTTCGAAACCTTTGAAATTACTCGAAGTGATACTGGTTACAACTCTCAGCTTAATAATAAGGAAGTGAACTACCAGTACGCGTATGCCGAAGCGTCCATTACTTCAAACTTTTGGAATGCCGCCATCAGCGCAGGATTGACGGCTAATCAAATAATGGAACTCGCCGGGATTTTTGGCTGGGACATCGACTTTGCACAAGATATTCGTGAACGAGACAGCTTTCGCGTGCTTTATCAAGAACAGGTTGTAGAAGGAGAAGTCATCGGTCGTGGCCGTATTATTGCTGCTATTTTCCGTAACCAAGGCGATACCTTCACCGCCATCTATGATGACAAAACAGGCAACTATTACGACGAGAATGGGCGAGCAATGAAGAAAGCGTTCTTGCGGGCACCTATCGATTTCCGACGCGTAAGCTCTAACTTTAATCCGCGTCGACTGCATCCCGTTACCGGACAAGTCAAAGCACACCGAGGTACCGATTACGTCGCGCCCGTTGGTACACCAATTTGGGCTGCTGGCGATGGTGTCGTACAACAAGCGGGGTACAACCAATTTAACGGTAACTACGTGTTTATCCGCCACAGCAACACTTATCTGACTAAGTATTTGCATCTACAAAAGAAATTGGTCAAGACCGGACAACGAGTCAAACAAGGTCAAAGTATTGGTACTTTAGGCGGGACAGGCCGTGTGACAGGCCCTCACCTGCATTATGAATTTTTGGTCAACGGGGTTCACAAAAACCCCAGAACGGTCAGCTTACCTCAAGCTCAATCGTTGAGCGGACAAGCAAAAGAGACCTTCATCGCCAATTCTAAACTGCGTCTTGATAAATTAGAGCGCTACAGTAAGTTACTGGCAATGAACTAACCCTGCGTCAGCACACGAAAAGCAAAAAGAGAGGCAAGGTTTGCCTCTCTTTTGCTTAATAGGGTTTGGAGATTACAAGCCGACGACTTTTCCAGATTCAGAGCTTGCTGCTGGTGGAATGTCAGTATGAACGTCGTCGATGAGATCTTCTTCGACGTCATCGTCTTCTTTCACACTTCTATGTTCTCGCCCCAACATCAATAAACATGGCGTTAATACTAAAGTTAATACCGTCGCAAACGCCAAACCACCCGCCACAGCGGTTGCCAACTGTGACCACCACTGGGTACTTGGTGCACCGAATTCAATTTTTTGGTTGATCAAGTCGATATTCATTTCCAATACCATCGGCAATAACCCAAGGATGGTCGTCACCGTGGTGAGCATCACCGGCCTTAAACGCTGAACCCCAGTGCGCAAGATCGCTTCTTCCTTGTCTAAACCACGTTGGCGTAATTGGTTATAAGTGTCGATCAATACAATATTGTTGTTCACCACAATACCTGCCAGCGCAATCACTCCGATGCCTGACATAATGACGCCAAACGGTTTTTGGAAAATCAACAGCCCAGCAAAAACCCCGACCGTGGAAAAGAGCACAGCACTGAGGATCAAAAACGCTTGATAGAAACTATTAAACTGAGTGATCAAGATAAGAGCCATCACCGCCAGTGCGATCATAAAGGCGTTTTGTAAGAACGCGGATGAATGCTCCTGCTCTTCATTTTGCCCTCGAATCCGAAACTCCACGCCCTCAGGCAAGCCAAGCTCACTGAGCGCTTGCTCAATCTTTGGCAGTTCAAGCGCTAAGTTGTACCCCTCTACCATATCCGCCATGACGTTGATCACGCGCTGCCCATCAATCCGTTTGATCGTGTCTTGTTTGGGCTCAGGTTTGATCTGCGCAAAGTTGGTAATCGGCACAAGCCCAGCGGGTGTTTTCACTCTTAACTGATCAAAGCGGCCAATGTCGCGTTTTTCTTCCGGATAGCGTACCAAAATGTCCACTTCTTCATTGGCGTCATCCGGTAAGTAATCACCAATTTTCAAACCATTAGTGACAAACTGGACCGTATTGCCAACCAAAGTCGCGTCAGCTGCAAAACGCGATGCATCGTCACGTCGGATGTCGATTTGCCAATCGATCCCTTCCTTACTGGAAGTATCACTCAAGTTGGTCAGCGCTGGGTTGTTGTCAGCCCAATGTCGCACCACTTTAGCTGCATCATCGAGGTGCTCAGGGATACGAGATGACATCTCGATCACCAAGTCATGCTCCACTGGTGGCCCTGCATCGGGAAATTTATATTCGATCTCAACCCCTGAGAATGTGGATGTGGTTTGTTTTAACTCATCAATAATCTCTTTGACTTTACGCCGATATTGCCAATCCACAGGCGTAATTTGGATCTGGCCAATTTCGTCATCACCACCGGTTCGGGTATAGACACTTTCAAACTCATCATGCCCAAGCATCACTTGTTCGATGTTGCGCATCACGACGTCTTTCTCAAAAATCGACAAGTCACCGTAAGAACGAACTTTAACCGTAAAGAAAGGAGGATCGACTTCAGGGAAAAACTCCGCGCCTAACCCAGCTTTGTTATAGGCAAAGCCAACACCACCGGCCATTAGGATCGCGCTCAACAAGATCTTCAATGGGTGTCGTACGGCAATCGCCAAAGTATGGTAGTAAAGCTTGGTGATACCCGTTGCTTTGTCGAATTCACCATTGTGTAAAGCCACCATACGACGCTGGTTCTCACTTGAGACATTTTGCGGCTTACCAATCAGGCCCCCTAATACTGGCACAAACAACAGTGCCATGATGAGAGACGCCGCTAACGTCGCAATTAAGGTCAAAGGCAAATACTTCATGAATTCGCCCGTAATATCGGGCCAAAAAAGCAGTGGTGCAAACGCAGCTAACGTCGTCGCTGTTGATGCGGTAATCGGCCACGCCATACGTTTGGCTGCGTCACGATAAGCCTGTTTGCGTTCGACCCCTTCCTGCATGCGGCGATCGGCAAACTCGGTGACCACAATAGCCCCATCCACCAGCATGCCTACAGCCATGATCAGAGAAAAGAGCACCACGATATTGACGGTCAGACCGAACACGGCCAAAACCAATAAGCCAGTGAGGAAAGAACCTGGGATCGAGATCCCCACAAGCAACGCAGTTCGAACACCCAAAATGGCAATAATGACGATGACCACCAAAATGATCGCGGACAAGATGTTGTTTTGCAGATCATTGAGCATCAACTCAACATCTTCCGACTGATCCCAGGTGTATTTCACCAGCAAGTTATCTGGCCAATCTGCCCGCTTTTGACCTTCTTCGATCACTCGTTTAACCAACTCAACGGTTTCGATGATATTTTCACCGGCGCGTTTTTTTACATCGAGTACCACGGCCGGTTTACCATCTAGACGAGCAAAAGACTCCGGATCGCGAAAGGCTCTCCGTACTGTCGCCACATCGGCAAACGTAATGACCTGCTTACCATCCACTTTGATTGGTAGCTCTAAGACATCCTTTAATGAATCAAACACCGAAGGCACTTTGACCGAGAAACGGCCATAACCCGTGTCGACAAAACCCGCCGCCACCACTCGGTTGTTCAACGCGATCAGATTGTAAATATCTCCCTGATCCAAGCCATAGCTTTCCATCAATAAGGGATCGACGATGATTTCGACGATATCTTCACGGTCACCCGCAATATCAACTTCAAGAACTTGGCGATAGCTTTCGAGTTTGTCTCGAAGTTGACGAGCAACTTGAACAATCGTGCGCTCTGGTAACGTACCGTAGAGCACAACAGACAGCACAGGCTCTTCTGAAGCCAGCGTGACCTCATTTACTGTTGGTTCATCACTGTCTGCTGGCAATTTCGGCTTGGCGAGATCCACGGCATCACGAACATCCGCCATCGCCTTTGCCAGGTCTACCCCCACAGTAAACTCCAACATAACCGAAGCATGCCCTTCCGATGCCGTCGAGGTCATCTCTTTGACCCCTTCGATAGAACGCAGCTCTTGCTCTATCGGACGTACAAGCAAACGCTCCGCATCCGTTGGAGAGATGCCTTGGTGGCCAACGGAAACGTAAATAATCGGAATGGTGATGTCTGGACTCGATTCTTTGGGAATCGTCATGTAAGTACCAATGCCTGCCAGCAAAATCATCACCAGCAGCGTCATCATGGTACGAGAGCGGGAAAGAACCGCATCTATCACAGATAACATGGCACTCTCCTCAATTGGTTACGAGTTCAGTTTGTGGTGTCGCATCAACCAAATCGCCATCTCGAACAAAACCTTGCCCCAGCACGATAATGTCAACCTGTTCTCCCAAGCCAGACAGCCACACGCCATCTTGCTCGGCTTTTACCAATTGAATAGGAACAAAGCGCACATGCTGATTCTGCACTGTTTTGACGCCTAAATTACCACGCTCATCAAGAGCCAACATCGCTGGCGTCACTTTAATCGCGGATGTCTGATCTAGGGTTAATTGCACTTCTGCGCTGACACCAGCAGGAATGCGATGCTGGCTGTTGTCGACTTCAATTTCAATGGGAAAGGTATTGGTTGAAGGAGAAGAGACTTGCCCAACATAACGAATAGCACCTTGCAATAACTGCCCGCCAATCAAACGCACTTGCGCCATCTGTTTAGCCGCCAGATGCTGAACATGTCTTTCGCTGACGTCGGCTTCAATCACCAATTTTTGTAGATCGATCACGGTCGCCACCGGATCGCCAATACCAACGAAATCCCCCACTTCGACAAAACGGCTATCAAGGATGCCATCAAAAGGAGCCCGAACCTCCGTATTGCTCAGCTCGGTTTCCACATTGCTAAGATTGGCTTTTGCATCAACCAAAGCGGCTTCTGCTGTTGCAAACGCGACTTCGCCTTGTAAACCGCGACTTTTCAAGGATTGCGCTGCCTTAAACTCTTTCAGCTTCACTTCAAGCATGGCTTTCGCGCGCTGTAAGCGATAATCCAAATCACGCTTATCGATTATCGCAATCACCTGACCTTTACGTACCGCTTGGCCTTTCTCGACTTCTAAACGCACGATTTTTCCCGCAATCTCTGCGCCTAAACGAGCTTGGCGGTTGGGCGCGGTTCGACCATAAAGATCAATACTGCGTGCCGTTGGCTGAGCCAAGAATGTTTGATACACGACTTTCGCTAATGGAATTTCTTGCGCGGCTTTGGTGGACGATGTTTCATCGGCTTTGCTACTGCCAAAGCCAAGCCATGCACCTAAGATGAGAATAATAAGAAGAGATACTAGCCACGGACGCTGAATAAACTGGCGGCCTTGTTGTTTGATAGACATAGAAAGTCCTTTTTATTTTTGTGCTCAGCAAGACGGAATCTGGAGCAAGTTTTACGTGACATCCTAATACGTAAAACTGAGGTGGTTGGTTTTGCCAACCACCTGATAATCAGCTGTTGGTGAGACTACACGCTGAATGATGCACCACAACCACACGTGGTTGTTGCATTTGGGTTGTTGACGAAAAAGCGTGAGCCTTCCAACCCTTCTGTGTAATCGACAACGCCGCCAATTAAATACTGCAGACTCATTGGGTCAACAACTAACGTAACACCACTGTTTTCGATAGTGGTATCGCCTTCATTGACGCTTTCATCAAAAGTAAAACCGTACTGGAAGCCGCTACAACCACCGCCAGTAATGTAAACACGCAATTTAAGCGCTGGGTTTTCTTCTTCAGCAATCAACATCTTAACTCGTGCTGCTGCTGCATCAGAAAATGATAATGGTAGATTAATATCGCTCACGACGACCTCTCTCACTCGTGTATTCCCGCCAGACAATCTCGATATTAGAGGCCGCTGACGATGGTATTGTTTTAGCTATCGCGAGATTATCCAATACCTGACCAATACGTTCAAGTATTCACCACTGTATTGTCTACAATGTTTCGCCAAATACTCATTATCTAAACAGAACATTTTTATAAATCCCGTGAATAGAGTCATAAACCGAAGCAAAATATTTCTAACTGCCGTTGAGAGAGGTACAATGCCCGCCACTTGGTCCGAGCAATCAGAAGAGGATAAACCCATGACCAAATCAGCCGAGCTGTATCAAAAAGCCCAGCAAACCATTCCTGGTGGCGTTAACTCACCCGTTCGTGCGTTCAACGGCGTTGGCGGTTCGCCAATTTTCGTCGAAAGAGCCGATGGCGCCTTCATTTTTGATGCGGATGGCAAAGCCTACATCGATTACGTAGGTTCATGGGGTCCGATGATTTTGGGCCATAACCACGCGGTGATTCGTGAAGCAGTGATTGAAGCTGCGCAACGTGGCCTCAGCTTTGGTGCTCCGACCGAAATGGAAATCAAAATGGCTGAGTTGGTTTCCGAGCTCGTTCCTTCGATGGAGCAACTACGCATGGTCAGTTCAGGTACTGAAGCGACCATGAGTGCAATCCGCCTAGCGCGCGGCTTCACTGGCCGAGATAAAATTCTAAAGTTTGAAGGTTGTTATCACGGCCACGCAGACAGCTTGCTTGTTAAAGCGGGCTCTGGTGCCTTGACTCTAGGTCAACCAAGTTCTCCAGGTGTGCCTGCCGATTTCGCAAAACATACCCTAACCGCTACATTTAACGATCTCGATTCAGTACGAGAACTGTTTGCAGCAAACAAGGGTGAAATCGCCTGTATCATCGTTGAACCGGTGGCGGGCAACATGAACTGTATTCCGCCAGTGGAAGGCTTCCACGAGGGGCTACGCGAGATCTGCGATCAAGAAGGCGCACTGCTAATTTTTGATGAAGTGATGACCGGCTTCCGTGTGGCACTTGGTGGTGCACAAGCTCACTACAACATCAAGCCAGACTTGACCACACTTGGTAAGGTCATTGGTGGTGGCATGCCAGTTGGTGCGTTTGGTGGCCGTAAAGAAGTCATGCAATACATTGCTCCAACCGGTCCTGTTTACCAAGCTGGAACATTATCAGGTAACCCTGTTGCCATGGCGGCGGGCTACGCTTGTTTAACGTTACTGCGTGAAGAAGGCAATGAAAAGCGCCTGGCATCAAAAACCAAACATCTGGCCGATGGCTTTAAATCTCTTGCAGCACAACATGGTATTCCACTTGTGGTCAACCAAGTGGGCGGTATGTTTGGCTTCTTCTTTACTGAGCAAGAGCAGATCACTTGCTATGAAGATGTCACTAAGTGCGATATTGAACGCTTCAAACGCTTCTTCCACCTCATGATTGATCACGGTGTTTATTTGGCGCCTTCTGCCTTTGAAGCCAGCTTCACCTCATTAGCTCACGGTAGCAAAGAGATTGAGGCGACATTGGAAGCGGCAGATCGTTGTTTTGCGATTTTGGCAGCAGAAAGCAAGTAAGATTGCCAACGCTCAACGACAAAAATAAGGAAAGGATCGCAGTCAGCGATCCTTTTTCATTGCCAATTAAATATCACCAACAGCGCGAGCACACCAATGGTCACCGCGAACCAAGGAATACGTCGTGATGCTTTTCTCGCTTCACAGCCTTTCTCATTATTACAACAACCCATAATCGCCCCATTGCGTTGATAAGCTTCGAGTTTCAGGTCATTATAGCCACAGACTGCAACTAATTGGACTGTTACCGTGCCAGAAAAAATTAAAATCAGCTCAAGCCACTGGGTGCTGATCGTCGCGTTGTTAGCCGCAGGGACTGCGTGCTACCTGTTGGTCGAGCCTTATATAAACTCGATTATCATGGCGTTCATCATTTCCCTATTGATGTTTCCCATTCACGACTGGTTTGAAAGCAAAATGCCCAAACATCGCAATATGGCGTCCTTGCTCTCTTGCGTTGTTTTAACCTTTATTATCGTTGTGCCTTTGTTGTTTGTTTTTGCTGCCATTGTTCAGCAAGGGTCTGTTTTCTCGCAAAATACCTACCAGTGGGTGACACATGGCGGTATCCAGCAAGTGCTTGGTCATCCGTGGATTGTTAAAGGTCTAAAGCTGGTTAATGAGTACTTACCTTTTGACAATATTGACGCCAAATCCATTGCAGAAAAAATTGGCCAACTCGCCACATCATTTGGTTCAAACTTGGTTGCCATCAGTGCAAAAATACTCGGTGACGCGACCAACTTCCTGATGGATTTTTTCTTGATGCTGTTTGTGCTCTTTTTCTTATTGCGCGATCACGACAAAATCATCAGTGCGATTCGTCATATTCTGCCCTTATCGCGTAGCCAAGAAGATAAGCTGCTGAGTGAGATTGAAAATGTCTCTAAATCTGCGGTAATGGGCTCTTTTCTCACCGCGATTGCACAAGGGATTGCCGGTGGTTTAGGGATGTGGCTTGCGGGCTTCCCAGGGCTCTTCTGGGGCACCATGATGGGCTTTGCTTCCTTCATTCCCGTTGTCGGTACCGCGCTTATTTGGATCCCGGCCACCATCTACTTGTTCTTAACCGGCGATACTGGTTGGGCTATCTTCCTTGCCATTTGGAGCATCGCTATTGTTGGCTCAATAGATAACTTACTAAGACCATTTTTAATGCAAGGCAGTGGCGGAATGAACACCTTGCTGATCTTCTTCTCCCTATTGGGAGGGATTCAGTTATTTGGACTGATAGGTCTGATCTACGGGCCACTGATTTTTGCTATCACTATGGTGCTATTTAATATTTACGAGGAAGAGTTTAAGGGCTTCCTTGACCAGCAAGACAACAGCTAACCAACACCACTACTTCAAGTCCTGGGCAGATTATGAGAAAATCTGCCCACTTTTTTCTAACTGACGCCACTTCATGTCTGCCTATACTGCTCCTAGCCAAATTGCCCAACGACAACTCGACTATTTCAACGGAAAGCACGTGCTCGTCGCAGGGGAAGTTGAAGATTTGTTTCCACTCGAACTGGCTGAACACTGTGAATCGGTGAGTGTGTTCACGTCGAATTACAGCTATTTCCGTCAAATTCGCGCCCATTCAACGATCACCAGCTACTTTGGCTCGCAACTTGAGGCAGATAGCCAAGCTGATCTCTTACTGCTTTACTGGCCAAAGGCAAAAGCAGAGGCGGAATATCTCCTCGCCATGCTGCTGGCTAAGTTGGGTTCTGGCTGCGAAATTGTCGTGGTGGGTGAGAATCGCTCTGGTGTTAAAAGCATCGAAAAAATGTTCCAAGCGTATGGCCCCGTCAACAAGTACGATTCAGCTCGTCGCTGCTCCTTTTATTGGGGGCAATGCAACACGCAACCAAACGCCTTTAATCAAGCCGATTGGTTCCGTCATTACTCCATCAATATTCACGGACAACAATTAGAGATTCAAAGCCTACCGGGTGTCTTTAGCCATGGCGAGTTTGATTTAGGCAGTCAATTACTGCTGGAAACGCTTCCCTCTTTAAGTGGCAAGGTGTTGGATTTTGGTTGTGGTGCTGGTGTTATTGGCGCATTCATGGCCAAGCGCAACCCAGCTATCGAACTCGAGATGTGTGACATCAATGCATACGCGTTAGCGTCAAGTGAGGCAACTCTGGCAGCCAATGGTTTGCAAGGCCGCGTTTTCGCTTCAGACATCTACTCCGATACTGCTGATGACTATCGTTTTATCATCTCTAACCCTCCATTTCACAGTGGTTTGGACACCAATTACAAAGCGGCTGAAACACTATTAGGCCAAGCGCCACAGTATTTGAACAAGCAAGGCGAATTGATCATCGTAGCAAACAGCTTCCTCAAATACCCACCTATTATTGAGCAAGCATTCAGTAATTGCGCGACTCTAAATAAGACCAATAAGTTCTCGATATACCACGCCAGCAAATAACGATTCTTCTGCAGCACAGCGTCTAACTGTGCTGCTTTTGCTCAATTTCCATCACCCATTCGATATTTTTGCGCCACTCTCCACGAATTGATGACAACTTACTTGTCAAAGTAAAAAAACTCGTTAATTTCGTTAAATTTGAATCCTTTTACTCTTATCTCCGCAAAACTGGCCTTGAACGAGAGTAAATTCATGCATTCACAACTTTGATTCGAAACCTTGTCTTCACAACCTTGACGAAATTGTATGTTTAAGTTTTATCGCAAACAGAAGTTTAAACGCCTTCAAAGTACTCTGATGACTGCGTTTTTGGTGCTGAGTATCACGCCATTAACCATCACAGCGATTTTCTTTTTGCAATCACACAGTAAAGATCTCCAAGAACAGAGCACTTCTCACCTGCTTTCTGTTCGAGACACCAAACAACAACAGATCCTGGATTATTTCCAAGCACAAGAAACGGAAGTGATGGGATTTGTCCGTTCAGAGTTGGCTTACGCGAGTGGTGGCCGATTTTACGGGCTTGTCAACGCCTTCAAAAGCTTAGGCGTGGATATGGAACAGGCTCGAGAAAACGCTCAACAGCGCTATATTCAGGGGTCTGGCGATCAAATAAAAACGTCGATTTTACCGGAATCCAGCTCTTTTGTTGGTAGTGAACGCTACCGTTTACTACATAAGCGCTATCACTGGGCCTATTTGGAGCTTTTGAAGCGCTCCGATTTTGACGATATTTTGTTGGTGGATCTCGATGGCAACGTCACCTACTCCATCTACAAAAATGAAAACTTTGGCACAAACTTAATTGAAGGGCCTTTTAAAGAGAGCATGCTCGGCAAAAGCTTCCGTCAATTGGCCAATGACGTCAGCGAAAAACGCAAGCAAAACGAAGACTATACCCCCGTCTATATTTCCGACTTCTCGGTTGAAGATGGCAAACAAGTCGCTTGGTTGGGTGCACCGATCATCCAGCAAGGCTATCTGCACAGCTACGCCATGTTCAGGCTACCCAACAATGGCATCACTAAACTGATTGCAGACATCAATAAAGATGCAGCTATCCACACTTTGCTGGTTGGAAGTGACCACTTACCTCGCACGATGACCACAAAGCAAACCGATATCGAAAGCAGTATTGAAGTGGTCGATAAGGCCCTCGCGGGACTGACGGATGTGGGGACTTATATCAACAGCAGCGATGAGGCGACCATCGCCGCCTATGCGCCAATTTCATTCAAAGGTCAAACCTGGGCGTTAGTGGTTCAGTTGCCGGAGAAAGAAGCGTTTGCACGCATTCATCAGTTAGAAAAACTGTTCGTCATCGCTATGTTGATTGCGATCGTGCTGGTGTTTATCTCATCTCACTACTTATCGAATTTCATCACCTCACCACTACTCAAACTCACTTGGGCTGCAGAGCGCGTTTCTGCAGGTGATCTCGATGAAAACATGATTAATACCGAGCGCAAAGACGAAATTGGCCGTTTAGCGATCAGTTTTGAACGAATGCAACGCTCTATTCGCGATAAAATTCAGCTCATTAAAACGCAAAATGCGGAGCTAGAGAAAAATCTACAACTGATTCAAAAGCAAAATGACGAATTGCAATTGGCCGATAAGCTCAAAGATGAATTTTTGGCGACGACCTCTCATGAGCTACGCACTCCACTGCATGGCATGATTGGTATTGCAGAAACCCTCATCTCAGGGGCAAACGGCCCACTGCCCTCTAACCAGCGCTATCAACTGGACATTATTATTAAGAGTGGCCAGCGCTTAGCTACGCTTGTGGATGACTTGCTTGACTACCACAAAATGCGCTATGGCAGTTTGGATATTCAAAAGTCCGCCGTCAATTTGGCCAGTGCAACTCGACTGGTATTAGAGCTCTCTCACCATTTATTGGGCAACAAAACTCTGCGCATCATTAATCAGGTTTCTAACGATGTTGCGCCGGTATCTGCCGATCCACAGCGATTAGAACAGGTGCTGTATAACCTTATTGGCAACGCGATCAAATACACCACTGAAGGGAAAATCGTCATTTCCGCCAATGTGGTTGACGATAAAGTTCGAGTGCAAGTCGTCGATACCGGCCAAGGCATTCCCGCAGAACAGTTGGAGCATATTTTCGAACCGCTTATTCAAGCTGGTCGCGACTCTGGTCGTTATCGCCAAGGTGCCGGTCTGGGACTTTCCATTAGCCGTCAGCTTATCGAGTTAATGGGAGGATCGCTCTACGTCAGCAGTCAACCTATGGTTGGCACCACCTTTAGCTTCACCTTGCCATTGGCCAGCGCAGACGAAATCAGTGCCACGGAAGTCATGCAAAATCAACATCACTTCCAAGCGCCAGATAGCAATGAATTGATCTCATTAGATAATTCCTCACTGCCAGAAAATCCCAATGGTCCGCTACTGATTGTGGCCGATGATGAACCCGTCAACTTACGCGTGCTTGAAAGTTTCCTACGCATCGAAGGGTACCGAGTGCAAACGGCCTCAGATGGCCCAGACACTCTCGAACTCATTGAACATGAAAAACCCGCCTTGCTGTTGCTCGACATAATGATGCCAGGCATGAGCGGTTATCAAGTTTGCCATCAACTCCGACAGCAATACGACATGGCAGAATTGCCTATTATCATGCTAACGGCGTTGAGTCAGAGCGAAGATCGCGTGCGAGGATTCGAAGCTGGGGCCAATGATTACTTAACCAAACCATTTAATAAGCAAGAGCTTGCGGCCCGAATTAAAGCGCATTTAATGGCAAGTAAAGCAGAAGCTCGTCGCTTGGAAAATAATCGCCTTGAAGCGGAGCTTCGCCAACGTGCTATGGTAGAAGCGAGCTTACTGGAAACACAAGGGCGTTTATTAGAACAATTGGAATCGGCCCCAGAAGCCATTATCTGTATTCGTGAAGATAAGCGTATTCGCTTTGCCAATGACGCGGCCTGTAAACTGTTCAAACGCAGCTTAGAGCAACTCAAGCGCTCAAACGCAGAAGAACTTATTGCACCCAAATATTTAACCGTCAAACAGCAGCACTATTGCGGCAATATCGATATCTATGTCGACGATGTTCGACAGCATATTGAAACGGATATCCTTAAACTACCAGAAGGGTCTGGCCTTGATGCGATGTTTATCTTTAATGTCGGGGGAGGCGCTGCTGCTTCTCGTGTGCACAACCTAGAAACCGCCGTAGAAGTCCTTTCAAGCTATGCCTTTGATGGTGACAAAGAGCGCTTACAGAGCCTCAAAGAGCTAGGGGGAGAATTTACTCGCCTGGCCGACAAAGCGCTGGGTACCAATAAGAATAAGCAAGAGCTGATGCGTGAAGTCCTCGTGGATTTGATGACGCATGCACTCGATTATTGGGAGTCAGTGACAGGTGAAAACAAATTTACCTTTGCTGAACAAAGTGGTTTATGGCGTGTTTATCTCGACCGCAGCACGCTACAAACTCGCACACTTGATAAATACATGCGAATTGAAACCTTGCCAAAAACGCCGCGTTGGAGAACCGTGTTGAGTTCTATTGAGTACATTCTGGAGCACTGTAAAGAGCAAAGTCCTGAGCGTACTTACATTGAGATGCAGCGAGATAAATTACAACGCCTGCTCACCAGCTAATAATGTTGGGCGTCTATCGTTAACTTCAGCCCGATTCGAAAGAGTCGGGCTTTTCATTTGCCCAACTTTCAGATAGTTGCGTACTTCCCCTCAGAACAAGCAATATCAACTCCAGTGTTGATGAGCATGCTCTACCGTCATCAGACAGCGCAACACGTCCTTGACGATATTTCGAGCCTCTCTACTACTCTTAAAGCGCAAACGCGCTAGGGGATGTCTTTACGATTATAGGAAACGCTTGCTCGCCTACGGTTATTGCAGGGTAAACCGCTCTCACATCCATATAGGCGGGATACCTGCGCGTTATGTTTTGCCTTTGCTTGTCCCCTTCGCTGCAGAAATGAAGTGGTAAACACCGCTAATGATGTGCGAATAAAAACCACGCAGATATGCCCAATACGCACTTTATTCTCAGTTAAAAATAACCATCACTCAGTGCGAAAAAAATGCCATTTTTTCATCGTACAAACCATTACTCTCGCCTAAAGTGGGGACTTTTAAACCATATTGCGAGATCAATCACAACAGAACGGCAGATTAAATTTTTGTCGATTAATTAACGTCATTTTGCTGTGTGAGCGAGATCCTCATTTAGAACCAGAAGCCTAATATCTATAGTACAAAGAGCCAGAGAGGTAAGTAACCACTAACAGACACCTACCTACATTAAGAACAATGCGACACACATCAATGTCCATTTTTTGCTCAAAAAACCAACTCAGATAAAAAAAATGACGTTTATAACGGAGTTGTTAGGAGTTTTAACGTTTTTAACGGGAATGCTATTTGATTATTTTCTCGCTAAGGTGTTTTCTTAGCCTTGCCTAAGGCCTACAGGCCACTTTGGTAAATGATTATCAGAGGTAGGTCTTGGAGAGTGTTTATCAATTGATGACATTCCAAACATTGTGAAATGAAAGCAAAATAGTAAGGAACAGCTATGCTTGCCAATATTAAAAAGACAGCTCTAGCAACTGCAGTTATCGCCGCAGCAGCGACCAGCATTTCAGCACCAGCGGCAGCTCGTAGTGAGCTGACCATCGTACCTGATTTTTACCCTACAATGGTACGTAACTTTAACCCGTACTTGGCGACTAACCTTCGCACAACAACGGACTTCATCTATGAGCCACTAGTTGTTTTCAATGAGATGCACGGCAACACGCCAGTTATGCGTCTTGCTGAAGACTTCCGCATGTCTGATGACCTAATGAGCGTAACGTTTGACATCCGTAAAGGTGTTAAATGGTCTGACGGTCAAGCATTCAATGCTGACGACGTTGTGTTCTCTTATGCTCTACTTAAGAACAAACCAGAACTTGACCAACGTGGTATCAACAAGTGGGTAACTAGCGTAGAGAAACTGAATGACTACCAAGTTCGTTTCCGTCTAAGCGAAGCTAACTCAAACGTACCTTACGAAATTTCTCTTGTTCCTATCGTTGCTGAGCACGTATGGAAAGAAGTGAAAGATCCAACAACATTCACGAACGAAAACCCTGTAGGTACTGGTCCATTTACGGTTATCGACACCTTCACTCCTCAGCTATACATTCAGTGTCGTAACCCTAACTACTGGGATTCTGCGAACCTAGAAGTTGACTGTCTGCGTGTACCTCAGATCGCAAACAACGACCAGCTATTGGGTAAAATCGTTAACTCTGAGCTAGACTGGACCTCTTCTTTCATTCCAGATATTGACCGTACTTACGCAGCAGCGAGCCCTAACCATCAGTACTGGTACCCACCATCAGGTACTCAAGCGTTCGTTGTGAACTTCAAGAACCCAGATGCAGCGAAGAACGAAGCTCTGACTAACGTTGATTTCCGTCGTGCATTCTCAATGGCTCTTGACCGTCAAACTATCATCGACATCGCATTCTACGGTGGTGGTACAGTGAACGACTTCGCATCTGGCCTTGGCTATGCATTCGAAGCGTGGTCTGACGAAAAGACTCACAACAAGTACAAAGGCTACAACACCTACAACGTTGAAGGCGCGAAGAAGCTTCTAGCGAAAGCTGGCTTTAAAGATGTGAACAAAGACGGTTTCGTTGATACTCCATCTGGCAAACCATTTGAGCTACTCATCCAATCTCCAAACGGTTGGACTGACTTCAACAACACAGTTCAACTAGCGGTTGAGCAGCTTGCTGAAGTAGGGATTAAAGCACGTGCTCGTACTCCTGAGTTCGCAGTGTACAACCAAGCAATGCTTGATGGTACTTACGACGTGGCGTACACCAACTACTTCCACGGTGCGGATCCACACCTATACTGGAACAGTGCATACAACTCTGCACTACAGAAAGGTGAAGGCATGCCACGCTTCGCGATGCACTTCTACACCAATGACAAACTGGACAACCTACTTGACAGCTTCTACAAAACGGCTGACAAGAAAGAGCAGCTATCCATTGCTCATGGCATCCAGCAAATCATCGCAGCGGATCAAGTTACTATCCCTGTAATGTCTGGTGCTTACATGTACCAATACAACACCAAGCGCTTCACTGGTTGGTGGACAGAAGAAAATCCGAAGGGCCGTCCAAACATTTGGGCAGGCATCCCAGAGCGTCTACTACACGTACTGGACCTAAAACCAGTTAAATAAGTAGAAGTTCATCTCCCGCGGCGCGCATCCCGTGCGCCGCTATAAAATCCCTCTCAGACCTAGTTTGTTTATGGCGCCAGTCGTCAGGGGATTTTTCGCTCTGAATTTGGTCACGAGCGACCTGAAACCAGAAACAGGGAAAAAGTCTGGGTGAGTAAGGTGTGAGTTATGGGTTATTTTTTAAGACGTTTGTCGTTCTATATGGTCGCGCTGCTAGTCGCGGCAACATTAAACTTTATTATTCCTCGAGCAATGCCTGGCGATCCAGTTACCATGATGTTTGCGAATGCAACCACACAGGTAACGCCAGAACGTATTGAGGCAATGAAGAAACTGCTAGGTTTTGTCGATGGTCCCCTTTATGTTCAGTATTTCACTTACATTAAGAGCATTCTAAGCTGGGAACTTGGTACTTCTATTAAATTCTACCCACTGAGTGTTAATGACCTATTAGGCAGCGCATTTGGTTGGTCCCTTTTCCTAGCTGGTACTGCGGTTATTCTTTCATTCTCAATCGGCTCTATTCTGGGTATTTTCGCAGCATGGCGTCGTGGTAGTAAATACGATGCATTCATCACACCAGGTATGTTGATTATTCAAGCTGTACCTCAGGTGGTTATCGCAATGCTAGCCCTATTTATCTTTGCAATCGGTCTTGGTTGGTTCCCGACGGGCTATGCATACACGCCTGGTACCATTCCAGATTGGACGAGCTGGGCCTACTTCAAGGATGTTGCTTATCACGCCGTCCTACCTCTCTTCTGTGCGTCTATCGTTCAAATTGGTGGCTTCTTGGTGAACATGCGTAACAACATGATCAACCTGCTAGCAGAAGACTACATCACTATGGCGAAAGGCAAAGGCTTAAGCGAAAACCGCGTGGTGTTCAACTACGCAGCTCGTAACGCACTGCTACCAAGTGTGACTGCTCTATCCATGTCACTCGGTATGGCCATCGGTGGTCAACTGATTGTTGAAATCATCTTCAACTACCCAGGTTTGGGTAAAGTCCTGCTTGATGCGATCAATGCACGTGACTACCAAGTACTACAAGGCCAATTGTTAATCATGACTCTATTTATGCTGTCATTTAACCTGATTGCCGACATGCTGTATGTCGTACTCGATCCTCGCCTACGCAAGGGAGGCAAATAATCATGAACAACTTATTTAAGCTGATTCTAGGTAATGCGATTGCTCGCGTTGGTTTGGTCATTGTTTGTCTGTTTATCTTTATGGCGGTCGCAGCGCCGCTGATCACCAAACATGCTCCAGATAAACGTACTGGTAACCCACACGAATACCCAAGTTTCGTCGTCAAAGCCGCGCAAGCAGATCCAAATGGTTGGATTGCTACCAACCTTGCCGATGACCGTCGTACTCTTCTTCTGTCGAAGAAAGCCGATCACGTACTGGGTACTTCTCGTATGGGGCGTGACGTATGGTCACAACTAGCTTACGGTGCACGAGTGTCACTTGCGGTTGGTTTTGGTGCGGGTATCACCGTGTGTTTCCTCGCAACCGTTATTGGTATCTCAGCGGGTTACTTTGGTGGTCGTGTTGATGACATTCTCACCGCTGCGATGAACATCATGCTGGTTATTCCTCAGTATCCATTGCTGTTCGTTCTTGCCGCCTTTATCGGTGAAGCAGGGCCAATGACCATTGCCATTATCATCGGCTGTACCTCCTGGGCCTGGGGTGCGCGGGTTGTCCGCTCTCAAACCCTTGCACTACGTGAAAAAGAATTTGTTAAAGCCGCAGAAGTATTGGGCGAATCTTCATGGCGCATCATCTTTGTTGAGATTCTGCCAAACCTGATTCCAATTGTGGGTGCAAGTTTCATCGGCTCGGTAATGTACGCCATCACCATGGAATCGATCATTTCCTTCCTTGGTCTAGGCGATCCAAACACCATCAGTTGGGGCATCATGCTGTACAACGTACAGACCTCCTCTTCAATGCTGATTGGCGCATGGTGGGAACTGCTTGCTCCGTGTATCGCACTGACACTACTCGTCACTGGCCTTGCATTACTGAACTTTGCGGTCGATGAGATTGCGAACCCACAACTTCGTTCTCACAAAGGAATGAAGCGCTGGCAGAAGCTAGCGAAAGAAGACAAGAAAGAGCGTGAGCCTGAAATGGCACCGCAAAATGCACTTTGGAGCGGAGATAAATAATCATGACCGAACCACTTATTTCAATCCGCAACCTTTGCGTTGACTACATCACAGACGCGGGCGATGTCCGCGCTTGTAACAACGTTAGCTTTGATATTGCACCAGGCGAAGTATTTGGCCTAGCAGGCGAATCAGGCTGTGGCAAATCCACCGTTGCATTCTCATTGATGCGTCTACACAAGCCGCCAGCGTTTATCACTGGCGGGGAAGTCATCTTCAATGGTGAAAACATCTTGCAATACAGCGATGACCGCATGCAGGCATTCCGCTGGAGCGAAATGTCGATGGTTTTCCAAAGTGCAATGAACGCGCTGAACCCAGTACTGACGATGGAAGATCAATTCTGTGACGTCATCATGCGCCACACCAACATGACGCGTGAGCAGGCAAAACGTCGCGCAGAAGGTTTGCTGGAGATCGTGGACATTCACCCAAGCCGTTTGCATGACTACCCTCATCAGTTCTCTGGTGGTATGCGTCAGCGTTTGGTTATTGCAATCGCGTTGGCTCTCAATCCGAAAATGATCATCATGGATGAGCCAACTACAGCACTAGACGTGGTTGTACAGCGTGAGATTTTGCAAAAAATCTACGCATTGAAAGAAGAGTTCGGCTTCTCGATTCTGTTCATTACCCATGACTTGTCGTTGATGGTCGAGTTTTCAGACCGCATTGGCATCATGTATTCCGGTGAACTGATTGAAGTCGCTCCCGCTAAACAAATTTTGGAAAGTCCTTACCACCCTTACACCAAAGGGTTGGGTAGCTCTTTCCCTCCGTTAACGGGTCCAAAAACCAAGTTAACAGGTATCCCAGGTAACCCTCTTAACTTACTAGAGGTTCCTCAGGGCTGCCGTTTCCAGGCACGTTGTGATCGAGTGCATGACACCTGTACCAAAGTCGCTACTAGCTTAAGACAAATCGAGCCAGGCCGTTTCTCAAACTGCCACCTTTATGGCGAACCGATTGCTCAAAACAAGCTGTAACACAACGAAATAAGCAGTAAGAAGACTGGAGACAATTATGAGCAAAGAATATGGCGAGCTACTGATTGAAGGTAAAAATGTCGTCAAAGACTTTCCCCTCAACAGTAATGCTCTAAAACAAACCAAGATGCGTGCGATCAACGACGTGTCGTTCAAAATGTACAAAGCACGTGGTCTGTCTGTCGTGGGTGAATCTGGCTCAGGCAAATCCACGACAGCCAAAATGATTGCCAAGATGTACGCCCCAACGAATGGCGTCATTGAGTACAAAGGGCGTGATATTCAAGAGATCACATCAAAGAAAGATCTCATGACCTATCGCGAAGGGATCCAAATGGTGTGGCAAGACCCGTTTGGTTCTCTCAACCCAACACACAATATCTTCCACCATATTGCGCGCCCGCTACTGATCCACAAAAAGGTCGCACCGGGTAACAAGAAAGAGTTGGAAGAGCGCGTGTACGACCTGCTTGAACAAGTGGGCTTGATTCCACCGAAAGCCACTGCAGAAAAGTTTCCGCATCAGCTTTCTGGTGGTCAGCGTCAGCGTGTCAACTTGGCGCGTAACATTGCTGTAGGCGCAGAAGTGGTGCTTGCCGACGAACCGACCTCAATGCTGGACGTATCGATTCGCGCTGGTGTCCTTAACTTGATGGAAGAGATGAAGTTCGAAAAACAGATGTCTCTTCTTTACATCACGCACGACATCGCAACGGCTCGTTATATCGCGGAAGATCTGGCAGTAATGTATGTTGGACACATGGTGGAATGGGGGGATACCGATGAGATCATTCACGATCCTCAACACCCATACACGCAGTTGTTGGTTTCTGCGGTGCCAGATCCATCGAAATCCATTCATGAAAAGCTCAAAGGCAACAAAGGAGAAATTCCACTTTGGACTCCAGATTCCGTTGGCTGTCCTTTCGCTGGTCGCTGTGAACACGCAACAGAGAAATGTCGTGAGAAGCTGCCTGAAGTGACTCAACTGTCTGAAAACCACTTTGTTCGTTGTTACCTATTCGAAAACTAAACCTAATTGAGCCAAGGCGTTGCCTTGGCTCTCACTGTTACTACCTATTATTTTGCGACATGTCGGAGATTTGTAATGCTGCTACTCACCAATCACCTAGGCTACGAACTGAGTGGACCCAAACATGCGGTCATTCAAAGTAATAAGTCGCGTTTGTCGTCTTATGCTGCCTTATTGGTGTGCGCCAATGGCCATCAGACCGTGGCATCATTAGAAATCGAGAAAGTGGGCAAAGTCGCCAATTGGCACCAAGGTTACTTTTACACGATTGATTTTTCAGACTTCGACCAAGTCGGCGAGTTCTATATTCGTTTTGATAATCATCGTTCAGCAAACTTCACTATCGGCCAATCGCTGCTGATGCAGCAAACTTTTTCCGATGTACTGCATTACTTTAAATCACAGCGCTGTGGCGGCATTTTTGACCTGCAAGATCGCAACGCACCACTGTTAAACCGTAATAAAACCGTCGATGTACACGGCGGTTGGTACGACGCATCTGGCGACGTGAGCAAATACCTCAGCCATCTTTCGTATGCCAATTATCTCAACCCACAGCAAACGCCGATGGTGGTTTGGAACATGCTTAAAGGGCTAGAACTGCTCTCTGGTCATGAGATCCTACCCGCCTTCAGCCAAGTACGTTTGAAAGAAGAAGCGCTGCATGGCGCGGATTTCCTCGTCAGAATGCAAGACAGCCAAGGCTTCTTCTATACCACGGTGTTCGATAAGTGGAGTAAAGACATCAAACAACGCGAGATCTGCTCTTACGAAACTCAGCAAGGTCATAAATCTGATGACTATCAAGCAGGGTTTCGTCAAGGCGGCGGCGTCAGCATCGCAGCGCTAGCGGCCGCCTCTCGTCTCGATGTACACGGTGAATTTGACCAACAAAAATACCTCAATGCTGCAGAGAATGGTTACTGGCATCTCAAAGAGTACAACCCTCAATACCTCAACGATGGTCAAGAAAACATCATTGATGAGTATTGCGCTCTGCTCGCGGTTGTTGAGCTCTATCGTGCCACTCAAGAAGAGCGTTATCTCGCGGAAAGCCGAATTTGGGCATCACGCTTGTGTACTCGACAGCAAAGTGATGAGCAGTTTGCCCATTATTGGTCTGCCAATCTGGATGGTTCTCGTCCCTATTTCCACGCAGCGGAAGCAGGCCTACCTGTTATTGCCCTGTGCGAATACCTCTCGATTGAACACAACTCTGAACTAATGGAACAAGCGCGAGAAGTCGTGCACCGAGCATGTGAATTTGAGCTCAACATTACTCATAAAGTGAATAACCCATTTAGCTACCCAAGACAATATGTCAAAGGCGTAAACGAAAATAAGCGTGATGCGTTTTTTGTCGCGCAAAACAATGAGTCTGGGTACTGGTGGCAAGGTGAGAATGCGCGTTTAGGCTCCATCGCCTCAATGGCTTACTTGGTGCAACCTCATCTGCAAGATGCTCGCCTCAGTCATGAGATGGCCGTATTGGCTCAGCGCTCACTCGATTGGGTATTGGGTCTCAACCCTTACGATATGTGTATGCTGGATGGGCATGGTCGTAACAATCCTGACTATTTGCCTCAATTCGGTTTCTTCAACGCCAAAGGGGGCGTCTGTAACGGCATCACTTCAGGCTTTGATGATGAAAACGACATTGCCTTTAATCCTGAAAAACAAAAAGACGACTTATTACAAAACTGGCGCTGGGGAGAGCAATGGATCCCTCATGGGGCTTGGTATCTTCTCGCGATCATGAGCCAGACACACTACAACTCAGCCACGCTAGGAAAATAACATGACGCATTTATACGTAGGAATCGATGGGGGCGGCACTTCTTGCCGAGCACGCATCAAAGATGCTCAAGGGCACTTTATTGGTGAAGCCAAAAGCGGCAGTGCCAACATTATGCTGGGCGCCTCTGTGGCAATGGAATCGATTCTTTCGGCCATTCAAGACGCGGCCACACAAGGCGGTTTATCCACACAAGATTTTTCTCGCATGCATGTAGGATTGGCTTTAGCCGGAGCAGAACATAAAGCCTCTTGGCAAAGCTTTATGCAACAAACACATCCGTTTGCCAGCATGACACTCAATACCGACGCTTACGGCGCCTGTATTGGTGCACATAATGGTCAAGATGGCGCCATCATGATTGCCGGTACGGGTTCATGTGGCATCTATCTGCAAGGCACCACTCAACACGTGGTTGGCGGCCGTGAGTTTCCTATTTCGGATCAAGGGGGCGGCGCTGTCATGGGCCTTCGTCTTATTCAACAAGTACTCCTAGCTCAAGATGGGATCCGCGAAAACACACCGTTATGTGAGCATGTTATGGCGCATTTCCATCATGACGTGGATGCCATTGTTGAGTGGTCAAAAACCGCTTTACCTCGTGATTATGGCCAATTTTCTCCTGCGATCTTCCAGCATGCCGAACAAGGCGACACACTGGCGATCGAGATGCTAAAACAAACAGCGCAAGACATTGAAATGTTCCTGATTGCCTTAAATAAACGCGGGGCAACACGCATCTGTCTAATGGGCAGCATTGCCGAGCGTATTGTTAAGTGGCTCTCTCCACCAGTACAACAGTGGATCGTTGAAGCTCAGTATGACGCCATAGAGGGTGCACTCATGTTTGCAGGTAAAAGCGAACATAACCTCTATGCCGTGGCAACAAATTAGGAATCGTTTATGGAATATCGTATCGACCTGGTTGTCCTTTCAGAACAAAAGCAAAACTGCCGTTTTGGTATGACGCTGCATAACCTCAGTGATCAAGACTTACCCAACTGGTCTTTAACCTTTGCCTTTACTCGTTTTATTCAGCCAGGCAGCATTTCGCATGGCACCTTAACGCAAATTGGGAGTTTCTGTCAGTTAAAACCAGATAGCTTGGTACTACCGGCCAATCATCACTTCTATTGTGAGTTCACCGTACTGACCAATCCATTCCGTTTTTATTCCGATGGATTGAATGAAGCTTTTGTCGAGTATCACCATGAAGGTGAGCAGGTGCGCTCTAACGTCGATGTCACCCCGATCGTTCTTGCTTCACCCTACCGTGAACGCGAAACCATCGCTCCTACGTTAGCCAGCGCCTATTCACTATTACCTAAAGCAAATGCGTTGCATGTTGATGCTGGGCATTTTTCTCTCACACCATCGTCAGCCATCACCTGCCAATCCGCATTGGCGGACTCCGCGGTGACTTGGCTCATGGACGAAATGGCGCGTTTGCATCAGTTTAAACTTGCCACCAGCGAAGCGGGAGAAATCGTTTACCGTAGCAACCCAACACTGGATGAAGGGGCTTATCAACTCAAAATTAGCCAAGAGCAAGTGCGCGTTGAAGCGGGCTCTAGCTCTGGCTTTGTCCACGCTACCGCAAGCCTATTACAACTGCTTGATTACAACTCGCTCACACAAGAGGCCCAGTTGGCTTGCTGTTCAATTTCTGACAGCCCACGTTTTCGCTATCGCGGCATGATGTTGGATTGCTCTCGCCACTTCCACTCGGTTGAGCAAGTCAAGCGTCTAATTAATCTCCTCGCCCACTATAAGTTCAATACCTTTCATTGGCATTTAACGGACGATGAAGGCTGGCGCGTTGAAATCAAAGCATTCCCAGCATTAACAGAGACAGGGGCTTGGCGTGGTGTCGATGAAGCGATTGAGCCCCAATATACCCATATTTCGCAGCGTTATGGCGGGTTCTATAGCCAAGAAGAGATCAAAGAAGTGGTCGCCTACGCCGCGCAGCGCAGCATCATGGTCATTCCTGAAATTGACGTTCCTGGTCACTGTCGCGCAGCGATTAAATCGCTGCCAGAAATGCTGGTAGAAGCAGAAGACGACACCGTCTATCGCAGTATTCAAAATTACTCCGATAACGTTCTTAATCCCGGCTTAAGCACCACCTATCAATTTTTAGATGGTGTGCTGGAAGAAATCGCCCAACTGTTCCCGGCACCCTACGTTCATATTGGTGCCGACGAAGTACCTCACGGGGTTTGGTCAAACAGCCCAAGCTGTCAAGCCTTGATGAAGCAACATGGCTATCAGGATTACAAGGAGCTGCAAGGTCACTTACTGCGTCACGCCGAGCAAAAGCTGCGCAGTCTTGGCAAGCGAATGTTGGGATGGGAAGAAGCACAACACGGTGACAAAGTGAGTAAGGACACCGTGATTTACTCGTGGTTAAGTGAAGAAGCGGCGGTGAACTGCGCCCGTCAAGGCTTTGATGTGGTACTTCAACCCGCTCAAACCACTTATCTCGATATGACACAAGATTACGCACCGGAAGAGCCGGGGGTAGATTGGGCCAATCCACTGCCACTCGAAAAAGCCTACAACTACGAGCCGCTTGCCAATATTCCGGCTGACGACCCAATTCATAAGCGAATTTGGGGAATCCAAACGGCTCTTTGGTGCGAAATCATCAATAACCCTGAGCGAATGGACTATATGGTCTTCCCACGCATTATTGCACTCGCCGAAGCGTGTTGGACACAGAAAGAACATCGTGATTGGAACGACTTTTTATCAAGGCTGAAAGGTCACTTGCCGCTACTGGACAAACAGGGCATCAAGTATCGCCAGCCATGGAAATGAACAACCGAATGAAAGCCTCGCTTTCCTAAGTTTTCACTAGCTTTAGTTTTTGACTGCCTTACCAAGCAGTTTGTTGAAAAGGAAATGACAATGAAATACGGCTATTTCGATAATGACAATCGTGAATACGTCATCACTCGCCCGGATGTACCGGCACCATGGACCAACTACTTAGGTACCGAAAAATTCTGTACCGTTATTTCACACAACGCAGGGGGATACTCTTTCTATCACTCTCCTGAGTACAACCGTGTGACCAAGTTCCGTCCAAACTTTACTCAAGATCGTCCGGGGCACTATGTCTACCTACGCGATGATGCAACGGGTGATTACTGGTCAATTTCATGGCAGCCTGTGGCTAAAAGCCTAGAGCAGGCGAAATACGAAGTTCGTCACGGCCTGTCTTATTCCAAGTTTAAGTGTGAATACAATGGCATTGTTGCCAACAAAACCCTGTTTGTACCAAAAGGTGAAGACGCGGAAGTTTGGGACGTTGAAATCGAGAACACCTCTGACGAAGTGCGCACCATCAGTGCATTCAACTACGTCGAGTTTTCTTTCAGCCACATTAAATCGGACAACCAAAACCATCAGATGTCCTTGTACTCTGCAGGTACCGAGTACAAAGATGGCGTGATTGAGTACGATCTATACTACAACACCGACGACTTCTTAGGTTTCTACTACCTGACAGCCACGTTTGATGCTGACAGCTACGACGGCCAACGCGATGTCTTCCTCGGTATGTACCGCGACGAAGCAAACCCAATCGCTGTGGCACAAGGTAAGTGTTCTAACACTGCACAAACCTGTTACAACCACTGTGGCGCGTTGCACAAACAATTCGTTCTACAACCTGGCGAAAAAGTACGCTTTGCAGTGATCTTAGGTGTAGGTAAAGGTAATGGCGCAAAACTGCGCGAGAAATACCAAGATCTCACTAAAGTCGATCAAGCCTTTGCTGGTATCAAAGCGCACTGGGACGAGCGCTGTGAGAAGTTCCAAGTGAAATCACCAAACGCAGGTTTGGATACCATGATCAACGCATGGACTCTATACCAAGCAGAAACGTGTGTGGTGTGGTCTCGCTTTGCCTCTTTCATTGAAGTGGGTGGCCGCACAGGCTTGGGTTACCGCGATACCGCGCAAGACGCAATTTCGGTTCCTCACACCAACCCAGCAATGACGCGCAAACGCTTGGTTGATCTGCTTCGCGGCCAAGTGAAAGCGGGATACGGTTTACACCTATTTGATCCAGATTGGTTCGATCCAGAAAAAGCGGATGTTAAACCATCAAAATCACCAACCGTTGTCCCAACACCATCTGACGATGACAAGATCCACGGTATCAAAGACACCTGTTCCGACGATCACCTATGGATCGTGCCAACCATCTTGAACTATGTGAAAGAGACGGGCGATATCGGCTTTATTGATGAAGTGATTCCTTATGCAGACGGCGGCAACGCGACTGTGTATGAACACATGATGGCGGCACTGGATTTCTCCGCAGAATACGTCGGTCAAACGGGTATCTGTAAAGGTCTACGCGCAGACTGGAACGACTGTCTAAACCTAGGTGGTGGTGAGTCTTCCATGGTGTCATTCCTGCATTTCTGGGCACTGGAAGCCTTCCTAGAGCTTTCTCGCTTCCGTAATGACGAAGCGGCGACAGACAAATACCAAGCGATGGCAAGCGGCGTTCGTGAAGCGTGTGAAACTCATTTGTGGGATGAGAAAGGCGAATGGTACATCCGTGGTTTGACCAAAGATGGCGACAAGATCGGTACCTTCGACCAAGTGGAAGGCAAAGTGCACCTTGAGTCAAACTCGCTGGCAGTACTGTCTGGCGCAGTCAGCCACGAGCGCGGCATCAAGGCGATGGACGCGGTATACGAGTACCTGTTCTCGAAATACGGCCTACACCTAAACGCACCATCGTTCGCGACACCAAACGATGATATTGGTTTCGTCACTCGCGTTTACCAAGGCGTGAAAGAAAACGGCGCTATCTTCTCGCATCCAAACCCATGGGCTTGGGTTGCAGAAGCGAAACTGGGCCGTGGTGATCGCGCAATGGAGCTTTACGACTCACTCAACCCATACAACCAAAACGACATCATTGAAACGCGCATGGCAGAACCGTACTCCTACGTTCAGTTCATCATGGGCCGTGACCACCAAGACCATGGTCGTGCAAACCACCCTTGGTTAACGGGAACCTCAGGTTGGGCTTACTACGCCACCACCAACTTCATTCTCGGTGTGCGTACTGGTTTTGATTCACTTGAGATCGACCCATGTATTCCAACAGCGTGGCCTGGTTTTGAAGTGACTCGTCAATGGCGTGGCGCGACTTACCAAATCAAAGTCGAAAACCCACAAGGTGTTTCTAAGGGCGTTAAATCCATCACATTAAATGGTCAAGCGATCGAAGGTGCCGTTCCTGCGCAGGCAGAAGGCACCGTGAATGAGGTTGTGGTCGTTTTGGGTTAATCCCATCACGTTATCGCTAGCAAATAGTTTGGGAAATGGCCTACGGGCCATTTCCTAAGGGAGATCGAATTATGATCAAATTTGGAACCGGTGGCTGGCGCGCTTTTATTGGCGAAGAGTTCACCAAAGATAACGTTCGCTTGGTCGCACAAGCCGTAGCTAACATCATCAATAACGAACAGGTCGCTGAGCGCGGTTTTGTGATTGGCTATGACCGTCGTTTTCTATCGGATAAAGCCGGCGCTTGGTTTGCCGAAGTCCTTGCCGCTAATGGTATTGTGGTGAGCTTCATCAATAAATTTGTCCCAACGCCAATTGTGATGTTCAAGGCCAAAGAAATGGGCTGTGCTTACTCTGCCTGTATTACCGCTTCTCACAACCCTGCCGACTACAATGGCGTGAAAGTGTTCATTGAAGGTGGCCGTGATGCGGACGAAGTGATCACGCAGAAAATCGAAGCGCAAATTGCTCATCTGACCTTGGATCAAGTGCAAAGTGTCGATTTCGAACAAGCGGTAGAAGACAAACAAATTGTCATCATCAACCCGATGAACGAGTTTGTCGATTCCATCATCAATTTCATCGACATTGAAGCGATCAAAAAAGCCAATCTACGCGTGCTGATCGATCCTATGTTTGGCGTGGCGAAAAACGCGCTGCAAACGGTATTGATCAATGGGCGCTGTGATGTCGACGTGATCAACGATGGCAAGAACCCTGACTTTGGCGGCTTAATGCCATCCCCAAGCGCAGCGACCCTTTATCGTCTGAAGCACCTTGTGGCGGCACAAGGCTACGACATCGGCATTGGTACCGATGGCGATGCAGACCGTTTGGGCATTATCGATGAAAAAGGCAACTTCATTCATCCGAACGAAGTGTTGATCCTATTGTATTACTACCTACTCAAATACAAAGGCTGGACAGGTTCTGTGGTTCGCAACATCGCCACCACGCACCTGTTGGATAAAATCGCTGCCGATCATGGTGAGAAGTGTTTTGAAGTGCCTGTAGGCTTTAAACACATCAGTTCACAGATGGAAGCGGACGACTCTTTGATCGGTGGTGAGAGTTCGGGCGGCTTAACCATTCGTGGTCATATCAAAGGCAAAGATGGCGTGTTTGCATCGAGCCTATTAGTTGAAATGATTTCCGTGACGGGCAAAAAGCTTTCTGAGCTATTAGAAGAGATCTACAGCAAGTACGGCTATGCCTACATGGCTGAGGGCGACTGCAAGTTCAAACCAGCGGCAAAACAATCGCTGTATGACAAGATTTATATCGAAAAACAATTGCCTGAATTTGGCTTTGAGATCGAAAAAGTCAGTTATGACGATGGAGCGAAAGTGTACTTCAAAAACGGAGGCTGGGTGATAGCTCGCTTCTCCGGTACTGAACCTTTGCTGCGAATTTTTGCTGAGATGCAGGATAAAGAGACTGCCGAACTGGTCGTTCATCAGTTTAAAGAGTTTCTGGCTCTTTAAACGCAACCTCACGGTTGTTCACATGACGTACCATTTGCCCGACCCTAGGTCGGGCTTTTTTCGTTTAAAACGCCAAGATGCCTTGGGTATCAACTTTCACCGAGACCATTTGTCCGATATTGAGCGCTTCCGCCGAACTGGCTAACAATTTATTGCCATTGGCTTCGATCACATAGCGGCAGTGATCACCCATAAATTGCTGCTCCATAATACGGATACTGCTTTCCTCTGAGGCACTGATTTGAATATGCTGAGGACGCAACAACAACTCACACGGATCATTAATCAAAATCGATTGCTGCGCAGTAGCTTCAACGACACCCAAATGGGTTTCAAACTCGGATTCCGATAAACGCTTCGCTGGGAGGTAACTGCCGCCGCCAAGGAAATCCGCGACAAACTTGCTCGACGGTTTGTAATATAACTCAGACGCCGTGCCATATTGTTCAATCACACCGTGATTCATTACCGCCATTTTATCGGCAAAAGCGAACGCTTCTTCACGGCTGTGCGTAACGAAAATTGCTGTTACGCCTTGCTGCTTAAAGATTTTACGAATCTCAGCAATCAGTTCATGGCGTACTTGTGTGTCGATGTTCGAGAACGGTTCATCGAGCAGAAGCAAATCTGGCTTGTACGCCAACGAACGCGCAATCGCCACTCGTTGCTGTTGGCCACCCGAGAGCTGATGCGGGTAACGATCGGCAAAAGGAGACAAATGCACCAACTCTAGCATTTCTTTGACTTTGCTTTGGCGAGCTTCACTGCTCCAACCGCGCAAACCAAACGCCACATTCTCTGCCACAGTCAGGTGAGGAAACAGCGCATAATCTTGGAAAATCATGCCGATATTACGCTGCTCAGGTGGCACCCAATGCTCACCATTATCGATCATCATGCAGTTTAAACTCATCTCTCCCGAAGAGAGAGGCAGCAGCCCTGCGATGGCTTTCAATAAAGTGGTTTTTCCGCAACCACTGGCCCCAAGTAAACAAACAATCTGCCCTTGTTCCACTTCCAGAGAGAGTGACTCAAGCACCGTTTGAGCATCGTATTGACAAGTCAGGTTTTTAATCGATAGTGCGCAACTCATTAGTGACTCTGCTCCAGTGAACGGTTAACGATAACAAGGGGGATCAATCCAACCAACACCAACAACACCGCCGGCAATGCAGCCAGTTCCAAACGCTCGTCGGAGGCGTAGTTGTATACATAGGTGGCCAAGGTTTCAAAGTTGAATGGGCGCAGTAGCAGCGCAGCGTTCAACTCTTTCATCGACTCAATAAACACCAACAATCCAGCAATCAGCATGCCGCGTTTGATCAGCGGGAAGTGCACACGCCACAACATGGCATTGGCATGGCAGCCCATAGTACGTGATGCCATATCAAGCGAAGGGGAGATTTTGTTCAAGCTGCTTTCAATGCTGCCAATCGCCACCGCAGAAAAACGCACGACCATAGCAAAAATGATCGCAAAAATGGTACCTGAGAAAATCAGACCTGGTCTGCCCCATCCCATGTATTTCGCAACATCATTGACCAAGTGATCCATAGACAATACTGGCACCATGATGCCAATCGCCAATACGGTGCCTGGCACCGCATACCCCAATGACGATAAACGAATGCACGCCAAGCTGGTTTTCTGATTGTGTAAACGATGATTGAAATTGACGATCAATGCGACAATCACCGCAACGATGGCCGCTGCAATCGAGACTTTAAGGCTATTCATGGCAAAGCGACGAAATTCATTGGTCCAACTTTGTTCAAAATAGGTAATCGAGTAGTCCACCAACTGCAACAACGGGAAAATAAAGGCAATGGCGACCAAACCCCAACACCAAATCAGTGCTGCCCACATTTTCCAGCCTTTGAGTTCATAGCGGAAATCTTCGTGGCTATTGAACTGCGCTTGGAAGAGCTTTTGCTTACGTCGGCTATAACGCTCCGCACTGAGTAATAAGATGACAATCAGTAGCATTAAGGCTGAAATTTTTGCCGCCGCGTTTAAGTTGGAGTAACCAAGCCAAGTGTCATACACCGCAGTGGTGAGCGTGTTGACGGCAAAATAGCTCACAGTGCCGAAGTCACCAATGGTCTCCATCGCCACCAGCGACAAACCCACCGCAATCGAAGGACGAGCAAGTGGCATAGAAATACGCCAAAAGCTCTCCCATGCACTGCACTTCAAGAGTCGCGCACTTTGCAGTAAAGAGACGTTTTGCTCCATAAAAGCAGCGCGGCAGAGTAAATAAACATATGGATAGAGCACGAGCGACAGCACGAAGGTAGCCCCTGCTACCGTTCGAATATCAGGAAACCAATAGTCTCCTGGGCCCCACCCAGTGAGATCTCGCAGTAAAATCTGTACAGGACCAGCAAAATCAAACCAATCGGTAAAAATATAACCTATGATGTACCCCGGCATAGCCAATGGCAGTACTAAGGCCCATTGCAACCATTTTTCAGTGGGAAGTTTGCACATGGCCATGAACCACGCACTAGGAATACCCAAAATGAGAGAGACAACTAACACGCCCGTCGTCAAAAGAATGGTATTCAATATGTAAGATGGCATCACCGTCGACATCAAATGAGCAAACAGCTCATCACTGTATCCGACAGCGGTATAGAAGATCGCCAAAATCGGCAAAACCAGCAGTAAAGCCAATGCCCCACTACTGGTTTTCCATGTGTATTTTTTTTCTTTCATCGCCTAATAACTGCACGGGCGTATGAAACACAGATGCGTTTGCAAATACATCTCATATCACTTTAATAAATAGGGGTATAGTTATACCCCTAGTTTCATTTAAAGGTCAAATTTCACTTCATCAATCAGTTTGATTGCTGCTGCGTGATGTGATGCGATGTCATCTAGAGAAATGGTGTCTGCTTTGAAATCGCCCCAAGAAGCCACAAGTTCAGAACGCTCCACACCCGCTTTCACTGGGTATTCGTAGTTCACTTCCGCATACATGTGCTGTGCTTTGTCGCCTGTTAGGAATTCCATTAGCTTCTGCGCATTGGCTTTATTTGGTGCGTATTTCGCCATCGCCATACCAGAAATATTCACGTGCGTACCCGTGGTTTGCTGGTTAGGGAAGTTAATGTAAACCGCATCCGCCCACACTTTCTGCTCTTTATCGTTAACCATTGCACCTAGGTAGTAGCTGTTACCTAGAGAAACATCACAAAGGCCTTCTTTAATTGCCTTCACTTGACCACGGTCGTTACCTTGAGGTTTGCGAGCTAGGTTTGCTTTTACGCCTTCCAACCATTTCTTGGTTTCAGCTTCGCCGTGGTGTGCAATCATCGCAGAGACCAGCGAAATATTGTAAGGGTGCTTACCGCTACGAGTACAGATTTTGCCTTTGAATTCTGGCTTAGCAAGATCTTCATAAGTGAAAGCATCGCCTAACTTACCAACGCGATCACGAGAAGAATAAACGCTACGAGTACGAGTCGTTAGTGCAAACCACTCGTTTTCTTTGTCTTGGTATTGAGCAGGAACATTGGCTTCAATGATTTCGCTGTTGACTGGCTGAACAAGACCTTTGTCTGTTAGCTCTGCAAGACGGCTGATATCTACGGTTAGAATTACGTCAGCAGGGCTGTATTCGCCTTCTTGCGCGAGTTTTTCTGCAATACCAGTTTTTGCAAACATCACGTTTACTTTGATGCCGGTTTCCTTTGTGAACTCATTGAACATTGGCTCAACAAGGAAAGGTTGACGGTAAGAGTAAACATTGACCTCTTCAGCAGCCATTGCTGTAGGAGCAAGCGTCGCACATGCAAGCGCAGAAAGAGTAAGCAGCTTTTTCATTGATTCAATCCTTTAGATTCGTAATGATAACGTTTATCAGTAGCGTTATTATATTCATCATAGTTTAGAAAACAATGACGGAAAACAAAAAAACCTGCTGGTATGAGCAGGTTTTTGATATTTTTATTTGTAAACAAGTATGTCTTAATTAACTTATTTTACCGTAACGAATTCTGGGTACGCACCAACACCACAGTCGTGCATGTCCATTCCTTCCATCTCTTCATCTTCCGATACTCGGATGCCGATGGTGGCTTTGAGTACTGCCCAAACCGCAAGGCTTGCACCAAATACCCAAGCAAAAATCACTGCTGCGCCAAATAGTTGCGAAAGAAAACTCGCATCACCGTTGCTGATTGGTACGACCATGAGACCAAAGAAGCCACACACACCGTGAACCGAGATCGCACCCACTGGATCATCAATTTTTAGCTTATCGAGACCAACGATACTGAACACAACCAAGGCACCCGCTACCGCACCAATCGCCACCGCATACAAAGGTGATGGTGAAAGAGGGTCCGCAGTAATCGCAACTAAACCAGCAAGCGCACCATTGAGAATCATGGTTAAATCGGCTTTGCCCCAAGTTGTTTTACACACCAATAGCGCGGTAATGGCCCCCGCTGCAGCTGCGGCGTTGGTGTTTAGGAAAATTTGCCCAACCGCCGTCGCGTTTTCAAAGTCAGACACCATTAACTGTGAGCCACCATTAAAACCAAACCAGCCAAACCAAAGAATAAAGGTACCTAACGTTGCCAATGGCATGTTTGAACCTGGGATGGGATATACTTCACCATTTTTGCCATATTTACCTTTGCGCGCCCCCAGTAGCAGTACACCTGCTAAAGCCGCCGCTGCACCTGCCATGTGCACAATGCCTGAACCTGCAAAGTCACTAAAACCCGCCGCTGACAAGAAGCCGCCACCCCAAGTCCAATAACCTTCTACCGGATAGATAAAGGCAGTCAAAATGGCAGAGAACAGTAGGAAAGACCAAAGCTTCATACGCTCCGCTACCGCACCAGATACCACTGACATAGCCGTTGCCACAAACACCACTTGGAAGAAGAAATCAGACTCAAGTGAGTGATCGGCTCCTTCTGCTTGGCTACCAATTAATGCGCCAATCGAAGGCAACCAGCCGCCTTCACTGTTATCCACGTACATAATGTTGTAGCCCACGACTAAATACGTGGTGCACGCAATCGCGTATAGGCAGAAGTTTTTAGTTAAGATTTCCGTGGTGTTCTTTGAACGAACCAACCCCGCTTCCAGCATGGCGAAACCCGCTGCCATCCACATCACCAGCGCCCCAGAAATAAGGAAGAAAAAGGTATCGAGCGCGTAGCGTAGTTCCGAGACTGTTGTTGTTAATTCCATAATGTATCTCTCCAATCCTTTGAATCGTTAAAGTGCTTCAACGTCAGTTTCACCAGTACGAATACGTACGGCATGGCTCAAGTCGTAAACAAAGATTTTGCCGTCACCGATTTTTCCGGTGTGCGCTGCTTTGGTGATCGCTTCAATCACACGGTCAACATTCTCAGCCTGCGTTGCGATCTCCAGTTTGACTTTAGGTAGAAAGTCCACTTGATATTCCGCACCACGGTAAAGTTCAGTGTGACCTTTTTGACGACCAAAGCCTTTGACCTCGGAAACGGTCATGCCTTCAATACCGACATCCGCCAGCGCTTCTCGAACATCATCGAGCTTAAAAGGTTTGATAATGGCGTTAATTAGTTTCATTGCATCCTCTCTGAAAGCGTTCATCCTGTAACGCTTTAGATAATCCAAGCAACGTGCCAACTTTTTATCCTATTGTTTTTAAATGAAATTAATTTTAAAAGTTACAAAAATAAAAATGGAGCGCACCATAATGGTGCGCTCCATTCACAAATATAAAGCAAGTGTTCAATAAATGTGCAACAAGCTATCCGTCAACGACGAACGAACAACTGCCACTGCTGAATTAGCTGTTCAAAGTCTTCTAAACCACAACATGCGACACTCTCACAGTCGTACAGTTCGAACTCGCTCTCTGCCTCAAGCTCGTAACTGTGCAGCAGTGCATTGTCTTGCACGGTGACTTCGTCGCCACAAATCATCAAGCTGATTTCGGTGCCATTTAAGCAAAGCTCTTCTGTCGGGTTACTTCTTGCGGCGACAATTAAAGCCAGCACTTGGGCGATTTTAGTGCTCTCTTTGCCGATTTCTTCTTGAACCCAACGGCCAACAATTTCATGGTCCATTGAGCAATGGCAGTAATAGTGACCATCTAGGATGTTTTTCTTAAATTCGTAATCCATGTTTTTCTCTATTGATAACGAGATCAGGTACTATTATCGACAAATTCTCACTTGGACTCCACTCTCAAGCATGAAACTGAACGAAACTATTGCACGGCAAATTGTCGAACGCACCATGAAGATCATCCCCTATTCGGTCAATGTGATGGACGATCAAGGGAGAATTATTGGTTCGGGGGATCCATCGCGACTGCAACAAAAACATGAAGGTGCCGTGCTCGCAATTACGGAGTGTCGAGTGGTTGAGATCGATAAAGCCACCGCCAGCCATTTAAAAGGGGTTAAGCCTGGGATCAACTTACCAATCCTTTTTCTAGAACAAGTCATTGGCGTCATTGGCGTATCCGGCGCACCAGACGAAGTGAAGCATTATGGCGAACTGGTTAAGATGACCGCAGAGCTCATCGTTGAGCAAGCAGCCCTCATGTCTCAAGTGCAATGGAATAAGCGACACAGGGAAGAGTTGGTTCTGCAGCTTATCTCTGGCGCGACGCTGAATGACAACCAGTTGAACTCCATTGCAGAGCGACTTGGCTTAAATTTGAGTGAGCCGAGAATAGCTGCTGTGGTCAAGGTTTTTCCTGATAAACAAACCTCACTCTCGTTGGAGCATTTACAACAGATCGTTCACCTACTTGAGTATCCTGAACGTGACAATCTCGTTGGTATTTTATCTGTCTCTAATAACGAGGTGGTGGTGTTAAAACCGATAAGCCTAACCGACAACGGTTGGTCCAAAGAGGTGGAAACCAAGCGCATCAACCAGTTGCTAAAGCGGGTAAGTAAAGAAGGGAACTTCTCAATTAAAATTGCGCTCGGAGACTACTTTGAAGGATTGGCAGGATTAGCCCAATCTTTTGAAACCGCCAAACTCACCATGCAATTGATGGCTGAGCAATCTGGCACGGTTTTCTTCTACCAAGATCATAAGCTACCTGTGTTGATGAGCGATCTCCTTTCACAACCCTGGAAAGCCGAACAATTGCAGGCTCCATTACTGAAACTGCAAAAAAAAGACAGCAAAGGCGTGCTACTCAAAACCCTCACCGCGTATTTTGCTCAGAACTGTGATGCATGTCGAACTTGCCAAGCGCTTCATATCCATCGTAATACCCTCCGCTATCGAATTGAAAAGATTGAAGATATAACATCATTAAATTTCAATAACTTAAATAACACCTTCCAACTCTATATCGCGCTAGAGTTGTTCTCCTCAAAACAAAGAAATTGTGCAGATGCACAAAAAACAAAGCAGTCAGCTGGGTGAAATTTGTTGTAACGACTAAAGACCCGATCAGATTCCATCTCTATATTCGAGCAAAAAATACTCTTATCAATAATATGGAAATGGAACATGATTGAAGTCTCTACCCTCGGAGCCTTAGCTGCCTTAGTGGTGGCCATTGCGCTCATACTGAAAAAAGTCCCACCCGCGTACGGCATGATCATTGGCGCTCTTATCGGCGGTGTGATTGGTGGTGTTTCACTGACCGACACAGTTTCTCTAATGATCGGCGGCGCACAAGGTATTGTGACCGCGGTTTTACGTATTCTTGCCGCCGGTGTTTTGGCTGGCGTTTTGATTGAATCTGGCGCAGCAACATCGATCGCAGAGACGATCGTCAAAAAAGTGGGGGAAACACGCGCGCTTCTCGCCCTGGCATTGGCGACCATGATTCTGACTGCCGTTGGCGTTTTTGTTGATGTCGCCGTCATTACGGTTTCTCCGATTGCGTTGGCGATTGCTCGCCGTGCTGATATCTCTAAAACCGCGATTTTGCTTGCCATGGTCGGGGGCGGTAAAGCCGGTAACGTAATGTCGCCAAATCCCAATGCAATCGCAGCCGCTGATGCCTTTAATGTGCCATTAACCTCTGTGATGGCAGCTGGTGTGATTCCTGGTCTTTGTGGTTTGGTATTGGCGTATTTCATTGCGAAACGTCTGGTCAATAAGGGGTCTAAAGTCGCGGCCAGCGAAGTCATTGCAGTGGATCACAGCAAACTGCCAAAATTTGGCGCTGCCATTGTCGCGCCATTGGTGGCAATTGCACTATTGGCTTTACGCCCAATTGCCGGCATCAACGTTGATCCGCTCATCGCCTTGCCTTTAGGCGGTTTGCTCGGTGCCGTGGTGATGGGTCGATTCGCCGATACCAACCACTTTGCAGTCTCTGGCCTTTCGCGCATGGCACCGGTTGCCGTCATGCTGCTTGGCACAGGTACTCTCGCAGGTATTATCGCAAACTCAGGGCTTAAAAATGGCTTGATCGATATTCTCACCGCTTCGGGTTTACCGTCCTATCTCCTTGCCCCGATTTCCGGTGCAATGATGTCACTTGCAACAGCATCCACCACAGCAGGAACCGCCGTTGCATCTAACGTATTTAGTCACACCATTCTTGAACTGGGAGTACCTGCATTAGCGGGGGCAGCCATGATTCATTCTGGTGCCACTGTTCTTGACCATATGCCACATGGTAGCTTCTTCCACGCAACGGGCGGCGCTGTTCATATGGACATTCGTGAGCGTTTAAAACTGATTCCTTATGAGTCTGCGGTTGGCTTAATGATCGCTTTTGTCTCTGTCATGATGTTCGGCGTATTTGGTCTGTTTGTATAAGCATTGAGGTAAACATGAAAATTATAATTGCTCCAGATTCCTATAAAGAAAGCCTTACTGCCATGGATGTGGCCATCGCGATTGAAAAAGGATTTAAGCAAGTCTTACCCGATGCACACTACGTGAAGCTCCCTATGGCAGATGGTGGAGAAGGAACGGTGCAATCGATGGTTGACGCCACTGGTGGCACCATCATCGAACATACCGTTACGGGCCCACTTGGCCAGCGTGTCGATGGCTTTTTTGGTTTGCTCGGCGAAGGCAAAACCGCAGTCATCGAGATGGCGGCCGCTTCTGGCTTACACCTTGTGACACCAGATCAGCGCAACCCACTCATCACCACAACGTTTGGGACGGGCGAGTTGATCAAAGCCGCCCTCGACCACGGTGTGAAACACATTATCGTAGGCATCGGCGGCAGCGCGACCAACGATGGTGGCATTGGTATGGCGCAGGCTCTCGGCATCAAACTACTTGATGCACAAGGAAATGCACTTGGCCATGGTGGCGGTGAGCTAGCGAAATTGGCAACGATTGACTGCTCTCAACTCGATCCTCGTTTGGCTCAAGTTCGTCTTGAAGTGGCGTGTGATGTTGATAACCCACTATGTGGACCAAAAGGCGCTTCCGCTGTCTTTGGGCCACAAAAAGGGGCAACGCCAGAGATGGTCACAATTTTGGACAAAAACTTAGCGCACTATGCCGCGATCATTAAACAGCAACTTGGCGTGGATGTTCGTGATATGGCCGGTGCAGGCGCAGCCGGTGGTATGGGTGCGGCGCTACTAGGCTTGCTTAACGCCGAGCTTCGCCCTGGTATTGAGATTGTCATGGATGCGGTTCGCTTAGATGAAATCGTTGCTGATGCGGATCTGGTGATCACAGGTGAAGGTCGTATCGACAGCCAAACCATTCATGGCAAAACCCCGATCGGTGTCGCGCGCACAGCGAAAAAGCACAGCTTGCCGGTGATTGGCATCGCGGGTTGTCTGTCGGCCGATTGCGGAGTGGTCCATGAGCATGGCCTCGATGCCGTTTTCGCCGTGGTCAATCGCTCCGTTGATCTGCCAACCGCGTTGGCAGAAGCCGCGGAAAACGTAGAACTAACGGCAAGAAACGTTGCCGCTGCTTTTTGTATGACTCGCCGTTAAACTTTACTTAACGTAAAAAAACCGCTGAAAATTCAGCGGTTTTTTATTATCGAAGATTTTATTAAGCCGGCTGTTGGAAAATCACTGTGTCGGCTTTTTTGGTGTACTGCCCCATCAGGTGGAAGTTGAGGTAACGGTAGGTATCCGCCGCCGTTGCATCCAACTGTTTCGCATATTCCATGTACTCTTCTACCGTTGGGATTCGGCCAAGAATCGCACCGACTGCCGCCAATTCGGCTGATGACAGATAGACGTTCGCACCTGTACCTAAACGGTTCGGGAAGTTACGTGTTGAGGTCGACATCACCGTGGTTTTGTCTGCAACGCGCGCTTGGTTACCCATACACAGCGAACATCCCGGAGTTTCAATACGAACCCCAGCGCGACCGTAAATACCGTAGTAACCTTCTTCAGTCAGTTGGTCACGGTCCATCTTGGTTGGTGGTGCAATCCACAGACGCGTATCAAGCTGACCTTTGAACTTCTCTAGCAACTTACCCGCAGCGCGGAAGTGACCAATGTTGGTCATACACGAACCAATGAACACTTCGTCGATTTGCGTGCCTTGAACATCAGAAAGCAGACGAGCGTCGTCTGGATCGTTTGGCGCACAAAGAATCGGCTCTTTGATTTCCGCGAGATCAATTTCAATCACGTGTGCGTATTCTGCATCACGGTCTGCCGACATCAATTCTGGGCTTGCTAACCACTCTTGCATCGCAACGATACGACGCTCAATAGTACGACGATCACCGTAACCTTCTGAAATCATCCACTTCAGCATCACGATGTTCGAGTTGAGGTATTCTTCGATCGATGCTTGAGAAAGTTTCACTGTACAACCTGCCGCTGAGCGCTCAGCTGATGCATCAGACAGTTCAAACGCTTGCTCAACCGTGAGGTGTTCTACCCCTTCGATTTCCAGAATACGACCAGAGAATTCGTTGATCTTACCAGCTTTCTCAACCGTTAAAAGACCTTGCTTGATGCCGTAATAAGGAATGGCATGGACAAGATCACGCAGCGTAATACCTGGCTGTATTTCGCCTTTAAAGCGCACCAAGATTGACTCAGGCATATCCAGAGGCATAACACCTGTCGCTGCCGCAAACGCAACGAGACCAGAACCTGCTGGGAATGAAATACCCAATGGGAAACGAGTATGCGAGTCACCACCTGTACCGACAGTATCAGGCAACAGCATGCGGTTTAGCCATGAGTGGATAACACCATCGCCTGGGCGCAGTGACACACCGCCGCGATTCATGATGAAATCAGGCAGAGTATGGTGTGTGTTCACATCGACAGGTTTTGGATACGCTGACGTGTGACAGAAAGACTGCATCACAAGATCGGCAGAGAAGCCAAGACAAGCAAGGTCTTTTAGCTCATCACGCGTCATTGGGCCAGTGGTGTCTTGCGAACCAACGGTGGTCATTTTAGGTTCACAGTAGGTCCCTGGGCGAATGCCCGTTACGCCACATGCTTTACCCACCATTTTCTGAGCAAGCGTGTAGCCTTTGCCCGAATCTGCAACATCCGCTGGTTTGCGGAATACATCAGACGGCGCTAAGCCTAGTGATTGACGTGCTTTTTCTGTCAAACCACGACCGATGATCAGTGGAATACGGCCACCTGCACGAACTTCATCAATCAACACATCGGTTTTTAGTGAGAATTCAGCAAGAACGTCACCGGTAGCATGGTTGGCCACTTTGCCTTGGTATGGGTAGACATCAATCACATCGCCCATATTGAGCTTGGACACGTCGACTTCGATCGGTAGCGCACCCGCATCTTCCATGGTGTTAAAGAAGATAGGTGCAATTTTGCCACCCAAGACATAACCACCAGCACGTTTGTTTGGTACGTAAGGAATGTCATCACCCATAAACCACAGCACTGAGTTCGTTGCTGATTTACGCGATGAGCCTGTACCCACAACATCACCAACATAAACAAGTTGGTGGCCTTGTTCTTTTAGCGCTTCAATCTGTTTGATCGGGCCAATGCTGCCAGGCTGATCTGGCACAATGCCTTCACGCTCATTTTTTAGCATCGCTAACGCGTGAACAGGAATATCAGGGCGAGACCAAGCATCCGGAGCTGGAGACAGATCATCGGTGTTGGTTTCACCCGTGACTTTAAATACGGTTAAAGTAATTTTTTCGGCAAGCTCAGGTTTTGATAAGAACCATTCTGCATCAGCCCATGACTGAAGCACTTGTTGCGCATATTGATTACCGGCTTTCGCTTTTTCTTCAACGTCATAGAAAACGTCAAACATCAGTAATGTGTGAGACAGCGCTTCAACGGCGATTGGCGCCAGAGCTTCATCATCAAGCAAGGCAACCAATGGTTCGATGTTGTAACCACCTTGCATGGTGCCAAGCAGTTTTGCCGCATGCTCACGGCTGACAAGCGGAGAGCTTGCTTCACCACGAATCACCGCAGCAAGGAAACCCGCTTTAACATACGCGGCTTCATCAACACCTGGGGGAATGCGGTTTTCAAGTAGGTCTAGAAGAAACTCTTCTTCACCTTGTGGGGGATTTTTCAGAAGTTCAACAAGTCCAGCAACTTGTTCTGCATCTAGAGGTTTTGGAACAACTCCCTCTGCTGCACGCTCTTCGACGTGTTTACGGTAGGCTTCAAGCACGACTTTTTCCTCTCATTGCGGTTCCTCCTTTTGTTATTACTATGATTCAAAGTAAAGGAGTGAACATCCTTGGAAACTTGGCTCCCTATTGCCCATGTTTTCATTCAATTATGATTGAGAAACAGCGCCGCAGAGGCCAAACTGTGGGCGACAGAATAGCAAATTTAACGATAAATTAAAATCTCATCACTTTGACCAACATAGCAACTTAAGACTAAAGTCCCATTAAATTTAGCTATTTATTCGTCTTTTTTGTTCAACTTTTCATCACTAGTGGAACGATGTACCAATGATCAAATAGATCGCGTCCAAATCTCTCTCAGTGCGACCATAACCAAAAATAATTGGGCCTATCGGCGAGTCAATGCCCGCAAACACACTCGCGGCATTATAGAGTGGAGCCTGGCTTAGGGTCAGCGTCGTATCCGACCAAACACCACCGTGTTCCAGAGAAGCCCCAAGATAAACGGGCGCTTCGAACATGCCAAAGTCATTATCAAACCAACGGTAGCGATAAACCAGGCTCGTAAAGAATTTGTTTTGTCCGATCAGGCTATTACGGGGAATACCAGATAAATTTAAGAAACCACCGATCGATTTGGGATCCAGTGGAATGTAGTTATTTTTGCTCTGTACAATTTCGTAGTCTGCCGATCCGACCAAAGTATGACGTTTATACGTGGTCGCGAAGCGTCCTGCCACCGATAACTCGTGAACCGTGTCACTTTGTGATTGGCCGGTAAAGTCACTTTCAAATATCTCGGGGCTTTCATCATGGGAGACCAAATATTCGATATCCAAGTATGCGCCACGCGTGGGAAGAGCATAATTGTCTAAGGTATCTAAACGATATTGCACAAATGCACCAAGGCGCTCGAAGTTACTCGACCCAGCCGATTGAATGGTTGAGAGCTCAATATCTCCTTTAGCGTAGCGAGCACCCAGTTTCAGCTCTTGCCATAGGGTTGGTTGATATCCCAGCGCCAACTCACCAATAAACTGTGAGTAGGTTATCGGGAAATAATCGTAGGCACTTTCTAGTGGCGGCTCGTCAAAGTCGGAAAATGGAATACTGCGTTTATCACTGCTGTAGGTGGTTTTTGCCGTGGCAAATAGCTCTTGCCCGAAGAGGATCGGTGAATAAAACTCCGCCTCGGCTAATTTATCAGTGCCCATTTCCAAATTAATGGTCAACTCACCACCTTGGGAATTCAGATCGGTGAAGTTGGTCGAGAGGCCAACACCATATTGGCTGTCTGTGGTGAAATCATCTTCAAGGAAAAAGCGAAAGTTAACGTAATTTGGCCCCCATGATTTTTCATCCACCACCACCACGAGTTGGTTGATCCCGTCCACTTCCTCATAGTGATAAGAGATCAATTCGAAGCGATCCAAGGCATAGAGATTTTCAATCGCCGCTTCAATTTCACCTGTTTTCAATACTCGGCCAGTTTCAAGATCAAGACGACGAGTCAGTAGACCATCACTGTAGTGGGTATTGTTGATCACCACGATTTGATCGACGCGAGTCTGGTCACCATAGTTGAGCCTTTTTCGTGCTTGCTGCTTACCATCAATATAGTGCTGATATTGGCTACCATTGAGTCGCAATGCCTGCAGCTTCTCTTTCATCTGATAGGTTGCTTTGTACCCGGCCTGATACGCATCTGGCATCTTGACAAACTCGGTGGTTTCCATTTGACCAACATCAGGTCTCAGGTACACATCCTGCCCACCTAAGCTTTCCGCTTGTTGTTGGGTGCTGCGGCGCACAAGATAGTTAGACAGCTGATCTGCGACCACCAGCATGCTGGTAAAGTCTTCTTTCTGCTTGTAATCGGTACTGATGTCGACAGCAATAACGATATCCGCCCCCATGGCTCTGGCAATATCCACCGGCATGTTGTTGACAACGCCGCCATCAACCAACATGCGCCCATTGAGCTCGTAAGGGGGCAACGCACCAGGCACGGACATACTGGCCATCATGGCATCCACCAGTTGGCCTTTATCAATCACCACTTCTTGTAACTCGACGATGTCCGTCGCAACAGAACGATATGGGATCGCCAGATCATCAAACGAGTCAAATTCGTTCAGGTTACCGGTGGTTTCACGCAAAATGCGTAACATGTTTTGTCCTTGCACAAAACCACGTGGTGCGTGCACTTCACCAAAACGCAAGCCGATGTCGGTTCTTAGCTGATAGCGGTCTTCCGCCTCTTTATCTCGCACACGACGCTGGCTACGATCGACGCGATCACGATAACCACTGTTCCAATCGATGCTGTAGATAAAGCTTTCAATCTCATCTGCACTCATACCAGTAGCGTATAAGCCGCCAACATACGCGCCCATACTAGTGCCCGTGATGTAATCCACCGGAATCTGCATCTCTTCCAACGCTTTCAACACACCAATGTGCGCCGCGCCTTTAGCGCCACCGCCCGCTAAAACCACCGCCACTTTCGGCCTGTCATCGTCTTTTGCCACAGCGGCCTCTTGTGCAGCGGCTTTTTTTATACTGTAGAAAGGGGTTAGCAATACCAAAAACGCCAAGGTTGACCAAAGTGCCAAACCATTTGTCCATCCTTTGTCGACCTTGAACACGGTATTGCTCTCCTTTATTGTTTTACGAAACCTGAACAGTTTTACACCGAATTGGGTACGGGGACAATTACCAACTGAGCAATTTATTCAACCAGTTAGAGGATTTTTCACACTGTGCTTTTAATTCACCTTGTTTATCCCACACTGGCAGAGTGAATTGACTAGAGCAGTCGAGCGAGAGTTCACCGTCGCTTTTTTGCTGATACCCCAAGGTGGTGATCTCTTTTGGCCAAGGCAAAATCAGCTTCTCTGGCGTCCGCTGTTTTAGGTATTCAGCGTACACTCGCAACGCACCACTTGCGCCTGTCAGCTTGGTCGGCTGGTTATCATCTCGACCTAGCCAAATAGTGGTGACTTCTCGGCCATCCACCCCAACAAACCAACTGTCTCGGCTATCATTACTGGTGCCGGTTTTGCCCGCGAGCGCAGCCCACGCAAATTGGTTTTGCAGATAACGGCCTGTGCCTTGTGCTACCCCTTGTTTCATCGCATACGTGGTTAGCCATGCTGCCTGTTCATTCACGGCAGGAGAGGATTTGGGCAACGACTGATACAGAACGTGTCCTTCCAAATCCACCACCGAACGAAGTGCAGTGAGCGGCGCTTTTCGTCCTGAATTGGTCAAGGTTTGGTACATCTGCGCCACTTCCAACGGTGTGAGAGAGAATGCACCAAGGAACATCGAAGGGACTGGGCGAATTTCGTTGCGATTTACCCCTAATCTCGCCAACGTATCGGATACCTGATCAATCCCCAATTGCATGCCAAGGCGAACCGTGGGCACATTGAGTGATTTCGCCAGCGCCTGATAAAGAGGCACATCGCCGCGGAACTGTCGATCAAAATTGCGAGGCTCCCATACCGAGCCTTTACTGCCTTTCAAACTTAATGGCGTATCTTGCAACGTGGTGGCTAAGGTGTATTTTTCAGGCTGTTCTAGCGCCGTCAAATACACGGCTGGCTTCACCAAAGAACCTATCGGACGGCTGGCGTTGATCGCTCGGTTAAAACCATCGTATCCCGTGCGTTTACCCCCCACCATGGCACGAATTTCACCACTGGTACGATCCACGGCAACGGCCGCCGCTTCGAGCTCATTCCCTGCCACTTTCCCCAACTCAGGGACTTTTTTGCTGATCGCTTTTTCCAATTTGTCTTGTGAAATAGGATCAAGCGAAGTAAACACGCGCAATCCCGTTTCGCCTTGGAAAGCCTCGCCCACTTTCGCCCTTAACTCCATCGACAACTGCTGAAAATAAGCGGGCTGACGGCTGGCAATACGTGGGACATCTTGAATATCAAGAGGACGACTGGCGGCTTGATCGTACTCCGATGCGGTGAGCATGTTTTGCTGCATCATCAAACGCAACACCAAGTCACGACGCTCTTTGGTGCGCTCAGGAAAGCGCACTGGATTGTAGTAAGACGGGCCTTTCACCATCCCCACCAGCATCGCCAACTGATCAATACGCAACTCTTGGATCGGTTGACCAAAGTAATAACGAGAAGCCAAACCAAAACCATGGATTGCTTGCTTGCCGCTCTGCCCCAAATAAACTTCGTTAAGGTAGGCTTCAAGAATGCGATCTTTGCTGTAGCGATAGTCCAAGCTCAGCGCGATATACGCTTCTCTGACTTTTCGCCACAAGGTGCGGTCTTGGGTAAGGAATAAGTTTTTTGCCAACTGCTGAGTTAAGGTGCTGCCCCCTTGCACGGTTCTGCCTGCTTTGAGATTAACAAACATCGCGCGTGCAATCGCTAATGGCGATACCCCATCATGTTGATAGAAATCGCGATCTTCCGTGACTAACAGAGCATCAACCATGATCTCGGGAAATTGCTCACGGCGTAAAAACAAGCGCTGCTCGTCAGTATCTTTTTCCAGCATGCCCAGCATCTTCGGCTCAAGGCGCAAATAACCGAGATCCCCTTTGGATTCCAACGATTGAATTCGAGTTAAGCTTGAGGCGTCAAAATGCAACATCACATGGCGATCAGCCTCTGGCCCATCGACAAATTCAAAAGGGCGACGAATAAGCTCAATCTTACTCGACGAAGAGGAATACTCACCGGGATATCTCGGCTGGCTCACCTTACGATAGTTGAGGATATCGAGCTCTTTTTGCAGCTCCGGGCGAGAAACATTTTCTCCCGCATACAAGGTTTGAATACGCGCATACACCACCGTCGGCAGTTGAAATAGCTGACCTTCAAAACGTTGTTTGACCACGCTATCGAGATAAATACCGACAAAAATCAGCACTGCCACCAGCGCGAGCCCCGCTTTCCAACTCAAAGACCAAAGCGTCTTCAACCATTGACGTTTTGCTGTTTTCACTGCGCTGCGTTTTTTGGTCGTTTTTCTCGGAGTACGATTTGCGGTGCGCTTTCTTGTGGTCGTTTTCTTACTGTCGTTCGACTTTTTTTCTTGGGTCATGAGTGTAACTGTCTTTTGGTTTTATTGGTTGCTTGGTGAGTGGCAGGATCGTCAGGCCAAACATGCTTAGGGTAACGACCTTTCATCTCTTTTTGCACTTCTTTGTAAGCGCCAGCCCAAAAACCGGCCAGGTCTTGAGTCACTTGCAAAGGACGACGCGCAGGAGAAAGCAGCTCTAAGGTGAGCTTTACTCGTCCTTGCGCCACCGTTGGCGAACTTTGCTCACCGAACATCTCTTGCATGCGTGCCGAAAGTACGGGGTTAGCACCTTGTTGATAGCGAATCATTTGTTGGGTACCAGTTGGTAAGGTGTAGTACTTAGGCAACCACTCATCCAATTGCTGATTCAACGGCCAGCCAAGGCGAGCATTCAATGCTTCGCAGAGGTTGATTTTAGCCAGGTCTTTCACCGTTGTGACGTGCGCCATATACGGCTCCAACCATTGCTCTAACTCGCTGAGCAAGCTAGCATCATCCATCGCTGGCCAGGCCTGTTCCGGCAACCACTCAATGGCACAACGAATACGCTCGAGTAGCGATTGGGACTTTTCGCTCCAGTCTAATACCGCAAGCCCCTTTCTTCGGACATAGGAGAGTAAAGCTTGCGTCATTTTTTCTTTTCCGGGTTGAGCAAGTGTTTCTCTGCTCACCACCAGTTCACCGATTCTTCGCTGCTTTTCCGCCAGTAAACGCCCTTTGGTTTCATCCCAATCAATGTGCTCGTGGTTCACAAGACAACTTGGATTGCTTTGTTGCAAAGCCGATAGGTCTAGCGGGATAGCCAATTGGATCTGGCTGGCATTTTTTTGGCCACGCATCAGATCGAGCACCACAAGGTACTCTTCTCCCCCCAAAGGGTCATCCTCACGCAGCTCGGCTCCGTGACCATTTGCCATCAAATATCGGCCAAACTGTTGGCCTCGTTTTTGAGCAATGCGATCGGGAAATGCCAAGCTAGCGGCAATGGCACAAGCCGATTCGGTCACCCGTTTTAAAGAGAAAGTGCCATTGAGTTTATTCGCCAGTGCATTGGCACGCTGAGTGAGTAGCGTCGTCTTACCGTGCTTGCTTTGCTGCCAGCGGTGTAAGCTGTGACAAACGTTGCTGATGTTACGCTCAGGCTCTTCCAACATCACCGCCACTGCCAAGGCTGAAGCGAAAAGCGTCTCGTCGCGTTGCTGAGCACCGATCAACATGGCGGCAATACGCGGCTCAACACCAAGCCGCTGCGCCAGCTGTCCTTCACTCGTCAATTGGTGCCCAGAGATTAATCCCAATTGCCGCAACAGTTGTTTGGCCTGACGTACCGCTGCCGAAGAGGGGATATCCAATAACTTCACTTGTTCTGGCTCACTGACTCCCCATTGCGCCAGCTCCATCATCAGCGGAGCAAGATCAGCTTGCATGATCTCTGGAAGGGGCACACTCGCCATTTGCTGGTACTGGCTTTCAGAGTACAAGCGCACACAAATCCCCTCTTCCACTCGGCCCGCACGCCCCGCGCGCTGAATGGCTGACGATTGCGCGATACGCACTTGCTCTAACTTGGTGATCTCCGTTTTCAAATCAAACTTTGCCACCCGCTCTAAACCGCTATCGACGACCAAGCGGATCCCTTCGATAGTTAACGATGTTTCGGCAATGTTGGTCGCCAGCACCACCTTTCGCTCACCGGCTTTGGCGGGCTCAATCGCCTTTTGCTGCTCAGCAAAAGAGAGCTGACCGTACAACGGGCAGATCACCACTTGCTCACTGAGATGCTCTAAACGCTCAGCCACTTGTTTTATCGCAGCCACTCCTGGTAGAAACGCCAACAAAGAGCCCGATTCCGTTGCCAGTAGATGCTCGATGGTTTTCGCCATCACATTGGGTAAAAAGTCGTTCGTTTTTAGCGGCTGATAGCGCTGCTCAACCAAATAACTGCGACCTTGAGATTCAATAAAACTGGCATGAGGCATGAGAGATTGCAAAGCATGCTGCTCAAGTGTGGCCGACATCACCACCAATTTCAGATCGTCACGCAGCGCTTCTTGCACTTCAAGAGCAAGCGCCAAAGCAATATCGGCATGCAAACTACGCTCGTGAAATTCATCAAAGATCAGTACATCAACCCCATTCAGCTCTGGATCGCTTTGGATCATGCGCGTCATGATCCCTTCGGTAACGATTTCCAGCTGGGTCATGTGGCTAACCTTGCTTTCGCCACGAACGCGATACCCCACTCTCTCACCAACTTTTTCGCCAAGTTGCTGCGCCAAATAGCGAGCAATATTGCGCGCCGCCAAGCGTCGTGGCTCAAGCATCACGATTTTTCCGCTGAATTCATTACTCAGCAGCAACTGCAAAGGGAAATAAGTGGATTTACCCGCACCAGGTGCGGCTTTGAGTATGACTTGTGAATGTTGCGAGACCGCTTGAAGCAGTTGTGGCATCACGGCGTGGATAGGCAATTGTGACAATGTTGAGTCCTTATGCTTAAATGGCGGCCACATTGTACATAAAAACCCACTCGTCTAAATAAGCAAATGCATTTCGAACCCGCGCTAGATTGCGCCCTATTACAAAAACGCTATAAACGCTTTCTCGCCGATGTGACCTATCAAAGCGGCGATACAGGCACGATTCATTGTGCCAATACCGGCGCTATGACTGGTTGCGCAACCCCTGGTGATAAAGTGTGGTATTCCACTTCCAACAACACCAAACGAAAATACCCCCACAGTTGGGAAATTACAGAAACGGAGCAGGGTCATCTTATCTGTGTCAATACCATTCGCGCCAACCAACTCGCGGTGGAAGCCATTGAGCAAGGCTGGATTAAAGAGCTCTCAGGGTATGAGCGACTTCAAACTGAAGTGAAATATGGTCATGAAAATAGTCGAATTGATATCTTGCTCAGCGCAAGCGACCGACCAGCGTGCTATATAGAAGTAAAGAGTGTCACCTTGCTAGATGACACCGAGCCTGGACAAGGCTTCTTTCCTGATGCAGTGACCACCCGTGGACAAAAACACCTGCGAGAGCTCACAGAAATGGCACAAAATGGAAGTAGAGCCATACTTTTATTTGCTGTTTTACATTCAGGTATTGAAAAAGTTGCTGCGGCGCTCCATATAGACGCCAAATATTCCCAATTACTCAAACAAGCACAAAAAGCCGGAGTTGAAGTCCTCTGCTATAAAGCAGAGATCAGCAATACTGAAATCAAACTCAATTCTGCTATTGCGTTTAACAATAGCTAGAAAAATGATGTGGTCTTCACATTGACGTTAAGTTTACGATTGATAGTTTGCCAGCACCGCCTCTTTCTGCTATAGATACCCGCCTTAAATTAGCTGCTTAGCAGTTGACTAGGTGTAAGTAGGAGATGCTGTATGCCAGAATCGAAGAAAAAAACGCTAGGCATCCTAGCCATTGCAGGTGTGGAGCCATATCAGGAAAAAGCTGGTGAAGAATACATGTCACCAGACCAAGTGGCTCACTTTAGAAAGATTTTAGAAGCTTGGCGTAATCAGCTTAGGGAAGAAGTTGACCGTACTGTTCACCACATGCAGGACGAAGCGGCGAATTTTCCTGACCCAGTTGACCGTGCCTCTCAAGAAGAAGAATTCAGCCTAGAACTGCGTAACCGTGACCGCGAGCGCCGCCTGATCAAGAAAATTGAGAAGACGCTGGATAAAATCAAAGATGATGATTTCGGTTTCTGTGAATCTTGTGGTGTGGAAATCGGCATTCGCCGTTTAGAAGCACGCCCAACTGCCGATCTTTGTATCGACTGTAAAACGCTTGCAGAGATCAAAGAGAAGCAAATGCAAGGTTAAGAATAACCTGCCTAACATGATTAAGGGAGCTGATGCTCCCTTTTTGTTTTGAGATGACATCCATGAGCTACATCGGTCGTTTTGCCCCTTCCCCATCAGGCCCATTGCATTTTGGCTCTTTGATTGCTGCTTTAGGCAGCTACTTTCAAGCCAAATCTCAACATGGTCAGTGGTTAGTGCGCATTGAAGATCTCGATCCGCCTCGAGAAATGCCGGGGGCGGCGGATTTGATTTTAAAAACGCTCGAAACTTATCACTTATTTTGGGATGGTGAAGTGGTTTACCAAAGCCAGCGTCATCACCTCTATCAAGCGCAAATTGACCACTGGCTGCAAAGTGGCCAAGCCTATTACTGCCAGTGCAGTCGCAAGCAGATCAAAGAAATGGGTGGCTATTACAACGGCCATTGCCAAGAATTGCATTTGGATGCAGGGGCTATTCGTCTCAAAATGACGCAGCCAATCACTCATTTTGACGATCTTCGTCATGGGCAGATGCACATTCCTCTCGAACTCGCGCAAGAAGATTTCATCATCAAGCGCCGTGATGGTTTGTTTGCCTATAATCTTGCAGTGGTATTGGACGATATCGATCAGGGTGTGACCGAAGTGGTGCGTGGCGCTGATTTAATCGAACCAACCGGTCGTCAAATCAGCTTATACCGCATGCTTGGTCAAGTTCCTGTCCGATATTTGCACTTGCCACTGGCAATGGATAAAAATGGCAACAAACTCTCCAAACAAAATCATGCCACTGGCATTGATTTGACACATCCAGCCTCTATGATTCTTGAAGCGATGGCGTTTCTAGGTTTTGCCATTCCCAAAGAACTTCATCAGGCCAATTTGGATGAAATTCTGCATTGGGGTGTACAAAATTGGCGCTTAAATCAGTTGCCCGAATCGCTAGAAATCACGGCGCGATTCTCAAATGGCACGGCGTGAGCTATTATAGGGCGCAAATTCAGGCCAAATCGGCGTAAAAACTAACCCATGCAAAGTGATGATCATTCACTGTTGCCAGATGCACATGAATAAAAACGAATATACAACATGCGATTCCACCACGTGTCCGGAACTCGCTTTAAATGTCATTACTCGTCAAGAGCACAATATTTCGCGCAAGCAGATTAGCGACCATGCGCTAAAAGTACTGTACCGACTTCATGGTGCCGGCTTCGACGCTTATCTTGTTGGCGGTGGCGTACGTGATTTACTGCTGGGACAAAGCCCAAAAGATTTTGATATTGCAACCAACGCGACACCTGAGCAGCTAAAGCAGTTATTCCGTAACTGCCGCCTGATTGGTCGCCGCTTTCGACTAGCGCATATCATGTTTGGTCGCGAAATCATTGAAGTGGCCACGTTCCGTGGACACCACCAAGATGCCAATTCGCAGATCTCCCAGCAGTCAAAAGAAGGCATGCTGTTGCGTGATAACGTGTATGGCACCATTGATGAAGATGCTGAACGACGTGACTTCACCATCAATGCGATGTACTACAACATTGCAGATTACTCGATCCATGATTATGCAGGTGGTGTTGAAGACCTTGAAGATCGCTTAGTACGCTTAATTGGCGATCCTGAGACTCGCTATCGTGAAGATCCTGTACGTATGCTTCGCGCGATTCGATTTGCCGCCAAGCTCGACTTCGATATCGAAGAAGACACGGCCGCACCGATTGAAGAGATGGCGTACTTGTTAAGAGACATCCCTGCCGCGCGTTTATACGAAGAATCGCTTAAGCTACTGCAATCGGGCCATGGCTTGGAAACGTATCACCTCATGCGTGAATACAATCTATTCCAACAAATGTTCCCAGCGATCTCAGCTTATTTCACCGAGGATTACTCTTCCAAAGCTGAGCAGATGTTGGACTTAGTCTTAGATTCCACTGACATTCGTGTCGAAGAAGGCAAGCGCATTAATCCCGCTTACATGTTTGCGGCTATGCTGTGGTATCCGCTGCTTGAGCTGGCAGACAAATTGATGGATAGCCACAATTTGTGTCACTACGACGCCGTCATGGAAGCGAGCAACCTGATCCTTGATGAACAGGTGCGCTCGATAGCTATTCCGCGCCGCCACACCGCGACCATCCGTGAAATTTGGCAACTGCAACTGCGTCTACCTCGTCGCAACGGTAAACGTGCTTTCCGCCTAATGGAACTCAACAAATTCCGTGCTGGTTTTGACTTCCTAGAAATGCGAGGAGAGATCGAAGGCGGTGAAACGGCAACATTGGCCAAGTGGTGGGGCACGTTCCAAAATGCAGGTCGTGAAATGCGCCTAGCGATGGTAAACGATCTCGAAGGCCCTGCTGGCAGTTCAAAATCCGGCCGTAAGCGTCGTTCTTTTAATAAGAAAAAGAGCAAAGCCAAATCATGATTACTGCCTATATTGCCATTGGCAGTAATCTTGCCGATCCTGTTAGCCAAGCCAAGAGCGCCATTGATGCACTAAAAACGCTGCCAAAATCGCGCCTTCTTGTCGCTTCACAGCTCTACAGCAGCTCCCCGATGGGCCCGCAAGATCAGCCAGACTACATCAATGCGGTCGCTGCTATAGAAACCGAATTAACGCCGTTGGAACTGCTCGATTGCACTCAAGCCATTGAACTGGAACAAGGGCGTGTCCGTAAAGAAGAACGTTGGGGCCCAAGAACCCTCGATTTAGATATTATTCTTTACGGCGATGAGGTGATCGACTCCGAGCGATTGACCATTCCTCACTACGGAATGAAGGAGCGCGAGTTCGTGCTCTACCCGCTCGCTGAAATCGCACCAAATTTAACCCTCCCTGATGGGACCGAGCTATCTCAACTTCTCACAATAGTGGATAAGAATGGCCTCGGCATTTGGCATTCATAGCCAAATCCTGGTAAGGAAAAATCATGAAAAAAATCACCATTAATGACCTGATTAAGTGGAAGCAGGAAGGTCGTAAATTTGCGACTTCAACAGCATACGATGCAAGTTTTGCGCAACTTTTTGAGAGCCAAGAAATGCCAGTGTTACTGGTCGGCGACTCTCTTGGTATGGTGTTGCAAGGCAAAAATGACACGCTTCCAGTGACTGTTGAAGACATTGCTTACCACACACGCTGTGTTCGTGCGGGTAGCCCAAATTGTCTATTGATGGCGGATATGCCATTTATGAGTTACGCCACACCAGAGCAAGCCTGTGAAAACGCGGCGCAATTAATGCGAGCGGGCGCCAACATGGTCAAAATCGAAGGTGGCGATTGGCTGGTTGATACGGTAAAAATGCTCACAGAGCGTGCGGTTCCAGTGTGTGCCCACCTCGGTTTAACACCACAATCCGTTAATATTTTTGGTGGTTACAAAGTGCAAGGCCGCGATCAGGAAAAAGCCGATCGCATGGTCAAAGATGCACTGGCGTTGCAAGCGGCAGGCGCACAAATCGTTCTACTTGAGTGTGTACCTGCTGAGCTAGCAGCACGAATTACTCAAGTGCTGGATGTACCCGTGATTGGTATTGGCGCTGGAAATGTCACCGATGGCCAAATCCTCGTGATGCACGATATGTTTGGTATTTCAGCCAATTACATGCCAAAATTCTCGAAAAATTTCCTGGCAGAAACAGGAGATATGCGCAAAGCCGTGGCGCTGTACATGGAACAAGTACAAGCAGGCACCTTCCCTGATGAAGCGCACACCATTGCTTAGAGGATAATGTAGATGCAAACCTTTGCCGAAATTTCAGCCCTTCGTGAACAGATCAAAACGTTCAAACGCGAAGGACGTCGAATTGCTTTTGTTCCAACCATGGGCAATTTACATGAAGGCCACTTAACGCTCGTGCGCAAAGCACGTGAGCACGCTGATATCGTGGTCGTCAGTATTTTTGTCAACCCAATGCAGTTTGATCGCGCTGACGATTTAAATAATTATCCAAGAACCTTGGAAGACGATCTCAGTAAACTCAACGGTGAAGCGGTTGAACTGGTCTTTACTCCAACACCTGAAATGATCTACCCAGAAGGCTTGGATAAGCAGACTCTCGTTGAAGTCCCCGGCTTATCAACCATGCTGGAAGGGGCATCGCGCCCAGGCCATTTCCGCGGCGTTGCGACAGTGGTTACTAAGCTATTTAACATTGTTCAGCCGGATGTGGCTTGCTTTGGTGAAAAAGATTTCCAACAGCTTGCTATCATTCGCAAAATGACCACCGATTTGGCAATGGACATTGAGATTATTGGTGTTCCTACCGTGCGTGAAATGGATGGCCTTGCCATGAGCTCTCGCAATGGCTTATTGACCATTGATGAGCGCCAACGTGCGCCTGTCTTGGCTCGTACCATGCGTTGGATCAGCAGTGCTATCCGTGGTGGCCGTGACGACTTTGCTTCGATCATCGAAGACGCCAGCGATCAATTGCGCGCCGCAGGCTTGCACCCAGATGAAATTTTCATCCGTGATGCACGTACTCTACAAGTGGTCAACGCGGAGAGCACGCAAGCCGTTATTCTGATGTCCGCTTTCTTGGGCAAAGCTCGCCTGATCGACAATCAAGTGGTTGAGTTGGTGAAAGACAGCAAAGAAGAAGTCGACAGCGCCGAGTCAGAAAGTGAAAACAGTCACTGATGTCTCATTACTGACCTAAACACTTCCCGTACAAAGAATAAAGGGATTGCCATCGGCAATCCCTTTTTGCTATCTGTGAACTGAACATTCGTTTTCGTTAAGAACGCAAGCCGATACCACGTGTCACTAAGTAGTGCGCCACGCCATAAAGTAAGACAACAAACGCACTTAGCACCGTAAACGATGTAGCGATCCCCACGTCAGAAACACCAAGGAAACCATAACGAAACGCGTTAACCATATAGACAATCGGGTTGATCTGCGACACCCCTTGCCAAAACTCTGGCAATAACTGAATGGAGTAGAAAACACCGCCAAGATAGGTCAATGGCGTGAGCACAAACGTAGGGATAATCGAAATATCGTCAAACGTTCGGGCAAAAACAGCGTTGATCAAACCACCTAACGAAAAGACCACCGACGTCAAAAAGACCGTCGCAATGATGATTCCCCAATGCTCAACTTGCAAATCAACGAACAGCAAAGAGACCATGGTAACCATGGCGCCCACTAGCAAACCACGAGCGACACCGCCCATGACAAAACCCAAAATAATCACGTAATTTGGCACGGGTGCCACTAGCAACTCTTCGATATTACGCTGAAATTTGGCACTAAAGAATGATGAAGCGACGTTGGAATAAGAGTTAGTAATCACCGACATCATGATCAAACCAGGTACGATATATTCCATGTAACTGAAACCGTTCATTTCACCAATCCGCGAACCAATCAAGCTCCCGAAAATAATAAAATAAAGCGTCATCGTGATCGCAGGCGGGACCAAGGTTTGTACCCAAATACGAGTAAAGCGGTTAATCTCTTTGGTTAACAGGCTACAAAAAGCCGTCCAATAAAGACGATACATATTACTTCTCCTTCACCTGTTCACGCACGATGTTCACAAACAGCTCTTCTAAGCGATTGGCTTTATTGCGCATCGACATGACCATTACCCCCTGCTCACTCAACTGACTGAACACATGGTTTAACGGCTGGGTTTTCTCCACTTCAATCTCCAAAGAATCATTTTCAACACGAGATGAGACCACACCTTCCAAACAAGGCATCGGCGAATTTGGGGCAAGATCCAAAATGAACGTTTCCACATCTAACTTAGCCAGCAAAGACTTCATCGTGGTGTTTTCAATTAACTCACCTCGGTTGATGATGCCGATATTGCGGCACAGCATTTCAGCCTCTTCCAAATAGTGAGTGGTCAAAATGATGGTAATGCCCTGCTTTTGATTGATCTCTTTGAGAAACTCCCACATTGAACGACGCAGCTCGATATCAACACCCGCCGTTGGCTCATCTAAAATCAGCAGTTTAGGTTCATGCATCAGAGCACGTGCGATCATCAGACGACGCTTCATCCCACCAGAAAGATTTCTTGCTCGCTCTTTGCGCTTTTCCCACAAATCGAGCTTAGTCAGATACTTCTCTGCTCGTTGCTTGGCGAGTTCACGCGACACACCGTAATAACCCGCCTGCTGCAACACGATCTGCTCCACGGTTTCAAACTGGTTGAAGTTAAACTCTTGTGGTACCAAGCCAAGATGCTGCTTTGCCAACTCCAAATCGCGATCAATGTCGTAACCAAAAACTTTGACGTTGCCCGATGTTTTGTTCACCAGAGAAGAAATCACGCCTATTGTGGTGGATTTCCCCGCGCCATTTGGCCCCAGCAGCGCATAAAAATCCCCTTCTTGTACGCCTAAACTGATGCCTTTTAGCGCCTCGAAGCCTCCAGCATACGTTTTTCGTAGCTGCTCAATTTGTAATGCATACATAATGTTGTATTGCTCTTTTTCTCTATGATGCCTATCAAATGACGCTTTAGTGGCGATTTTTCAACCCTACATTAGCAATTAATCATAAAAAACTGCCCGCACGGATAATAAAAACGCAGAGGAAGACCTCTGCGTTTTTCTACGACTCATTCACCGATTTACACGCTTAAACAAACGCGCCTTGGTGCTCATCTTGCTCAACTTTATTCACCGCAGCGTTGAGTGCTTCATAGCGGAATTTAAAGGTATTTTCATCCGGCACCAAATCCAGCACGTGGAACTTTTCAAGCTGCTCACGAACTCGCTCATTCGGGCAGAGTAAGTAGACATCGCATTGAGCTTCTTGCGCATCTTTAATGGCGTTTTCTAATGCGAGGCCAACGGTGACATCAATCATCGGCACGTCGGTCAGATCGAGAATCATCGCTTCGTAATCGGCAATGCTGCTGTGCTGACGCGAGATCGCTTTCGAGACACTGAAAATCATCGGGCCAGAGAGGTAAAAAAACAGCACTTTGCCATTAGCACGATCAAGCAAGCCACGCTCGCTGTCCGTCAGTGGCACATCGTTTTCATCCGCGTCACTGATTGCTTTCACTTGCTTGGCTTGCACGCGACTGAGGCGCTCGATAATAAGGATATTGGAAATGAAGACACCTAGCCCCCCCGCCACAATCAGATCAACAAACACCGTCAGCAACATCACGCCATACATGATCGCCATGCCTTGCACGCTCACGCGGTGCGCGCGTTGAATGAAGCTCCAGTCCAAAATGCCGAAACCGACGTACACCGCAATCCCCGCCAAAACTGCCATTGGGATAGGCTCGGTCAATCCGCTCGCGACCAGAACAACCAGCGCCAGAATCAAGGCGCGAATCACGCCAGATAACGGAGAACGCGCCCCCACTTGAATATTAGTCACTGTGCCCATGGTCGCGCCCGCACCAGGCAGCGCACCAAACAGACCCGAGATCATGTTCGCCAAACCTTGCCCGCGCAGCTCTTTATCTGAATCATGCTCTTTACGCGTCAGAGAGTCACCAATCACGGCCGTCAATAAGGTATCAATACAACCGAGCGTGCCCAGCACCAAAGCATCAATCACCATCGCAGTGAAGATTTCACCATTAATCACAGGCACGACAAGAGAAGGTAGGCCCGTTGGAATTTCGCCAATTCGGCGCACATCGTCAAAATCAAAAATGATGACAGAAAGCAGCGTGACCGCCACCAACGCGACCAATTGCGCAGGAACATATTTGCGGTACTGTTTAGGGAAAAAGAACAGAATGCCCAACGTCAGTAAGCCAAGGAAAAACTCACTAAACTTCATGTTGGAAATAGTCTCAGGCAACGCAGAAAGTGTGCCAAGAACCCCACCGGCAGGCGCAGCATGGCCAAGTAACGGGGACAGTTGCAAAATGATCAGTATCACGCCGATGCCAGACATAAAACCCGACACCACGCTATACGGCATTAGGGTAATGTATTTGCCTAACTTCAATGTGCCTATCAATACCTGAAAGGCACCAGCCATCATGACGATGGTAAAACTGATGGCAATGCCAGATTCTGGGTATTTCGCCACCATGCTGGTTAATACCGCGGTCATGATCACCGTCATTGGTCCGGTCGGTTCAGAAATCAGGGTAGATGAACCACCAAATAACGCTGCAAATAAACCGACTAAAATCGCTCCCCACAAACCGGCTTCAGCCCCAGCGCCAGAGGCCACTCCAAATGCTAATGCCAGTGGCAGAGAAATAATGGCTGTGGTGACCCCACCAAACAGATCCCCTTTCAGATTGATATCGTTAAAACGATCTCCAAACATCACTCAGCTCCCTGTAAAAAACATAAATCGCGCAACTTTAGCAAAAGTTAACCTATTTCGTTAAGTGTTAATTAGATCTCATAAGTCACACCATATAACTTATGGTTTGGTTAACGGCTAAGTTTATGATTTTTTATGCCATAACTAGTCAGATGAGTGCTTTTCTGCCAATTTATTTCGGGTGGTAAATTGTAACATTGTGTATAGTGATGCAAGAATTTTTAGGGAAGTAAGACGCAACATGCCGGAAATCAAGCAACTATTTGAAAATAACTCGAAATGGTCCGAAGAGATCAAATCGCATCAACCGGAGTATTTCTCCAAATTAGAAGAAGGGCAAAATCCCGGCTTTCTTTGGATTGGTTGTTCCGACAGTCGCGTTCCTGCAGAACGCTTGACAGGACTTTACTCGGGTGAATTATTTGTTCATCGTAATGTAGCCAACCAAGTGATCCATACCGATTTAAATTGCCTCTCGGTTGTGCAATACGCTGTTGACGTGTTGAAAGTCAAACACATCATCATCTGTGGCCATTACGGTTGTGGGGGGGTAAACGCTGCGATTGAAAATCCTCGCCTTGGTTTGATCAATAACTGGCTACTGCACATTCGCGATCTCTACCTCAAGCATCGTAACTGGCTGGGTGAGCTCCCGAAGGAGAAATGGGGCGACAAACTGTGTGAAATCAATGTCGCAGAACAAGTCTACAACTTGGGCAATTCTACGATTATGGAAAGCGCTTGGGAGCGTGGACAAGATGTGGAAATTCACGGCGTTGTCTATGGCATTGGTGATGGCCTTCTGCAAGATATTGGCGTGCGTTGCTACAGCCGAGAGTCACTCGAAGTCAACTATCAGGCTGCGATGGCAAAAATCCTCAATAGCGATGTGATGAAGTTTCACGAATAGCGCCATCGTTAGACCGCCGACACAATCCGTGTTCTAGAGATAACATGGCAAATGGCCCGCTGTATCAGCGGGCCATTATTTATCTCAACCTTTGCCCACTTATTCTTGTGGAACCACTTTACCAATGAAAGGAAGATGACGATATTTTTGTGCGTAGTCGATACCAACACCCACAACAAACTCATCAGGGATCTCAAAGCCAATCCACTTCACTGGAACAGGCACTTCGCGACGTGAAGGCTTGTCTAATAAGGTACAAATTTCGATAGACTTAGGTTCTCTTAAAGACAGGATCTCTTTAATCTTGTTCAGAGTATTACCTGTGTCGATAATGTCTTCGACGATCAAGACATCCTTGCCTTTGATGTCATCATCGAGATCTTTCAGAATGCGAACGTCACGCGAGCTTTCCATTGTATTACCGTAGCTAGAAGCCGTCATAAAATCGACTTGGTGCGTGAGTTCAATGGCACGAGCAAGATCCGCCATAAAAACAAACGAACCACGTAGCAAGCCGACTAGCACAAGATCTTCACTGCCTTGGTAATGCGCAGTAATCTGTTTACCTAATTCACGAACTCGTTCCTGAACGGTCTGCTCAGAAATCATAACTTCTACTGTATGTTTCATACTGTACTCAATGTTTTATAGTTGCTAATGGTGAGTTTCGTACCCGAGCAAAGTGTCGCTTAGGTCAATACGCAAACGTTCACCTGAAATTCTCGCGTAGTGTAACACTCCGCAAAGCAATCTTTAACCCCCAAAGGAAGAAGTTGTGCCAGTGCAATACGCTATTTACTATCACATCAATAAACGAGATCTCGATGCCAATTTAAATAAAAGTTGCTCAAGATAGATATCAATATTGACATTACTGTTCATTTATTCACCATAAGTTATTGACCCAATGCATATGCACCATTACACTCATGGAGCTAAAAGCAATTATTAAAACAATCAATAGGAACAGCTAAGCCGTTCCCGAGCTCGGTACCCCAACTCATTGGTAAGGAAACAACCTATGGACTCAATCGCAAAGAGACCGCGAACTCGCTTATCTCCGCTAAAACGTAAACAGCAGCTCATGGAAATTGCACTGGAAGTGTTTGCTCGTCGTGGCATTGGCCGTGGTGGTCACGCAGACATCGCTGAAATTGCGCAAGTTTCTGTGGCGACCGTCTTCAACTACTTCCCAACTCGCGAAGATCTTGTAGACGAAGTGCTTAACCATGTCGTTCGTCAGTTTTCTAATTTCCTATCTGACAACATCGATTTGGATCTTCACGCTAAAGAAAACATCGCCAACATCACCAACGCAATGATTGAGCTTGTGGTGCAAGACAATCACTGGTTGAAAGTTTGGTTCGAGTGGAGTGCGTCGACGCGTGATGAAGTTTGGCCTCTGTTTGTCACCACCAACCGTACTAATCAATTACTGGTACAAAACATGTTCATCAAAGCCATTGAGCGTGGTGAAGTGTGTGACCAACACAACCCAGAAGATTTGGCGAACTTGTTCCACGGCATTTGTTACTCGCTGTTTGTTCAAGCAAACCGTACCAACAATACCGCAGAGCTCAGCAAACTGGTCAGCAGCTACTTAGACATGCTATGCATCTATAAACGCGAGCACGAATAACACCAGTAACCTCATATCAAGGTTGGCTACGGCCAACCTTTTTTATTTCTTCAAAAACGTGGGGCCGTTTTTGAAGAAATAAAAAACCGCTGATGATTCAGCGGTTTTATTTTGACGACTCGCTAAGAAGATTATTTTTTCTTCTTCGCTTTCGCGTTTGGTAGGTCAGTGATTGTACCTTCAAACACTTCCGCCGCTAGACCAACAGATTCGTGTAGCGTTGGGTGAGCGTGAATTGTCAGTGCGATATCTTCAGCATCACAACCCATCTCGATAGCAAGGCCGATTTCACCAAGCAGTTCACCACCGTTGGTACCAACGATAGCACCACCGATAACGCGATGCGTTTCTTTATCAAAGATCAGCTTTGTCATACCGTCAGCGCAGTCAGAGGCGATTGCACGACCCGATGCTGCCCATGGGAACGTAGCCACTTCGTAGTTGATGCCTTCTGCTTTTGCTTCTTTCTCAGTCTTACCAACCCATGCCACTTCTGGCTCAGTGTAAGCAATTGAAGGAATCACTTTAGGATCGAAGTAGTGCTTCTTACCTGAGATAACTTCTGCAGCCACGTGGCCTTCATGCACACCTTTGTGCGCTAGCATTGGTTGACCAACGATGTCACCGATAGCAAAGATGTGAGGAACGTTAGTACGCATTTGCTTGTCAACGTTGATGAAGCCGCGCTCATCGATTTCAAGACCCGCTTTTTCACCGTCGATCAGTTTGCCATTTGGTACACGACCGATAGCCACAAGAACCGCATCATAGCGCTCAGCTTCTGCTGGTGCTTTTTTGCCTTCCATTGAAACGTAGATACCATCTTCTTTCGCTTCAACTGCCGTTACTTTCGTTTCCAGCATTAGGTTAAATTTCTTGCTGATACGCTTGGTGTAAACCTTCACGATATCTTTGTCTGCCGCTGGAATCACTTGATCGAACATTTCCACAACGTCGATCTGTGAACCTAGCGAGTGGTAAACGGTACCCATTTCTAGGCCGATGATACCACCACCCATGATCAGCAGCTTTCCTGGTACTTCTTTCAGTTCAAGCGCATCAGTTGAGTCCCAAATACGTGGGTCTTCATGTGGGATAAATGGCAATTTGATTGGGCGAGAACCTGCAGCGACGATCGCGTTGTCGAAGTTAACCACGGTTTTACCGTCTTCACCTTCTACTTCAATCGTGTTAGGGCCAGTGAATTTACCAAAGCCATTCACCACGTTCACTTTACGCATCTTCGCCATACCGCCAAGACCGCCAGTCAACTGGTTGATTACTTTTTCTTTCCAAAGACGAATTTTGTCGATGTCTGTTTGAGGTTCACCAAATACGATGCCGTGCTCAGCAAGCGCTTTTGCTTCTTCGATCACTTTCGCAACGTGAAGCAGTGCTTTCGATGGGATACAACCCACGTTCAGACACACACCACCAAGGGTGTTGTAACGTTCAATAAGAACAGTGTCCAGACCTAAGTCTGCACAACGGAATGCAGCGGAGTAACCAGCAGGACCGGCACCAAGTACTACCACCTGGGCTTTAATTTCTTTGCTCATTTTGACCTCTTGTAGTCATTATCCCTAACAGGCTGAGTGAGTTTTGATTTTTGTTTAAGAGTGGTTTGTTTTAAACATTTTCAGACCGCCAACAGTTTACAGAGATGTTAATGGTGTGAAAAGTAAATCAATTTAGCCTGTGAGCCAGACGACAATTCGATGGACAAAAAACACACGCGTGCTCGCTTGTCATCCAATTGTCCGATAATTCTATTAACAGAGGCGGCTGTTAGGCCGCCTCTCAATGTTCACGTCGATTACAGAACCAAACGACGAATGTCAGATAGGCACTCGTTTAGGTAAGTAATGAAGCGCGCACCTTCTGCACCATCAATCACACGGTGATCATATGATAGAGATAGAGGCAGTTGTAGGCGAGGAGCGAACTCTTTACCATTCCAAACTGGCTTAATTTCAGACTTAGACACACCAAGGATACCCACTTCTGGCGCGTTTACGATTGGTGTAAACGCAGTACCACCGATACCACCTAGGCTTGAAATCGTGAAACAGCCACCTTGCATGTCCGCTGCAGTCAGCTTACCAGCACGTGCTTTCTTAGAAACCACCATCAGTTCTTCAGATAGCTCGTAGATGCCTTTCTTGTTCACGTCTTTAAAGACAGGAACCACTAGGCCATTTGGCGTATCCACCGCAATACCGATGTTCACGTATTTCTTCAGAATCAAGCTTTCACCGTCGTCTGATAGCGAAGAGTTGAACGCTGGGAATGCTTCTAGTGCTTTCGCTGCCGCTTTCATGATGAACACAAGTGGCGTGATCTTCATGCCCGAGTCTTTCTTCGCTTCAATCGCGTTTTGCTCTTTACGGAAGTTTTCTAGCTCAGTGATATCCGCGTTATCCCACTGTGTAACGTGAGGGATCATTACCCAGTTACGATGTAGGTTTGCACCCGAGATCTTCTTAATGCGAGATAGTGGCTGAACTTCTGTTTCACCGAACTTGCTGAAGTCCACTTTCGGCCATGGTAGTAGGCCAAGCGCTGCGCCATCGCCTTTACCAGAAGCCGCTGCAACTGCACCAGACTCAAGACGCTTAAGTGCGTCTTTCACGTAAGCTTGAACGTCTTCTTTCAGGATTCGGCTCTTACGACCAGAACCTTTCACTTTAGAAAGATTTACGCCGAACTCGCGAGCTAGACGACGAACCACTGGAGATGCGTGAGCATACTCGTCGTTTTCTTTGAAATCACTAGTTGTTGCTTGAGCTTCCGCTTTTGCTACTGGAGCTACCGCTGGAGCTGGAGCTGCTGCTTGAGCGGGTGCCGCTGCTTGAGCGGGTGCCGCTGCTGCAACTGGCGCTGCGCCAGCAACTTCGAACACCATGATTAGAGAACCAGTAGAAACTTTGTCACCAGCTGCAACTTTGATTTCTTTAACCGTACCAGCGAAAGGTGCAGGTACTTCCATAGATGCTTTGTCGCCTTCTACAGTAATCAGAGATTGCTCTTCAGAGACTGTATCGCCAACGGTAACCATGATTTCAGTGACTTCAACTTCGTCGCCGCCGATATCAGGAACGTTAACTTCTTTTACTCCAGAGACTGCTGCTGGAGCCGCCGCCGGAGCTGCTGCTGCAACTGGTGCAGGTGCTGCTGCGCCCGAACCCGCCACTTCAAATACCATCACGAGTGAGCCAGTAGACACTTTATCGCCTGCTGCCACTTTGATTTCTTTTAGAGTACCTGCGAATGGTGCTGGTACTTCCATTGAAGCTTTGTCACCTTCTACTGTCAGTAGAGATTGCTCTTCAGCGATGGAATCGCCAACAGCAACTAGGATTTCAGTCACTTCAACTTCGTCGCCACCGATATCCGGTACACAAACTTCTTTCAGTTCACTTGCTGCTGCAGGTGCAGCGACTGGTGCTACAGCAGGAACTGGTGCAGCCGCTGCTGCACCCGGAGCGCCGGCCGCTTCAACTTCAAAGACCATGATGAGAGAACCTGTTGTTACTTTATCGCCAGCAACAACTTTGATTTCTTTTACAATACCCGCTTGAGAGGCGGGTACTTCCATAGAAGCCTTGTCGCCTTCTACAGTAATGAGAGACTGCTCTTCTTCAACCTTGTCGCCAACGCTTACAAGAATCTCAGTAACTTCAACCTCATCCGCACCGATATCAGGTACATTAATTTCGATTGCCATTATTCTTTCCTACCTTCAATTAAGCGTATAGCGGGTTAGTTTTTTCAGTGTCGATGTCGAACTTCTTAATTGCTTCTGCAATCACAGATTTCTCAACGTCACCACGTTTCGCCAGTTCAGTTAGCGCTGCAACAACCACGTAACCTGCGTTCACTTCGAAGTGACGACGTAGGTTTTCACGGCTGTCTGAACGACCAAAGCCGTCAGTACCCAGCACTTTGTAAGACTCAGCAGGAATGAATGCACGAACCTGCTCTGCGTAGTTCTTCATGTAGTCAGTCGCCGCGATTGCAGGCTCAGTACCCATTACTGTTTGGATGTAAGGTACTTGCGCTTCTGCTTCTGGGTGAAGCATGTTGTAACGCTCGCACGCTTGACCATCACGAGTCACTTCATTGAACGACGTTACAGAGTAAACGTCTGACGCAATGCCGTACTCATCGCTTAGGATTTGAGCCGCTTTACGCACTTCGTTCATGATAGTACCAGAGCTCAACAGCTGAACTTTACCTTTCGAACCCGTGTAAGTTTCTAGCTTGTAGATACCCTTACGAATGCCTTCTTCAGCGCCTTCTGGCATTGCTGGCATTGCGTAGTTCTCGTTCATCAGAGTTAGGTAGTAGAACACGTTCTCTTGATCACCATACATACGACGGATACCGTCTTGTAGGATAACTGCAACTTCGTAAGCGAATGTTGGGTCGTAAGAGATACAGTTCGGTACAGTACCTGCCATGATGTGTGAGTGACCGTCTTCGTGTTGTAGACCTTCACCGTTTAGCGTTGTACGACCTGCAGTTGCACCAAGTAGGAAACCACGAGCTTGTTGGTCACCCGCCATCCATGCCATGTCGCCAACACGTTGGAAACCGAACATAGAGTAGTAGATGTAGAACGGGATCATTGGTAGGTCATTGGTCGAGTATGACGTTGCCGCCGCAACCCATGAAGACATAGCACCTAGCTCATTGATACCTTCTTGCAGTACCTGACCTGACGTTGCTTCTTTGTAGTAAGAAACGATGTCACGGTCTTGTGGCGTGTAGTTCTGGCCGTGCGGGTTGTAAATACCGATTTGACGGAACAGACCTTCCATACCGAATGTACGTGCTTCATCGGCAATGATAGGAACAATGTTCTTACCGATGTTCTTATCTTTAAGCAGTACGTTTAGAGTACGTACAAACGCCATAGTTGTAGAGATGTCACGCTTCTGCTCTTCTAGCAGAGGTTGGAACTCCTCAACAGCTGGAATAACAAGCTCTTGGGTAAAGTTAGGTAGACGCTGCGGCGTGTAACCTTTCAGTGCTTTACGACGAGCGTGTAGGTATTCGTATTCTTTCGAACCTTCTTCCAAAGTTAGGTATGGAAGTTCTTTCACTGCTTCGTCAGTTAGGATGTCTTGAAGACCTAGGCGATCACGTAGATGTAGCACGTGAGTCATATCCATCTTCTTAACTTGGTGCGCGATGTTCTTACCTTCTGCCGCTTCACCCATGCCGTAACCTTTAACCGTTTTCGCTAGGATAACCGTTGGACGACCTTTGGTGTCTTGTGCATTTTTGAATGCAGCGTACAGTTTAGAAGACTCGTGACCACCACGCTTAAGTGCGAAGATTTCATCGTCAGTCATGTCTGCAACGAGCGCTGCAGTTTCAGGGTACTTACCAAAGAAGTGCTCACGTACGTACGCGCCATCTTTCGATTTGAATGTTTGGTAGTCACCATCGATGGTTTCGTTCATCAGTTGAAGAAGCTTACCCGTGGTGTCTTTTGCTAGTAGTGAATCCCAGTTGTTACCCCAGATAACCTTCACTACGTTCCAACCAGCACCTTTGAACAGACCTTCAAGTTCTTGAATGATCTTACCGTTACCCATAACAGGACCGTCTAGACGCTGTAGGTTACAGTTGATTAGGAAACATAGGTTGTCTAGTTTTTCACGCGCAGCGAAAGAGATAGCACCACGTGATTCTGGCTCATCCATCTCACCGTCACCTAGGAACGCGTATACACGCTGCTCAGAGGTATCCTTCATGCCACGGCCTTCAAGGTACTTCAGGAAGCGCGCTTGGTAGATCGCAGAAATCGGACCTAGACCCATAGATACGGTTGGGAACTGCCAGAACTCAGGCATTAGTTTAGGGTGCGGGTATGATGGGATACCTTTGCCGTCCACTTCTTGACGGAAGTTGTCTAGTTGCTCAGCCGTTAGACGACCTTCAACGAAAGCACGTGCGTAGATCCCTGGAGAAATATGGCCTTGGTAGTAAACCAAATCGCCACCATCTTTCTCGTTTGGAGCACGGAAGAAGTGGTTGAAACAGGTTTCGTAGAATGCTGCAGAAGACTGGAAAGACGCCATGTGGCCGCCTAGCTCTAGGTCTTTCTTAGAAGCACGTAGAACGATCATGATTGCGTTCCAACGGATGATGGAACGGATTCGACGCTCAAGCGTAGTATCACCAGGGTAAGCTGGTTCTTGGTTCGCTGGAATCGTGTTGATGTAGTTGGTTGTGATGCCAGTCGGCATATCAACGCCATCTAGGCGAGCTTTGTCTAGAACTTGCTCTAATAGGTACTGTGCACGTTCTACACCTTCTTCACGAACTACTGACTCAAGTGCTTGTAACCATTCTTGAGTTTCAAGTGCGTCTACGTCATGCTTCATATCAGACATGGCGATCTATCCTTCTGTTGGTTGGATCTACGTTAAACTTGCAATGAGTCCGATTAAGACTCATTACCTCGTTGAATTCGACGTAAAGAGCGTTCTCTACGTGACTCTTCACGAGTCAAATCCAACAATGTTTCTTCGATGTACGCTAAATGCGAATGGGACATTTCACGCGCCTTTTCTGGCTGACCAGAAACAATCGCATCCACAATATTAGCCCGATGTTTACTGACTTTTTCCACCACTTCAGCGCGGCGGTGCAGTAATTTCAGATTCTGTAAGACATTTTGCTCCAGTAACGGCGAGAGACTACGAACAATATGCAGCAGCACGACGTTGTGCGAGGCTTCGGTTAATGCAACCAAAAACGCCATCACCGCGGCCGCTTCCGCTTCTACATTCTGTTTTGTCTGCTCTGCGCTAATCTTTTCCAGGCAAGCCTGAATGCGGGCAAAGTCTTGCTCGGTACCACGCAATGCAGCGAAATACGCAGAAATACCTTCCATCGCATGGCGCGATTCAAGTAAATCAAGCTGTGTTTCAGAGTGGCTGGATAATAAATTTAGCAGAGGATCAGAGAAACTTTTCCAAATGTTCTCACTGACAAACGTGCCACCGCCTTGACGACGAGTAAGCAGACGTTTGGCTTCCAAGCGTTGAATTGCTTCACGTACAGAAGGACGAGACACCTCGAACTGTTTGGCCAGTTCGCGTTCTGGTGGCAATTGTTGCCCCGGTGCCAATATTCCCTCGACGATCAATCTTTCCAACTCTTGTTCAATCACATCAGAAAGTTTCGGCTGACGAATCCTTTGATAAGCCATATTTATTATTCTTTTTCTCTTTGCTGTTAATTGGTAATACCAATTCTAAGTTGGTGCAGAAATTAACATAATTAAAACGCAACTGTCCAGCCAAAAATTGACCTAAATCATAGAACAGCTCACGCTTCAACACTTTGCTAACATTCGTTCATTAAAACGGCAATAGAATTGGTCTTACCAATTACAAATAGTAAACAGATGGGGAAAGGGCGTGCTAGCAAAACGGTGAAAGAAAAACAAAAAAAGACAAAATATTTTGCCTCATTTGCCCCTCAAGTCGCTTACCCCATGATTAAACGTAGTTAACTTTTAACAAGACGAAATAATTTTCGATATAAAAAAAGGTAAGCCATGATGCTTACCCTTTTGTGACAACCTTGCGATTGGTTTACATTTTTGCAACCGCCCCATTTTGAGAAAGTAAAGTTCGATAATAACGCCAGTCAAAACTTAAACCGGGATCAGTTTTTCTCAGCGGTGCAATGTATTGGTGGCCAGTAATTCGAGGAAGGGTGATGTGCGGATATTGGCGCATTAAGGTTTTGCTGAGCTCGCTTAACGCTTGATACTGCGCTTCGGTATAAGCGACAAAATCACTGCCCTCAAGCTCAATACCTATCGAATAGTCATTGCAACGCTCAACCCCTGCAAAGCTGGATGCACCAGCATGCCAAGCGCGATCATCAAAAGAGACAAACTGCACCACTTCCCCATCTCTTTTAATCAAGCAGTGAGCCGAGACGCGCATCTGATGAATCACTTGGAAAAAAGGATGCTCGCTTGGGTCAAGCTGGCCTTGAAAAAAGTCCTCTATATAGCGGCCACCGAATTGACCAGGAGGCAGGCTAATATTGTGCACCACCAGCAGAGAAATTGGCTTTCCTTGAGGTCTCGCATCAAAAAACGGCGATGAAACTCGCTTAACGCCCTCCAACCATCCTTGCGTGATCACAGCTTGCATATCATCTCCATGGGCTTGTCAATTAACTGCTGAAATTATTGCCTACGCAGAGTATCATGCGTTGCAATTCCCCTTTCAAGATAAGATTTGCGATGAAGAACACACATAACAGCCAAGAACGCCTTGATTATTTGAAGCAACAACTCCCTATCGAAATCACCCGAGCGGTTACCGATACACTGAAAGAAGACTTGGGTGGTTCGCTAAACGCTGACAATGATGTGACGGCCGCGCTTATCCCAGCAGAGGCCATTAATACAGCGACCATCATCACTCGCGAACACGGCGTATTTTGCGGCCAAGCATGGGCAGATGAAGTGTTCAAACAGCTCGGCGGCAAAGTGACCATTGAATGGCACGTAAAAGATGGCGACAAAGTCGAACCAAATCAAACGCTTTGTACACTCATTGGTCCTGCTCGTGATTTGCTGACGGGCGAACGCAACGCGATGAACTTTATTCAAACCCTTTCTGGTTGCGCGACCATCACCGCACAATACGCAGCAAAAATTGCGCATACCGAGTGTCGCTTATTAGATACGCGCAAAACCATCCCTGGCCTACGCAGCGCCTTAAAATACGCTGTGGCCTGTGGCGGCGGCTACAACCACCGAATTGGCGTGTTTGACGCTTACCTAATTAAAGAAAACCACATCATTGCCTGCGGTGGCATCACTCAAGCAGTCACCAAAGCAAAAGAGCTGCAACCTGGAAAGCCCGTGGAAGTGGAAACTGAGAACCTCGATGAACTGCGTGAAGCCATTAACGCGGGTGCTGACATTATTATGCTCGACAACTTCACCACCGAGATGATGCGCCAAGCGGTGGAAATTAACGCAGGCCGCGCAGCACTGGAAAACTCAGGCAACGTGACATTAGAAACCATCGCAGAATACGCGGAAACCGGCGTAGATTACATTTCGGTTGGCGCTCTGACCAAGCATGTAAAAGCGATGGATTTATCGATGCGTTTCAAATAGATACCGACCAGATCACAAAACGGGAGCTTCAGGCTCCCGTTTTTATTTGAGCTGCGAAATTTTGGGGCAGCATCGCATCTTGTAAGTAACCAGATGTAAATAAAGCGCAAAGAATTTTAAATCACTCGAGTGATGCTCTTGGTGTGATTTCCACTCGTCTACTCCTTGCATAATCTAGCCGCAAGCTCGCGGAGCGAATTTGATAGATTAAAGGAAATCATGATGAAGAAATTGAACAAAACCAAGAAACAACAAGGTTTTACCTTGATTGAGTTAATGATAGTGGTGGCGATTATTGGTGTATTGGCTGCTGTTGCTATTCCAGCGTATCAGAATTACGTTCAAAAAACTGAAGTTGCATCGGCATCAGCAACAGTAAGAGGATTACTAACAAACATTGATATGTATCAGCAAGAAAATGGCGGAACTTTTCCAAACAATGCCAATTTAGTTGGCGGCACTTCAACAATGAATGCTCTTGGTACCATAACACTGTTGCCAGTTGGTACTAGTGGTGGAACAGCAACTTTTGCCTTTACCGAAGGTACACTCAAAGGCAAAACTGCCTCAGTCCAGTACTCGAAAAACAACACTACTGGTTGGAGCTGTGCGACAAAAAATGTACCTGCAGATTCTCGTCCAAATAGTTGTACTGCCACTTATTAATGATGTCGAATCTCTCCACTATTCTGCGTCAGGCCAATCAGCTTAGCCTAACGCAAGAACAAGCGTGTCGAGAGACAATACAAGCTTCTGGTGTGACAGCACCGGAAGCTTTGTTGCGACTGGGATTTTTCCAGCCGGATGAATTAACCGAGCAGCTAAGCGCGATTTTTGGCTTACCACGCACTGACCTCAACCAATATGACTACCAAGAGCTGTGTAATCAACTTGGATTACGTGAGCTAATCACCCGTCACCAAGCGCTGCCACTGCAAAAAAGCAACGCTGGTTTAATACTCGCGGTTGCAGACCCTACCAATATTCAAGCTGAAGATGATTTCCGTTTTGCCACAGGCGTGCAAGTGGAGATTGTTTTAGCCGATTGCCAAGAACTGCAAGCGGCAATTCGTAGACTCTATGGAAAGAGCATCAAACAGAGCCAAAGCTCTGGGTTAAAAGAGATTCACCAAGATGAGCTGGCGAATTTGGTCGAGGTTTCAGATGACGAAGTCGAGTCAATTGAAGACTTAAGCCAAGATGAATCCCCCGTTAGCCGCTTTATCAACCAAATCCTGCTGGATGCGGTACGCAAAGGCGCATCTGATATTCATTTTGAACCGTACGAAAACCAATACCGCGTGCGATTGCGTTGCGATGGTATTTTGGTGGAAGTGCAGCAGCCCCCAAGCCATTTAAGCCGCCGTTTATCCGCGAGGATCAAGATCCTCTCTAAGTTGGATATTGCGGAAAGGCGTCTGCCACAAGATGGACGGATTAAGCTGCGCCTTAACCAAGAAACCGCGATTGATATGCGTGTTTCCACCTTACCCACACTGTTTGGTGAAAAAATTGTGTTGCGACTTCTCGACAGCTCGAGCAGTAGCTTGGATATTGATAAGTTAGGCTACAACCCGCAACAAAAGCAGCTCTACCTCGATGCCCTGCGCAAACCGCAAGGAATGATTTTGATGACAGGCCCAACAGGAAGCGGTAAAACCGTTTCTCTGTACACAGGCTTGAGTTTACTTAACCGGCCAGAAGTGAATATATCCACTGCGGAAGACCCAGTCGAGATTAACCTCCCGGGAATCAACCAAGTGCAAGTGAAACCCAAAATTGGTTTTGGTTTTGCAGAAGCATTGCGTTCTTTTCTCCGTCAAGACCCAGATATCGTCATGGTGGGGGAAATTCGAGATTTGGAAACCGCCGAGATCGCCGTCAAAGCAGCCCAAACCGGCCACCTTGTACTATCCACCTTACATACCAACTCGGCTGCTGAAACCATTGTTCGTCTATCTAACATGGGGATCGCCAGCTTTAACTTAGCTTCATCCTTGAGTTTGATCATTGCTCAGCGTCTGGCTCGTCGGTTATGCAGCCATTGCAAGCAACCTCATCCATACAACGCAACATTTGAGTTACTCGGTCTAAAAGCTGACGACTTGATTTATCAAGCTGATAAACAGGGTTGCCATCATTGTACTCATGGTTATTCCGGTCGTGTCGGTATATACGAAGTCATGCCTTTTGATGAGCAGCTTGCAGAGGCGATCGTTAAAGGCGCCTCGGTACAAAGCTTGGAGATGCTTGCTCGGCAAAAAGGCATGATGACACTCAAAGATTCCGGCCTTGAAAAACTCAAACAGGGCATCACCAGCTTAGAAGAGCTGCAACGCGTCCTCTATTTGTAATTTTTATAGTTTGTTTTTTCGATACTCATCGCACTGAAGGAAGCGATATGAAGCTTAAAACCCATTCACAAATCAAAAACTATCAATGGAAAGGGATTAACGGAGCTGGAAAAAAAGTTTCCGGCAACACGCTGGCGCTCACCGAGCTTGAAGTGCGTGATAAGCTGAAAATGCAGCATATCCAGATCAAAAAGATCAAAAAATCCAGTGTGTCAGTTTTCACGAGGTTAAGCCATAAAGTCAAAGGCAAAGACATCACACTGCTTACCCGCCAACTCGCCACCATGCTGACCACTGGTGTCCCTATTCTCCAATCACTTAAATTGGTTGCTGACAACCATCGCAAAGCCGAGATGAAGTCGATTTTAGCCAATGTGAGCAAAGCCGTTGAAGCGGGCACGCCGTTATCCAAAGCGCTTCGCAGTGCCAGCCCACAATTCGATGGCATTTATGTTGACTTAGTCGCCACTGGTGAACAATCGGGTAATCTTGATCAAGTTTTTGAACGTCTCGCTTTTTATCGGGAAAAAAATGAGCAGTTGCGAGCAAAAGTGATCAAGGCGCTAATTTATCCCTGCATGGTCGTGCTGGTCGCGTTGGGCGTCTCTTATTTAATGCTGACCAAGGTTATTCCCGAGTTTCGCAAAATGTTCACCGGATTCGGCGCAGAACTGCCTTGGTTTACGCAAAAAGTCTTAGACCTGTCTGATTTTGTGCAAGCCTACAGCAGTTGGTTTTTCATTACGTTGTTCAGCGCTATCTATTTACTTCGCGGTCTAAGCAAAAAATCACCCGCATTTCGCTTAAAAATGTCACGCTTGAGTTTAAAGATCCCTGTGATTGGTGGGGTCTTATCCAAAGCGGCGATTGCCAAATTTAGCCGCACATTGGCCACCAGTTTCAGTGCAGGTATCCCGATCCTCACCAGTTTAAAAACCACCAGTAAAACCGCTGGCAATCTACATTACCAATATGCGATTGAAGATGTTTATCGTGACACCGCTGCCGGGATGCCAATGTACATCGCCATGCGCAACAGCCTTGCTTTCCCAGAATTGGTGCTGCAAATGGTGATGATTGGTGAAGAATCTGGCCAAATGGACGATATGCTGAACAAGATTGCCACCATCTATGAGTTTGAAGTGGATAACACCGTCGACAACCTCGGTAAAATTCTCGAGCCGTTGATCATCGTCTTTCTGGGCGTTGTCGTCGGCGGATTGGTCACCGCAATGTACTTGCCGATCTTTAATTTAATGAGTGTTCTGGGATAAGATAACCCTCGCAGTTTACCTTTTGTAATATCAAGCAAGCTATTGGCTTGCTTGAGCTATTTTTGCCCACACCACAAAGAGAACGACGATTATATGGACGCGTTACAATACTACCCTTGGCTTTATATTGGTTTAGCTTCCCTGTTTGGCTTACTGGTAGGCAGCTTTCTTAACGTCGTCATCTACCGTCTACCGAAAATAATGGAACTGGAATGGCGCCAAGAGTGTGCAGAGTCCTTTCCTGAATACAACATCACACCACCGACAGAAACCCTAACATTAAGCACGCCGCGTTCAAGTTGCCCTTCGTGCCATACCCCAATACGAGTTCGAGATAATATTCCTGTCTTTAGTTGGCTAGCTCTAAGAGGAAAATGTCACCATTGCCAGACGAAAATCAGTGCTCGCTATCCTTTTGTTGAAGCACTGAGCGCCTTCTTGTGCGGCCTAGTCGCTTGGAAGTTCGGTTATGCACCGATTACCGTAGCACTGATTGGTTTTACTTTGGTGTTGATCGCCGCCACCTTCATCGACTTAGATACCATGCTACTGCCTGATCAACTGACACTGCCGCTGACGTGGACAGGCATCGCGCTAGCGTTACTAGAGATAAGCCCAGTATCTCTGCAAGATTCAGTGTTCGGTGCGATGGCAGGCTATCTCTGCCTTTGGAGCGTTTATCACCTTTTCAGATTGCTGACAGGGAAAGAAGGCATGGGTTACGGAGACTTTAAATTGCTTGCGGCACTTGGAGCTTGGCTCGGCTGGCAATATCTACCGATGATCATCTTACTTTCTTCGGTTGTCGGGCTGATCTTTGGTCTCATTCAACTCAGATTGCAAAAGCAAGGTATTGAGATGGCTTTTCCATTTGGGCCTTATCTGGCCATTGCTGGTTGGGTCGCCTTGATGTGGGGAGATAGCTTGATGTCTTGGTATCTCAACTATCTTATAGGGGCGTAATATGGCTTTAGTGATTGGATTGACTGGTGGTATCGCCAGCGGAAAAACAACGGTGGCCAATCTTTTTCAACAACACTTTGCTATCGATATCGTCGACGCAGACATTGTCGCTCGTCAGGTAGTTGCCCCCGGAAGTGCGGGACTGGCCGCGATTGTTGACCATTTCGGTGCTGATATTCTGACTTGTGAAGGCGAACTCGATCGTGGACAACTTCGTCAGCGTATCTTTGCCCATAGCGAAGAAAAGCAATGGCTCAACGCGCTACTGCACCCTATGATCCGTCGTAAAATGATCGAGGATCTGGCGCAGGTCTCATCCCCTTACGCTTTGCTCGTTGTACCGCTGTTGGTAGAAAACCAACTACAGACTCTGTGCGACCGCGTTTTGGTCGTGGATGTTGAAGAAAAAACACAATTACAGCGAACCATGGATCGTGACAGTGTTGATGAACAACAAGTTCGTGCCATACTCAAGGCTCAGGCAAGCAGACACGAACGTCTCGCCTTGGCAGACGATGTGATTAAAAATGAGTCAAAAGACCAAGATCTTTTGCAGCAAATCACAGATTTACACCAAAAGTACCTAGCCATGAGCAAGCAAAATCGGTGAAAATAAGTCAGAGACGACGACAGGCCCGCTAGATGACCACGCATAACTTCGAACATCCACTCAATGAAAAGACTCGCATTTATCTGAGAGTCGAATCACTGCTTAGACAGGCACATACTGCCGCCTCATTTTCAGAGCCGCACCAGCACCAACTCTTTTTTCGTTCTATCTTCGATCTCATCGAAATTTTTGAACAAATTCAGTTAAAGAGCGAGCTTGCGAAAGACATTGAGAAACAGCGCCTACTCTATCGCAGTTGGTTAAATGTCGAAGGGGTTGATCAAGCGACACTGCGTTCATTACTTGATGAGGCCGATCGTACCCATGCCGCTCTTATGCAGGCACCGCGTTTTGGCCAATCATTAAAGGAAGATCGCTTCCTCAGCTCAATTCGTCAGCGATTTAGTCTTCCAGGCGGCTCTTGCTGTTTTGATCTTCCAGCTCTGCACTATTGGTTGAATTTGCCCATTGAGAGAAAGATCGAAGATGCACGACAGTGGTTGGATAGCCTTAAACCGCTCTCCGACGCATTAAACTTGTGGCTAAAACTGGCACGAGAAGCTGGTCATTTCAGATCTCAAACCGCACTCAATGGATTTTTCCAAAGCGATGCAGAAGAAGCGAACATTCTTCGCCTTCATATTCCCATGGAGTATGGTGTCTATCCGATGATTTCTGGACACAAAAACCGCTTTGCGATCAAATTCATCAACTTTGAAACTGGGCAAGCCTGCAGCCAAGATGTTCATTTTGAACTGGCAGTATGCAGTTAACGTCCACACAGAATGAATATCACTATTTTTAGTAAACCACTTTGTTTTACGGTTCTATCTTTATGACAAAAATAACCATAGTTAAATGCCCTCAATGTGGCACCAATGTGGAATGGGGAGAGCAAAGCCCTCATCGCCCTTTCTGCAGTAAAAAATGCCAAATGATCGACTTTGGCGAATGGGCCGATGAAGAAAATGCCATACCGGGTGCGCCAGATATGTCTGACAGTGACGGTTGGTCTGAAGAGCAGTATTAACGTTTTCTAGTTTTCTAGTTTTCTAGTTTTCTAGTTTTCTAGTGATTAAATAGGGTTGATGTTCACGCATCAACCTTTTTTATTGCCGCTATTTAAGCAATCAATAAATCAAGACACCCTCGAGAATCGTGTCCTCATGCAGATGAACGAAAAAAAAGCGGAGACCAAATAGTCTCCGCTAATACTATGAGAACGCTAGTTATAGCATTACTTCTTAGCAAGTTTCTCTTTGATACGAGCTGACTTACCAGAACGCTCACGTAGGTAGTACAACTTGGCACGACGTACTGCACCACGGCGTTTAACTTCGATGCTATCAACAACTGGAGAGTGAGTTTGGAACGTACGCTCAACACCTTCACCGTTAGAGATCTTACGAACAGTGAATGCAGAGTGTAGACCACGGTTACGAATAGCGATTACAACGCCTTCGTACGCCTGTAGACGCTCACGGTTACCTTCTTTTACCTTAACCTGAACAACAACAGTGTCACCTGGTGCAAATTTAGGTAGGTCTTGTTTCATTTGCTCTTGCTCAAGAGCTTTGATGATGTTACTCATTTTTAATATTCCTAGAATAAACTGATACTAAATTAAATAGGTTACTTGCGCTTATGGTGAGTTTCTTGAATGAACTCAGCAAGTAATTGTTCCTGTTCGTCAGTCAGAGCTAGGTTTTCCAGGAGCTCTGGTCTTCTTTGCCAGGTGCGGCCTAACGACTGTTTTAGTCGCCAACGACGAATTTCCTTATGGTTGCCGGACATCAGTACCTCAGGTACTTCTTTGCCATCCAACACTTCAGGACGCGTATAGTGAGGGCAATCTAGCAAGCCATTAGCAAAAGAATCTTCTTCTGCCGACGCAAAATCCCCTAATACTCCCGGAACAAACCGTGAGACAGAATCAATCAACGTCATGGCTGGTATTTCACCACCCGTCATCACAAAATCTCCGATTGACCATTCTTCGTCAACTTCAGATTGAATGATGCGCTCATCTACCCCTTCGTATCGGCCACAAATCAGAAGCAAGTTCTCATTGGTTGCCAATTCTTCCACTCCTTGTTGGTCGAGCTTACGACCTTGAGGAGAAAGGTAAATGACTTTCGTCTTACCTGGTGAGGCTTGTTTGGCTGCATGAATGGCATCGCGCAAAGGCTGAACCATCATTAACATACCAGGGCCACCACCATAAGGTCGGTCATCAACTGTGCGATGTTTATCGTGAGTGAAATCGCGAGGATTCCAAGTCTCAATCGATAAAAGACCTTTTTTAACCGCTTGACCTGTTACTCCAAAATCAGTAACAGAACGGAACATTTCAGGAAAAAGGCTAATTACGCCAACCCACATGTTTATCTCGCTCTGTAGCTTTGGAGATTAGAATCCAGGATCCCAGTCAACTTCGATCCGTTGAGCTTCGCGATCAACTTTGATGATCACTTGCTCTTCAAGGAACGGAATTAAACGTTCCTTTTGCCCAAAAGCATCTTTTAGATTTGCTTTTACTACGAGAACATCGTTTGAGCCCGTTTCTAGCATGTCAGTAACGACACCCAGATCGTAACCATTGGTGGTTACCACTTGCATTCCAAACAATTCTCGCCAGTAGAATTCATCTTCTGACAATTCAGGTAGTACAGCAGGGTCAATAGCGATCTCAAGGTTAGTCAGGAGATGCGCGTCTTCGCGAACATCTAGACCTTCCAGCTTAGCCACCATACCTTTGTTATGGCGCTTCCAGCTTTCCACCTTGAACTCGACCCACTCGCCTTTTTGGTTAACGTACCAAGGGCTGTAATCAAATAGGCTTTCGGCATTGTCTGTGTAGGAAAAAACTTTGAGCCAACCACGAATGCCGTAAGTAGAACCAAATTTACCAACAACAATACGCTCATCACTCATTGTTTCTTTACCTTTCATCGACATACACTAGTTTCTTAATTAAGCCGCTTTTTGAGCGTCTTTAACTAGCTTAGCAACACGGTCAGATAGAGATGCGCCTTGACCAACCCAGTGGTTAACGCGATCTAGGTCGATACGTAGACCTTCTTCTTGACCTTGTGCAGTTGGGTTAAAGAAACCAACTTTCTCGATGAAACGGCCAGTTGCAACATTGCGGCTGTCCGCTACTACGATTTGATAAAATGGACGCTTTTTAGCGCCGTGACGTGCCAAACGAATGGTTACCATGTCGTCCTCTTTGCTTTCTCAAAAATAAAATTAACCCCAGAAACCATGTATCACTAAACAGTTTGGGGTCTCGTACCAAAATAAAGCTCCGGAATTTTACTCTTATTAGGCATGAATGCAAGGGGGTTGTTACTTTTTCACCAACATAAATTCATTTTTGAGTTTGTGATGGAGGTAACAAGTTGAAAAGTGGCTAAGGATTGAGGATTGAGGATTGAGGATTGAGGAGAATGCTAGGCTCTAGCTACAAACAAGTGCTAGAGCCTAAATCATGTTATCGGCCGAATGGATTGAATCCACCGCCCATACCACCCATCATGCCTTGCATATTGCGCATCATGCCTTTGATGCCACCCTTCTGCATTTTCTTCATCATCTTTTGCATTTGGGTAAACTGCTTCAACAGGCGATTCACATCTTGCACTTGGGTGCCAGAACCAGCAGCGATACGCTTTTTACGTGAACCTTTAATCAAATCTGGGTTTTGGCGCTCTTTCATCGTCATGGAGTTGATGATCGCTTCCATCTGTTTGAACATCTTGTCGTCGACTTTATCTTTGATGTCCGACGGCAATTGAGACATACCAGGTAGCTTATCCAGCATCCCCATCATGCCCCCCATGTTCTGCATCTGACCAAGTTGTTCACGGAAATCTTCAAGATCAAAGCCTTTTTTCTCTTTGAACTTTTGCGCCAGTTTCTGCGCTTTTTCGGTATCAACGTTGCGTTGCAGATCTTCAATCAGCGACAGAACATCCCCCATGCCCAGAATACGTGAAGCAACACGATCAGGATGGAATGGCTCAAGTGCGTCGGTCTTTTCACCCACACCTAAGAATTTGATTGGTTTACCTGTAATATGACGTACCGACAGCGCAGCACCACCACGCGCATCGCCATCCACTTTGGTCAGAATGACCCCCGTCAGTGGCAGAGCGTCACCAAAAGCTTTGGCGGTATTGGCGGCATCTTGACCCGTCATGGCATCAACAACAAACAGCGTTTCCACTGGGTTAATTGCACTATGAAGTTGTTGGATCTCGCCCATCATCGCTTCATCAATCGCTAAGCGACCTGCGGTATCGACGATCAAAACATCAAAGAATTTCTTTTTCGCGTGGTCGATAGCGGCATTGGCGATATCAATCGGCTTTTGGTCAGCAGAAGAAGGGAAGAAGTCAACACCAATGTCGCTCGCCAATGTTTCTAACTGTTTGATTGCCGCTGGACGGTAAACGTCGGCTGATACAACCAACACTTTCTTCTTATCGCGCTCTTTTAGCAGCTTCGATAGTTTACCGACTGAGGTGGTTTTACCCGCACCTTGTAGACCCGCCATCAAAATAACCGCTGGCGGTTGCGCCGCTAAGTTTAGCGCTTCATTCGATTCACCCATGACCGCTTCAAGTTCACCTTGAACGATCTTAATGAACTCTTGACCGGGAGTGAGTGATTTCGACACTTCCACACCAACGGCTTTTTCTTTTACGCGAGCGACAAATTCACGCACCACAGGTAAGGCAACATCGGCCTCAAGCAGTGCCATTCGTACTTCACGCAGGGTATCTTTGATATTGTCTTCTGTCAGACGACCTTTGCCACTGATATTCTTCAGCGTTTTGGATAATCGATCCGTTAAATTCTCAAACATTGTGTTCTCTACGCTTAATCCGGCGATAAATTGGGGTGAGTATACCTTAGCCACGGAATCAGAGATACCCGCGAAACGGCTCTATTCCACACTATTGGGGATAAGTTATTAATTTCAATATCTCAACTCTTATCATTGATCTCTATTCAACGTAGCCCAGAGCTCAGTTGCAAGGTATACTTGCCCCATTCTATTGACCAACTTTCAGGATATATGGACAGCATAATTGCCATTGGTGCCACGATTCTCTACGGATTAGCCATCGCCACGATCGTTCCGGGACTTGCACACCAAACGGGGATAAAGGCCAAAACCGTTTTAATTAGTGCTTCTTTGGCACTGGTCTTTCACGCGTGGCTATTGAGCGATCTCATTTTTGAAGGGTATGGTCAAAATCTCAGTATTTTAAATGTCGCGTCGTTGATCAGCTTCATCATCTCCTTGGTGATGAGTGCCGCGATGCTTAAAAACCGTTTATGGTTCTTATTGCCTGTCGTCTATAGCTTTGCCGCCATTAATCTCTCTGCTGCGACGTTTTTACCCAGCACTTTCATTAAGCATTTAGAGAATGACCCTAAGCTGTTAATCCATATTTCCTTGGCACTGTTTTCTTATGCCACGTTGACCATTGGCGCGCTATACGCACTTCAATTGGCTTGGCTAGACCATAAACTGAAAGCGAAAAAATCATTAGTCATTAATCCAAACCTACCGCCACTGTTAATGGTGGAAAGACAGCTGTTTAAAATCATTATGATCGGCAATCTACTGTTAACGGCAACGTTGGCAACTGGGTTTGTTTTTGTTCACGATATGTTTGCGGAAGGAAAAGCGCATAAAGCGGTGCTGTCGTTTATCGCTTGGTTGGTTTACTCCACGTTGCTGTGGGGGCATTATCAAAAAGGCTGGCGCGGAAAAAAAGTGACCTGGTTTGCTGTCGCAGGGGCAACTTTATTAACCCTGGCCTATTTTGGTAGCCGCTTTGTAAAAGAGATCATACTGAGCTAAACCCATAATGTACTGTCATTTTTAGGACAGCTATAACGCGTAATAGCACTGTCATTTATCAGGATAACAAAAGGAAAATTTGAGTTTTGGACGACATATCTACGGGTATCTTATTTGCGCTACTCGCGTGTCTTATCGTCATTTCAGGCTATTTCTCTGGTTCAGAGACAGGGATGATGTCACTGAACCGATATCGCTTAAAGCACCTCGCCAATTCTGGGCACAAAGGGGCTAAGCGTGTCGAAAAGTTACTGAGCCGCCCAGACCGATTAATTGGTTTGATTCTTATCGGTAACAACCTTGTCAATATTCTTGCCTCCGCCATTGCGACCATTCTCGGCATGCGCCTTTATGGTGATTTGGGTGTTGCAATTGCAACCGGTGCCCTTACCTTAGTCGTTTTGGTTTTTGCAGAAGTCACCCCTAAAACCGTGGCCGCACTCTATCCTGAACGAGTTTCATACGCGAGCAGCATTTTGCTGGTGGTTTTGATGAAACTGCTTTCGCCTTTGGTGATGTTGGTGAATTTTATTACCAATGGTTTCATTCGCTTACTTGGTTTGAAAGCGCAACACAACGGCGAAGACAATCTCAGCTCCGAAGAATTGCGTACCGTGGTAAACGAAGCGGGCAGCTTAATCCCCCAGCGACACCAAGATATGCTGGTTTCCATTTTGGATTTAGAACACGTCACGGTGAATGACATCATGATCCCGCGTAATGAGATTACCGGCATTGATATCAATGACGATTGGAAATCCATTGTCCGTCAGCTGACTCACTCTCCTCATGGCCGCATTGTCTTGTATCGCGACAAAATCGACGAAGCCGTTGGTATGTTAAGGTTACGAGAAGCGTATCGCTTGATGCTTGAGAAGAATGAGTTCAACAAAGAGACCTTGCTACGAGCGGCAGATGAGGTCTATTTCATTCCCGAAAGCACCCCACTCAATGTTCAGCTACTCAAGTTCCAACGCAATAAACAGCGCATCGGCCTGATTGTCGATGAATATGGCGATATTATCGGCCTAGTGACACTGGAAGACATTCTAGAAGAGATCGTGGGTGAATTTACCACCTCGATTGCACCAAGCCTTTCAGATGAGATTACTCCGCAAGGCGACGGCAGTTTCCTTATTGAAGGAAGCACCAACATCCGTGATATCAATAAAGGTTTGAAATGGAAACTGCCAACCGATGGTCCTAGAACACTCAATGGCTTAATTTTGGAGCACTTAGAAGACATTCCAGAAAGCCACCTCAGTGTGAAAGTGGCCGGCCACGCGATGGAAATTGTGGAACTTGAAGAAAACCGAATTAAGTCGGTAAAAGTCTTTCCTAAGCGAAAACGCAAAACGACCTAACGGCATTAGCCCGACTTTACACCAAGGAATGAAAAGGCCCAGCGTGAACACTGGGCCTTTCTTTTTTTATGATGTTAGTACGCGATGGGTTAATCCACTTTGAGCTCTTTCAACATCGCTTCTGGCAATGCCAGTTCATCATTTTTATTCACCGAAATTCCTGCTGCCAGAATGTTTTGTGCGATTTGCTTCGCTTCATCTAGCGAGTGCATGGCTGCGGTACCGCACTGATACTCGTTCAACTCAGGGATCTTGTTTTGGCTTTCCACTTTCAACACATCTTCCATCGAAGCCGTCCACGCAGATGCCACGTCTTGCTCACTCGGCGCACCAATTAAGCTCATGTAGAAACCGGTACGACAACCCATCGGTGAGATATCGATGATCTCAACCGATGCGCCATTAAGATGCTTACGCATAAAGCCTGCGTACAGGTGCTCCAAAGTGTGAATGCCTTTCTCTGACAAAATATCTTTGTTAGGTGCAGTGAAACGTAAGTCAAACACGGTAATGGTGTCGCCTTTTGGCGTCTGCATGGTTTTTGCCACACGCACCGCGGGTGCATGCATGCGAGTGTGGTCAACGGTAAAACTATCTAATAATGGCATTACTTCTCTCCTGCTCTATTCGTCCTTGATGCTCAGAGGACTTTACTGATTTAGAAAAACCAGCTTCGATTATCTTCCAATTCTTGACGGCACTGTTTTAACTGCCAGCCATAATCTTTTGTTTGTTGTTCCACTTTACGGGCTACCTTGATGAGCGAGGGCTTCCTTTGATAGCTCTTACGCTGATAACCACCTCGACCTTCGTGATAAGCGAGATACTGATTGTAAGGGTCCCATAAGGAAACCCCCAACTGCTTACGTGTTTCACTGGTATACCAACCAATGAACATCAATGAGTCATCAAAGTTAGTCCGTGAGCCGCCATGTCCTGTGGCACGCTGAAAATCTTCCCAAGCCGGATCTTGTGCTTGAGCATAACCATACGCACTACTCACGTGGCCCCAAGGAATAAACCCAAGTATATAGTCTTTTGGCGGTCTTGCGTCGTGGCGAAAGCTGCTTTCTTGTTTGACAAACGCCATCGCGACTTGAATCGGGGTACCCCACTCCTTTTCCATCGCTAAGGCATCTTTATACCAGCGAGGTTTCTCACGGAAAATGTCACATAAGTTATTTTGCTGCGCCGGCGGGGTAGTCGCACAGCCAGATAACCCCACCAAACCGAGCAACAACACACGACGAGCAATCTTACTCATCCCTCTTTCAGCAGAGGCTCCTGTCATTGCCGATTCCCTATTTTAAGTAGGCAAAGTAATCGGCCAAATAGGTATCGAAATCCACCTCATCGGCTTGTTCAATTTGGCTCTGTTTAATGAGGGAGAGCGCAACTTCTTGTTCCATTTGCTGCAGAGAGAAGTGACGATAGTGATGCGCTAAGTTTTGCTCACGATATGCCCCCCCCAACTCACACCCCGTTGCTCCCAAACTACCATTTTGCTGAATCAAAGTAAGTAGCTGTGCAGACAACGTTTTTTCTGGATGGTCAATCCACTGTTCCAGCTCACTACAAGCGAGGCTGTACTGATTGTCACCGTGAGCACTGTCCATCACTTCCGCTAACTGGCGCAGCTCTGCAAACACACGATGAGCCCAAGCTTGTAAGCTAAGCTTTTCACCTTTACAACCGATCTGCAGCTCTAAACCATACTCACGACCAGATACCACCACCTTGTTCCAGTTTTCTCGCCAGCAAGCCAGTTCACATTGATCCATTGGTTGCGACTCAGACAAGGCAGCCCAAGTTAAGAACAAATCGAGGAAACGCACTTGAGTTTCCGTGATACCCACTGGCGTAAATGGGTTCACATCCAGCGAGCGAACTTCGATGTATTCCACCCCACCTCGCGCCAGTGCTTCTGATGGTTTCTCACCATTTTTTGCCACACGCTTCGGTCGAATCGGAGCATAGAGCTCATTTTCAATTTGCAGTACGTTACTGTTGAGCTGGCGATATTCGCCATTTTCCTTCACACCCAACTTGGCAAACTCAGCCGAAGGTGTGCGAATGGCTTTAGTTAGCCCTTCTAGGTATTCGTCAATGCTGTTAAAGCCAATCGTCAGTACACTTTGAGCGCTATTGGTGTAGCCCAAATCACTCAAGCGTAGCGACGTCGCCTTAGGTAAATATAAAGTTTTCCCCAACGCTTCAAAAGGCAACGACGTCTCACGCCCTTGAAGAAACGAGGAACACATTGCGGGTGACGCACCAAAGAAATAAGGGATCAGCCAACCAAAGCGGTAATAGTTACGAATTAGGCCAAAATAGGCTTCCGACTTCGTTGCTTGGCGCTCATCTTCTGTTTGCTCACCATGCAGCGCATCCCAAAAGCTCTCAGGAAATGAGAAGTTAAAGTGCACGCCGGAAATGATCTGCATGAGGCTACCATAGCGGCGCTTCAAGCCTTCTCGATAGAGGGTTTTCATTTTGGCCGAGTTTGAGCTGCCGTACTGCGCCAAAGTAATTTGATCTTCAGTCTCGACATAACAAGGCATCGACATCGGCCACATTTTCTCTTCACCCAACTGAGTTTGAGTGAAATGATGAATGTCATCCAACTGGCCCAACAAAACATCGATGTCATGAGAAACAGGGGTAATGAATTCTAACAACGACTCTGCAAAGTCGGTGGTGATCCACTGATTGGTAAACGCAGAACCCAAGCCTTGAGGATGCATGGTGGTGGCTATCCGACCATTTTGGCTGTAGCGTAACGTTTCACGCTCCACACCACGGCCAAACTGTTTAAACACTTCTGGGTTTCTTGCAACTAACTCAAGTCGCGCAGCAAAATCAGTCAAAATGAAATTCACTTATATCAGAAGCTTGCAGCGTCACACCTGCAAACTGAATTGTCGGAAATCGAATTGGTCTGGATACCCTTCTGCGTATTCAAAAGGGTATCCAGACCAACAACAAGTAGCGAAGAGCCAATACTCTTCGCTACTAAATGTGTACTCTATCGGATGATTTCAAGCTCTTCTACGGCTTTATTCAACTTTTCCAATTGTGGGCGAAGCGTTTTTGCATCCCCAACAACGATCATCTGATAGTCATTCGGGTCAAACCATTTCTTCGCCAAATCGTTAAGCGGCGCTTTATCAATGCTTTCCACAATCGCGTTGCGCTGTTTGAGATAATCTTCATCTAAGCTGTAACGGAGAATATTACCGATCAACTGCGCTTTTTGTCCGGGAGTTTCATACTTCAAGGCATCTTGTTGACCAACCGCCTGACGCATGAAATGCAGCTCATCATCCGTCATACCAGATTGAGAAAACTCATTCAGTTCATTCTCCATCTCCATTAACGCAGGAATGGTTGCATCAGCGCGTACTTGCGCATCAAACACCACGACACCGGTTTCGAGATTGCTGGCAAAGTAGCCTTGCGCCCCGTATGTGTATCCTTTGTCCTCACGCAGATTCTGATTTAAACGGCTGTTGAAATTGCCAGCCAAATTAAAGTTCGCTAATTGGCTTAGGAACATCTCACCGGTGGCATCATACGGCAAACCAAGGCGTACCATGCGGATGACGCTTTGTGGTGCTCCCGGCTTATCCACCAAGTAGATTTTTGAATCGCTTAATGGCTTCACAACTTGCGGGCGATACAGCGGCGCGGCCTCACCCTGCCATGCTTTCCAAAATGCCAATTGACTAGCCATTTCTCGGCGATTTAAATCCCCCACGACCACGATCTGTGTGCTTTGTGGTGTGTAGTGCGATTGATAGAATGCTTTGACATCAGCCAGCGTGAGCCCTTGTAAAGAAGCCATCGTGCCATCACTGGAACGAGCAAACAGCGTGTCACCATAAATCACTTGGCGTGTCGCTTGCGAAGCCATCCAGCTTGGTTGCTGCTGCTCATAAACAGCCCCTTCGATCATTTGCTTCTTCGCACGGGCAAAATCATCCTCATCAAACGCAGGAGACCGGATCATCTGCTGAAAAATTTCCAACGTTGCTGGTAAATTTTTCTCTAATGCAGAAAGCGTAACTGTCGTGCTGTATCGCTCGGCTGACACACTGATGTTACTGCCCAGCTTGTCCAACTCCGCTTGTAACTCTTCTGCACTGCGAGAAGTTGTCCCCTCCTCCATCATAGCTGCGGTGAGTTTAGCTAACCCTTCTTTGCCTACCGGGTCAAATCGGCTCCCTGCAGGGAAGCGGAACTGCATCAATACGGTTGGCGTTTCATCACTGACAGCGCCGAGTAACTCGCTGCCGTTATCAAAATGCACTTTGTACAGATCTGGCATTTCTGCTTTCACTGGCTCTCCGGCAGATGGCATTTGAGATCGGTCAAAACTGTCTTCCGCTTTACGATAAGCCAACTGATCATCGGTGATTTTTTGGTATTCAGGCAAGGTTCTCGCCGGCGTCACAAAGTTGGCTTTTTGCACCGCCATATCCGTTTTGCCCGTAGGCACCACGCTTAAAGTCACTTTGTTTTTGCCATCAATAAATTGTTGATAGGCTTGGTTGACCGAATCCGCCGTCACCGCGCGTAATTGATCTAATTGATATTCGATGCGATCAGGGGTTGCAAAGAAGGTCTCATTTGCAGCGAGCTGACTGACTTTGCCGCTGACGCTTTGCAATGAGAACACGGCATCGGCTTCTGCTTTACCAATGATCTGCTCAAGGCGTTTCCCATCGGCGCCCTTCTCTTTAAACTCATCTAAGGTCTGCATCAGCTCTTGATACAAACTGGCCAAATCTCCCTTGTCTCCTGAGTCTCCCATCGCGTACACGTAGAAAGTACAAGCCAATTCAGCACAATCTTGGAAGGCACCAGCGTCGACGGCTTTTTGCGTTTTTACGAGATTTTGGTACAGCAAACTATTATTGCCTTCCCCTAGTAAACTCGCCAATGCATCGAGCGAGGCTTGATGCTCTTCACCATTGTAAGTCGTCGGCCACGCCATCATCACCATCGGCTGTCTAATACGATCTTCCAGCGTGATGAAGCGATTTTCTTTCAGGGTTGCAGGCTGCTTCGGTGCATTATCCACTTCAGGTCCGCGAGGAATCGAACCAAAATACTTGTTCACCCATTCCAATGTCTGATCGGTATCTATGTCACCACCGATAGTTAACACGGCATTATTAGGCCCATACCAGCGTAAGAAAAACGCTTTCAGGTCATTGACGTCGACACGATCAAGATCTTCAACATAACCAATAGTTTGCCACGAATAAGGGTGCCCTTCAGGGTACATCGCTTCCGCCATTTTTTCCCAAATCAAACCGTAAGGGCGGTTGTCATAGCGTTGAGCGCGCTCATTTTTCACGGTGTCGCGTTGCACCTCAAACTTACGCTGCGAGACGGCATCAAGCAAAAAGCCCATGCGATCCGATTCTAACCACAACATTTTCTCAAGTTGGTTCGCTGGCACAGTTTCGAAATAGTTGGTTCTATCTCGGTTTGTGGTGCCATTCAGTGTCCCGCCGGCTTCCGTAATGATCTTGAAGTGTTGCTGATCACCCACATTTTCCGAGCCTTGGAACATCATATGCTCGAAGAAATGCGCAAAGCCTGACTTACCAATCTCTTCTCGAGCCGAGCCGACGTGGTAAGTGACGTCAACGTGCACCAAGGGATCGGAGTGATCGGGTGACAAAATGACGGTTAAGCCATTTTCTAAACGATATTTTTCATACGGGATTTTGACTTTACCCGCTTGCGCTGACGACTCTTCAATCAGAGTCACCCCTTCTGGTAATGAAGAAAAAAACGGCACAGAAACCGATTTTACGGAAGAACAACCAGCGAGGACAAAAAGAGAGCAGGCACTCAGCATCAGTTTTTTCATGCTTTTTCCTTAGAATAGTCCGATATAAAGCATAGCCAGCACGCTGTAGCGTACCGCTTTCCCCAGTGCGATAAGCACCAGACAAGGAAGAAATTTCATTCGCAGCCAACCGGCCGCTAAACAGAGAGGATCGCCAATCACAGGAAGCCAACTAAAAAACAGCCCCCAATAGCCGTATTTGGCTAACCACCTCAAAGCGGTATGACCATGTTTTTCTTGTTGAGTTCGATTTGGTAACAGCAAACCTAACCAATAGTTAGTTAACCCACCAAGGGTATTTCCTAGCGTCGCGACAATAATGATGTGTGAAATTGGAAATTGATTAAGAGACAAGGTCGCGATCAAACTCGCCTCTGAGCCTCCAGGTAATAAGGTTGCACTGAGAAAACCAGTGAAAAACAATACCCAAAGTGCAGAGTCGGAAAACCACAATGCCGCCTCTGCAAACCATCCATTAAAGGTTTCTAACATTGCATATCCAGTAGTACTTTTCCTCGGGTATGCCCTGTTTCGATTTGTTTGTGCGCATCACTGACCTCATGCATCGGATAGATACGCTGAATTTCTGTTTTAAGTAAGCCAACGCCCACCATATACAGCAATGTATCCAACTGCTGAGGATCGGGCTCCACCAGCATCCCCGTTGCCTCAAACCCGAGAAGTTTGGCTTTTTCACAGATCATCTCTGCACTCAGCGTCGGCACCGTCACAACTCTGGCGTTGTCTTTTAAGCACTTCAAGGCATCAAGGGCGACATCACCACCAACCAGATCAATCAATACATCCACATCACTCAAACGCTCTGAAGCAGGAGCAAATTGGTAATTGATAGCATGAGCACCCAACGTTGCCATGTAATCTAAATTGCGTTCACTGCACGTCGTATACACTTCGGCTTTCGCGGCAACGGCGATTTGCACGGCCAAATGGCCAACGCCTCCTGCGCCAGCAAGAATGAGCACACGCTCCCCTTCTTTCACTTGGGCTTTGTTCAGCGCTTGTGCTGCCGTTTGCCCGGCTAGTGGAAGTACCGCCGCCCCCTCTAAGGTGACTGAACCTGGCACCAGACTCAATGCGTCTTCGTCCACGCAAAGATACTGGCTGTAACCACCGCCTTCTAATGGGAAACCGACGAAACCGGCAACGGTATCGCCGATGACAAAGCGCTCCGCGTTCTCACCACAACTGACTACTTTGCCAGAAATGTCATAACCGGGCACCCAAGGTAATTTGTCCTTATTCTGTGCCGCCGCCCACCCCAGCCCTGCACGCGTTTTAACATCGATAGGGTTAATACCTGAAAAATAGACTTTAATGAGAACCTGACCAGGTTTGGGTTCAGGCATTTGACTTGAACGGATAGCCAGTACATCAGGGCCACCAAATTCTGTAATAACGATTTGCTTATTTTCCATAATCAGCCGTTCCTAAGGACAAAAAGAAAGGGATGCCGAAGCATCCCTTTGACTATAAACCATTTTGTTAACCGAAGTTAATTGTGATGACACAATTTGACTGACAATTCACAGCGAGATTAGCCGACCAGAGCCAATAGCACACCGGCGGCTACCGCACTGCCCAATACACCCGCCACATTCGGCCCCATTGCATGCATCAACAAGAAGTTTTGTGAGTTGGCTTCTAAGCCCACTTTATTCACCACACGCGCCGCCATTGGTACAGCAGAAACCCCTGCGGCACCAATCAACGGATTGATGTCTTCTTCCGAGAACTTGTTGAGTAGCTTCGCCATCAGCACGCCCGCGCCAGTACCAATACTGAACGCTGCCGCACCTAATGCAAGAATGCCCAATGTCTCCACATTCAAGAAGTGCTCAGCTTGTAGTTTCGAGCCTACGCCTAAGCCAAGGAAAATAGTCACGATGTTGATCAGCTCGTTTTGTGCCGTTTTTGACAAACGCTCCACCACACCCGCTTCACGCATCAAGTTCCCCAGACAGAACATCCCTACCAGCGGCGTTGCAGAAGGAAGGAACAAGATGGTCATCACCAATACCGCCAACGGGAAAAGCACTTTCTCCACTTTTCCGACATGACGAAGTTGAGCCATTTTGATCTTACGCTCTTCCGGCGTTGTGAGCGCCTTCATGATCGGCGGCTGAATAATAGGAACCAAAGCCATGTAACTGTATGCTGCTACCGCAATCGCACCGAGTAAATCGGGAGAGAGACGGCTGGCGAGGAAAATGGCTGTTGGGCCATCCGCGCCACCAATGATGGCGATGGACGACGCATCCTCCATAGAAAACTCCATGCCCGGCACATAGTTCAATAGAATCGCACCAAACAGCGTGGCAAAAATACCAAACTGCGCGGCTGCACCGAGCCATAAGGTTTTAGGGTTGGCAATCAAGGCACCAAAATCCGTCATTGCCCCAACGCCCATAAAAATAAGCAGTGGGAAAACGCCAGATTCAATACCAATGTAATACACGTAGTAAAGCAATCCACCCGGCTCGGTAAAGCCCGCATTCGGGATATTAGCCAAAATGGCACCAAAGCCAATAGGTAACAGAAGTAAAGGCTCAAAGCCTTTACTAATGGCTAAAAACAGCAGTACACAACCGACTGCGATCATACAGATTTGCCCAAGTTCAAAGTGGGCAATCCCCGTTTCAGACCAAAGCGTGATTAATCCATCCATGGTACATCCTTACGCCAAACTCAGTAGAGGTGAGCCTACTGTCACGGCATCTCCCTCTTTAACATTCAGTTCATGCACCACACCACTACGAGCAGCGCGGACTTCAGTTTCCATCTTCATCGCTTCGAGGATCAGCAGAATATCGCCCTCTTCAACCGAGCTTCCTGCTTGAACATGAACTTTGAAGATGTTACCTGCCAGCGGAGCCGATACCGCTTCCGCATCGCTTGGTACTGCCGAAACAGGAGCCGCGATAGGAGCACTCGCTGGCGCAGCAGCTGGTGTCACCGAAGTCAATTGGCCTTCAGGCCCAACTTCAACATGGAATACCTGGCCATCAACACGAACACTGTAAGCTTCAACGGCACCATTAACGGCTTTCGTCGCCGTTGGCTGAGCCACCTCAAGAGTCGGTGCTGGCTCAAATGCATCAGGATTGCCACGATTCTTAAGGAACTTAAGGCCAACTTGCGGGAAGAGTGCGTAAGTGAGAACGTCATCAACACTCTCTTTAGCCAATTGAATGCCTTCTGATTGTGCTTTTGCCAACAGTTCGTCGGTCAGTGTATGCAATTCCGCTTCAAGTAAATCAGCAGGTCGACAAGTGACAGCTTCAGCACCGCTCAGTACACGTGCTTGCAACTGCGCATTCACAGGAGCTGGTGCGGCGCCATATTCGCCTTTGAGAACGCCTGCCGTTTCTTTGGTGATGCTCTTATAACGCTCGCCCGTCAGGACGTTAATGACCGCTTGAGTGCCGACAATTTGCGAGGTTGGGGTCACCAATGGAATAAAACCAAGATCTTCACGCACGCGAGGGATCTCTTCAAGAACTTCGTCGATACGATCCGCCGCGCCTTGCTCTTTCAATTGGCTTTCCATGTTGGTCAGCATACCACCAGGAACTTGAGCAATCAGAATGCGAGAATCCACCCCTTTCAATTGACCTTCAAACTTAGCGTACTTCTTACGGACTTCACGGAAATACGCGGCAATAGGTTCTATTTGAGCAAGGTCCAAATTGGTATCACGCTCAGTACCTTGCAACATCGCCACAACGGTTTCCGTTGGCGTGTGACCGTAGGTGCAACTCATGGATGAAATCGCAGTATCCAAAATATCGATGCCCGACTCTACCGCCTTAATTGCCGTCGCGGTCGACAAACCCGTAGTGGCATGGCAGTGCAGCGCCAATGGGATATCACAAGAGGCTTTAATGCGCGTAATCAATTCTTGCGCTTCATAAGGCTTAAGTAAGCCAGACATGTCTTTGATACAAAGCGAGTGACAACCCAAGTCTTCTAAACGTTTGGCGAGATCGACCCAAGTATCAGTATTGTGAACCGGGCTGGTAGTGTAAGAAAGCGTCCCTTGCGCATGAGCACCAACATCCACCGTTGCTTTAACCGCTTTTTGGAAATTACGCACGTCGTTCATCGCATCAAAGATACGGAAAACATCCATACCGTTGGCATGAGCACGCTCAACAAACTTCTCAACCACATCATCGGCATAGTGACGATAACCCAGCAGGTTTTGACCACGCAGTAGCATCTGCATTGGTGTATTCGGCATCGCTTTCTTCAGTTCACGCAAACGCTCCCACGGATCTTCCCCTAAGAAACGAATACACGCATCAAAGGTGGCACCACCCCAGGTTTCGAGCGACCAATAACCCACTTTATCCAACTCTGCTGCAATAGGCAGCATGTCTTCAATGCGCATTCGAGTCGCAAACAGTGATTGATGGGCGTCACGTAGGACCACATCCGTAATTGCTAGTGGCTTAGACATGCTCATAAACTCCTTTTATTCCTTTGTTGTACTACTTCGCAACCGAGGCGCGATGCTGATGAATCGCTGCAGAAATTGCCGCGACGACCTGTGGACTCACTGTTGAAGTGTGGTTGGCTTGATTCTTTACCGCTTTAGGCGCTGTGATCGGTGGTGGCACTTCTTGCGGTACCAATTTCGACATCAAGCGAACGAGGAAAATAAGAATGGTGAGAAAAATAAATACGACCCCCATTCCCGTTACCATTAGGGCTGCCGCATCAACTAAGAGGCTTCCAATATTTGTCATCTTGCTTCCTTTCTGTGTCATCCTGACATAACGCAGGACATGATTTATACACAATCCCGACCAATCGATTATCTAGATTGGTTAAATATTGTCAATTTTGTTTAAAAAGGTTTCAGAGCATCCTGCACTATTGGTTGCTTTTTCACCACACAGATCACATAAACTAAAATATTTGCCCAAATTCCTGATACTTAATATGGACATTCATCAATTTACTGCAGAAGTTCGAACAAAACTGCGATAGAGATAAAAGAACATCAATAAGCTTTTGAATTATAAGAATTAAAAACAATAACAATTTTAACACTTTGGAAACATTTGAATGCTCATTGTTTCTTTTGATTGGTAAAGAATGGCGTTGATGGGCGAGATGTGAAACACCCGCTAAGAATAAATCGATTGTCCAGAAATGATGAAGAGCAAGGGGATTCTAAAATCCAATGCTCACGAGAACAAAACGTAGACATAAGAAAAAACCCTGCATTTTCATGCAGGGTTTTCAATGATGGCGCGCTCGAGAGGATTCGAACCTCTGACCGCCTGGTTCGTAGCCAGGTACTCTATCCAGCTGAGCTACGAGCGCGCAGTATTCTGTTGTTCACCTTGTCACTTTCAGAAGAGAAAGTGGCGCGTCCGAGAGGATTCGAACCTCTGACCGCCTGGTTCGTAGCCAGGTACTCTATCCAGCTGAGCTACGGACGCGCAGGTGTTTGATATCAAAACCGCTTTCGCTATTCCAATATCAGGAGCTTGGCCCCTTTAATTGTTAAAAGAATATTCATTTGAAGAAATGGCGCGCTCGAGAGGATTCGAACCTCTGACCGCCTGGTTCGTAGCCAGGTACTCTATCCAGCTGAGCTACGAGCGCGCAATATATTCTTTAATTTACCTTCTCACCTTCAAAAGAGAAAGTGGCGCGTCCGAGAGGATTCGAACCTCTGACCGCCTGGTTCGTAGCCAGGTACTCTATCCAGCTGAGCTACGGACGCGCAGGTGTTTGATATCAAAACCGCTTTCGCTATTCCAATATCAGGAGCTTAGCCCCTTTATTCTATACAAGAAATTTCCAGTAGAAGAGATGGCGCGCTCGAGAGGATTCGAACCTCTGACCGCCTGGTTCGTAGCCAGGTACTCTATCCAGCTGAGCTACGAGCGCGCAATATTCTCTACCAAGAGAGTTGTGAAGTCTATCACAAATAATTTCTTTTGGAACAAAAAAATTGACTCACTTGTCAATAAATGGCGGTGAAGGAGGGATTCGAACCCTCGATACGGGATAAACCGTATACTCCCTTAGCAGGGGAGCGCCTTCAGCCTCTCGGCCACCTCACCGTCTTTTGTTCCGTTTTACGATATGGCGCGCTCGAGAGGATTCGAACCTCTGACCGCCTGGTTCGTAGCCAGGTACTCTATCCAGCTGAGCTACGAGCGCGCAATTCATCGTAAAACGATTCGCAAGAATGGCGGTGAAGGAGGGATTCGAACCCTCGATACGGGATAAACCGTATACTCCCCTTAGCAGGGGAGCGCCTTCAGCCTCTCGGCCACCTCACCGTCTTGCGGAGGCACATATTACGATTTACCAAAAATAAGTCAAACATTTTCTTTGAAAAAATAGCGCAATACCGCTCAAGCGTTGCCTATTTAATCAATACGTGTGATTAATGAACTTTGTTGCTGTAAAAACAACCTTTAAGCAAGAAAACGACCTTATTGCTTCCCGATGAAATACACGACCAAATGAGCAAATTATCTGAGCTATGACTTACGAAATTTTCTTGTGCTAAACACGAAAGTCCCCGCCTCTAACATTGCCAAGTTGGAGGTTGCGTCGCCCTTCTACTTTCTCATTCCCGGAACAAAAGCATTTAAGAAATTGCAGATATAAAAAAGGCTGACCTTTATGGTCAGCCTCTATCATTCAGAGATTAAGCTTAGTAGTTACCTGGGGTAACGTTGCCTTTCTCAGCCTGAATGCGCATGTAGATCTCTTCACGGTGTACAGAAACGTCTTTAGGAGCGTTCACACCAATACGAACCTGGTTGCCTTTCACACCCAGTACCGTTACTGTCACTTCGTCACCAATCATCAGTGTTTCGCCTACGCGGCGAGTCAAAATTAGCATTCTTTGCTCCTTGAGTAATCTCTAAATCTCTAGCTACGAGGCTATTATCCAACAAAAGTTATATTTTCGTAAACTACCATGTTTGTGAAAATTAACCTAAAAAGGCTTGTTTCTGCTGAATATTTAAGGCTTCGTTAGAACTAATATAAGCATCGTGCAGTAGTTTGCTGCCTGATCGACACTCTCAGGAGATACAACTAACATACTGGACAACGGCGTCACACATTGATGACGAATCGCTATACCTTGTGTTGTCAGTGCATCACATGCATGTTGCATCAATGAATTCGCTTCAAGACCGACGACGGTCAACAAGCTTACTGCTTCACTATTACGGATTTTATCGCTGAAAACCAGATCCAACTTAGCACAAGCATCCTGTTTTATCATGATACCTGCCCAATCTGCTTCTTCGATCACATTCCAAATTTCAATACCCAACATCTGACATTGCTTTGTCAGGCTGGATAAAGACTCTTTAGAGACCTTAATCATGGCAAGATCGCGTTGCAGTGCTATACCGCATACAGCTTGTGTGCCAGTTTCTCCTTTAACCAGACTCCCTTCATTAATCTCGAAGGTCGAAAGCACGCGCAGCGGCACTTCATTTTCCCAAGCGAATTGAACGCAAGGCAAATGCAGTACTTTAGCTCCTTTTCTGGCCATCTCTTCCATGGAAGGAAAATCGATAATGTCCAGCTTCTGAGCCGTTTTAACCACACGTGGATCACACGTATAAATACCATCAACGTCGGTAAAGATTTGACATTCATCAGCCGCTAATGCGCCAGCTAATGTCACGGCACTCGTATCGGAGCCGCCTCGACCTAAAGTGGTGATATCCCCATTTTCATTCACACCCTGAAAACCTGCGACAATCACGATCTGATCTTGTTCAAGTAGCTCGTTAATTGGCGTCGTATCAATGTGTTTAATCGTCGCGTCATTGTGCTGAGTATCCGTCACAATATTCGCTTGTGCTCCGGTAAGTGAGCGCGCTGCATAGCCTAATTTATTCAGCGTCATTGCTAGCAGTGCCATAGACACTTGCTCACCAGCAGAGAGCAAAACATCAAGTTCCCGGGCCGTAGGTACACTATCTACCTGCTTAGCCAAGTCCAATAGTCGGTTGGTTTCACCTGCCATCGCAGAGACAACAACGACAACTTGATTACCATCATTTTTCGCCTTAATGATGTGTTCAGCCACTGTATGAATTCTTTCAATCGAACCCATAGAGGTTCCGCCGAACTTTTGCACGATAAGGGATTTTTTCACCAGTCTTCACCTTCCCAAGACCAAAGTCTCATTCGGACCACTTCCTATTTGATCTGACAAATATTCCGCAGTAGTTACATAAAAAACCAAGTAGTGTAATTGGTCTGTTTAAATTTCCGCCAATTAAACCACTTGGTTGACACAAAAAAAATACGCTCAATCAAAAAAACTTTGATTGAGCGTTATGATTTATAAATTAAAGACGTTCAGCGATCCACGCGTCGACAGATGCCAGAGCTGAAGGTAGAGCCGAGCTATCGGTACCACCAGCCTGTGCCATATCTGGGCGGCCACCACCTTTACCACCCACTTGCTGCGCAACCATGTTAACGAGCTCGCCTGCTTTCACTTTTGAAGTCAAATCTTGGGTCACACCCGCGATAAGGCCCACTTTGTCATCAGCAACGTTACCCAACATAATGATGCCGCTGCCCATTTGGTTTTTCAGCTCATCCACCATGCCGCGCAGCGCTTTGTTATCAGCACCGTCAAGCTTCGCTACTAAGACTTTCACACCCGCAATTTCTTTTACTTGATCAATCAAGTTTGCGCTTGCTTGTGAAGCCAACTTGTCTTTAAGCTGTTGAATTTCTTTCTCTAGCGACTTCGCTTTATTCGCTGCATCTTGAAGTTTCTCTTCAAACTTACGAGCTTGAGCGTCAATTGCCTCCAACGCAGCTTCGCCAGTTACCGCTTCAATACGGCGAATACCCGCCGCAATACCACCTTCTGAAGTGATCTTGAACAAGCCAATATCACCGGTATTTGATGCGTGAATACCACCACAAAGTTCGGTAGAGAAATCACCCATAGACAACACACGAACTTCGTCATCGTATTTCTCACCGAACAGCGCCATAGCCCCTTTCTGCTTCGCCGATTCGATGTCCATGATGTTGGTTTCAATGGCATGATTACGACGAATCTGAGCATTCACCAGACGCTCAACTTCTTTCAGCTCTGCTGCCGTAACCGCTTCTAGATGTGAGAAGTCAAAGCGTAAGTTCTCTGCCTTCACCAATGAGCCTTTTTGCGCTACGTGCTCACCAAGCACTTGGCGTAGAGCGGCGTGAAGCAAGTGCGTCGCAGAGTGGTTAAGTGAAATGGCAGCGCGGCGCTCAGCGTCCACGATCGCAGTAACTTGATCACCTTTTGCCAATACACCTTCAACCAACACTCCGTGATGTGCAATGGCATTACCCAACTTCTGGGTGTCTTCCACTTGGAATAGACCGGATTCTGTTTTCAACACGCCGCTATCGCCACATTGACCACCCGATTCAGCGTAGAAAGGCGTTTCTTGCAGAATGACGATCGCTTTGTCGCCTGCAGAAAGCGTTGCGGTCTCTTCACCTTCAACAAACAGAGCAACCACATCGCTACGCTCTTGTGTTGAGGTGTAACCACAAAATTCAGATTGTGCGTCTACTTTGATTTTCGCGTTGTAATCGGTGCCAAATTGACCAGCTTCACGAGCACGCTGACGTTGCTCTTCCATCGCTTTCTCGAAACCAGCTTCGTCGATAGTGAACTCTCGTTCACGAGCAACATCGTTCGTTAAGTCAGCAGGGAAACCGTAAGTGTCATAAAGCTTGAATACCGTCTCACCGTCAAGTTCTTTACCTTCAAGTGCATCGAGTGCTTCATTGAGGATAACCATGCCGCGCTCTAGTGTGCGGCCAAAGTTTTCTTCTTCGATGCGAAGTACTTTTTCAACAACCGCTTGTTGCTTCTTCAGTTCGTCCGCGGCACTGCCCATCGCTTCAGCCAATACGCCGACAAGTTTGTGGAAGAATACGCCTTGTGCACCTAGCTTGTTACCGTGACGAACAGCACGACGAATGATGCGACGTAGCACGTAACCACGACCTTCGTTTGAAGGCATAACGCCATCCGCGATTAGGAATGAACAAGAGCGGATGTGATCTGCGATAACGCGTAGCGACTGGTTTGATAGGTCTTCACAACCCACGATTTCAGCTGTCGCTTTGATTAGCTTTTGGAACACATCAATTTCATAGTTTGAATGTACGCCCTGCATGATGGCAGAAATACGCTCAATGCCCATACCGGTATCAACAGACGGCTTAGGAAGCGGCTCCATCGTACCATCGGCATGGCGGTTGAACTGCATGAAAACGTTGTTCCAGATTTCGATGAAACGGTCACCATCCTCTTCAGGAGTGCCAGGACGACCGCCCCAAATGTGTTCACCGTGGTCATAAAAGATCTCAGTACAAGGACCACACGGGCCCGTGTCACCCATAGTCCAGAAGTTGTCTGACTCGTACTGCTTGCCACCTTTTTTATCGCCGATGCGAATGATGCGATCAGCTGGAACACCAACTTTTTGGTTCCAGATATCAAAAGCTTCATCATCCGTTTCGTAAACCGTGACCAAAAGGCGATCTTTTGGCAGTTTTAGCGTCTCAGTTAGGAATTCCCAAGCAAAAGCAATCGCGTCTTCTTTGAAGTAGTCACCAAAGCTGAAGTTACCTAGCATTTCAAAGAAAGTATGGTGACGAGCGGTAAAACCTACGTTTTCTAGGTCATTGTGTTTACCACCTGCACGTACGCAACGTTGAGCCGTAGTTGCTCGAGTGTAGGCACGCTTTTCGGCGCCTAAGAAGCAATCTTTAAATTGGTTCATACCTGCGTTAGTAAATAGCAGGGTTGGATCGTTATGTGGAACCAACGATGAACTGTCTACGATTTGGTGTCCTTTGCTCTCAAAGAACTTGAGGAACGCGTTACGAACCTCATCAGTGCTCATGTACATGCAGCTCTTCCTGAAAATAGTCGAGTTAGAATTTTGCCGTATTGTAGATCATGCTTAAAGCTTCGACTAGTTTTCTTATGGAAAAGAGCGGATGAAATGAAAAAATCGTTTAATCGCGGGAAATCATGATTTCTTCACGAATGTGAGGAGAGAAAATTGGCATGGAACTTACGGAAACATTATGCTTCATCGCTCAAAGCATAACGTATCTGTTCAAATGAGAAACCACGATATTGGAGAAAGCGAACTTGTTTTGCATACTCTTTTTGTTCTTTGGCCTTCACTCCGTTGAACTTTTTCATCGCAACGGATTTGGCTAACTCAAACCAATCTTGTGGCTCTTCCGCAAATGCATTTTCAACGACAGAATCAGACACTTGTTTAAGCGATAACTCCTGCCGTATGCGTCTTTCGCCATGCCCTTTTCCAACGTGTTGTCGAATTTGGCTTTTGGCATAACGAAGATCATCGAGATAACCATGTTCCAAGCAAAAATGCATTGCACTTTCAATATCTTGACTAGCATACCCTTTAACTGTGAGCTTTTGCCTCAACTCATACTGGCCATGATCTCGTCGACTGAGCAGTTGAATCGCCGTGTCTTTGCAACTCATCATTGGCGGCGTAAAGCGATGATGCATCAGAACTCCTTAAATAGGGGGATAAGTAATAACAATGAATCCGAAATGGAAAATAGAAGAAAAAAGCCCTGCATTGCAGGGCTTAATAAAATAGAGGCTGAAATTAAAACTCTTCTTGCTCTGGCATTTCTTCGACTAACTCTGCCGATTCATCGTTGATGTTTGCTGGAGAAAGCAACATTTCACGCAATTTCGTATCCAGTACTTTTGCGACATCTACGTTTTCTTTCAGGTATTTACAAGCGTTCGCTTTACCTTGGCCAATTTTGTCGCCGTTATAGCTATACCAAGCACCTGATTTTTCAATCAGCTTACATTTCACGCCTAGGTCAATCAGTTCACCTTCGCGGTTAAAGCCTTGGCCGTACATAATTTGAGTGTTGGCTTCTTTAAACGGCGCAGCGATCTTATTCTTCACCACTTTGATGCGCGTTTCGTTACCCACGACCTCATCACCTTCTTTGATCGCACCAGTACGGCGAATATCAAGACGAACAGAAGCGTAGAATTTCAGTGCGTTACCACCCGTTGTGGTTTCTGGGTTACCAAACATCACACCGATCTTCATACGGATCTGGTTGATGAAGATACACATACAGTTAGACTGCTTTAGGTTACCCGTTAACTTACGCATCGCTTGAGATAGCATACGAGCTTGAAGACCCATGTGCGAGTCGCCCATCTCACCTTCGATTTCTGCCTTTGGCGTCAATGCTGCAACAGAGTCGACAACAATAACGTCAACCGCACCTGAGCGAGCAAGAGCATCACAGATTTCCAACGCTTGTTCACCGGTGTCAGGCTGAGATACCAACAACTGGTCGATATTAACGCCAAGCTTCTTCGCATACACAGGATCCAACGCGTGCTCGGCATCGATAAACGCACAAGTTTTGCCTTCACGTTGAGCCGCAGCGATCAGCTCAAGGGTCAACGTGGTTTTACCTGAAGATTCTGGACCAAAAATTTCAACGATACGGCCCATTGGTAAGCCACCCGCACCCAGCGCAATATCCAGAGATAGTGAACCTGTCGAGATGGTTTCAACATCCATCGCACGGTTGTCACCTAGGCGCATGATTGAACCTTTACCGAACTGCTTTTCAATTTGACCTAGTGCGGCGGCCAGAGCCTTCTGTTTGTTCTCGTCCATTACTCTCTCCAGATAGTCACTCTCAGGTGATAGGTAATTATGTCGAAATAGGGTCGACAATGTTTGTCATGTTGGGGTTCATTATACTGTTGATTTGTACAGTGTCCACCCCTGTATAAAAAAATTTCGCCTGTTATTGACGTTCACTGCCATTTTTCAGTAGCGCATCACACAAGACTTTTAAACTGTATTCAATCGCTTGTATGCGAACTTTTGCTCTATCGCCAGCAAAATAGCAAGTCTCACAACGTAGCCATCCATGCTTATCCGCAAAACCAAAACAAACGGTGCCAACAGGCTTTTCCGCGCTACCGCCGCTCGGCCCTGCAATACCGCTAATGGCAACCGCGATAGTTGCATTCGAATGGGCTAAAGTCCCCAGTACCATTTCTTTGACCACCGCCTCCGAGACCGCACCAAAGTCGGCCAAGGTTTTTTCTGCCACCCCCAACATTTCTTGTTTTGCTTCATTGCTGTAAGTGACAAATGCACGATCAAACCAAGCCGAGCTGCCTGCGACTTCCGTGACTATGTTTGCAACGCCACCGCCAGTACACGATTCGGCCGTAGCCAACACTTCACCTTGTTGCAAAAGACGCTCACCCAGTTGTTCTGATAATTGTATTAGTGATTGCATGCCGATTTCCCTTTTCTCTCTTTTACACTATCAGTGATTCACGTATCCTAAGCCGCAAACAGTCCAAACTAAAGATAAAAACCGTGAAAGCTGAACAACAACATACCCCAATGATGCAGCAATACCTCAGATTGAAGGCAGAAAATCCAGATATTTTGCTGTTTTATCGCATGGGCGACTTCTACGAACTTTTTTACGATGATGCAAAGAAGGCGTCGCAATTGCTGGATATTTCTCTCACCAAGCGCGGCGCTTCGGCAGGAGAACCCATTCCGATGGCGGGTGTGCCATTTCATGCCGTTGAAGGGTATTTAGCCAAATTGGTTCAGCTTGGGGAGTCGGTGGCGATCTGCGAACAAGTTGGCGATCCTGCCACCAGTAAAGGCCCAGTAGAGCGCAAAGTCGTTCGTATTGTCACGCCGGGTACGGTAACGGATGAAGCTTTACTGTCTGAACGTTTGGATAACTTAATTGCCGCGATTTATCACCACAATGGTAAATTCGGCTACGCCACCTTGGATGTCACCTCTGGGCGTTTCCAATTGGTTGAACCCCAGTCAGAAGAGGCAATGGCAGCTGAGCTACAACGCACCTCTCCGCGTGAGTTACTCTTCCCAGAAGATTTTGAGCCCGTTCATTTGATGACAGGTCGTAACGGCAACCGTCGTCGTCCAGTTTGGGAGTTCGAACTCGAAACGGCCAAACAACAGCTCAACCAGCAATTTGGCACCAAAGACTTGGTCGGTTTTGGCGTAGAAAATGCGGTTTTAGGATTGTGCGCCGCAGGTTGCTTGATCCAGTATGTCAAAGATACTCAACGTACAACACTTCCTCATATCCGCGCGCTTACTTATGATCGCCAAGATGACTCGGTTATCCTTGATGCCGCGACCAGACGCAATCTCGAACTGACTCAAAACCTTGCTGGCGGAAGTGACAACACGCTTGCTGCGGTTTTGGATCGTTGTGCGACGCCGATGGGAAGCCGGATGCTGAAACGTTGGATCCATCAACCAATGCGCTGTATTACCACGCGAGAGCATCGCCTAGACGCCATCGCCGAACTGAAAGAACAAGCTCTATTTAGCGATATTCATCCCGTGGTGAAACAAATCGGCGATATTGAACGTATTTTGGCTCGCTTAGCACTCCGCTCTGCACGTCCACGCGATCTCGCGCGATTACGCCATGCGATGCAACAGCTACCCGAATTGGCTCAGACGTTGTCTTCACTGGGCAATAGCCATCTCAAATCACTGGCCACGGCAGCCGCTCCAATGGATGATGTGTGTGAGTTGCTCGAACGTGCCATTAAAGAAAACCCGCCAGTAGTGATTCGCGATGGAGGTGTCATTGCCGAAGGGTACAGCGCAGATTTGGATGAATGGCGCGATCTTGCAGACGGTGCCACGGGCTACTTGGAAAAACTCGAAGAGGAAGAGCGTGATCGCCACGGTATCGATACGCTGAAAGTGGGATACAACAATGTCCACGGTTTCTACATCCAAGTAAGCCGCGGTCAAAGCCATTTGGTTCCACCACACTATGTTCGCCGTCAAACGCTGAAAAACGCTGAACGTTACATCATTCCTGAACTGAAAGAGCACGAAGACAAAGTTCTCAACTCAAAATCGAAAGCATTAGCCATTGAAAAGCAACTGTGGGAAGAGCTCTTTGATTTATTGCTACCTCACCTAGCCCGTTTGCAAGAGTTGGCAGCAGCGGTTGCACAATTGGATGTATTGCAAAATTTGGCGGAGCGTGCTGATACGCTGGATTATTGCCGCCCAAATTTGACCAAAGATCCCGTCGTTCACATTACCGCGGGTCGTCACCCTGTGGTAGAACAAGTCACTTCCGATCCCTTTATTGCCAACCCAATTGAACTGAACAGCCAACGTAAAATGTTGATCATCACCGGTCCAAACATGGGGGGTAAGTCCACCTACATGCGCCAAACCGCATTGATTGCTTTAATGGCGCACATTGGTTCTTACGTTCCTGCAGAATCGGCCACCATTGGCTCAATTGATCGCATCTTTACTCGAATTGGTGCATCGGATGATCTCGCGTCAGGTCGTTCAACCTTCATGGTAGAAATGACAGAAACAGCCAATATCTTGCACAACGCGACAGCAAATAGCTTAGTTTTGATGGATGAAATTGGCCGTGGTACCAGTACCTATGATGGTCTTTCCCTAGCGTGGGCAAGCGCACACTGGCTTGCGACTCAGATTGGGGCAATGACGCTATTTGCGACGCATTACTTTGAACTGACAGAACTGCCAAATCAACTCCCTCACTTGGCCAACGTGCATCTTGATGCGGTTGAGCATGGCGACAGCATCGCCTTTATGCACGCCGTACAAGAGGGGGCGGCAAGCAAATCCTACGGTTTGGCGGTGGCGGGGTTAGCGGGCGTTCCAAAAACGGTGATTAAAAACGCCCGTCAAAAATTGTCTCAACTTGAGCTACTCAGCGCAGAGGGTTCGCAGCCGAAAGCAAGAACGGTGGATATCGCTAACCAATTAAGCCTCATTCCAGAGCCAAGTGAAGTAGAACAAGCGTTGGCCAGCATCGATCCGGATGATCTGACCCCACGCCAAGCGTTAGAAGCCCTATATCGTTTAAAGAAAATGCTCTAACATTTTAAAACGAACATCACTAAAATGACAAAAGGCTATGATTCCATAGCCTTTTTTCTATTGGAGAATGCAGATTCAATCCATATCGATATCAAACAAATTTTCCATATTCAGACCTTGTTTGATCAGAACTTCACGGAGGCGACGTAACCCTTCAACCTGAATCTGGCGCACTCGCTCACGAGTTAAACCAATCTCTTGCCCAACTTCTTCCAGTGTTGAAGGCTCATAGCCCAACAAACCAAAGCGACGTGCCAACACTTCTTTTTGTTTCGGATTGAGCTCTTCCAACCAATGAATCAAGGAAACACGCATGTCTTCATCTTGCGTTGAAACCTCTGGGTCTGAGTTGTTTGCATCAGGAATAATATCCAATAACGCCTTCTCTCCATCTCCACCAATCGGCGTATCGACAGAGCTAATGCGCTCGTTCAAACGCAGCATTTTGCTCACATCGTCAACCGGAATATCCAGTTGCGCAGCGATCTCTTCAGCGGTTGGCTCATGATCGAGTTTTTGAGAAAGCTCACGCGCCGTACGTAGATAAATGTTCAGCTCTTTAACAACATGGATAGGTAAACGGATGGTTCGAGTCTGATTCATTAAAGCACGTTCGATGGTTTGGCGAATCCACCATGTTGCGTAAGTCGAGAAGCGGAAACCACGCTCTGGATCGAATTTCTCTACCGCACGGATCAAACCAAGGTTACCCTCTTCAATCAAATCAAGCAGTGCCAGACCGCGATTACTGTAACGGCGGGAAATCTTAACCACTAGACGTAAGTTACTTTCAATCATACGTTTACGCGCGGCTTCATCGCCTCGTAATGCACGTCGAGCATAAAGCACTTCTTCTTCTGCGGTTAATAGTGGAGAAAAGCCAATTTCTCCTAGATAGAGCTGCGTCGCGTCTAAGCTCTTGTTGCTGGCATCAAACTCCTCGCGAAGTTTGACTTTTTCTTCGGTAAGATCTTCTTTTTCATTAATCTCGATATCGTCGTTAAAATCATCATCCATCTGATTAACATCGAAATCTTTAACTTTGGTGACTGTGTTGCTGATACTCATAACGCCTCCCCATGGCGAGTTAGCAAGACATTACAACTTTAAATGTCGCTAGTTGTGTCGCAAGTTGTTTCAAAGTTGATTTACGGTAAATAGCGCTTTGGATTCACTGATTTACCTTGGTAACGAATTTCAAAATGCAGCATCACTGTTTTGGCTCCAGAACTGCCCATTGTGGCGATTTGTTGCCCAGCTTTAACACTTTGCCCTTCCGATACCAACAACCGATCGTTATGCGCATACGCACTGAGGTAATTATCGTTATGTTTAACAATGATTAAATTGCCATAACCTCTTAGCGCGTTACCCGAATAAACCACGGTACCTCCTGCCGTTGAAACGATAGGCTGACCTCGCTGTCCTGCGATATCAATGCCTTTATTTCCTTGTTCTCCTGCAGAGAAGTTTTTGATTACTCTCCCTTTTGTTGGCCACTGCCACTTGGCTATTTTTTGGTTATTTGCCGGTGGTGGTGAAGTGACAGGTTTAACATTTTCTTTACCTTTTGAACCAACATACTCCTTTGGTTTGGATTGATCAATACCCTTAACTGGATCTTTTTTAACCACTTGAGGCGCAGGTTTTGCGGGTTTCTGAGTAGAGTTATTATTCGATTTTTTTGGCGTTGTCGGTGTTGGTTTGGGAGCCACCACCGCGACAGTTGACGCAGCAACCACAGTGGTAACAGGGGCTTCTACCGTTTGGCCATATTTGGGTGCGACATAAGCAGGTGCCCATAACTTGAGTTTCTGGCCCGGATAAATCGTGTAAGGCTCTGTCAAATTATTGAAACGGATTAACTCATTTACATCTTTATCTGTGACGTAGGATATAAAATACAGCGTATCGCCCTTTTCAACTTCGTAGTAGCTGCCACGATAGCTACCACGATCAACCGCGTTATAGTCTTTACTCAATCCCGTTACCGGCGCAGGAATATGCGCAGCACAGCCTACCAGTAAAGCTGTACTGAGAATCATTGACCCACGTAAATAAAGACGCTTACTCACACCTAATCTCAAATTATGCCAAGTCTCCGGCGATCAGCGGCACAAAGTTCACCGCTTCAATCACTTGGGAAACAAACTGATCTTTTTGACGCTCAATCAAGATCAACTGCTGCTCATCCGTACCAACAGGGAGTACCATGCGGCCACCATCATTCAATTGTTGAAGTAACACTGGTGGAACACTTTCCGCTGCGGCGGTCACAATGATCGCGTCAAAAGGTCCTTTATTTTCCCAACCAAGCCAGCCGTCGCCATGCTTCGTCGAGACATTGTAAATATCCAACTGTTTTAAGCGACGTTTTGCATCCCACTGTAAAGATTTGATTCGCTCAACAGAATATACATGCTCAACCAGAAGCGCTAATACTGCGGTTTGATAACCCGATCCAGTGCCAATTTCCAATACTTTACTGTCTCTTTTGAGACGCAAAAGTTCCGTCATTTTGGCCACAATATAGGGCTGAGAGATCGTCTGACCTTGACCAATAGGCAATGCGTTGTTGTCATAAGCCTGATGCATCATAGCTTGTGACAAAAAACACTCTCTCGGTACACGAGCGATGGCAGATAGCACTTCGCTATCACGGATGCCATTGACCGCTAAGAAATGAACCAATCTTTCTGCTTGAGGATTGCTCATGATTACTTTTCCTTTAGCCAAGTATCCATCGCTCGGAGCGATTCATGGGCAGTTAAATCAACTTGCAGTGGTGTAATGGACACATAGCCTTGTTCAATCGCATGAAAATCGGTTCCCTCCCCCGCATCTTGCTCTTTACCCGGAGGGCCTAACCAATAGATTTCATGACCACGGGGATCAAGCTGCTTGATCATATTCTCTGCATGATGGCGCGCGCCTAAACGAGTCACTCGTATCTCTTCTAGCTGTTCGAGCGGCAGATCCGGAATATTGATATTCAATAAACGATTGGTCGGAATAGGTTTCGCTAAATGTTGCTCAACGATCCGCTTGGCAATGGTTGCTGCGGTTTTAAAGTGGGTTTTGCCAACCAAAGAAAAAGCGATCGACTGCACGCCAAGAAAATGCCCTTCCATCGCTGCGGCGACCGTGCCCGAATAAAGCACGTCATCCCCCAGATTGGCGCCATGATTGATGCCACTTAACACTAAGTCTGGGAGATCATTTTTCAGTAGTTCGTTTAAAGCAAAATGGACACAATCTGTCGGCGTGCCTTGCACTGAATACACATTTTCTTCAACACAGGTCACTCGCAGCGGCTGTTCCAGTGTTAACGAGTTCGACGCTCCTGAGCGATTGCGATCCGGAGCAACGATGATCACTTCTGCCAATGTTCTTAGCTCACTGGCTAACGTGCGAATACCTTCTGCGAAAACGCCATCGTCATTACTCAGCAAAATGCGCAGCGGTTTAGCTTGCTTATCTTCCATGATAATTAGAATTCTCTTTCAAACGCGATTTCTTGTACTAGCTCGCGGATAATAGACGTAGCAAAAGAGCCAGCATCGAGCGAGAAAGTCAGGATGATGTTATTGCCATCCACTTGCCAACTGAGATTGGCTGGCTTCAATGCGATCGCTCGGCGATCGTGTCTCATGCGATTGCCGCGAATCAGCGCCATAAGATCGGGTTCAGCATCTAAGAACACTTGCTCTAGCGCCAACGCGTCATCTTGAGTCGGCAAGGCATTATCGCCAGCCAAGGCACCACTGATCACCAAGTCGCCAGCATCATATTGAGACTGGAGATCCGCATGATTTTCTGCACTCACCAATAGCTGTTCATCCCCCTTAAACAGGATGTCGCCAAGCAAAACCTTATCAAACAGTGATTGCTCAAGTCGCGCCGAGACAATTAAGTTGAAGATCCACGAACGCGCAGCAGACAAGTAGAGGCTACGTTGATTTTGATTGCGGCTACGAACATTGTCTCTACCCCAACGTTTTGCTTCTTGCAGGTTATTGCCATTGTTACCAAAACGCTGATTACCGAAGTAATTTGGAACACCGAGTTTTGCAACCGTCTCTAGACGTTTGAGCACATCGTCCACATCCGAGACTTCGGATAGCGTCACAACAAAATCGTTCCCAACAAGGTCTCCAGGACGTAATTTCTTGTTATGACGAGCGGTCGTGAGAATTTCAATCGATGGGTACTGTGCGAGGAAAGCGGAAAAATCCGGTGTTTCCGCTTTAGGCAAATGGACACTAAGCCATTGTTCCGTCACCGCGTGGCGATCTTTCAAGCCAGCCCAACTGACGTCTTTTGATTTCACGCCACATGCTTTCGCCAATTCATTGGCAACAAAGGAGGTGTTCTCACCAGTTTTTCGAATGCGCACCATCAAGTGCTCACCAGAACCAGTGAACTCAAAACCTAAGTCTTCTCTTACCTGAAAATGTTCTGGTTTTGCTTTGATTTTTGCTTGTGCGGTTGGTTTACCCGCTAAATAGGCCAGAGAAGCCAAAGTGTCTGTCATAGAACTATCCACTGCCAGTTTTGCTAATGCTAATATTATTGCTTAATCAGTAACACAACGGCTTCCGTTGCAATACCTTCTTTGCGTCCTGTAAAACCCAAACGCTCGGTTGTTGTCGCTTTGACATTAATGTTACGAATATCGGTTTCCAAGTCGTGAGCGATAGCTTCACGCATGGCATCGATATAAGGGGCCATTTTGGGCGCTTGCGCAATGATGGTCACATCCGCATTCCCCAGTTTGTAACCTTGTTCTTTGACTCGGCGATAAACGTCTTTCAACAATTCTCGACTGTCTACCCCTTTCCATTTGTCATCCGTATCTGGGAAATGGCGACCAATATCACCCGCGGCAATCGCCCCCAGCAGAGCATCGCTTAACGCATGTAAAGCAACATCACCATCGGAGTGAGCAATAAGTCCTTGTTCATAAGGAACCGCAACACCACCGATGATAACCGGGCCTTCGCCACCAAATTTGTGTACATCGAAACCGTGACCAATTCTAATCATTTTCTATCCTTTTCTCGGCTCAAATAAAATTCCGCTAAAGCAAGATCTTCAGGTTGAGTGACTTTGATGTTACTCGAACATCCTTGAACTAAAGCTGGCAGCTCTCCTCGCCACTCTAGCGCAGAGGCTTCGTCGGTAATCGCCACACCTTGCGCCAACGCATCGCTTAGCGCGTCTGTCAGTACTTCGGCTTTGAACATTTGCGGCGTTAAGGCATGCCAAAGTGCATTGCGATCCACTGTATGGTCGATCATTTGTTGTGCGTTGGCGCGCTTCATGGTGTCACGTACGGGCGTCGCCAAAATCCCACCCGTTTCATGCGAAGAGCAGCGTTCAATCAAGGCATCAATATCTTGATGAGCAACACAAGGTCTTGCAGCATCATGCACGAGAACCCAGTCTGCTTTTTGTTGCTGCAGCGAAAGGAAACGTAACGCCGATAACACCGAATCTGCTCGCTCTTTCCCACCAGCAACACGAACGATATCGGGATGCTGCGCAATGGCGAGCTCTGAGTAATAGGGGTCGTCTTCACTCACGGCAACGACGACTTGTGTAATGGCCGGGTGAGAGAGCAACCTTTCGATGGTATGTTCTAAAATGGTTTTGCCGTGAATCTGCAAATACTGCTTTGGTCGGTCTGCCTTCATTCGACTGCCGACACCTGCGGCTGGTACCACTGCGACCAATGACGTCATACTACGCGCCATTATTGATTCTCCTCACCGACAATGCGATAGAACGTCTCCCCTTCTTTCAGCATACCCAGCTCGTGACGAGCACGCTCTTCAATGGCATCAAGACCTTGCTTCAAGTCATCTATCTCTGCGTACATTTCGCTGTTTCTTGCCTGCAACTTGGTGTTCACCAATTGCTGCGCTTCAATATCACTTTCAATCGTGTAGTAATCGGAAACCCCATTTTTACCAAACCACAGGGTGTACTGCAGCCAACCAAACAGTAAGGTTAAAACGAGAATAAACAGTCGCATGGCAATTTACTTATGACTTATTAGAAGGAAAGATTGATGAAGCCCTGTTTATAGCACAATTAGCTCATTGGCTCTAGAGAGGGTTAGACAGAAGCAAGTGAAGAGAATGACAGAGTCTGATGCACGGTCACTTTTTTATTTATCGAAGATAGGGGGACTCGCAGAAATATTGGCGATAAAAAAACACCCCGCAAAAGCGAGGTGTTTTGAAAGTTTCAAACTAAGCGATTAATTCAATTAAGAATTAAGCTTGGCCTTTCACTTCTTTAAGACCGTTGAAAGGAGCACGACCAGCTAGAGCTTCCTCGATACGGATTAGTTGGTTGTACTTAGCAACACGGTCAGAACGGCTCATAGAACCAGTCTTGATTTGACCTGCTGCAGTACCTACCGCTAGGTCAGCGATAGTTGCATCTTCAGTTTCGCCAGAACGGTGAGAGATTACTGCTGTGTAACCTGCGTCTTTAGCCATCTTGATTGCAGCTAGAGTCTCAGTTAGAGAACCGATTTGGTTGAACTTGATAAGGATAGAGTTAGCAATGCCTTTCTCGATACCTTCAGCTAGGATCTTAGTGTTTGTAACGAATAGATCGTCACCAACTAGTTGGATCTTGTCGCCTAGAAGTTGAGTTTGGTGTGCGAAACCAGCCCAATCAGACTCGTCTAGACCATCTTCGATAGATACGATTGGGAATTGCTCAACTAGACCAGCTAGGTAGTGGTTGAACTCTTCAGAAGTGAACGTTTTGCCTTCACCTTTCATGTTGTAGATGCCAGCTTCTTTGTCGAAGAACTCAGATGCTGCACAGTCCATAGCAAGAGTAACGTCTTTACCTAGTACGTAACCCGCTGCTGCAACTGCTTCTGCGATAACTTCTAGCGCTTCAGCGTTAGACTTAAGGTTAGGAGCGAAACCACCTTCGTCACCAACAGCAGTGTTGTAGCCTTTAGACTTAAGAACTTTAGCTAGGTTGTGGAATACTTCCGCACCCATGCGAACTGCTTCTTTCAGAGTTTTTGCGCCAACTGGTTGGATCATGAACTCTTGGATGTCAACGTTGTTGTCAGCGTGCTCACCACCGTTGATGATGTTCATCATTGGTAGAGGCATAGAGAACTGACCAGCAGTACCGTTTAGCTCAGCGATGTGCTCGTATAGAGGCATGCCTTTAGAAGCAGCCGCTGCTTTAGCGTTAGCTAGAGAAACAGCTAGGATTGCGTTCGCACCAAACTTAGATTTGTTTTCAGTGCCGTCTAGCTCGATCATGATAGCGTCGATCGCTGCTTGATCTTTCGCATCTTTACCAACTAGCGCGTCAGCGATTGCACCGTTTACCGCTTCAATCGCTTTAAGAACACCTTTACCTAGGAAACGTGCTTTGTCACCGTCACGTAGCTCAAGCGCTTCGCGAGAACCAGTAGATGCGCCAGATGGAGCTGCCGCCATACCTACGAAACCGCCTTCTAGGTGTACTTCAGCTTCAACAGTTGGGTTACCACGTGAGTCGATGATTTCACGACCTAGAACTTTAACGATCTTAGACATTAATGTTTCCTCTCGTTCAAATATAAATGTCAAATTTAAAGGGCGGCAGCACAACCTTTGCAACCGCCCGTATCCTTTTACTTCAGTTCGCCGCGCGCGTTTTCACCCGCTGCTTTAATAAAGCCAGAGAACAGTGGGTGACCGTCACGTGGCGTAGAAGTGAACTCTGGGTGGAACTGAGCAGCCACAAACCATGGGTGGTTCGGGTTTTCGATCATCTCAACCAGTTTCTTGTCCGCAGACAGACCGGATACTTTTAGGCCTGCTTTTTCAATTTGTGGACGAAGATTATTGTTCACTTCGTAACGGTGGCGGTGACGTTCATGGATCGTATCGCTACCGTATAGCTCACGAGCTTTAGTGCCTTTCGCTAGGTGACATAGCTGCGAACCTAGACGCATCGTACCACCAAGATTTGACGATTCAGTACGTTCTTCAACGTTACCTTCACTATCTACCCATTCCGTGATCAAACCTACCACAGGGTACTTGGTGTCTTTGTTAAATTCTGTTGAATGTGCACCTTCCATACCCGCAACGTTGCGCGCGTATTCAATCAGTGCCACTTGCATACCTAAGCAAATACCTAGGTAAGGAACCTTGTTCTCACGAGCGTATTTCGCTGCAAGAATCTTGCCTTCGATACCACGGTCGCCAAAGCCACCAGGTACAAGGATTGCGTCAAGCCCTTGCAGAACTTCAACGCCTTTGGTTTCTACGTCCTGAGAGTCTACATATTTAATGTTAACGCTCAAGCGATTTTTCAAACCTGCATGTTTAAGCGCTTCGTTTACTGATTTATACGCATCAGGTAGTTCGATGTATTTACCCACCATACCGATAGTAACTTCACCAGTTGGGTTCGCTTCTTCGTAAATCACCTGTTCCCATTCAGACAGATCCGCTTCTGGCGCATTAATGCCAAAACGTGCACAAACGAGATCATCAAGACCTTGAGATTTGATCAGTTGAGGGATCTTGTAGATAGAGTCTACGTCCTTCATGGAAATTACCGCTTTCTCAGGAACGTTACAGAATAGCGCAATCTTCTTACGCTCGTTCGCTGGGATCATGCGATCTGAGCGGCAAACTAGGATATCTGGTTGGATACCGATTGATAGCAGCTCTTTAACAGAGTGCTGAGTCGGTTTTGTTTTCACTTCGCCTGCAGCTGCAAGGTAAGGAACAAGTGTTAGGTGCATGAACATAGCGCGTTCACGGCCGATTTCAACGGCTAGCTGACGAATCGCTTCCATAAATGGTAGAGATTCGATATCACCAACAGTACCACCCACTTCAACGATCGCAACGTCGTGGCCTTGAGAACCATTGATCACGCGGTCTTTGATATCGTTTGTGATATGAGGGATAACTTGGATAGTTGCACCTAGGTAGTCACCGCGACGCTCTTTCGCGAGAACGTCTGAGTAAACACGACCTGCAGTGAAGTTGTTGCGCTTAGTCATCTTAGTGCGGATGAAACGCTCGTAGTGACCAAGGTCTAGGTCTGTTTCGGCGCCATCTTCTGTAACGAACACTTCACCATGTTGAGTTGGGCTCATTGTGCCTGGATCAACGTTGATGTAAGGGTCAAGCTTCATCATAGTCACTTTAAGACCACGAGCTTCTAAAATCGCTGCAAGAGATGCTGCTGCAATACCTTTACCTAGAGAGGATACAACCCCGCCAGTAACAAAAATGTAATTTGTCGTCATGTTTAACCTGAAATTGGTTGAATGAGGGAAACGGATTTCTTCTGGACGGGACGAAAATATACCAGAAGACCCTAACCGCCACAACGTGAAATCTATCACACGCCAATTTTTTATTTTTTGCTTCAAATCAAAGTGGATAAACACCAATCGAGTTGAATAAAAAATAGTTGAGTCAAATGTGTCTCAAATTTCTACTCGGCAGCTTGACTGCGTTCCGCGCGCTTCACTTGATCCCAAATGGCATCCAACTCTGCTAAATCGCACTCTTCAAGCTTCTTACCTTTTGCGTGTACACCTTGCTCTACTTGTTTGAATCGATTAGAAAACTTGAGATTAGCCTTGCTCAATGCCGCTTCTGGATTGACCTGCAAATGACGCGCTAAGTTGACGGTGGCAAACAGCAGATCCCCCAGCTCAAGCTCCACTTTTTCATCATCGACATCGACTTGAAGCGCCTCTTCCACCACTTCCTCAATTTCTTCTTTGACTTTGTCGACCACAGGCCCGAGTGAATCCCAATCAAAACCATAATGAGCGCATTTTTTCTGGATCTTTGTAGCACGCATTAACGCAGGTAGAGAGTTTGGTATTGAGTCTAGAATACTTTGCTCATTTTTGCCTATTTGTGCTTTCTCTTTGGCCTTTTCTGCTTCCCAATTGGCTTTTATTTGTGCTTCTGTCTCAAATTCGACTTGGCCGAACACATGGGGATGACGGCGTGTCAGTTTTTCGTTCACGGTTTCTACCACGGCGGAAAAATCAAACAACCCCTGCTCTTTTGCTAATTGGCTGTAGAAAATCACCTGGAACAACAGATCGCCCAACTCTTCCTGCAAATTAAGCCAATCGCGATTATGAATCGCATCCACCACTTCGTACGTTTCTTCGATAGTGTGAGGAACAATGGTGTCGAAGCTCTGCTTTAAATCCCAAGGACAGCCACTGTGCGGGTCACGCAGCTTCGCCATGATTTGTTCTAATTGTTCAATTGGATGACTCATTTTCTGTTCCTTAACCCTTTCTATCTAAAGAAAAAGGTGAGTAGTCAAAACCACTCACCTTAAATTACTTCGCTTACAACACTGCGTGGATTTTTATCAATACTCGCCTTTCACTAAGTAATTGTTGTTTTGACAAGGCAACAAGCTTTCGAGGCTCCTGAGCATGGTTCACCATGTGATTGAGCGAGAAAGCGAAGTTAACGCAGTAAAAACAGCAAGTACAACGTAAAAATTAGCCGAGGCGTTTTACCAACATCACATCCTTGATCTGCTCAACACGCTTCATGATGCGAGTCAGTACTTCAATGTTGGTCACTTCGAGTTCGAAATCCATCACATTGAGATGGGTGCGGTAATCAAGTCGACTCTTCATGCTGATGACTTTGATTTTCTCATTCGCCAGCATGGTGGTGATGTCTTTTAGCAAACCACTTCGCTCCATCGCCTCGACGCGCACGGTTAACATGTACGAGCCGACAACATCACTTCCCCAAACGGTATCTATGATACGTTCTGGGGCGTGGTGGCGCAGTTCTTCAAGCTGTTCACAATCGGCTCGGTGTACTGAAATGCCTCGACCTTGCGTGATGTAACCACAGATCTCATCACCCGGTATTGGTTGACAGCAGCGGGCTAAGTGAGACATCAGGTTATCTACCCCTTGCACAACCACGGCATCTTTGCGTGGACGAGTTGGGCTACCTGCGGCTTTATTGCCCGCTTCTTGCAGTCTTTCGAGTGCTTGACGATCTTCTTCTTCAGCCGTTGGTTTGTTCACTAACGCATTAATATGGTTCAAGATTTGGTTAATACGCAAATCACCACTGCCAACACCCACGTACAACTCATCGGCTGACTTCACGTTAAAACGTTTTACGGCGTACTGCTCTGCATCTTTTAGCGTTGCACCAATTTTCGCCAGTTCGTTTTCAAGGATCTCACGGCCAGCTTCGAGGTTTTTCTCACGGCTTTGTTTGCGGAACCAAGCGTTGATTTTCGCCCGAGCACGACCTGAAGTCACAAACCCCAATGACGGGTTTAACCAATCGCGGGAAGGGTTCGGCTCTTTCTGGGTGATGATTTCAACTTGATCGCCCATATTGAGTTTGTGGGTGAATGGGACGATGCGCCCTGCCACCTTGGCGCCGATACAGCGATGCCCCACCTCTGAGTGAATATGGTAGGCAAAATCGAGCGGCGTTGCGCCCATTGGCAAATCGACGACATCACCACGCGGGGTAAAGGCGTACACGCGGTCATCAAATACTTGGCTGCGCAGCTCGTCAAGCATTTCGCCAGAATCTGACATCTCTTCTTGCCAATCCAGCAGTTTACGTAGCCAGGTGATTTTCTCATCGTAACCACTGCGGCCGCTGCTGCTGCCTTCTTTGTATTTCCAGTGCGCGGCTACCCCGAGTTCCGAATCTTCATGCATCTGCTTGGTGCGGATTTGAATCTCGATGGTTTTGCCTTCTGGGCCGAGCACCACGGTATGAATCGACTGGTAACCATTCGGTTTTGGGTTGGCGACATAGTCGTCGAACTCACTTGGCAGATGTTTATATTTGGTGTGCACCACGCCTAATGCGGCATAACAATCTTGCAGTTTATCGGCAATGATCCGCACCGCACGCACGTCAAACAGCTCATCAAACGCTAAGCTCTTCTTCTGCATTTTGCGCCAAATACTATAGATATGTTTAGGACGGCCACTGACTTCGGCGTTAATGCCACACTCTTTCATTTCTTCAGAAAGGTCATCAACAAAGTCTTTGATGTATTGTTCGCGCACAATACGACGCTCAGATAACTGCTTAGCAATTTGCTTGTAGGTATCTGGCTGTTGATAGCGAAAAGCGTAATCTTCGATTTCCCACTTTAACTGACCAATGCCTAAACGGTTGGCCAGTGGTGCATAGATATTGGCACACTCTTTGGCTGCGGCGCGGCGCACTTCATCTGGCGCTTTTTTCACTTCAATCAGATTGCAGATACGCTCAGCCAATTTGATGACCACGCAGCGGAAGTCATCCACCATCGCCAGCAGCATGCGACGCACATTGTCGACTTGCGCCGAAGCCGCACTGCCTTCAAGAGTAATGTTTAGCTGACCAATCGCCGCCATTTCATCCACACCATCAATCAGCTTGATGATCTCTTTACTGTAGTGCTCTTCTAATGGCTCGCGTGCAAAAGCACCACTTGAGACTAATGGGAACAGTTGCGCGGCAACCAAGGTGGCCTTATCCATGGATAAGGTGACGAGAATTTCAATCATTTCTCGCCCTCGCCACAACAGAAGTTCGGCGTGTTCATGACCTTGCAGAATGGTCTGACAGTGGCGATAAACTTCAATAAGGCGCTTGGAGACGCCCGCGTCTTGTTTCAGGCTTGCCACCCAGCTTTCCAGCTCAAACTGTTCGTTTTGATTCAAATGTGCGCTTCTTACCGCAACCATCTTATTATCCTAATATTGCTTTTTCAGTTTCGACTAACAGCATCCCAGTTAGTTCGTTTTGTCCCAATCAAACGATGGCTTTCTCACCATGTGGTTTATTTTTCAAACAACGCCATCGATTCAAGGTGACTGGTATAAGGGAACATGTCCAACATACCTAATTTGGTTAAGCGATAACCTTGCTCCAACAGGCTTTGGCTATCCCTTGCAAGGGTAGCAGGATTACACGAAACATAAACCACTCTTTTCGCACCGAGTGCGGAAACCTGCTCGATGATACCGCTTGCGCCAGCCCTTGCAGGATCGAGTAAAATCTTATCAAACTTCTCGCTCGCCCAAGGCTGCCCAACAAAATCCTGCTCCAGATTAGCGTGGAAAAATTGCGCGTTATTGATTTGGTTCAAAGAGGCGTTGATTGCTGCTTTTTGCACCATTTCGTCCACCCCTTCCACCCCAGTCACCGACTTAGCTTTACTGGCGATCGGCAAGCTAAAATTTCCTAGACCACAGAAGAGATCTAACACACGGTCGCTGCTTTGCGGGTCTAACCACTCAAGCGCTTGAACCACCATCTGTTGGTTTACCTTTTGGTTCACCTGAATAAAGTTGTTTGGCTCAAATGGCACTTTAAAGCCAATTTCTTGGTAGTACGGCGCTTCGCCAGAAATACGCTCGAGCTGATCGCTTGCGGGCATAAGGTACAGCGTGGCTTGATGTTGTTCTGCACATTGACGTAGCTTAGCCACGTCTTCATCCAACAATGGGCCTGTATGTCGAAGCGTGATGACCGCACCGTTATCTGCCGCAACCAGTTCAACATGGCCTAAGTGTTCAGGATGTTGGAAATGGCTCAAGATCGCTTTCAGTTCTGGCAACAAACACTCAAGCTCAGCCACTAATACCGGGCACTGAGTAACGTTTTCGATTTGCTTGCTCTGTTTACGGCGGAATCCAAACTGCAACTGGCGCGATTTTTTGTCCCACATCAGGCTGACGCGCGCACGACGACGATACGCCTTCTCAAGCCCCGTTACTGGTGGTGATAAAAGGATCTCACTGCCGGAAAATTTCTTCATCAGTTGCAGCAGAGTGCGCTGCTTATAAGCCAGTTGAGCTTGGTAATCCATGTGCTGCATGTCGCAACCACCACACTGATTAAAATGAGAACAGAATGGTTCAACACGTTCCGCCGCTGGTTTGAGCAATTTGATCAGTTTACCGCGCGCAAACTTACTTTTACTCTCCGTCAGCTGCGTCACCACCTCTTCCCCCGGTAAAGTGCCATCAATAAAAAGTGGCTTTTTGTTGAGATAGGCAATCCCCGCCCCTTGATGGTCGAGTTTTTCCACCAACACCTGCTGATGTTTGCTTTCGGGTTGAAGTTTCTTTTTCGGTTGGAAAAAACGTGCCATGCTCAATTACCTGAATGATTTACTCAAATTTGTTTTACCGCTTCACTATTCTGCTGCGCAATCGTTGTGCCTGTGAGCGGTTGTGATTATGCTTAGCGACTATCCGGCTGGGTCACTGACATATTAGTGGCGCCTATTTTCCCATATCCAGACCTTGATGTAATTAGATAACATGACCAGATATGGCTTACGAGCACGTGTAATTACGCTCACCCTAGCGCCAACCTTGATCATCGGGTTGTTGCTCAGTAGTTTTTTCTCTTTCAATCGCTATCAAGATCTGGAACGTCAGGTGATCACCACGGGCAATAGCATTATTGAACCGATCGCCATCGCCAGCGAGCCTCATCTGCTTTCTGAAAGTCGAGAGGCCGTGAGACGCTTAGTCAGCTATGCTCACCGCAAAAATTCCAATTTGGTGCGCAGTATTGCCGTCTTTGATAGCAAACACGAACTGTTCGTTACCTCTAACTTTCACCCTAATTTTGAGTCGTTAACCTACCCGAAAGACCAACCGATCCCTCTTTTGGGCAATGCGGAAATCCGCAGCGACACCATGATTTTGCGTGTTCCTGTACTATCGGAAGGCCACTATTTGAGTGATTTGGCCGAGCCAGGCGAAGCCACCCGAGCCATTGGTTACATTGCCGTTGAGTTAGACCTCTCTTCACTGCGCCTACAACAGTACCAAGAAGTCTTCTCCGCTTTCCTAGTGTTAATCCTTGGTTTGGGCTTAGCGAGCGTGTTTGCTTCGCGCCTAATGCAGGATGTTACCCAGCCGATTACGCACATGAAAAACGTCGTCGACCGTATTCGCCGTGGTCAATTGGATGTGCGAATTGAAGGCAAAATGCACGGGGAATTGGATTCGTTGAAAAACGGTATCAACGCGATGGCGATTTCGTTGTCGGAATATCACGTTGAGATGCAGCACAGCATTGACCAAGCCACCTCCGACTTACGAGAAACACTCGAGCAGCTTGAGATTCAAAACGTTGAACTGGATATCGCCAAAAAACGCGCCCAAGAAGCGGCACGAGTCAAATCCGAGTTCCTCGCCAATATGTCGCATGAGCTGCGTACACCACTCAACGGCGTGATCGGCTTTACTCGTCAGATGCTCAAAACGCAGCTGACTAACAGCCAAACCGACTATCTACAGACCATTGAAAAGTCGGCCAACAACCTGCTCAATATCATCAACGATATTTTGGACTTCTCGAAACTGGAAGCTGGCAAGCTAGCACTGGAAAACATTCCATTTGATTTCCGTGAAAGCCTAGAAGAGGTTATCAGCCTTCAAGCCACTAGCGCGCACGAAAAAGGGTTAGAGATCACGTTGAAGATTGATCCGCGTATCCCAGAAGGCGTGGTGGGCGATCCATTGCGTATTCAGCAGGTACTGACCAACCTAGTGGGTAACTCAATCAAGTTTACCGAACGTGGCAACATCGATGTCAGTGTGGAAATGCGAGCTCAATCGGGCGACAGTATTGACCTGCAATTTATGGTGAAAGATACGGGTATCGGTATTTCTGAGCGGCAACAAGCGCAGCTTTTCCAAGCCTTTAGTCAAGCCGACGCCAGTATTTCTCGCCGCTACGGTGGCACCGGCCTTGGGTTGGTTATCACCCAGAAACTGGTCAGTCAAATGGGCGGTGAGATCAGCCTTACCAGCCGACTTCACCAAGGTTCAACCTTCTGGTTCACCTTGCGTCTGCACTCCACGCAAATGCCAATGAGCGATTCGATAGAAGCCGAATATCTGCAAGGCAAAGAACTGCTGTTGGTTGAGCCAAACATGCAAGCGGCGGCGGTCACCCAGCAAGTCTTAACGCAAGAAGGCATCAATGTCACCTACCGCTCGCTCTTACCAGACAATGCCAAAGGCTACGATTTTGTTCTGCTGAGTTTGGCGGTAAACCAAGTGTACGAATTGGAAACCATTGAAAACTGGTTAAGCCGAGCACTGCACATCTCTGCCAACACCATTCTGGCCATCCCTAGCACCGAGTTAGCTCTGGCGGATCAATTGACCGAACGTTTTGGCATTCAATGTTTAACCAAGCCGCTAGGTCGAAGAAAACTGCTGCAAAGCCTCGCGGCAAAACAAACCTTACAACCTTTGCTTCCGGCGCCTGAAAACGCACAAGCAGAGCGCTCTTCCCTGTCGGTACTGGCCGTAGATGACAACCCAGCCAACCTCAAACTGATCACCGCGCTCCTTGCAGAACGCGTGGTTTCGGTCACCTCTTGCAGTTCAGGCCAAGACGCGGTCGATATTGCTACCAGCCGCCAGTTCGATCTGATCTTTATGGATATTCAGATGCCGAAGATGGATGGAGTGACGGCTTGTAAGTTGATCAAACAAACCGAACTCAATGCCAACACGCCAGTGATCGCGGTAACGGCACACGCCATGAGCGGTGAGCGTGACCGCCTACTCAAGGCAGGCATGGATGATTACCTCACCAAGCCCATCGAAGAGCATATTTTGCAGCAAGTGCTGATCCACTGGAATCCCAACACCTGCGATAGCCAAGTTGAAAAGATCTCACCAAGCTATATTGCGACCGAAGAGAGCAGTGTGCAGCAGAACATCGCACGCAGCAGCGACATCATCATCGATTGGCAAGCAGCACTGAAGCAATCTGCTAACAAGGAAGATTTGGCAAAAGATATGCTGAGAATGTTGGTGGAATTCATTCCGGAAGTAGAGAGTGTTGTCGAGCTCGCGTTAGAGCAGGAAGACTACCCGCGTGACGAACTGATTCATGTCATCCATAAGCTGCATGGCAGCAGCTCTTACTGTGGTGTACCACGCTTAAAGGCGCTCTGTGCCACCATTGAGCAATCCCTGCGCAGCGATGCCGATCTGATGGATGTCGAGCCTGAACTGTTTGAACTGCAAGATGAGATGCTCAAGGTATCCACCACCGCGCAGTTGTATCTCGCCTAATGCCATTAAAAGAAAACCGCCGTCACGGCGGTTTTCTTTCTCAACAATTTTCTTTCTCAACAAACAGTCTCTTCACGGCCCTACGACAACCCATTGAACGGATCAGTTACCTACCGACTGGCTAACCGGTCGGCGAAAAAAACGCGCAGTGTTTTTTCCATCCTGTTTGGCAAGGTACATTGCATTATCAGCTTGAAGCAGCAACTTCTCCATATCGGCTTTTGCGGCCGTTGCCGTCGCAATGCCGATACTGCAACCGACATGTACTTGCAGTTGTTTCACTTCAATCGGCGTATTGCTCGACTCAATTAACTGCTCAGCAAACGCCAACAAAAAGGCTTCCATTTTTTCTGGCCCATCACGATGTGGCAAGTAAATGACAAACTCATCCCCACCAATCCGCCCAACGACACTTTGATTAAAATGCTCTTGGGTCAGATGAAGGTAACGATTCGCGATGGTGGATAACACGGCATCACCCACTGCATGCCCATGGCTGTCATTGACTGCTTTAAAACCATCTAAATCAATGAGTAACAGTGATAAATAAGCCTCACTGTGTTTCATGTGTGAAAAGTGTTTTTCACAGCCCAAACGGTTTTTGAGACCAGTTAAGGTGTCTTGCTCCGCCATACCACGGTAGTAGATTTCCCAACGTTCAATCTGAGAGCGTAGCTCTTTCTCTCGGATCAGTGCCTGATGCGAGTTTTCAATAAAGGTGTTGATGCTACTGGCCACCAAACCGATTTCGTTGTTGCGATTGATATCATCCACTTCAACGGTTTTCACCTGTCCTGGAGTGGCACGCGACACCGCAATCGATAGCGCCCTCAATGGCTTACCGATGATGCGTTTTACCACCAACGCAATGACCACAAACGTCATCAAAAACTGCAGCAAAACAAACAAAATCTGGTAAAGCACTTTGTCGAGGGTTTTACGTTGAATCACCAAATGATTGTCGTGCACATACAGAATCCCCAATGGTTTGGCATCCACTGGTGAGAGTAAAGGGTATTGATTCGCGTGCAGCCACATGTCTTTTTCAAACTGCCCCGGTTTGATTTTGTCAAACGTCACGCCCTCTAAACTTTCAAGACGCACAGCATTGATTTCATCATGCAGCAGCAAAGAGTCAATCACCTCTTCGGCAATCTCATGGTTATTGACATACAACGCGATGGCCGCCGAGTTAGAGAGAGACAACACCAATTTTTGTTCTAACTCCGTATGCGCTTGCTTCGCATTTTTAAAGCCAAACGGAATCATCAGCGCCAGCAAAAGCACTAGATAGACAATCGCGCATATCGAAACAAATCTCAGCAGGCGATTCGCTAATGAATGTCTCGGCAAGTTATTCATAAATTGTGGCAACCACCTTTAACTCCTCAGGAGGTGAAGTTTGCATATAGCCAATGGCATTTGGGTTGGCAAGCAAGTGCTCAACCAGTTCAATGTCGGTTTCAATCACATCAGGCGCTCGCATCCGTCCTGAAAATTTAAGCTTAGCCCAATACGCGTTAATCTGACTGGTGCGCATATTGGCCACTTTGCCAAAAAAGCGCGCTCGAACCTCATCACTGCGGTCAAAAACTTGCGTAATGTCCACGCGGCCAAAAGAGCGTTTTCGGCCTAAATACACATCCGCCACTTCGCTTTCGTTCATTTGATGAATGGCGCTCTCATGGCTAACGACCACAAAAATTTCGCCGTAAACGGGCATCATCACCAAACTGGCTAGGAGGGAAATTAGATATCTCATCTTCATCTCCCCCTAAAAAATAAAGTTCACACTAAGGGTGTAAAGCTGAACGTCGCGCCCTTGAGTTGATGAACGACCGTCAGCCGCCCAAAGGCCATATCCCACATCGTGAATCTGGATGTAGTCAAATTGCCCTTTGATCGCGACTTGCGGGTGAATATCCCAGCGTATGCCTAAGGAATAGGTATTCTGATCGATGTAAGTGGAATTGATGCCGCTAATGATGAGTTGCTGAAATTGCCCTAACTGAGGGGAGATGAGCCCCCAATCGCTTTGTGCTTTAACGATGTCTCTTGCTGGCTCAAAAAACGATACGGTTGCATAAGGCGTAAAACGATGAATGCTTCGCCCTAACATCAGATAGCCACCACTACCTTGCGGGATGGCTTGCTTCATACCTGCCACATAAAAAAGCTCGGACTGCATCTGCCACTCGCCATCAAAGTAACCAAGCCCGACCTGCCAGTACTTTACCGATTCTCCATTGATGTTGGATTGGGCGTAAATCTCAGCCGCCTCTAAACTGGCCGCCCCCAATCCTGCTTGCGCTAACTGGGCAATCCCCAGTTGTGCTTGTTGGCTGTTTGGACCAAGTGAGACCGTTAAATCCGCCACATCAACAAAAGAAAAACGTCCACTCCACTCGTGGTAATCAAACGTCAGTGCGATGGCCAACGTATGATCTGAACTGGCCTCTGAATGATCTTTTGTTCGCTCATCTTCGATTACCTGAGAAATGGCGCCATATTGCAAGCTGGCAGACCAGTTCACCTCGTTAATCGAAGAGCGATACGTAACATCAAGACCATCAATTGAGTCATAAAAAATACTGCCGTAAAGCTCTTGAGGTGGGCGAACCCAGAGGTGGGCGTAGTCAATCCGTCGGCTGTCTGCTGCGGTATAGGCATTCAGGCCAACACGGCCGATGCGCAAATCCCAGTTGGCATCGGGTAAGTAGCGAATAAACGCCAGCTCGGTGACGTTATTAAAATCTTGCTCAACGCGATCTTCTAGCACCCATTGTGCAGTGAGCGACCATTGATAATTCAGCGCCCAATCAACCTGTACACCAAAATTTGAATCGGGAAGAAATGAGCCGTTGCGTTCAACATCAGGCGGCTGAGAAATGTTACGCAAATAGCCGATATCGGGCTCATTTTCGTAGCTATAACCCACAGAGCCGAAACCTGAAAACGCCACTTCATTCGCTGAAGCGGTACATGAGCTGCTGAGTAAAAGACCCAGCAGGGTGAGAAAAGAGAGCCTAAAAGGCCAAAAAGCAACACTCAACATGGCACCGCCTTTCTTAATGAAATCATCGCTATACTGCTTTTAAACCGACCCATTCAAGTTAAAAATTAGCGAATAAAAAAGGATAAACTGGCCAACCTTGTATTTATGATTGTTATATTTAAAAACCCTACACCCCTAGAGTATATGCAATTTAATCAACAATCGACACGATCATTTGGAACAAAGATCACTAACTAAAAGAGTATTTTTGGAATTTGTGAAAAGACAGACAAATATGAAAAGTTTATAAAAGCGCCTTATCTCGCTGAAATATCGATAAAGCGCTTCTAATTAAGATTCGAAGATGACCGTTGCGACAGCGTAGTGACGCTCATCGGAAAGAGAAAGGTGGGTGTGGCAAACCCCCATTTGATGGGCCAGTTCTGCCGCTCTACCAGCAAGCTGCAGATAGGGTTTACCATTGTCATCATTCTTGATGGTGAAGTCTTGGAAAGAGACACCGTGAGCGATCCCTGTTCCTAACGCTTTAGAGGCAGCTTCTTTGGCCGCAAAACGCTTAGCAAGAAAACGCCCTTGCTGTTTTAAGCTGACAAACGTTTCCATTTCTTGCGCAGAGAGGATCCGTTCTGCAAACGCAACACCACTGCGAGCAAGTGCCTTTTCCACTCGCTCGATTTCAGCAATGTCGGTACCCAGTCCAACAATAGCCATTTACTGACGAGCCGCAACCATGATGGCTTTCATGTCCGCTACCGCTTTATGGAGACCATCAAATACCGCACGACCAATGATCGCATGGCCGATGTTCAGCTCGTAAATCTCAGGCAATGCCGCAATTGGTGCCACGTTGTGGTAAGTCAAACCATGACCTGCGTTCACCGTAATACCCAAATCCGCTGCGTAACTTGCGCCTGCAGCAATCTTCTTCAGCTCATCCAATTGGTCGGCTTCTGTCGCGGCATCCGCGTAATGACCCGTATGAAGCTCAATAAAAGGCGCGCCACACGCTTTGGCGGCATCAATTTGTTCACGATCTGCATCAATGAATAGGGAGACTTTAATGCCCGCTGCGGTTAATTTTTCCGTCGCAGCTTTGATTTTGTCTAAATGGCCAGCAACATCTAACCCGCCTTCGGTGGTGAGCTCTTCACGCTTTTCAGGTACCAAGCAAACATATTCAGGTTGCGTTTTGAGGGCAATCTCGATCATTTCATCTGTGACAGCCATTTCTAAATTCATACGCGTTTGCAGGGTTTCACGCAGAATACGAACGTCACGGTCGGTAATGTGGCGACGGTCTTCGCGTAAATGAATGGTAATGCCATCCGCGCCCGCTCGCTCTGCCACTTCTGCGGCATGGACAGGATCAGGATACTTAGTACCGCGGGCATTGCGTAAAGTGGCGACGTGGTCGATGTTAACACCCAGGTAAATTGAACTCATTTTTCCATACTCCGTGTTCGGGGAATCCTCATCTGTATAAACAATTCCCGACTTTTTAAAGGTTTGCCGCCAAGATACGGCTTTAAGGCTATTCGTGTAAAGCGTTTTGCCGCTTGAAGTTGCTCTTTCGTGAGAAAGCGACGCTCACTGATGGCAATCAATTCATTGCCCAAAAACGTCAGGTTGTCACGCCGCACTGACGCAATAAACCCTTTTTGCTCTCGGTAGCGATAAGTCATTTGCGGATCAATCGGCTCGCCAGTGCCAGCACAATGCAAAAAATCCACGCCGTAGCCCATCGCAGCCAGCAACGCGAGCTCAAAACGGCGCAAAGCCGGTTCAGGATTGTCCGCTTGGGCAAGCTCCGTTAAGGCAAATAGATAGTCATGGAACAGTCCGGGCATCGACACTTCTTGCATTAGAACGCGTCCAATCAGCTCATTCACGTACAATGCAGAATAGAGATTAATGCCCGTCAGAGGCAGGCCTAAACTGATCGGCTCAGCTTGGCGTAAGGTTTTCATTGCACCTTTGCCAGACCATTTCAGCAGTAAGGGGGTAAACGGTTGGAGTGCCCCTTTTAAATTTGATCGCTTACTGCGTGCCCCTTTCGACATTAAGGTAATGCGACCAAACTCTTCGCTGAATATGTCCAAGATCAGGCTGGATTCGCTATAAGGGCGACGATGGAGAACAAAACATCGCTGTAAACCGTCAGGCGCGTTCATGCTGTGCTTCTATTCCACAAAAAATAAGGAGCCACTTAGGCTCCTTAACAAGATACGATCGGAGCGATAACTCTCGCTAACCGAGTTAGAGGTCGTCAATGTAACCCAATGAGCGCAACGCACGTTCGTCGTCTGCCCAACCTGATTTCACTTTCACCCAAGTTTCTAGGTAAACCTTGCGACCAAACAGTTCTTCCATATCGAGGCGAGCCTCTCGTCCGATGGTTTTGATTTTCTCACCGCCTTTACCAATCACCATTTTCTTCTGGCCGCTACGCTCAACCAAAATTAACGCGTTGATGTGGAAACCATCAGTTTCCGGGTTGTAGTCAAAACGTTCGATCTCCACCGTCACTGAGTATGGCAGTTCGTCACCGGTAAAACGCATCAGTTTTTCACGCACGATTTCAGACGCCATGAAGCGCTGCGAACGGTCCGTCACATACTCTTCAGGGAAATGGTGCACTGCTTTTGGCAAGTGGTCACGAACGTGCTTACGCAGCACATCGATGTTTTTACCCTGTTTAGCAGAAATAGGCACCACATCGACGAAGTTCATTTTCTTCGACATTTCCATCATGTGCTGCATCACTTCATTGCGATCTTGTACGTTGTCTACTTTGTTGACACACAATACGACTGGGAAATTCGCTTTCTGCAGCTTATTGAGCACCATTTCATCGTCGTTGGTCCAATGGGTCCCATCGACCAAGAAAAACACCAAGTTCACATCACTGAGTGATGAGTTGGCTGCGCGGTTCATCAAACGGTTGATGGCGCGTTTCTCTTCGATGTGCAATCCCGGAGTATCGACGTAAATCGCTTGGTAATCGCCATCAGTATCCACGCCCATAATGCGGTGACGCGTGGTTTGTGGTTTGCGCGAAGTAATCGAGATTTTCTGACCAAGAATTTTGTTCAGTAGGGTCGATTTGCCCACATTAGGACGACCAACAATGGCGATAAAACCACAATGCTGGTTTTCAGAAGATGTGCTTTTCTTCTCTGTCGAGAAAAACGCATCGATATCAAATTCATTATCAGCCATTGGTTAACTGCTCCAGAGCCAATTCCGCAGCCGCTTGTTCTGCCTTGCGGCGGCTGGTACCTCTACCGACAACGGGCTTATCCATACCCGCGATATCACACTCAACCGTGAATTCCTGATTGTGTGCTTCACCTTTAATATTAGTCACTGTGTAAACAGGCAGCGGTTTTCTTCTGCCTTGCAAGAACTCTTGCAAACGTGTCTTGGGATCTTTCTGTGAAACACCAGGCTTGATGGCTTCCAAACGAGAGGTGTACCAATTGAGTACAATACCGCGCACCACTTCTAGATCGCTATCTAGATAAACGGCACCGATAATGGCTTCAACGGCATCAGCCAGAATCGAATCGCGACGGAAACCGCCACTTTTCAGCTCGCCTGGACCTAATTTTAAGTAATCTCCCAAACCGAATTCACGGCCTAGCTCTGCCAATGTATTACCGCGCACTAACGTCGCTCGCATGCGGCTCATGTCTCCCTCATTTACTTTCGGGAAACGATGATAAAGTTCATCAGCAATGACAAAACTTAAAATTGAATCGCCCAGAAATTCAAGACGTTCATTATGTTTGCTGTTGGCGCTGCGGTGAGTCAGCGCCAAATTGAGCAGCTCGTCATCTTGAAATTGATAGCCGAGCTGTCTGGTTAGTTTCTCAATTGGAGAATTCATACTTTTCCGATAATCATCAAAGTTAGTGAATACCGCCGATGCGGTTAAAACGCACGCCAGTAGGGATCCAAGAAGGCAGCACGCTATCTGAACCACGATCAAACTCGAAGCTGATCCAAATCGCCACGGCCTTACCTACTAGGTTAGCTTCTGGTACAAAGCCCCAGTAACGGCTATCAGCACTGTTGTCACGGTTGTCACCCATCACAAAATACTGACCTTGTGGTACCACCCATTCACTCACACCAGCACGAGGCGCATACGCTTCTACGCGGTCTTGACGCAGTGGGTTAACCAAAATTTGGTGTTTTACTTCGCCCAATTGTTCATCTGTTTGCGTTAGGTTGATGCCGTCTTGAATAAATTCGCTTTCCACAACGTTATTGCGGATCGCCATATGACAGACGCTCTCACCTTTTGGCTGAATACAGATTTCTTTTTGGCGGTTATAACGTACCGTATCACCAGGCAAACCGACCACTCGTTTGATGTAGTCGATGTTAGGTGACGGTGGGTATTTGAAGACAACAATATCGCCACGCTCTGGCTTACCCGTTTCCACTAACTGGGTTCGCCAAACCGGATCTTTCAAGCCATAAGCGTATTTCTCTACCAGAATAAAATCGCCCACAAGCAGAGTCGGCATCATTGAGCCTGAAGGGATCTGAAACGGTTCATAGATAAACGAGCGTAACACCAAAACAAAGGCGATAACCGGGAAGATAGAGACACTGTTTTCCACCCACCAAGGCTGCATTTTCGCCTTTGCGAGAGTTTGTGCATCTAACCCATTAACCGTTTGACTTTCAATCTCCGCCACTTTTTGTTGGCGTTTCTTGGCCCAAACCAGTTTTTCGAGCAACCAAACCACACCTGTGATCAGCGTGACGATGACCAAAATCAGTGAGAATGTATTCGCCATGGACTTCCCTTATCTAAAAAATACGAAAGTGAAAGAGCCGTAACCCTTTCACTTATTTGGATATCTACCGTCTTATGACTGGTAAGCAAGATGTAAGTTCAAACTGTTAATCTTTACCTACATGGAGAATCGCTAGGAAAGCTTCTTGCGGTAGCTCAACGTTACCGATTTGCTTCATGCGTTTCTTACCTTCTTTCTGCTTCTTCAGTAGTTTCTTCTTACGGCTCACGTCACCACCGTAACACTTCGCTAATACGTTTTTACGTAGCTGTTTTACAGTAGAACGCGCAATAATGTGGTTACCAATTGCGGCTTGAATCGCGATGTCGAACATCTGGCGAGGAATGAATTCTTTCATTTTCTCAACCAATTGACGGCCACGAGTCTGAGACTGATCTTTGTGAGTAATGATCGCCAAAGCATCGACTTTATCGCCGTTTAGCAACACGTCTACACGCACCATGTTCGACTCTTCAAAACGTTGGAATCCGTAATCAAGCGACGCATAACCACGCGAGGTCGATTTCAAACGGTCGAAGAAATCCAGTACCACTTCCGCCATCGGAATATCGTACGTCAATGCGACTTGGTTGCCGTGGTAAACCATGTCTACCTGAGTACCACGCTTCTCAATACACAAGGTAATCACGTTACCTAGGTAATCCGCTGGCACAAGAATATTACAACGTGCGATTGGCTCACGAATTTCTGCCACGTCATTCACCGCAGGCAATTTCGCAGGGCTATCAACATAGATAGTCTGTTTGCTGGTGGTCAGCACTTCGTAAACTACCGTTGGCGCAGTAGTGATCAGGTCGAGATCGTATTCACGCTCTAAACGCTCTTGAATGATCTCCATGTGCAGCATACCAAGGAAGCCACAACGGAAACCAAAACCGAGTGCAGCCGAGTTCTCTGGCTCATAGAAAAGTGACGCGTCGTTTAAGCTGAGTTTGCCTAGTGCATCGCGAAACGCTTCATAATCGTCAGAGGAAACCGGGAACAGACCTGCGTATACCTGAGGTTTCACTTTCTTAAAACCTGGCAGCGCTTTCTCTGCACCATTTTTCGCCAGAGTTAACGTATCACCAACAGGTGCGCCAAGAATGTCTTTAATACCACAAACCACCCAGCCTACTTCGCCAGTGTTGAGCTCTGTCGTATCGATCTGTTTTGGTGTGAAGATACCTAAACGGTCTACACCCCAAACTTGGCCCGTACTCATCACTTTGATCTTGTCGTTTTTCTTCAGCTTGCCGTGTTTAATACGCACAAGAGAGACAACGCCAAGGTAGTTGTCAAACCACGAGTCAATGATCAGTGCTTGCAGTGGCGCTTCAGGATCGCCTTCTGGTGCTGGGATCGCAGAAACGATCTTCTCTAGCACATCATCAACGCCAAGACCGGTTTTGGCTGAACAGCGAACCGCATCAATCGCATCGATACCAACGATGTCTTCAATCTCTTCCGCCACACGCTCAGGCTCTGCCGCAGGAAGGTCAATCTTGTTTAGGATTGGAACAACTTCCAAATCCATTTCAATTGCGGTGTAACAGTTTGCAAGCGTTTGAGCTTCAACGCCCTGACCTGCATCCACCACCAACAAAGCACCTTCACACGCGGCCAGCGAGCGAGATACTTCGTAAGAAAAGTCAACGTGTCCCGGAGTATCGATAAAGTTAAGCTGGTAAGTTTCACCATCTTGGGCTTTATAGTCGAGGGTCACACTCTGCGCTTTAATGGTAATTCCACGCTCACGCTCTAACTCCATGGAGTCTAGAACTTGTTCTGCCATTTCACGGTCGCTCAATCCACCACAAACTTGGATTAAACGGTCTGATAGGGTCGATTTGCCGTGGTCAATATGGGCGATAATCGAAAAATTACGAATGTGCTTCATAGATTTGGGGTGACTAAACTCTGTTATTCTGGGACATAGAAACGCCGCTCATTGGCGGCATTTCAGTTAAGTTGGCAGATTCTACCCAATTTCAACTCTGGGCGCATCATAATTTAGGCGATAGGTTCACCAAACACTCTCATCAACTCGACCTGAGCAGCACTTTTCTGCTCAAGCGGCTGAGCCAGTTTTTTTGCTAAGAGGATGCCGATAAACGCAAAAAGCATCGAGGTCAGTACTACCGCCCCCTCTCCCATCTCTAACCATGGAGAAAGCACCAGATGGCCAAACAAAGCCCCCAGCAGCATCGCAACGATAGGCAGCAGATACACCAACATCGCCGATTGAAGAAGGCTTTGCTCTGGAATGCCTATTTCAACCACTTGACCAACGTGAAGTCGTCGCTGAGTCTCTAAATGCCAAAGTAAACTTTTGTTACCAAACGCTTTACTGACAACCCCTGTTCCACAGCTTTTTTGTGAAGAACAACTGCTGCAACTGGTTTGCTGCTCACAACTCAACGCCACCTCAAACCCATGGTCATTCGGTGTCACTTGGGTGACGGTGGCGAGTGCGGTCATCATTGCGGTTTTGCCTTATTCTGATTAAGTTCAGCCGTGAAGGTGACCGATTGAGCGATACGCTGCGCAGTGGCTGGCGGAATATCTCCCACCACAGAGATTTCATGCTCACCCACCACCACACTATGCAAAGTACGGCGGCCTTGACGTACCAATTGGCCTTTCAACGAATGATCGTCTTTCTCTGCGACATAAACAGAGAAACTAAACAAGCCATCAGTGAAAAGCTGGCTTTCCACCATTTGATCTGTCAATGCCAAGCGATAACGGCTTAGGTCGTTGGCAACAAATCCTTCCGGAGTCCATGACACACGCCAGTTACTCTTCTCCACTTCCCCTTTCGGTAAAGTCAGAACAGCAGGTAGCTGCACATCTTCAAGACCACTCATTAGGTCGGCAATTTTCTGATTCACGGTGTATGTAATGGCACGATACTGCTCAATCACCTCACCGTCACGATCCACTAGGTCGGCGCGTAAAGGCAGCTTGCTCTGCTCATCAATCCAAACCACGTAGGAATAACGTAACCCATCTTTCGGCACAATACGGATCACTTGCGTAGGAGAGCCGGCTTCACGTGCTCGGCCGACTTGCACGTAATCATAAAACTTGTGCAGTTGATCAATGTCACTGCCTAACATAGGCATGACCGGGGCAACCATTTCTCCGGCTTGAATGGTAAACGGCTCCACACCAGGTTCTATATAGCTGACTTCATGACCACGTTTAATTACTTCGCGCACAGGGCCGCTAAGATAAATCAGATGCGCATACTGCTGCGCTTCTTTACTGGCATGACGATACAGTAAAGGCTCTATGCTGTTTTTCTTGATAAGAATATAAGCTAACTCGTAGCTCAAATTTTGACTGGCTTCGCTCATTTGATGCAATAAAGCCTCCGCCGGCTTATCGCTGGCAAAGGCTTGGGGAGTCATCACACTGAACAGAGCACAGACACTGAACAGGAATTTCTTCATTCAATTTCCGATGTAGATTGCTCACCTGCAATATGAGATGAGTCACTATTTAATCTTAGCTGGAGCTCATAATCACGTAACATAGCATGAACGCGTTTACGCTGCTCTTGAATTGACGATTCGCTCATCGATTTTTCGACCGATTCACGCGTCAAACTCACTGGCTCAGCACTGCCGGCAAACGGAATTGTCTGCAACACAGGTAATTGATCCGCTTGAGGCGCCGCGGGATCACTGCCACCGTATTGTTGCACGCCAAGGATGACCGCAAGGGACACACACGCCGCAACCGCGACTTGGCCAAACTGAGACAACCACGTTGGTAACTGCCTTCTTGCCTGTTGTGGCAAAGGTTGTGACTCTGGAGGCATCTGAGTAAGCTCAATGACTTTTTGCTGATGTAAACTGTGCGCGGGTTCGTTTTCCAACGCTAGTGCGACACTTTCAGCAATATTCCACTCGGGCTGTTGTGGTGCTTCACCACGCATAACATCACCGATTAAGTGGTAATTGCGCCAAGAGGCCAAAACGTCATCGTCTTGAGCGATCTCTTTGATCAAAGCCTTATCGACAATTTCGCCATCCATGAGCGCCGAAAGCTTTTCTTTGTCAGCCATTCTAATTCACCATTGTTGTTACTGGTACTAGCGTTGCAAAAGAGGTTGAATTTTCTTTTCCACCGCCTCACGAGCACGGAAGATACGCGAACGTACCGTTCCTACAGGGCAATCCATTACTTCTGCAATTTCCTCATAGCTCAAGCCATCAAGCTCTCGTAGAGTCATTGCTGTTTTTAAATCTTCTGGTAACGCATTGATCGCACTAAAAACCACTTGCTTCAACTCATTGGACAACGTGAGGTTCTCAGGGTTCGAAATTTCTTTCAAAGCGTTACCTGTCTCATATAATTCAGCTTCATCAGCATCCACATCACTGGCGGGTGGCCTACGGCTCTGGGCAACAATGTGGTTTTTCGCCGTATTCACTGCGATGCGATACAACCAAGTATAGAAGGCACTTTCGCCACGAAAACTTGGAATAGCTCGGTAAGCTTTAATAAAAGCCTCCTGCGCTACATCAGGGACATCACCAGGATTACTAACGTATCGGGAAATAAGATTGCAGACTTTGTTTTGGTACTTCACCACCAAAAGATTGAATGCTTGCTTATCGCCACTCTGAACTCGCTCAATCAATACTTGATCGGTCAACTGCTCGTTCATTCGAGCGGATACTCCTATTCGTTATGCTCCACATATCTCAGATATGGGCAATAATTATGCAAAATGTAGTATTGACACCACTGCTTACTTGAGCACTATTGTGACTCGCGCCAATCAAGAAAGTTCCCACTTAAGTGAAATTTTTTGTCAATTATTGAGGCGCAATGTGATGTAATAAACACTCTCTGTCGCTGATTTTGGAGGGATGGAGTGAGAAAAGCAATGGCATTAATCTCAGATTGCCTTTCTAGCCGATGTAAATCGGCGTTTTTGCGTGTACTGGAAGCACATGATGTGCGGATTTATACAAAGTGAACTCATTCACTTTAGACCGGGATTTTGAAAATTTTATGAACGCAAACCGTGAACATGAATGTGATGTGTTAGTGGTGGGCAGCGGAGCTGCTGGCTTGTCGTTGGCCTTGCGCGTCGCCAATCACTGCAAAGTTATCGTGTTAAGTAAAGGACCTCGTAGCGAGGGAGCAACCTACTATGCTCAAGGTGGTATCGCTGCGGTATTCGATGAATCAGACAGTATTGAGTCACACGTTCAAGACACTCTGATCGCCGGAGACGGCATCTGTGAAGAAGCAACGGTGAAGTTCATCGCTGAAAACGCCAAAGAGTGTGTGCAATGGTTAATTGATGGCGGTGTGCCCTTTGATCGTGAAGAGGACGACTCTGATGACGAACCGCGTTATCACTTAACCCGCGAAGGCGGCCATAGCCATCGCCGTATTTTGCACGCAGCCGATGCCACAGGCATGGCGATGCAAACCTCGCTGCAAGACAATGCTCACAACCATCCTAATATTCATGTTTTAGAGCGTCATAATGCCCTCGACTTGATCACCGAAGACAAAATTGGCGGCGATAAAAATAAAGTGATCGGCGCGTACGTCTGGAACCGAAATCAAGAGCATGTGGAAACCGTTAAGGCGAAGTTTGTCGTGCTCGCGACCGGTGGCGCATCAAAAGTTTATCAGTACACCTCCAACCCAGATGTTTCTTCTGGTGATGGTATTGCGATTGCTTGGCGCGCAGGATGTCGCGTGGCCAATATGGAATTTAACCAATTCCACCCAACCTGTTTATACCACCCAGAAGCTCGCAACTTCCTCCTGACAGAAGCATTACGTGGTGAAGGCGCCTATTTACGTCGTCCGGATGGTTCACGCTTCATGCCCGATTTTGACCCGCGTGAAGAGCTGGCTCCTCGTGATGTCGTGGCACGAGCAATTGACTTCGAAATGAAACGTCTTGGCGCTGACTGCATGTACCTTGATATCAGCCACAAACCCGCTGAGTTCATTACCAAACACTTCCCAATGATCCACTCACGTCTGATGGATTTGGGCATTGATATGACCAAAGAGCCGATCCCCATCGTTCCGGCCGCACATTACACCTGTGGCGGTGTGATGGTCGATACCAATGGGCAAACAGATTTGCACAATCTCTATGCCATCGGCGAAGTGAGCTACACTGGCCTACACGGAGCAAACCGTATGGCTTCAAATTCCTTGTTGGAGTGTGTGGTTTATGCATGGGCGGCAGCAAAAGACATTTTGAAAAAACACAAACAAGTCGACTTAGCGTCCAGCTTACCAAGCTGGGACGAAAGCCAAGTGACCTGCAGTGATGAAGAAGTGATCATCCAACACAACTGGCATGAGCTGCGACTGTTTATGTGGGATTACATGGGTATTGTACGCACTGACAAGCGCCTTGAGCGTGCACTGCGTCGCATTCAAATGTTGCAACAAGAGACGCATGAATACTACAGTAACTTCCGCGTATCCAATAACTTATTGGAGCTGCGTAACTTACTGCAAGTCGCAGAGCTGATGGTTCGTTGTGCGATGCAAAGGAAAGAGAGCCGCGGTTTACACTACACACTCGATTACCCTGAGCAACTTGAAAACAGTGGCCCGACGATTTTGCGCCCAGAAGAGTAAACCACTTTTATCACTGTTCATCTTTTTTTATGACTTGGGGAACGAATTCAGTTCCCCTTTTTGTTGCCACTGTTTTAGCACAATCATCAACTGTCGATAATCCGAATCCTGACAGCTATCTCGCCAAATCAAATAGCGCCGCCCATTGGCCAGCTTTATTGAAACAAACCACCAATAAAACAACAAACTCAATGAGTGGATATGCTCAACCTGCCGTTGATATTTAATGGCCCCAGAAGCGTTTACAGACACCGCACCTTGCCATGCGGGATAACAGAAACCATGTATGGTTTGAAATTGATAGAGGGGGTAAAACAGGGCGACTACGACAACAAGCGGAAAGGGAGAAAAAAGTAACGCCCAGATGATGCTGATAGCAATCAAGCCATCAACCATCCGAGCGCCACGAGAGTCATTGAGATTAAGGTTAACGAACCTTACTGAGGTTGTGTGCGACAATTTTATCTACCATTGACGCATGACCAAGATTCTCACTTCGTCCATGCCCCATCACCCAAGTAAACAAATCGGGATCATCGCACTCCAATAAAGAGACGAAGTCACGTTGTTCTTGTTCGCTGAGCTTCTCAAAACACTCTTCAAAAAAAGGCATAACAACCACGTCCAGCTCTAACATGCCACGGCGACATGCCCAGCGGATACGTGCTTTTTCTTCTGTAGTGTACATCGGCTATTCCCCACCAAAGTATTTATAATTTAGCGCGGAGTGTAACAAGGCTACCGATTTGCCACTAGTAGATATGTCACAAACTGAGTAGCAATCGCATCTCAACAAAGGGAAGCCCCTACATTTCCTCTGCTGACAAATGGTCACTTGCAGATTAACATACCTCAATAAATCGACTTTATGGATAGCGAATAACATGCAATCGACTCAACCAATCCAACGATGCGTACTTGGCAGCCAACAAGCGTTACCAGAGCTCGCCGTCAGCTTATTAGATAATCTTGGTCTGATTACCATGACAGGTAACGATAAAAAATCGTACCTTCAAGGTCAGGTGACTTGCGACGTCGTTTCTTTAGAAACGGATCAAGTGACTTGGGGCGGCCACTGCGATGCAAAAGGCAAGCTGTGGAGTGTCTTCCGTCTGTTTCATTACGCCGACGGCTACGCAATGTTGCAAGATAAGTCAGCCATTGACGTGGAGTTGCGTGAACTCAAAAAATACGCCGTCTTTGCCAAGGTTGAAATCAATGTTAGCGATGCCATCTTGCTGGGCGTTTGCGGTGTACAAGCGGAACAAGCCATCGCGAAACTGACCAACAATGCAGAGGCGGCAGTGGTAACCTTTGCCCAAGGGACAGCGGTAAAGATCTCACCACAGCGCTGGTTATTGGTCGTAGATGCAAACCAACAAGATGAAGTGCTTGCCATGTTGGCGACAGCGCCGTTGTGTGACCACGCTCTTTGGGATCTTTACGATATCCTAGAAGTCGCTCCACGCATCCCTGCTTTTGCCCAAAATGAGCACATTCCTCAAGCGGTAAATTTGCAGGCGGTGAATGGCATCAGCTTTAAAAAGGGCTGCTACACAGGCCAAGAGACCGTTGCACGAGCCAAATATCGTGGCATCAACAAGCGAGCTCTGTATCGACTCTCTGGCACCATAGCACCATCAGCACCAGAGACAACGATCAGCTTGGAACGCAGTGTGGGCGATAACTGGCGCGCGGCTGGTGAAGCGTTGGTGAGTTATCACTTTGATGATGGGCGCGCGACCGGACTCTTTGTGCTACCAAATGATCTGGAGCCCGAGACGCAATTTCGCCTAGCAGGTCAAAGTGAGCAATTGTGGCAACGAGAGCCCCTACCGTATTCCCTCGATGACGAATAGTGATTTGTCCACAGCATTGACCCGCTATCTTGATGAGCAACAGGTGCCCTATCGTCTGTTGCCTCATCAAACACCAGCAACCACCATCGAAGATGCAGCCAAACAGCGGGGGATTCGTCCTGCGCAAATGGTCAAATGCATTTTGCTGCGTGATATGAGTGATCGCTATGTACTGGCGTGTGCACCAGGCGATCGCGCTGTTGATCCGAAAAAAGTCAGAGCATTAATGGATTATCGGCGCATGACCTGTGTTGACAGTTCGCAAATTTATGCAATTACAGGATATCAACTGGGCACCGTGACTCCCCTGTTACTGAAAACCCCTATGCCGATTGTCTTTGACCATGCACTCCAAGCGGAGTCGATGGTCACCATCAGCAGCGGAAACAATATGGCAGGAGTGGCTTTATCGTTAACAAGCCTAGCTCAACTCAGCCCCCCCATCTGGGCTGACATTTGTCGTTCTAGTGAGCTAGGCACATTCCCAACCCACCAAAAGTAATCGATTGCGCCCACAATTTGTGATCAACTTCAAATCAACAGAAAAATCCCAACAGAATTTTTAGTCACATTAAAAACATAAATAGTCACGGCGATTATTTTAGGATAACCTGAATTTGTTGATTGACCGCTCAATGAGCGTTCAGTTGACCCAAGTGAATCCACTGACCTTAGTCAGGAAATCCACTTTTGTGTAATGCATCTGTGACTATTCGCCCGCTGTTGCGGGCTTTTTTTTAGGCTCCAACCTATTCGAGTGAATCTTTTCCCCATAAATAGCCACCTCATAGTGCGTAACAAATAATTACCAACTATTCTTATTCTTGTAACAAAACTATTGCTTAATGCGTCACGTAAAACATGAGTGACCATGATTCGAAAAGAGACAGATAACATTAAGGTTCCGTTTGCATGACCATTTTGAGCTTAACCTCACTAAATTGAGGGCAATTATGGGGAAATTTGTCTAGCTCAGCACAATTATCTAAACACGAAAGACTTAGCTCTATTTTAATCCAGAGATGTCACACATTTAAGTCACAGTAACTGTTAGACTAGCGGAGCTGATTGAGAAAAAAGGAAAGTAAGTATGAGACTGTTTAAGCGCTATACACCAGGTATGATTGCTAAACACGTGAGTCGACTATTTAAGGGAAGAATTTACATTTACGGCGTAGGAAAATTTGAGTTTGATAATGGTAAATTGATCCTGCCAGCAAAAGCTGAGCAAAAGCATTTTCAAACCGTGAAAGAAGTCAATCAGGAGATCATGAAGCTGCGCTGTGCCTACGCTTAATTGTCTTGTCGATAAAACAAGATAACCCACTGAATTCAAAAAAAAGAAAGGGCTGATTTTCAGCCCTTTCTTTTTATTCTCACTATGAGCGAATCAGCTCTGGTTGACGACGTTTCGCCAACTCAGGAAGTTCGCCATCCAATCCCAACGCACGTCTCATGATTTGCTCTTTAGCACCCGGAAGGTGTCCTGCCATTGTCAAACCAACGCCACGTAAGAACTTTTTCAACGGATTAGAGCCGGCAAACAACTCTCGAAAACCTTGCATCGCGGCAATCATTTGCGCCGCTTCCGCTTTACGCCAACGTTCAAAACGACGCAGGTTGCGCTTGGTACCAATGTCTTCACCACGTTGCCAAAGCGCGAGGATCTCTTGCGCCAGACTGGCAGCGTCGAGCAAGCCCAAGTTCACACCTTGCCCCGCCAACGGATGGATTGTGTGTGCAGCGTCACCAATCAGGGCGACACGCTCTTTGACAAAATCTCGAGCAAAACGCATTTTCAGTGGCACGCTAAAACGCTCCCCAACCACTTCGCACAGTCCCAAACGCATATCAAATTCGGCACTCAGCGCCTTATTGAACTCACGGTCTGACATCGCCATCAAACTCGTTGCGCGCAGTGATTCAGTCGACCACACAATCGAGGTCATGTTCTCTTCAGACATTGGCAGGAAGGCCAAAGGTCCTTGAGGAGTAAAAATTTGACGTGCAACTGAGCCATGTGGCTCGACGGTGCGAACATTGGCTACGATCGCAGAATGGCCATAATCCCAATGAGTTAGCGGGATATCCTGCTGACGTCGAACCCAAGAATTGGCGCCATCAGCACCAACCACCAATTTGGCCGTGAGCGCCTGACCATTGTCGAGCGACAACCACACTTCGCTCTCTCCTACACTCATCGATTGACACTGACAAGGCATCAGCACCATCACATTATCCAGCTTGTTAACCTGCTCCAAAAGTGCCAGTTGAATGACGCGATTTTCAACAATATGGCCAAGATCCGGCTGTGCCATCGCATCCGCACTAAAGTCAATGTGGCCAAAACTGTCTTGATCCCACACTTCCATCGCCACATAAGGAGAGGCTCGTTTTTCCACAATGGATTGCCAAGCACCCAGATTTTTTAAGATATGTTCGCTGGAACGACTGAGCGCGGAAACTCTCACATCCGGCAGTTCATTCATTTGCAGATTTGGAGCCTGCCCTTCAATCACTGCTACACGCAAATCACTGTCTTTAAATGCCGCGGCCAGCGCCAGTCCCACCATGCCACCGCCAACGATCGCCACATCCACACTTTGTATCATTTTGTTTTACTCGCTATCGGCTCACCAGACCTAATGTCTGGCGTAATAGTGGCTGTTTCAGCCCAGAAAGATTATCCATCATCACTAGCCCGAGGTTGCGAGCCACTCTGAGTGCAAGGTAATCATTAGAGAAAAGGTGTACCAAACTGGTCGTCATCCAAATGGTGTTTTGTCGGTCACCACAACGGCGCTGCTTAAAGCGCATAAGAGAAGAATACGCCCCAACATCATCAAGCTGTTTGGTGATCTCTTCTGCCAATGAGGCCACATCGCGAATACCAAGATTAAACCCTTGTCCTGCAATCGGATGTAAGGTTTGCGCCGCGTTACCTACCACAGCAAAGCGATGAGAGATGTTCTGTTCTCGATGACGTAATATCAGCGGATAACTCGCCCTCATGCCCACTTTTTGCATTTGACCTAACCGCCAACCAAACTCTTGCTGCAAACGTGCCAAAAATTGCTCTTCAGATAACAACATCACCTGCTCAGCTAAATCCGGAGGCAGGCACCACACCAAAGACATGCGATTGTCAGACATCGGCAGTAACGCGACTGGACCATGCTCAGTAAAGCGTTCAAACGCACGCCCACGATGCGCCTGTTCTGTCACAACATTAGCAATGACAGCGGTTTGTTCAAAATCATGCTGCGCAAGGGGCATGCCCAGTTGCTGGCAACAATTGGAGACTGCCCCATCAGCGGCCACCAGCAGTTTTGCCTGCAGCGTTTCTCCATTATTCAAATGCACCGCAACGCTATCCGTGAATCGCTCCACGCGTTCCACTGCGGCAGGGGTGTAGAGGGAAATGGACTCACAACGCTGCAATAACGACTGATAGATACGCCCAACATCCGCCAACTCCACCACATAACCCAGTGCGTCAACGCCAACTTGTTGCGCGGAAATATCGGTCATTGCCAGATGAGAGCGATCAGAAACGTGAATATCCGTAATCGGCGTGGCACAAGGCGCTATCGATGACCAGAGTTGGAAACGACGCAAAATATCAACGGTGCCATATGAGAGTGCTATTGAGCGAGAATCGAACCCCGGGTGACTGGTATCCACCTGATAAGGTTCGACAACCGCGACGTTCAATTTATTATCCGTCAGGTGCGAAAGTGCCAAAGCGAGCGTCGCCCCAGCCATTGCTCCGCCAGCAATTACAACATCATATTGCGTCATTTCCGCCCCTAAGATTAATGAATGGTCGGGGTTTCAGAGGAAGACGTTTTGGCGCCAAACTCTGCATGAATCAGCAACGTACACGCTTTAACATGTTCAATAACTTGTTCCAGCAACTCTGCTTGCTCTTGCAAATCGTCGTCTTCATCAACACCGAGACGAGCCATCTCTTCGAGATCCGCCAGTGCTTCTTTCGCCTCTTCTGACGCCTTGTTGAACGCTGCTCCCGCTAAGCCCAAACCAGAAATATAATGATTAACCCAATCAGAAAGGGCATCCGCCAACGCAAAAATGGCTTCTTCACCTTCTGCGTTTGGCAACAACAGGTTTAACACCATTTCATCACTGGTTAACTGAGCTGAAGTCACGTTAAACAACGCTTGCGCCTGTTCCAACGCCGCACTCGGCCAACCCATGCCATCATTGGTATAATCAAACAACATTGGCTGCCAACTTTGATCTTGCTGTGACAAACCACCACTGATCAGGCCTGCAAGTAATCCATGCAGTTCCGCTGGAGTTACCGCCAGAGTGGCCATTTTCATTTCATCAGCAACGACTTGGTAGCTTGGAAGTTGATTTTTACTCATTGTCTTTCTTCATAGTGATCATCTGTGGGGAGTAATCCTACCATTTAGCGCCTTGAGCGAAAACGATGATAAACGCGTTTTCTGCATAGCAAATGAGCAAATTGTCCAATAACTGACTTCTTGTTGTCACATTTATCTCAAGACGTTGTGAAATGCTTGAATCTTGATAGCGCTTTACCTATAGTTTGTTCCTCAGTCGTTGTTGAGTACAGCATCTCAGTTCGCGCGTTATAGAGTTAATCCATCATGAGCAACCAAGCGGTAGACGTTGAAATTCTTGGCAAAATCACCCGTGTTAACTGTCCTCCAGGGCAGGAAGAGGCGTTGGTCGCAGCTGCTCAAGATCTCGATGCCCGTTTGAAAGAGATGAGCGAACGTACTAAGGTAACTAATGAGATCCAGTTACTGACTTTCGCGGCACTGAACATCTGTTACGAGCTCAACAGCAAGAGCAGTGCGAGCAATGAACAGCAACAACTGATGGTAGAGCGAATGGAACAGCTCACCGATTCGCTTGATAAAGCGCTAATGAAAGTCACGCAAGGATCGGCGCAATAACAGCATTTTACCCTGGAGTGTTTGTCAGCCGGATTAAAGTCCCTGAGCCGATAAGCAACACCAAAGGGTTGGTACTTGATCGCTATTGAGCAAGCTTGGCCCGTACCGAGAAGCCTACGGTAATCATTGCCGATCCGCCTTGAACCAGCTGGTTCAAGGGCCACAATCCGCGACGGCACTCTGGGGTATCCTCTATGCAAAATCTTTCCCGGCAAGACATCCGTACACTTATCCGCCAAAGACGCAATCAATTATGCAGTGATACTCAATATCAAGCTGCGCTGGATTTGACAGCCCACTTTGCCCAGCTCGATGAACTCACTGACGCGCAACACATCGCCCTCTATCTTTCTGCTGACGGAGAGCTCGATACCAAACCGTTGATTGAATGGCTTTGGGAACTGGGTAAGCAAGTGTATCTCCCGGTCATCCATCCTTTTTCCAAAGGGCAGCTTCTTTTTCTGCACTACCATCGCCACACCGATTTGATCTACAACCGCTACGGTATCCTTGAGCCCAAGCTTGATAAACGTCATATCATCCCACTCGCAGAGCTTGATTTAATTTGTACGCCACTGGTCGCCTTTGACAGTACAGGGCAAAGGCTCGGTATGGGAGGCGGCTACTATGACCGCACCTTAGAGCGTTGGTTTCGCACTGGCTTAGGTGCCAAGCCTATCGGTATCGCCCATGATTGCCAGCATGTTGAGCAGCTACCTTGCGAAGTTTGGGATATTCCTTTGCCTAAGATCGTGACCCCAAGCCAAATCTGGCAATGGGAAAACGACGTTTAACTCGTTATAATCGCGCGGCACGAACTATCCTTCATCAATTCAGGAGATGAGCATGACTCAAGATGAAATGAAAAAAGCCGCTGGTTGGGCAGCGCTCAAATATGTGGAAAAAGGCAGCATTGTTGGCGTAGGAACAGGCTCAACGGTTAATCACTTCATCGATGCTCTTGGAACCATGAGTGAAGAGATCAAAGGTGCGGTATCCAGCTCTGTTGCATCAACAGAGAAACTTGAAGCGCTAGGTATTAAAATTTTCGACTGCAATGAAGTCGCATCTTTAGACATTTATGTTGATGGCGCGGACGAAATCAACGCCGATCGTGAAATGATCAAAGGCGGTGGCGCGGCGCTCACTCGCGAGAAGATCGTTGCGGCGATTGCGGACAAGTTTATCTGTATCGTTGATGGCACAAAGGCTGTCGATGTTCTTGGGACTTTCCCTCTTCCTGTTGAAGTCATCCCAATGGCTCGCTCATACGTTGCGCGTCAATTGGTTAAACTGGGTGGTGATCCTTGTTACCGCGAAGGGGTGATTACTGACAACGGTAACGTCATCCTTGATGTTTACGGTATGAAGATCACCAATCCAAAACAGCTGGAAGATCAGATCAACGGCATCCCAGGTGTCGTCACTGTCGGCCTATTTGCTCATCGCGGTGCTGACGTGGTCATTACCGGCACTCCAGAAGGCGCCAAAATTGAGGAATAAATAGCTGGTTTTGCGCTATTTTCCGTTATTTGATTACAGACGGCGCCCAAGGGCGCCGTTTTTTATGACTTTCTTGAAGAAAATTATCTCTTATTCCGTAATTTTCTTACCCAAAACAAAAATTTTTTGTTACTTTATTGAGCAGAAGACGCACAAGGAAACGTTTGTCCTCCGCCAAAACTGTTAATTTCACTGCTCTTAACGATTTTGTTTAACGTGCGCCAAATTAGCCCACCTTTCCATTTTAAGGACGAAAACAATGGCCAAAGTTTCACTGGAAAAAGAGAAAATAAAAATCTTACTTCTTGAAGGCCTCCACCCTTCTTCGGTAGAAGTGCTGCAAGCTGCGGGTTACACCAATATCGAATACCACAAAGGCTCACTTTCTGACGATGCTCTTCTTGAAGCGGTTAAAGACGCGCACTTCATTGGCATTCGTTCTCGTACCAACTTAACTGAAGAAGTGATCAATGCGGCACAAAAACTGGTAGCGATCGGTTGTTTCTGCATTGGTACCAACCAAGTGGATCTAAATGCAGCATCCAAACGTGGTATTCCTGTGTTTAACGCGCCTTTCTCAAACACTCGCAGTGTAGCGGAGCTGGTTCTTGGCCAAATCCTGCTGCTTCTACGTGGTATTCCAGAAAAGAACGCTTTGGCTCATCGCGGAATTTGGAAAAAAAGTGCCGACAACTCTTACGAAGCTCGTGGGAAACGTCTAGGCATTATTGGTTACGGTCATATCGGTACTCAGCTTGGTATTATTGCTGAAAACCTAGGCATGCGTGTTTATTTCTACGATATCGAGAACAAGCTCTCGCTAGGTAATGCGACTCAAATCCCAACCATGAGCGAACTGCTCAACAAGTGTGACGTGATTTCTCTACACGTACCAGAAACGCCAGAAACCAAAAATATGATGGGTGCAGAAGAGTTTGCTCGTATGAAGCCTGGTTCTATCTTCATCAATGCAGCTCGTGGCACCGTGGTCGATATTGAAGCGCTATGCCATTCACTCGAATCAGGTCATATTGCTGGTGCAGCGATTGACGTTTTCCCGGTTGAACCTGCCACCAATGCTGAACCATTCGAATCTCCACTGCAAAAATTTGACAATGTGATTCTTACTCCACACGTTGGCGGCTCAACTCAAGAAGCACAAGAGAACATTGGTGTTGAAGTGGCTGGCAAACTGGCGAAATACTCAGACAATGGCTCAACGCTATCCAGTGTTAACTTCCCAGAAGTGTCACTGCCAGAGCATCGTAGCTGTTCACGCTTACTCCACATTCACCAAAACCGTCCGGGCATTCTGACGCAAATCAACACCATTTTTGCTGAAGAAGGCATCAACATCGCCGGTCAATACCTGCAGACCTCAGCCGATATTGGTTATGTGGTGATTGACGTAGAAACCGAGCGCTCTGAAGAAGCACTGGTCAAACTTAAAGAGATCGAAGGCACAATTCGAGCTCGAATCCTTCACTAATAAAAACAGCAAAGGGCAGGTTATCCTGCCCTTTATTTTATTCATCATTTTGCTAAAACTTAATCAAGCTTATACGTCACGTCGACTTGATCACGAATGATTAAGCTTGAGTCTTGATAGCTGTTACTTTCCGATTTTGCGTCCATCATCATGGTGCGCATCAGCACTGGTTGCACATTGGGTTGGTTGTAGTTGATCTGCCATACCTCCCCTAGCGACTTACCAAACCCTTTCGCCAAGAATCCCGCCTTCTGCTGCGCATCTTTAATCGCTTCAAGGCGAGCTTGCTGCTGATATTCCGCCTCGTTACTAACCAACAACTGAATATTATCTACCTGATTGATCCCCGCATTCAACGCAAGATCGAGATAGGCATTAAGGTTTGCTAAGTTGGCGACTTTCACCGTAACACTACGAGAAGCGCGGTAACCAACGAGGTCTGGCTTTTCATTTTTCGGGTAATGATATTGAGGTGCAAGATAGAGATTGGTACTGGTGATTTGCTGTTTATCCACTCCCGCCTTGGTTAAAGCCGCTAAAAAAGCATCCACTGTGGTATCAACTGACTGTTTGGCGGATTCTGCGGTCATGGTCGAATCCACCACTTTCACCGTAAATATCGCCATATCCGGTTTTGCAACCACTTCACCATAACCCGTTGTTGACAGGTGAGCGAAGTTGGGGGCCTCTGCCATTGCATAACCCGCGACCAAACTTGCCGAAAGCACCACGCTTGTAGGAAACCATTTCATGCCATAAACCTTCTGTAAAGAAACTGTCTTGATAATAGAAGGTTTAGCAGATTAACCAATATCTCATGAACACTTCTTACACAACTTTGACTCTGTTATCTCTGTGCTAATGCTCCCCTGAGTCGCCTCTACTGGGGTAAATGAGCTTGTGCGTATTGAACAATCGCTTGCGAAATTTCCTTCAACACCCCGCTCTCTAGCTGCCAATGATGCCAATAAATACGGTAAGACAATAAAAATCCTGGCGTGATGTCCATCAGTACGCCCGACGCCAACTCTTGTTCGATTTGCAGTTTAGGAATCAAGCAGTAGGCAATTCCTGAAACGGCAAGACGGACAAACGCTTCTGAGCTTCCAACATTATGATTGATGATGGAATCGCGAGAGATGTTGAAATGGTCGTGCAAAAAACGGTTATGAAGATCATCATATTGGTCATAAGACACAGCAGGCGCTTTACGCAACGTTTGGTAATTCACCCCTGCAGCAAAATAACGTTGATAAAAATCCGGACTGGCGACACAAACATAATCCATTCGCCCAAGGTAGTCGGCTTTACACCCCGCAATGGGTTGCGACTCAAGGCTTATCGCACCAGCAACTTCACCGCTCTTTAGCTTTTCAATGGAGCGAGATTCTCCATAAATGGCTAAATTAAGTTCTACTTGTCGCAGTGTCATCACCTCTTTGAGTGCTGGCAGTAACCACGTAGCCAAACTATCCGCGTTGGTTGCCAAAGCCAGTTGAATGGGCTTTGCTGTGTCATCGTTCATGAGCTCAGGAATCAGCTCATGTTCAAGAATGCGCACGCGTCGATACAAACCTAACAACTTCTTTCCCACAGGTGTTGGTTTAGGTGGCTGTTCACGTATTAGCACTGGTTGCGCCAAAAAGCGCTCTAGTTGTTTAATTCTCTGTGATACCGCCGATTGAGAGATGTACAATTCTTCCGCGGCTCGCTCAAATCCACCTTGTGCAACGACAGCATCTAACGCTTCTATCCATTTGTAATCTAAACCACGCATTACACTTCCCTCAAACAAATCAGTCTTGCTTATATAGGATTAAAATCATTAATTATACTTATGCCAGTTAAAACGATACCTTGCTCACATTCTCTTTATCATTAGATCATTGTTACCGAGGTTTATCGTGAATTTTTGGGTGTTACTACAAGGCTTTGGTTTAGGTGCCACCATGATTATTCCCATTGGGGCACAAAATGCCTTCGTTCTCAATCAGGGCATCAAACGTAACCACCATTTAACGACTGCAGCTGTTTGCAGTGTCTTAGATATGGTGTTTATTTCTCTGGGTATTTTTGGCGGTGGTGCTATTCTCTCGCAAAATGAACTGCTGCTTACCGTGGTGACATTAGGCGGTATTGCCTTTCTCAGTGTTTACGGTTTGATGTCGCTCAAAAGCGCCTTTAAACCCATCGAGCAAGTTGAGAAGCATCATGAAGTGATTGCTCGTGGACGCAGAACGGTCATTTTGGGTGCCTTGGCTGTTACGGTATTAAATCCACATCTGTATTTGGATACGGTTGTGATTTTAGGCTCGATTGGCGGCCAATTTGAAGGTCACGATCGCATTGCCTTTGCGATTGGAACAACACTGGCATCGTTCACTTGGTTCTACGCACTCTCCATGGGTGCCGCAAAACTAGGGCCAACATTATCAAAGCCTAAAGTGAAGAGAGGGATCGACATTGCGGTGGCGGCTATGATGTTTACCATCGCTGCGCTTCTTACTAAGTCTCTTTTGGCTTAACAGCAATAAACCGTGCTTTGACGGAAACAAAAAAGCGAGGTCGTAACCTCGCTTTTTTCGATTTGGATTTAGTCCACCTTGTTTAGGTGCACATCCATTTGTGGGAATGGAATTTCGATGCCATTCGCATCCAGTGCTTCTTTGATAGCTTGCATAGAATCAAAGTAAACATTCCAATAATCTTCTGTTTTACACCATGGGCGTACCACGAAGTTCACTGATGAGTCTGCCAGGGCGACAACACCGATCGTCATGTCTGGATCTTTCAAAATACGCGCATCTTTTTCTAGCGTCTCACGGATCACTTGTTTCGTTTTCTTCAGATCCGATTTGTATGAAACACCGATCATTAGATCGACACGTCGTGTTGCATGGCGAGAATAGTTAGTGATCGCACCACCAATCACACCTGAGTTAGGTACAACCACCATCTTGTTGTCAGGAGTTTTCAAGACCGTTTGGAAGATCTGAATCGCTTCAACAGAACCCGCTACACCACCGATTTCCACGTAGTCACCCGATTTAAACGGACGGAATGCAACGATCAAAACACCAGCAGCAAAGTTTGATAGAGAACCTTGCAAAGCAAGACCAACAGCAAGACCCGCCGCACCGATCACTGCAACAACAGAGGCGGTTTCAACACCAACACGGCCTAAAGCGGCAATCAATACGATAACAAACAGCAAGTAACGAACTAAACCGTGGATAAACTCCACAACCGCTTTGTCCATTTCTTTCTTATTAAGAACTTTCGATACACTGTTCGCAACGGCTTTCACAATGATGTTACCAATGAACAGAATGACGATCGCAGAAATAATGTTCACACCGTACTGAATCAGTAGATCTGAATTGTTGGTTAGCCAAGTTTCAGCCTGATTTAGACCATCCACTAATGAGGTATCAATCCCCACTGTTTCACCTGCCATAATGTTATTCCTCAAGTTATGACTTTAAAAATGGTACTGGCGTTATATATACGCCCGTTCTTGTTAGTCATCTGAATGTGCGTCAGAATTTTGGCACGATATCTCATTTTTGACATTTTGCAAAGTCAGGTTTTTGCAAAAGCTGTCAAAACAGAGATTTACACTCCGTTCAATATCGCTGATCAAGATTAAGCAATTATTTCAAACTGTGCCAGAGTTTTTCTATCCGTCAGCAAGTGGTATAAAAAAACCCGCTCAGAGAGCGGGTTTTGTCTGCAAATCATTCTGTTCAGAATTACAGTACGTCAACTGCGTTAAGGTCAGCGAATGCTTTCTCTAGACGAGCAACCATTGACTCTTGGCCAGCACGTAGCCATACACGTGGATCGTAGTATTTCTTGTTTGGCGCAGATTCGCCAGTTGGGTTACCGATTTGACCTTGAAGGTAATCGTGGTTCTTCGCTTCGTATTGACGAATACCATCCCAAGTTGCCCACTGAGTATCAGTATCGATGTTCATTTTGATAACACCGTAGCTGATAGACTCTTTGATTTCTGCTTCAGAAGAACCAGAACCACCGTGGAATACGAAGTTTAGTGCGTTTGGAGCAATACCAAATTTCTCAGAACAGTAAGCTTGAGAATCACGTAGGATAGTTGGAGTTAGAACAACGTTACCTGCTTGGTAAACACCGTGCACGTTACCGAAAGATGCTGCGATAGTGAAACGGTGGCTGATTGGGATCAGTTTCTCGTAAGCGTAAGCAACGTCTTCTGGAGAAGTGTATAGCTCAGACTGATCCATGTGAGAGTTGTCTACGCCGTCTTCTTCACCACCAGTACAACCTAGTTCAAACTCTAGAGTCATACCCATTTTTTCCATACGCGCTAGGTACTTAGCACAGATTTCGATGTTCTCTTCTAGAGACTCTTCAGAAAGGTCAATCATATGAGAAGAGAATAGAGGCTTACCAGTTTGAGCGAAGAACTCTTCACCTGCGTCTAGTAGACCGTCGATCCATGGAAGTAGCTTCTTAGCAGCGTGGTCAGTGTGTAGGATTACTGGCACACCGTAAGCTTCAGCAACTGCGTGTACGTATTTCGCACCAGCGATAGCACCAAGGATTTGAGCACCTTGACCTTCAAGTTTCACGCCTTTACCAGCGAAGAAAGCAGCACCGCCGTTAGAGAACTGAACAACAACTGGCGCTTTCACTTTAGAAGCTGCTTCAAGAACACCGTTGATTGAGTCAGTGTTTACTACGTTTACAGCAGGAAGAGCGAAGTTGTTTTCTTTTGCTACTTCAAATACTTTCTGAACGTCATCACCAGAGATAACACCTGGTTTTACGAAATCGAAGATCTTAGACATGGATGTAATCCTATTTATCTGTCGTTTTAAAAATAAAACTCGTTAAGTTTAAATTCTTGCAAACGTTTGCTCACAACTCGCGCTATTCTAGCAAAAATGAGATGTGCCGCAAACAAGAAAGCGGGAGAGTTACCCCCGCCTTCGTTTAATTACTTAGCGCGTGCTTCTAGCATTTCAACTGCTGGAAGTACTTTACCTTCTACAAACTCAAGGAACGCACCACCGCCAGTAGAGATGTAAGATACGTCTGCTTTGATACCGAACTTGTCGATAGCCGCTAGAGTGTCACCGCCGCCTGCTACAGAGAATGCTGGAGACTGAGCGATCGCTTCAGAAATACCTTTAGTACCCGCTTCGAAGTTTTTGAACTCGAATACACCAACAGGGCCATTCCACAGGATAGTTTTCGCATTTGCGATGATTTCAGCTAGTGCAGCCGTTGAGTCTGGACCAAGGTCGAAGATCATGTCATCGTCTTGTACTTCAGAAACATGTTTAATTTCCGCTTCTGCATTCTCGTCGAATGCTTTTGCACACGCTACGTCAGTCGCGACAGGAATTGCACACTCTTTCATCAGTTTTTGTGCAGTTTCAACAAGATCCGCTTCGTATAGAGACTTACCTACATTGTGACCTTCAGCTGCGATGAATGTGTTCGCGATACCACCACCAACAACAAGTTGGTCAGCGATTTTAGATAGTGACTCAAGAACCGTTAGTTTAGTAGACACTTTTGAACCACCAACGATAGCAACTAGCGGGCGCTCTGGGTTGCTCATTGCTTTGCCTAGTGCTTCTAGTTCAGCAGCAAGTAGAGGACCAGCACACGCTACTTCAGCAAACATACCCACACCGTGAGTTGACGCTTGTGCACGGTGAGCCGTACCGAATGCATCCATTACGAATACGTCACATAGTGCCGCGTATTTCTTAGAAAGTTCTTCGTCGTTTTTCTTCTCGCCTTTGTTAAAGCGAACGTTTTCAAGAACAACAAGTTCACCAGCGTTTAGCTCAAGACCATCTAGGTAATCTTTAGCCAGTTTCACTTCGCAATCTAGCGCGTCGTTTAGGTAGTTAACAACTGGTTGTAGAGAGAACTCTTCTGCGTATTCACCTTCAGTAGGACGACCTAGGTGAGAAGTGACCATTACTTTCGCGCCAGCTTCTAGACATAGCTTGATAGTAGGAAGAGATGCGATGATACGTGCATCAGAAGTTACTTTACCGTCTTTTACTGGCACGTTTAGGTCAGCACGGATGAATACACGTTTACCTGCTAGATCCAGGTCAGTCATCTTGATTACAGACATGATGTGTCCTCTCAAATATTAAAAATAAAGTTTTTGAAAACTCGGCAACCCTGCCAAGCCTGTTAATTCTTCAAACTGGTTATTGATATGGAGTCATTACGAATTTATTTCAAGGCTAAAAATAAATTCTCTCCGACGCTGCCGATACGACTATTGGGCAGCTTGCATTGCGAGCGCAGTATCCAGCATACGGTTCGCAAAGCCCCATTCGTTATCGCACCAAACCAGCATTTTCACCAAATGCCCGTTACTGACTCGAGTTTGGCTACCATCGACAATCGCGCTATGGGGATCGTGATTAAAGTCGATGGAAACGAGCGGCGCTTCAGTATAGTCAACAATGCCACGTAATGTACACTGAGATGCGTTAACAATGGTTTGATTTACGTCATTAACTTTCACATTTGTATTAATCGTGACACTTAAATCCATTGCAGTGACGTTTACTGTCGGCACTCTCACTGAAATAGCTTCAAATTTGTTGGAAAATTTCGGGAAGATTCTTTCAATTCCCTTATGCAACTTGGTATCCACCGGAATAATGGATTGGCTTGCGGCTCGGGTGCGGCGTAAATCGCTATGGTAGGCATCAATCACTTGTTGATCATTCATCGAAGAGTGAATGGTGGTAATGGTGCCAGATTCAATGCCAAATGCCTCGTCCAACACTTTAATGATCGGCACAATACAGTTAGTGGTACACGAACCGTTGGAAACGACGTTGTGCTCAGCTTTCAAGGTTTCATGGTTCACACCATAGATGATGGTGTTGTCTAGATCACTGGCACCTGGATGCGAAAACAGCACTTTCTTCGCTCCGGCTTTGATGTGCTCTAGCCCATCAGCCTGGCAACCAAACACGCCCGTACAATCGAGGACCAGATCGACCTCGAGGTCACGCCATGGCAGAAGATTGATTTCGGAAAGGTGCAGAATACGGATAGAGTCAAACTCTCCCTTACCTTGAGGGCAGGCGTCATGGTGAACGTAGAGATGTTCTTGATCGTGGGAGATTCTCTTGCCAAAACGGCCATGACTGGTGTCATATTGTAGCAAGTGAGCCATGGCTTCTGGTTGAGCAAGCTCATTAACCGCGACCACTTTAATTTGTTGATGCTTACCGCTTTCATACACGGCGCGCAGAACATTACGACCGATACGTCCAAATCCATTGATCGCAACTTTTAGCATCTATCCTTCGCCTCACCAAAAATTTCGTGTCACAGATAGTACCCGATACGCGGGCTAAACGCATTAAGTAAGTGATCTCAGTCGCGGTAAACTCTCTTTTCACTTCCAGAGACATTCATTTCACCAATATATTGAATTGAGACGTCGCGTATTTCACTTGGCACTTTAGCTCCTTGTTTGATCACCAAAAGGAAACGCGTATGTCTGGTTTTCCCGCTGCTCACTTTTGCAAGCGATGCAATAAAGAAACACCGCACTCAGAAGTGCTGGTCCGTAAGCCAAGTCGCTATGATACGGATAAAACGATTCTTGGAACTTTAAAGCTTTGGGCTCATACCCTGATAAATGGCGGTCACTATTACGATATGGATCGCTATGTCACCTGCAAGGAATGTGGGCACAAAGAGAAGGACAATTGGGGAAAAGAATTTGAATAGGCACAAAAAAACCGAGCTTTGACGCTCGGTTTTTCTTTTATCTTCTTCAGCTTACGCGAGAAGTTCTTTCGCTGTGTTCACCACATTTTCTACCGTAAAACCGAACATTTCGAACAGTTGATCTGCTGGTGCTGATTCACCGAAAGTCGTCATACCGATGATGCGACCGTCGAAGCCAACGTACTTGTACCAGAAGTCAGCAATACCCGCTTCGATAGCGATACGTGCCGTTACGTCTGATGGCAGTACTGCTTCACGGTAAGCCGCGTCTTGTTTGTCGAAAGTATCAGTAGCAGGCATTGAAACCACACGTACTTTCTTACCTTCAGCGGTTAGTTGTTCTGCCGCTTTCACTGCTAGCTCAACTTCTGAACCCGTTGCGATTAGGATGAGCTCAGGCTTACCATCGCTGTCTTTCAGGATGTAACCACCTTTGGCGATGTCTGCCACTTGCTCAGCGCTGCGTGGTTGCTGTGCTAGGTTTTGACGAGAGAAAATCAGTGCTGATGGACCATCTTTACGTTCAATCGCCAGTTTCCATGCCACTGCAGATTCCACTTGGTCACATGGACGCCATGTGCTCATGTTTGGCGTTAGACGTAGCGATGCGATTTGCTCAACGGGTTGGTGAGTTGGGCCATCTTCGCCAAGACCGATAGAATCGTGCGTGTACACTTGGATGTTTTGCACTTTCATCAGAGCCGCCATACGCATTGCGTTACGTGCGTATTCCATGAACATTAGGAAGGTTGCGCCGTAAGGTACGAAACCACCGTGTAGTGCGATACCGTTCATGATCGCAGTCATACCGAATTCACGTACACCGTAGTGGATGTAGTTACCAGAGAAGTCGTTGGCTTCTAGCGACTTAGAACCCGACCACATGGTGAGGTTAGAAGGCGCTAGGTCAGCAGAGCCGCCCATGAATTCTGGCAGCATTTTACCAAACGCTTCTAGCGCGTTTTGCGATGCTTTACGTGATGCGATGTTCGCTGGGTTTGCTTGAAGATCGGCAATGATTTGGTTTGCTTTCTCTTCCCACTCTGCAGGAAGTTCACCGTTTAGACGACGCTTAAGCTCTGCTGCTTCTGTTGGGTAAGCCGCTGCGTACGCATCGAACTTCGCGTTCCACGCCGCTTCTTTTTCAGCGCCAGCTGCTTTTGCATCCCACTCTGCGTATACATCAGCAGGGATTTCAAATGCAGGGTGTTCCCAACCTAGGAATTCACGTGCCGCTGCAATTTCTTCCGCGCCTAGTGGTGCACCGTGACAGTCATGTGAACCCGATTTGTTTGGTGAACCAAAACCGATGATAGTCTTAGTACAAATTAGAGTTGGGCGAGGATCTGCTTTAGCGGCTTCAATTGCTGCGTTGATCGCTTCCGCATTGTGACCGTCTACTGCTGGGATGACGTGCCAGCCGTATGCTTCAAAACGCTTAGGCGTATCGTCAGAGAACCAGCCTTCAACGTGACCATCGATAGAGATGCCGTTGTCATCCCAGAATGCAATCAGTTTACCAAGGCCTAGCGTACCCGCTAGAGAACATGCCTCGTGCGAGATACCTTCCATCAGACAGCCGTCGCCCATGAACACGTAAGTGAAGTGGTCAACGATGTCGTGGCCAGGTTTGTTGAACTGCGCTGCGAGCGCTTTCTCAGCCATTGCCATTCCAACCGCGTTGGTGATGCCTTGACCTAGCGGGCCAGTTGTTGTTTCGATGCCCGGTGCGTAGCCGTACTCTGGGTGACCTGGAGTCTTAGAGTGCAATTGACGGAAGTTCTTTAGGTCGTCGATAGATAGCTCGTAACCGCTAAGGTGCAGTAGCGAGTAAATCAGCATAGAGCCGTGGCCGTTAGACAGTACGAAACGGTCGCGGTCAGCCCATTCAGGGTTTGATGGGTTGTGGTTTAGGTGGCCGCGCCAAAGAACTTCAGCGATGTCCGCCATACCCATAGGTGCGCCTGGGTGGCCTGAGTTTGCTTTTTGTACGCCGTCCATGCTGAGTGCGCGGATTGCATTAGCGAGATGTTTACGAGAAGGCATGTCTGCTCCTGAGTGCATTAAGCGAATTGATAACATAGAAAATCGAGTGGCGATTATTTTCGCAAAGCAATCTCTCGACTGCAAACGATTTACCTGAAGAATTTGTGGAAATGTAAGCGACTTAATGTCATTTCGCTGAGAAAAAAACATTTTCTCGCTCAATTAAGCAAACGTTTGGTTTTCGCTAATAATAAAAAAGAGCTTGTAATTCGAGCATTCAAAACTAGAATAGACGTCTAGATGTAGAAACACCTACAAACATTATTGTATTTCCTACTGCTGGAGCATGCATTCTCACAGCAGAATAGATTAAAAAAGTGGAGCTCTCATGGCTAAGCACCTGTTTACTTCTGAGTCGGTTTCAGAAGGTCATCCAGATAAAATTGCAGACCAGATTTCTGATGCGGTTCTTGATGCGATTCTTGAACAAGACCCAAAAGCGCGTGTTGCATGTGAAACGTACGTAAAAACCGGCATGGTAATGGTTGGTGGTGAAATCACCACTTCAGCATGGGTTGATATCGAAGAGTTAACTCGTGAAACGGTGCGTGAAATTGGTTATGTACATTCAGATATGGGTTTCGATGCAAACTCATGTGCAGTACTGAACACTATCGGTAAACAGTCTCCAGACATCAACCAAGGTGTTGATAAAGCCGATCCTAAAGAGCAAGGCGCGGGCGACCAAGGCATCATGTTCGGTTACGCATGTAACGAAACTGAAGTTCTTATGCCAGCACCAATCACTTACGCTCACCGTTTGATGGAGCGTCAAGCGAAAGTTCGTAAAGATGGCACACTGCCATGGTTGCGTCCTGATGCAAAATCACAGGTTACTTTCCAATACGAGCAAGGCAAAATTGTTGGTATTGATGCGGTTGTTCTTTCAACTCAGCACTGCGATTCTATTTCCACACCGGATCTTCGCGAAGCGGTTATGGAAGAGATCATCAAGCCAGTTCTTCCTTCTGAATGGCTAAACAAAGAAACAAAATACTTCATCAACCCAACTGGCCGTTTCGTTATCGGTGGTCCAATGGGTGACTGTGGTTTGACTGGTCGTAAGATCATCGTTGATACCTACGGCGGCGCAGCTCGTCACGGTGGTGGTGCTTTCTCTGGTAAAGATCCATCGAAAGTAGACCGTTCAGCTGCTTACGCAGCACGTTACGTAGCGAAAAACATCGTCGCGGCGGGTATGGCAGATCGCTGTGAAATCCAACTGTCTTACGCAATCGGTGTTGCTGATCCAACCTCTATCATGGTGGAAACATTCGGTACTGAGAAAGTATCACACGACATCATCATTGAAGCGGTACGTCAGTTCTTCGACCTACGTCCATACGGTCTACAAGAGATGCTGAATCTACTTCAGCCAATCTACAAGAAGACCGCAGCATACGGTCACTTCGGTCGCGAAGAGTTCCCATGGGAAGCGACTGACAAAGCAGCACTACTGCGTGAGTTTGCTGGTATCAAGTAAGATAACCTCACCTCATTCTCTAAAGCCTTCGCTCAATGCGAAGGCTTTTTCATTTGTGCGACGAAAAATTCGCCACGGCATTTGTATTTTTAACTAACTCCAACGATAGTTAAATAAATGTTAAATGAGATTTATCTCTCATCTTAACGACAACAAAACAGATGCTAAAGGTAATAAAAGAGATCTTGCCCCGCACCTGAAACCTACTGACAGTCAACGTCAGTCTGACAGTGAATCGATCAAGGAGGAGCTATGCCTCGTACCGTAGACCCGTCGGATCTGGAGCAAAAACGAAAGGACGTTCCCGATCACGAATACGCTCGCACTATTCCATGTAACCAACTCAGTGTGTCCGCCCCGTTTCACTGGCTAGCACTTGGCTTGCATGACTTCATTCGAATGCCACTTATCAGCGCCTTTTATGGCTTATGCTTCATGGCTGCCGCCATAGGTATTGTGTTGCTGGTTGAGTGGCAAGGGACTCATTTGGTGGTAATGCCCAGCTTGGTGGTATACATGCTCATCGGCCCATTTCTTGCGCTTGGTTTGTATGATGCCAGTTGGGAAAGAGAACGCGGCCATAGCGCCAGCCTACTCCACTCAATGAAAGCCATTGGCCGCAACTCTTCTTCTCAATGGGCCTTTGCGGTGCTGTTAGCGGTGTGCATGATTTTCTGGATGCGCATTGCCGCTTTACTCCATGCCCTCTACCCTTCTGTGCAAGGAGCACCACTCACAGAGTTTCTTCCTTTCTTAGTGATTGGTTCACTCGTTGGTTTCGTCTTGGCCAGTATCGTCTTTAGCATTTCTGCGTTTTCGATTCCGATGATGATGGAACGCCGAGTCGATATGATGACAGCGGTTTTCAGCAGCTTTAATGCCGTGAAGTCCAACATTCCGACAATGATTGTTTGGGCAGCCATTATTTGTGGCGGCATTCTAATTGGCTTTGCCACTTATGGCATTGGTATGCTCTTCACCATGCCGATACTTGGCTACGCCACTTGGCACGCCTACCATGAAACCATCAAGAAAAAACACCACTAGGGTCTTTGCCCCTAGAAGCATCAACAGATAATGCTATTATTTGCCCTCATCACACCATGAGGGCAAATTTTTGATGAAAAAGATCGAGTTTGAGCTGCACTACCAAGCCCAAAAAGCACTGCACGCTTGTATCGATAAAGCCAACCGCTACTTTCAGCGCCAATTTCCAATGCCACTTCTTAGCTATCAATTGAGAGGCAAAGCGGCGGGTAAGGCGTATCTGCAACTCAATCAAATTCGTCTTAACCCGATTTTGTTCAAAGAGAACAAAACGGCTTTCTTGGAAGAAGTGATTCCTCATGAAGTGGCTCACTTGCTCACTTATCAGTTATATGGCCGAGTTAAACCTCATGGCGCAGAATGGCAATCCATCATGCAAGGAGTTTTTCTCTTGCCCGCCAACACGACACATCAATTTGCTGTCGCTTCCGTGCAAGGAAAAACCTTCCAATATCGCTGCCAATGTCGCGAGTTTCCGCTAACCATCCGTCGCCACAACAAAGTTCTGCGTAATGAGGCAAGCTATACCTGCCAAAAGTGCCGACAAACCTTGATCTTCACCGGCATCCAACTCTCATAGCTTGGCACTCCCCCCCCTGTTGCTATTATTAACTTACTTATTACATTGAATAAAATACGCGTGTTAGAATGCTAAAAGTCATACTTTTTAAAGACTTTTAGCATGAAGCGATTATTCATTTTTATTGCCTCGTTCACTGCCTTTGCGATCCAGGCCGCGCCACCTAGCTCCTTCTCTGCCGCCAAACAACAGGCGGTGAAGATCTACCAAGATCATCCCATTAGCTTTTACTGTGGCTGCGACATTGAATGGCAAGGCAAGAAAGGCATTCCTAACTTGGAGACATGTGGTTACCAAGTACGCAAACAGCAAACTCGCGCATCGCGTATAGAATGGGAACATGTCGTCCCTGCTTGGCAATTTGGCCACCAGCGTCAATGCTGGCAAAAAGGTGGGCGCAAAAACTGCAGTAAAAATGATCAACAGTTTCGCTTGATGGAAGCAGACTTACACAACCTCACGCCAGCGATCGGTGAAGTCAATGGCGATCGTTCAAACTTCAACTTCAGTCAGTGGAATGGCATGGATGGTGTCAGTTATGGGCGCTGTGAAATGCAGGTCAACTTCAAACAACGTAAAGTCATGCCGCCAGACAGAGCTCGTGGGTCTATTGCTCGAACCTATCTCTACATGAGTCAAGAGTATGGCTTTCAGCTTTCCAAGCAACAACAGCAACTGATGCAGGCTTGGAACAAATCATACCCCGTTGATGAATGGGAGTGCACAAGAGATGATCGCATTGCCAAGATTCAAGGCAATCATAATCCGTTTGTGCAGCAATCCTGTACCGTGAGATAAAAATATCCCAGCTCTTTGGCTGGGATATATGTTACGAGCAAATGATCACTCTTTAGCACCGATATCTTCTAGGTAACCAAAGCGCTCTCCTGCTTTAGAATACGGAGCAGCAAAACGAGCACCTGCGGCACTATCATAATTAGCCCCTAGAGTCTCACACCACCCTTTTCCTATTGGCATCGCCGTTGGCACTGAGGAAACAGGAGGCAAATTCTCCTCGATTACTTGAGGCGTTTGATCGAGAATTTGCTGAGCAACAAACAGTGCTCTACTGCGTACATTTTTATCGGATAAACGATCTCTTTGTCCCCAAAGTATTTTCCAGTCATCGCAGGTGTATGCTTCAGTTTGGGGAACGCTTACAAAGGCCACTTCATCAATAGCGCCATATTTTTTGTGCATCATATAGCTTTCAAACAACGTTGCGACATCTTCTCGCTCGGTCGAATAGCCATAAAAGGCAGCGGCACCGTCTGTTTCAAATTCTCCCCCAGCCTGCTCTCCCGTTGAATTTCTCACTAGGTCCGTCATCGGTTTACCATGAAACGATGTCGCAGCCGCCTCAAGAAGCAGTTGCGACGTTAAACCGTGTGCGGAGCTAAGCTGAGAGTAGATGTGATTGGCATCTTCAATCTCATTAAGGATAGTGCCACGGCTAGCGAGCTGAAGTAGGTCGTTGGGTGGAAGCAAATCATTGGCATGTGCCAGTTCATGCGCCAACAGCCTAAATAGGCCGGGGGCAATCTTCTCTGCACTGCGAGTGCTATTTCGCTTCGAATCATACTGATTGGAGACTGTTACGTAGTTAAGTGTCTGGCCATAGACATAGCGAGACGCATTTTCGTACGTAAACTCTCGAGCGAACTCCTTACGATAATCGTCTTGTTGATGAATCGTTCTCCAATCGGAGTAATCTCGCCAAAGGTAGCGAGCATCAATGTACATTGATGCAGTCCGTGAATGATAAAAAGAAGGACGGATGTCATAACTCAGGACTATCGTGTTCAGTGGTTTGAACAAATTCAGCAAATCTTGATCATTTATCGCTTTAAGTGCTGCGATAAAGCTTTCTGCCATCCATTGATGTGATACGAGCAGCCTACTTTGAATCTCTTCAAGGGTAATATCCTCGGTTCGATTAGCACCGATTGGGCGTATTTTTTCCAACGAGCAAGACAGATTTTGTTTGTAAATCTTGGCACACTCGATGGCCGTGGTGGATAAATCACTCTCTTGGTAGGAATAAATTTTATCCAGTGAAGGATCCCCTTTGATGTTAGGGCTACCAAGCTCACCAGGGCCATCAGAAGATGATCCTGAGTTACACCCAGCCATCGTTGTTAGCAATGCACAAACCATTGCCAGTTTGGTCTTATTCATAACACTTTCCATTATTTTTCATTATTGTTTATCTCTTAAACCACCTAAGCCATTGAGTAAATTCGCAAAAGCTAAAGCATCAAGAACGAAAGAAAGTATTCACACCAAGAATGAATTACAATCAAATCCTCCTTAAATTATGAACTCACGCTTAAATTACTTAACTGACTTGTTTTTTACCCTCGCAGCATCCATGTTAGTCTCTAAATATTCGCGTAGTCAGGAACTTGAAATACCATGCGTATCCCTCGAATTTATCATCCAGAAACCATTCAACACCTTGGCGTTATTGCACTTAGTGATGACGCTGCTGGCCATATCGGGCGTGTGTTACGCATGAAAGAAGGCCAAGAAGTCTTGCTCTTTGACGGCAGTGGCGCTGAGTTTCCCGCCGTGATCAGTGAAGTGGGTAAGAAGAGTGTGATGGTAGAACTCAGTGAAAGGGTTGAACGTAGCAGTGAGTCCCCGCTCGATCTTCATCTTGGGCAGGTCATCTCCCGCGGTGAAAAAATGGAGTTCACTATCCAAAAATCGGTAGAGTTGGGGGTGAATACCATTACTCCGCTGATTTCTGATCGTTGTGGTGTGAAGCTAGATGAAAAACGTTTCGAGAAAAAACTGGCCCAGTGGCAAAAAATCGCGATCAGCGCGTGTGAGCAGTGTGGCCGTAATACCATTCCTGAAATTCGCCCAATCATGTCTTTAGAAGCTTGGTGTGCAGAAGAGTACGATGGACTTAAACTCAATCTACACCCACGCGCAAAATACTCCATCAATACCCTGCCAGAGCCTGTCACAAAAGTACGCTTGCTGATTGGTCCTGAGGGCGGTCTCTCTTCTGAAGAGATCGACATGACACAACAATATCAATTTGAAGAAACACTGCTAGGACCACGTGTATTGCGCACAGAAACGGCAGCGTTAACGGCAATTACTGCCTTACAGGTTCGTTTCGGCGATCTGGGATAACACGGAGAACAGTGATGATCAAACTCGGCATCGTAATGGATCCAATTTCGTCCATTAACATTAAAAAAGATTCTAGCTTCGCCATGATGCTAGAAGCTCAACGTCGCGGTTGGGAAATCCATTATATGGAGATGAATGATCTACACTTAGATCAAGGCATTGCTATTGCTGACACCAAAGTGGTGCAACTGAAAGAAGATCCTAATGGTTGGTATGAGTTCACATCAGAACAAACCATCGAGTTGGCGGAACTGGATGCGGTCTTGATGCGTAAGGATCCTCCATTTGATACGGAGTACATCTACGCGACCTACATTTTAGAGCGTGCGGAAGAGCAAGGCACCTTGATCGTCAACAAGCCTCAAAGCTTGCGCGATTGCAATGAAAAACTCTTTACCGCTTGGTTCCCAGAACTAACGCCAACCACGATCGTGACGCGCAAAGCAGAGAAAATTAAAGCGTTTCGCCAAGAGCATGGCGACATCATTTTAAAACCGCTGGATGGTATGGGTGGTGCTTCGATTTTCCGTGTGAAAGAGAATGATCCTAACGTTTCAGTGATCATCGAAACACTGACCAACCATGGCCAAAATTACGCAATGGCGCAAACTTTCGTGCCTGATATCAGCAACGGTGACAAACGGATTCTGGTGGTGGATGGCGAACCGATGCCCTATTGCTTAGCACGTATTCCTGCTAAAGGGGAAACTCGTGGTAACTTGGCTGCTGGCGGCAGCGGTGAACCTCGACCACTGAGCGAAACCGACCTAAAAATTGCAAACGCAGTGGCTCCAACATTAAAAGAAAAAGGGCTTATTTTTGTTGGCTTGGATGTGATAGGCGATAAACTGACGGAAATTAACGTCACCAGTCCAACCTGTATTCGCGAAATTGAAGCTGCCTTCGATATCTCGATTACCGGTAAACTAATGGACGCGATTGAACGTCGTTTACAAGCTCAAGCTTAAACATGAGTGTTGCAGAGCCAGCGATGGCTCTGCTGTAACAGATTGGAGTCCTGTATGAACCTGACAAATCATTTTCTGGTTGCGATGCCGGGTATGAAAGATCCCTACTTTCAGCACAGCGTCATCTATATCTGTGAACATAATGAAGAAGGCGCAATGGGCTTAATGATCAACGCGCCTATTGATATCACCGTGGGCAAAATGCTCGAGCAAGTCGATGTCCAGCCTGTTCATCCTCAGTTGAACACCTCAAGTCTGACCAAGCCAGTCTACAATGGCGGGCCAGTCGCTGAAGATCGCGGCTTCATTCTCCATAGACCGAAAGATTTCTATGAGTCGAGCTTACAAATGACCGAGCAGATCTCCGTTACGACCTCAAAGGACATTTTGACTGTGCTTGGCACAGAAGCGGAACCAAGCAGCTACATCGTCGCACTCGGTTACTCAGGCTGGAGTGCTGGACAACTCGAAGCCGAATTAGCGGAAAACTCGTGGCTCACGGTTGAAGCCAATCCTGATATTATTTTTGACACACCGATAGCAATGCGCTGGCAAAAAGCCGTGCAAATGCTTGGAATTCACGCGTCTCAGCTTTCCGATCAAGCTGGTCACGCTTAACCCGTTTGACTTAGGTTATTTATGTCTCGCACCATCATGGCATTCGATTTTGGCACCAAAAGCATTGGTAGTGCCATCGGCCAAGAAATTACTGGCACCGCATCACCACTGAAGGCTTTCAAAGCCAATGACGGCATTCCAAATTGGGATGAGATTGAAAAGCAAATCAAAGAGTGGCAACCCAATTTATTGGTGGTGGGACTGCCGACAGATTTGCACGGCAAGGCCTTAGAAACCATTACCCCACGCGCGAAGAAGTTTGCTCAGCGCCTACAAGGGCGCTTTGGTCTTCCGGTTGAATTGCATGATGAACGCCTATCGACTACAGAAGCGCGTTCTGAGCTGTTCTCTATGGGCGGTTACAAAGCTTTGAGCAAAGGTAATGTTGATTGCCAATCTGCGGTGATTATTTTAGAGAGTTGGTTTGAAGCTCAGTGGGGCTAACTCACAGAAGACTCTTCACCTTCGCACTCCCTAAACACAAAACGAGAGACTTCTAGTCTCTCGTTTTTTCATGGTGTTTTAGCACTGTCGAACTAATCCATATCAATCTTCACGTTCGCCAATGAGCCGGGGGAACTAATATCACCTCGCTGCGTCTTCAGCATCAAACGTAAATCGTTGGCGGAATCGGCACTGTGCATGGCGTCTTCTTCGCTGATTTTGCCTTCCACTACTAATGTATAGAGTGATTGGTCAAAGGTCTGCATACCGACTTCTTTCGACTTCGCCATAGTCATTTTCAGCTCATGCAAATCGCCACGACGGATCAAATCCGACACGCGCGGACTGTTAAGTAACACCTCGAACACACCGTGACGACCTTTACCATTTTTATCACGAATCAACTGCTGACCAACTACCCCTTTTAAGTTCATGGAAAGGTCAAACAAAAACTGCTCTTTTTGTTCTTTAGGCACCAAGTGTAAGATGCGCTCCAGTGCTTGGTTGGCGTTATTGGCATGCAGTGTCGCCATACACAAGTGACCCGTTTCAGCAAAGGTCATGGCGTATTCCATGGTTTCCCGACTGCGAATCTCACCAATTAGAATCATATCTGGCGCTTGACGCAGCGAGTTCTTTAGTGCGACTTCATAGCTTTCCGTATCCAAACCGACTTCACGCTGGGTGACAATACAGCGTTTATGTTCGTGGACAAATTCAATCGGATCTTCCACCGTCAAAATGTGTCCACTACGGTGGGTATTTCGATATCCCGTCATCGCAGCCATGGTGGTCGATTTACCAGAGCCCGTCGCGCCCACCACCAGCACCAATCCACGTTTGGCAATCGCTAAGTCTTGCAAAACATGAGGCAGCTTAAGTTCCTCAAAGGTTGGAATGTTGGTTTCAATGCGGCGAATCACCGCACCAGGAAGCTCTCGTTGGTAGAAGGCACTGACACGAAAACGCCCCGAATCTCGCACAATGGCAAAGTTTGACTCGCGGCTTTTGCGAAAGTCAGCGCGCCGCTCTTCGTCCATCGCCCCATCCAGCAGTTGAGCGACTTCAATTTGCGATAATTTTTCGCCTTGCGGGCGCAGCTCGCCATCGACACGAAACAGCACGGGGGCACCAACCGTGATATAAAGATCCGACGCTTTAAGCGTGATCATCCCTTCTAAAATCTTGTTTAAATCCATGCTCATTGCAGACCTCAGTTAAAACTGGATAGTTTCAATCTCAATTTTGGCGTCGACTTCTTCTTTGGCCACTTTGCCCTGTGCAATCAACTGACGCGCATTCTGTTCCATCGTCTGCATGCCGTGCGCAGCCCCCGTTTGGATAATGGAGTACATTTGTGCCACTTTGTCTTCACGGATCAAGTTACGAATGGCTGGCGTTGCCATCATGATCTCATGACACGCCACTCGCCCACCGCCAATGCGTTTCAGCAATTTCTGTGCGATAACGGCGCGCAATGATTCAGAAAGCATTGAGCGCACCATGTCTTTGTCACTGCCAGGGAACACATCGATAATACGGTCAATGGTTTTTGCTGCACTACTGGTGTGCAACGTACCAAACACCAAGTGACCCGTTTCTGCCGCGGTAAGCGCTAGGCTGATGGTCTCTTGGTCACGTAACTCACCCACCAAGATAACGTCTGGGTCCTCACGCAATGCGCTGCGCAGGGCATTTTTAAAACTGTGGGTGTCGCGATGAACTTCGCGTTGGTTAATCAAACATTTCTGATTTTGGTGAACAAATTCAATCGGATCTTCAATGGTCAGGATGTGTTTGTTGTAGTTGCGGTTAATGTAATCCACCATCGCCGCTAACGTGGTCGATTTACCCGAACCTGTCGGCCCGGTGACCAACACCAAGCCCTTTTCACACTTCGCAATTTTTTCAAAAATTTGCGGACACTCAAGCTCTTCCAAGGTTGGGATATTGGTTGGAATGGTACGAAACACCGCAGAGCAGCCGCGAGATTGGTTGAAGGCGTTAACACGAAAACGACCTACGTTAGGCAATTCAAAGGAAAAATCGACTTCCAACTTCTCTTCAAACTCACTGCGCTGTGAATCGTTCATGATCTCAAAAACCAAACGATGCACATCAGCATGATTAAATGCGGGCACACCGAGCTTTCTTACATCGCCATCTATGCGTACCATAGGAGGCACACCCGCAGAAAGATGTAGATCTGATGCGTTATGTTTTACACTAAAATCCAGTAACTCAGTGATATCCATTATTTTTCCCTTAAAAGACTTGCGATGAACAGTATTCAACAAAACATTGAACATATCACCACACAGATTCACGACTCTACGCAAAAGTGTGGACGAGCTCGAGACTCAGTGCAACTTTTAGCGGTCAGTAAAACCAAACCTGTCGAGGCGATTCTCGAAGCCTATCATGCAGGTCAAAGGGCTTTTGGTGAGAACTACGTGCAAGAAGGCGTAGAAAAAGTCCGATTTTTTGCCGAGCAACACCCTGAGAAATCCATCGAGTGGCATTTTATCGGCCCCATTCAATCGAATAAAAGTCGCTTAGTGGCGGAGCACTTTGCGTGGGTACATACCATTGATCGTGACAAAATCGCTCAACGTTTAAATGATCAACGCCCAGCCGAGCTCCCTCCGCTGCAAGTGCTGATCCAAGTGAACACCAGCGGCGAAGCCTCTAAGTCAGGCGTATCCGGTGAGGAAATATTTGCACTTGCTGAGTTGATTTCTACCCTCCCGAACCTCACGTTAAGAGGGTTGATGTCAATCCCTGAAAACGTCGATGACCACGCTTCTCAGTTGGCTGCATTCCAACCGCTTGCTGAGCTACAACAACGCTTGGTTCAACGCTATCCAAGCGTGGACACTTTATCGATGGGCATGAGTGGCGACATGGATGCCGCCATCGAATCAGGTTCAACCATGGTGCGTATTGGCACCGCCATTTTTGGCCATCGCGATTACAGCAACAAAGCGTAACTCGGCGACTTTTACTTACTAGCGGAACAGAAATATGGAACATAAGAACATCGCTTTTATCGGTGCTGGCAATATGGTGAGAGCCATTGTCTCTGGCTTAGTGGCGAACGGTTACCCTGCCGATAAAATCACCGCCACCGCACCCAGCGAGACGCGTCGTTTACCCCTTGAGCAGCAGTTTGGCATTCAGACCACCAGCGATAATCTCATGGCAGCAACGCAAGCAGACGTGATCGTCCTTTCTGTCAAACCGCAAATGATGGAAGAAGTGTGCAAACCGCTGCAATCCGTCGATTTCTCCAATAAGCTGGTTATTTCGATTGCCGCAGGCATCAATTGCGCACGATTAAATGACATGCTCGCCACTCAACTCAACTTAGTGCGCGTCATGCCCAATACCCCATCACAACTCGGGTTAGGCATGAGCGGCTTATATGCGCCAGCCTCAGTGGCCGAGCAAGATCGCCACTTTGCCGAGCAGTTAATGCAAGCGGTCGGCAAAACCTGCTGGGTCGATGAAGAATCGGGCATTAACCACGTTATTGCGGCGGCAGGCAGTGCTCCAGCGTACTTCTTCCTCTTTATGGAAGCCATGCAAGCTGAAGCGATGGCGCAAGGGTTTGATAAACAAACCGCTCGTTTGCTGGTTCAGCAATCCGCATTGGGGGCGGCCAGTATGGTAGTGGAAAACCCAGACACCGAACTGGCGACTCTGCGCGAGAACGTCACCTCGAAAGGAGGGACCACCGCCGAAGCATTGCGCACTTTCAATGAACATCAACTCTCTGATATCGTAGCCAAAGCCATGCAAGCGGCAGTGGCTCGCGCGCAAGAGATGGAAAAACTGTTTTAATCACCTGGCTGCTTAGCAGCTCTACGTTTTAAGGGGCATCTATGAATGCAATGAGTTTTCTGATTTCGACGCTGTTTGATCTCTATATCATGGTCGTGATCTTACGAATTTGGCTGCAAGCCGCGCGTGCGGATTTTTACAATCCATTTTCGCAGTTTATCGTCAAAGCAACCCAACCCGTAATTGGCCCGCTGCGCCGTGTGATCCCATCGATTGGCAGTATCGATCTCGCCACTGTGCTGTTTGCCTACGTCTTATGTGTGTTGAAGTTTGTTGCGCTGATCCTAATTGCGTCTAGTGGTTCCGTCACCTTTAGTGCCGATTTCCTCTACCTTGGCCTACTGTCACTGGTGAAAGCCGCAGGTGGTCTGTTGTTCTGGGTACTGTTGATTCGTGCGATTCTGAGCTGGGTGAGCCAAGGTCGCAGCCCTATCGAATACGTGTTCCATCAATTAACAGAACCTATGCTGGCACCGATTCGTCGTATTTTGCCCGCCATGGGGGGCTTTGACTTAAGCGTGCTGGTGCTGTTCATCGCTCTGCAATTTGCCAACTTCCTGATGGGCGATGTGATTGGCCCGATTTGGTATCAGTTGTAATGAGCCAAACGGTTTGGCTTGATGGTGAGGATGTAGTGCTTCGTCTCTACATCCAACCCAAAGCAAGTCGTGATAAAATCCTTGGCTTGCATGGTGATGAACTGAAAATTGCCATCACCGCGCCCCCCGTCGATGGGAAAGCAAATGGGCATTTAACCAAGTTACTGGGTAAGTGGTTTAAAGTTGCTAAAAGTCTGGTCACGATAGAAAAAGGAGAACTCGGACGGCACAAACAAGTGCGTGTTCACACTCCACAACAAATACCAGACGAAGTGAAAGCCATCTTGTGATGGCTTTTTGTTTACCGCCAATAACGAGTAAGGAAGTCTACAATGAACAAATGGATGGTTGCGTTACTGAGTTGCCTGATGGCCCTACCAACATGGGCAGAACAATTCAAAACCATTAAAGATGCGGAAGTGCATTACATCGCATTCAATTCCACCTTTTTAACCGCCAAAGTGGCGAGAAGCTATGGGCTAAAACGTAACGAATACAGTGCCATTATCAACATCAGTGTGTTGGACAAAAGCCGTGTAGGAAAACCAGCACTGGATGCCACAATATCCGGCCAAGCCAAGAATTTACTCGGCCAAATTCGTACTCTGGAATTTAAGCGTGTCCAAGAAGGGAGCGCGATTTATTATTTAGCGGAGTTGCCGATCAGCCACGAAGAGACCCTGACCTTCGATCTGGATGTCAACGCAGGCATCAAAGGCGCAGGCAAACTCAAATTTACCCAAAAGTTTTATGTTGAAGAATAACGAGAACACCATGAAAAAGATCGTATTAGCCACAGGTAACCAAGGCAAAGTTCGCGAAATGGCAGACCTACTTGCCGATTTCGGTTTTGATGTCGTCGCACAAAGCGAATTCAATGTGTCTGAAGTGGCTGAAACGGGCACAACTTTCATTGAAAATGCCATCATCAAGGCGCGTCACGCAGCTAAAGAGACCGGGCTTGCAGCGATTGCGGATGATTCAGGTTTAGAAGTGGATTTTCTTCAGGGCGCTCCTGGGATTTACTCTGCACGTTACGCAGGAGAGAAAGCCTCAGATCAAGAGAATTTAGAAAAGCTATTAACAGCGATGGAAGGTGTGCCAGAAGCGCAACGCACCGCGCGTTTCCATTGTGTGTTGGTGTTGATGCGCCACGAAAACGACCCGACACCCATTGTCTGCCACGGCAAATGGGAAGGCCGCATCTTAACGCAAGCACACGGTGACAATGGCTTTGGCTACGATCCAATCTTCTTCGTCCCAGAAGACAACTGCGCTTCTGCCGAGCTTGAACCTGTGCGCAAGAAACAACTCTCTCATCGTGGCAAAGCATTGAAACAGCTTTTTGCTACGCTACGTGAACAACCTTTGGTGTAAGGTGCTCGCATGTTAACGCCCCCTGCACTCAGTTTGTATGTTCACATCCCATGGTGTGTACAAAAGTGCCCTTATTGCGACTTCAACTCTCACGCGCTCAAAGAGCAGATCCCAGAGCAGATGTACATCAATGCGCTGCTGGAAGATCTTGACCGTGATATCGAAAAGTATCAGCTTCACCGCGCGCCAAGACCACTGCACTCGATTTTTATCGGTGGAGGCACACCAAGCCTCATCTCAGCAGAAGGCATTCGAGATCTTTTGCAAGGGATCGAAAAACGCATTCCCTTTACGCCTTCGATCGAGATCACCATGGAAGCCAATCCCGGCACCATCGAAGCTGAGCGCTTTGCGGGCTATCGCAAAGCAGGGGTCACGCGCATCTCCATCGGTGTACAAAGTTTTGAGCAGCAAAAACTTGAGCGTTTGGGGCGTATTCATGGCCAAGATGAAGCAGTGAACGCCGCGAAACTGGCTCATCAAATTGGCTTGAACAGTTTTAACCTCGATCTCATGCACGGTTTGCCCGATCAAAGCATCGAACAAGCTCTGGCCGATCTGGACAAAGCGATTGAACTTAATCCGCCTCATCTTTCTTGGTATCAGCTCACTATTGAGCCAAATACCATGTTCTACTACAAACCGCCGGCTCTCCCCGACGACGACCAGTTGTGGGACATCTTTGAGCGAGGTCATCAAAAACTCACACAAGCGGGATACGTGCAGTATGAGATTTCCGGTTACAGCAAACCCGGTTATCAATGTCAGCACAATCTTAACTACTGGCGTTTTGGTGATTACTTAGGGATTGGCTGTGGCTCACACGGCAAACTGAGCTTTGCTGACGGTCGCATCATTCGCACCACCAAAATTAAGCACCCGAAGGGCTACTTGGCGGCGCATCAAAATATGGTCAAACCCTATCTTGATAGCGAACAGTTGGTCGAAGAGATCGATCGTCCGTTCGAGTTCTTTATGAATCGCTTTAGATTGATGGAAGCGTGCCCTAAACAAGATTTCATTGATACAACAGGGCTACCACTGAGTTTTATCGAGACAACCATTCAATGGGCCGTTGAGATGGGCTATTTGAATGACAACGAAACCAGTTGGCAAATCACAGAGAAAGGTAAGCTGTTCCTAAACGACTTGCTCGAAGCGTTTATGGCTGAAGAGTAACCTACTCGGAGAGCAGTTCGGCATCCAGCATCTCCCAGATATGCAAAGCAAGATAGGTACGATAAGGCGTGGCTGCGGATAAAATAGCTTCTGCATCAACGCCTTCTTTTTCGGCCAACGATGAGAGACCACGCATCAGAGCGGCATCACCAGCAGACCAGACATCAGGCATGCCAAAGAAAAACATCAGCGCCATCTCTGCCGTCCAAGGCCCAATCCCCCATAAACCCGTTAACTGCTTCACAATCGTCTGGGGATCATTACTGGCCAAAAATGCACTGTCCAGCGCCCCTTCCATCAGGGCCTGATTGATGCCCAAAATGGTTTTGACTTTGGCATTCGATAACCCGCAATCGCGCAGTGCTTGATAGTGTTCATCAACAAACGTCTGTTGCAAAGAGCCCTTCTCTGCGCTCAACGACTCTACACGTCGCCAGATGGTCTTCGCTGCGTTAACCGACAATTGCTGCCCGGCGACCGCTCGGCTTAAGTAAGGCAGAAAACTCGACGTCGGTTGCCGCTCAAGTGTGCGTGGGCCATTGCGCTCCAGCACGGAACACAGAAACGGAAAAGATTGGCACTGCATCAGCAGCGCTTGATGAATTTGCTGGCTTGTTTGGTGTGGCATCTCGCCTCCTTGCGATTTCCCTTATCCCTCATGGATCCTGAAAGATTGGGGTATTAAAAAATCGAACGCCCAATTCGCTCAGAAAGCAACTCTAGCGCTTTCGTGCCCGCTAACGAGTTTCCTGACGGGTCTAACTCTGGTGACCAAACCGCAATGGTCATTTCCCCCGGCACGATGGCGATGATCCCGCCGCCCACGCCCGATTTGCCCGGCATTCCCACGCGATACGCAAACTCCCCCGCCCCATCGTACAAGCCACAGGTTGCCAATAAGGCATTGAGCTGTTTAGTTTGCACTGGGCTAATAACGCGTTGGTCTGTGTGTACCGACACGCCTTTGTTCGCTAAATAACTAAAGGTCTTAGCCAAATCGACACAACTCATTTTCAATGCGCAAGCATGGAAGTAGTTGTTCAACACCGGGATCACTTCGTTCTCAAAATTGCCAAATGAGCGCATCAGATAGGCAATGGCCGCATTGCGGTCGCTGTGCATCATTTCAGAGGCCGCCACCACTTTGTCGTAACAGATATGCGTTTCACCAGAAAGCTGGCGGACAAATTCCAGCAAACGCTGGCGTGGCGCAGATAAACGGCTGGCCAGCAGATCGGCCACCACAATCGCCCCCGCATTAATGAACGGGTTGCGCGGAATCCCCTGCTCCATTTCTAACTGAATCAGCGAGTTAAACGCCTGTCCAGAAGGCTCCTTGCCCACTCGACGCCAAATTTCGTCCGGCTGATACAGGCCCATGGCGAGAGTTAAACTCAGCGCCTTAGAAATGGATTGAATCGAGAACGCCTCATCGGCATCTCCCGCTTTGATCACCTCACCTTGATTGGTGTACACCGCGATAGCAAGCTTATGCGCCGGCACTCTGGCCAAAGCAGGAATATAGTTGGCGACTTTCCCACGCCCAATCAAAGGGCGAACTTCATGCAAAATTTCGTTGAGCAGTTCTTTTGTTGGCTTCATGACAGACTTTACCAAACCATTATTGTGTTTATTGTAGGGTCAAAAAAGCCAACATTTCTCAATGTTGGCTCTTCTTTTTCGCAGTGTGCTGATTTTATAAAAACCAGTCAAACAATAAATCCGCGATTAGCTCACTCGCTTAAATTTAATATCCCACACACCGTGGCCGAGACGATGGCCACGCGCTTCGAATTTGGTCAGCGGACGCTCTTCAGGGCGTGGAATATAATCACCTGCTTCGGCAATGTTGCGGTAACCTGGCGCTTGGTTCATGATTTCAATCATGTGCTCAGCGTAGTTTTCCCAATCCGTCGCCATATGGAAGATACCTTCATTCGGGATCAGCTTTTGACGAACCATTTCCGCAAACTCAAGCTGTACAATACGACGCTTGTGATGGCGCTTTTTGTGCCATGGGTCTGGGAAGAACAATTGCAAAGTGGCTAGGCTGTCGTTCGGAATCATGTGCTCAAACACTTCAACCGCATCATGACACATCACACGCAGATTGCTGATGCCCGCTTCACGAGCGTCTGACAGACACGCACCAACGCCAGGGCTGTGCACTTCAATACCAAAGAAGTTCTTTTCAGGGGCATTTTTCGCCATTTCAACCAAAGAAGCGCCCATACCAAAGCCAATTTCAAGCACGACAGGATTATCGTTACCAAATACCTCTTTCCAATCAAGAAGTTGCTTTTGGTAATCGATACCCATTGTTGGCCAGCACTCTTTCATCGCATTTTCTTGACCTTTGGTTAAACGGCCTTCGCGACGAACAAAACTGCGGATTTTGCGGATCAGCTTGCCGTCTTCATTGTATTCGTTAGTGGTGACTTCACTCATGGATTCTGCCTGCACATTGATTAATCAAAGCGGGGATTATCCAAAGAATTTTCTTTGGTGCAAGTGTTATCAATAAAAACCATTATCCCCACACTTTGTCGGTTGTACTTTCACCACAATCTGTGGTGCAATTTTGCCTACAAATAATAGAACACAGAGCATGTCGTGACACCTTTTGCCAGCGCCATTTTGAAATGGTATGACGCCTACGGAAGAAAAAACCTTCCTTGGCAACACAATAAGAGCGCCTACAGCGTTTGGTTATCGGAAATTATGCTGCAACAAACGCAAGTTGCGACCGTAATTCCCTATTACCAACGTTTTTTACAGCGCTTTCCGACCGTAGTTGATCTCGCCAACGCCGAGCAAGATGAAGTGCTTCATCTATGGACGGGGTTAGGCTACTACGCTCGCGCACGCAATCTGCACAAAGCCGCGAAAATGGTGGCTGAGCAATATCATGGTGAATTTCCATTGGAACTGGAGCAGATGAATGCTCTGCCGGGGATTGGCCGCTCTACCGCCGCTGCCGTGCTCTCTTCCGTTCACAAACAGCCACATGCCATTCTTGATGGCAATGTGAAACGCACCTTATCTCGCGCCTTTGCCGTTGAAGGTTGGCCTGGGCAAAAAACGGTCGAAAACCAATTGTGGCAATTAGCGGAAGCACACACACCCAACACCGATGTCGATAAATACAACCAAGCGATGATGGATATGGGGGCAATGGTCTGCACACGCAGCAAACCCAAATGCACATTGTGCCCGGTAGCCGAGCTATGCCAAGCCAACAAACAAGGTAACCCACTGGACTATCCCGGCAAAAAGCCTAAAAAAGAGAAACCCGTCAAAGAGACATGGTTTGCCATGTTGCACTACAACAATCAAGTGTGGTTGGAACAAAGGCCACAAAGTGGCATTTGGGGCGGATTGTTTTGCTTTCCGCAAAATGAGCATGCACAACTTGAAGCACTGCTCGAGAAGCGAGGCATAAAAGAGGGTGACATTCGCACACAAAACACCTTAATTGCTTTTCGCCATACTTTTAGCCATTACCATCTCGACATCACTCCGATTTTGCTGGACCTATCAAAGCAACCTGACATGGTGATGGAAGCCAGCAATGGTCTTTGGTATAACTTAGCCAATCCCGGAGAAGTTGGGTTAGCGGCTCCCGTCAAACAGTTGCTGGAGAGCTTGCCCCATGAACTTCGTTAATGCTTTATTTAAGGAGTCATTATGAGCCGCACTGTGTTTTGTGCTCGTCTAAACAAAGAAGCTGATGGTTTAGATTTTCAGTTGTACCCAGGAGAGCTTGGAAAGCGCATCTTTGACAACATTTCTAAAGAAGCTTGGGGTCAGTGGCAGCATAAGCAAACCATGTTGATCAATGAGAAAAAGCTCAACATGATGGATCCTGAACACCGCAAATTGCTCGAAACTGAAATGGTTAACTTCCTCTTTGAAGGTAAAGAAGTCCATATCGAAGGTTACACACCACCGAGCAAATAATCTGGTTTTCTTCATGGTTAATCAATGACATCATAGCCAACGCTTTGGTGTCATTTTTTTAGGTTTGAATAGGTAAACGATGAAAAAGTTTGGGTATTTTTTAGCTGCATTGCTCTTAACCGGTTGTAGCCGCGAATTTATCGAAAACATCTATGACGTCAATTACCAACCGACCAACCGCTTTGCTAAAAATCTCGCAGAGCTGCCAGGACAATTTGAAAAAGACACGGCAGCACTGGATGCTTTGATCAACAGCTTCTCAGGCAATATTGAAAAACGCTGGGGGAGCCGAGAAATAAAAATGGCAGGCAAAAGTAACTATGTGAAATACATAGATAATTACCTCAGCCGAGCCGATGTCAACTTTAGCAATGGCACCATCCTCATTGAGACGGTTTCACCCACAGAACCCAAACAGCACCTGAAAAATGCCATTATCACTACCTTGCTAACTCCAGATGATCCGGCCAATGTCGATCTTTTCTCCTCCAAAGAGATCCGCTTGGAAGGGCAACCTTTTCTCTACAATCAAGTGTTAGATCAAGACAAACAAGCTATCCAGTGGACTTGGCGCGCCAATCGCTTTGCCGATTATCTGATCGCCAATAAACTCAAGACACGTACGGTTGATTTTAAGAAAGCCTACTACGTTGAAATTCCCATGGTGGCAGACCACGTAGACAAACGCAGTTATAAATACGCCGATATCGTACGCCGCGCCTCAAGAAAGTACGACATTCCCGAAGATCTGATTTACGCCATCATCAAAACCGAAAGCAGTTTCAACCCTTATGCCGTGAGCTGGGCAAACGCCTATGGCTTAATGCAAGTCGTACCGAAAACCGCAGGCCGCGATGTGTTCAACTTGGTTAAAAATCGCAGTGGCGAACCCAGTCCGGAATATCTCTTTAACCCAGAAAACAATATCGACACCGGAACGGCCTATTTTTATCTGTTGAAAAACCGCTATCTGAAAGAGGTCAATCATCCAACATCTCTCGAATATTCGATGATTTCAGCCTACAACGGTGGTACAGGCGGTGTACTCAACACCTTTAATCGCAACGATCGCAAGCGCGCAATGCGCGATCTCAACGCATTGCAACCCAATCAAGTTTATTGGGCATTAACCAAAAAACACCCCAATGCGGAAGCTCGCCGTTATTTGGAAAAAGTAACCAAATTCAAGCAAGACTTTAATCAAGGACATTCTCTTTGATTACAAATGAATATTTTCTAAGCAAATGATCAATTTTTTACTTTTTTTGCAAAAATCGGTTGACGAGGCAGATAAAAAATCCGTTTAATAGCGCTCCGTCGCCCGGATAGCTCAGTCGGTAGAGCAGAGGATTGAAAATCCTCGTGTCGGTGGTTCGATTCCGCCTCCGGGCACCACGAATTCAAATCGTTGGTGCAAATAGTACAAGCGATAATTAAAGAATATAGTGTGCCGACTTAGCTCAGTAGGTAGAGCAACTGACTTGTAATCAGTAGGTCACCAGTTCGATTCCGGTAGTCGGCACCATTATTAAAATTTGTTCCTCCTTAGCTCAGTCGGTAGAGCGACGGACTGTTAATCCGCAGGTCGCTGGTTCGAGCCCAGCAGGAGGAGCCACCTTTAAAAGCCAAGTCGAAAGACTTGGCTTTTTTCATTTCTGCGCTTTATTTCCCTGCCAATTCATTACTTTTCCTCCATTTATACTTTTTTCACGCTATAAATTTAATCACGATCATGCTTTGACGCTAAGCAGCTACTTGTTTCACTCGTGCTACATTAATATTTCATTTCAATTAAACGGACAAACCAAGCATTTGCCGTGTTCATTGTGACTACAATATGAGCATTTTTATGAAACTTAAGACACAAGCTTATTTATTATCGGGAATTATCTTAATTGCCCTACTCGCGTTAACCGCTACTGGCCTTTGGACACTAAGGGTGGCCAGTAATCTAGATAACAAAGCACGAGTAACCGAACTCTTTCGCAGCGCTTATAGCATCCTGACCGAAGTCGAGAAAATGGCCGTAGAAGGAAAAATGTCTGAGCCAGAAGCGAAAGCATTAGCCACTCGACTACTGCGTAATAACATCTACAAAGACAATGAGTATGTTTACGTTGCCGATGAAAAAATGATCTTTATTGCCACTCCATTAGATCCACAACTTCATGGCACCAGTTTTCATGATTTTCGAGATGGTAATGGCAACAGCGTTGGCCAGTTAATCCTAGATGTGCTTGGCCGAAAAACAGGCCAACTGGTGGAATATACTTGGACGCAAAAACTGGCCGATGGCTCGATTGAGGAAAAACTCTCAATCGCAGAAAGAACCCCACACTGGGGTTGGGTTGTCGGTACGGGTATCGGCTTCAATGAAGTGAATGCTCGCTTTTGGTCTACCGCCCAATGGCAGTTGGTCCTTTGTCTTGTGATTGCAGGCACGATTTTGGGTGGCTTGATTGTTTCCATCAATAAAATGCTGAATCTGTTGGGTGGCGAGCCAAATGATGTGCGCAACGCAGTACAAGACGTTGCAAAAGGTCGCATCCAAACCAGTTTCGACAATAAAGCGCCACAAGGCAGTATTTACCAGGCCGTGCAAGAGATGAGCCTCTCCTTAGCCGAGATGATCAGCAACCTAGAACGTTCAATGCACGCACTGCGTGACGAACTGGCGTCCGTTGAAAGCCGTAGCGATACCATTTCCAACCTCACTGCGATGCAGCAACAGTCGACCGCGATGATAGCAACAGCGATGACAGAAATGGCTTCTTCTGCAAATCACGTCGCCGATTCCGCCAGTGATACGGCCAACAATACGGATGAAGCCGATAAACAGAGTAAACATACACAGGTGCTGATTCACAATACCGTCAGCAACATCCAAGGATTGGCAAGCCAGTTAGGCACCGCCAGCCAAGCGGTGGCAGATCTCGATAAAGACGTGAACAACATTGTAAAAGTGCTCGATGTGATCGGCGATATTGCGGAGCAAACCAACTTGTTGGCCCTCAACGCTGCGATTGAGGCTGCTCGAGCTGGCGAGCAAGGAAGAGGTTTTGCCGTCGTCGCGGACGAAGTACGTAACCTTGCAGGAAGAACCCAATCCAGCACTAAAGAGATCCAGTTGATGATCAATAACTTGCAACAAGGTTCTCGCAATGCCATCCAAACCATGGAAATCTGTGCGGAGACCAGCCAAAGCACCGTTGTTGAATCGCAAACAGCTTCAGAAGCGTTGCAACAGATCGTTCAAGCCTTGGAATCCATCAGTACCATGAGCCAACAAATTGCGACCGCCGCCGCAGAACAAACACAAGTGAGTGATGATATTGCACAGCGTATCAACATGATTGAAGACAGCGGCAATCAGCTTACCAGCGTCGTCACAGAGAGTCACAACAGCACGCGCAGCTTGGCGACCTTAGCGAACCAACTCGAAAACTGGGTCAATAATTTTTCCGTAAAGCATTAAACTAAACCTGTTTTCTAACTAAGCACGTCTTATCGCGTGCTTTTTTATTGCTGGAATCGCTGTCCATCCCATTAAATCTGATAAATAAATGTCGCTTAGATGTTTATATACTGTACTTCCATCGTTTAAAACGAATAAAAACACCCCATAGCGGGCACAAAAGCAGCAAACGATATTTTTTTTGCATTTTTATATTGACCTAGAAAGCGAAAAACCGTTTAATACACCTCGTCGCCCGGATAGCTCAGTCGGTAGAGCAGAGGATTGAAAATCCTCGTGTCGGTGGTTCGATTCCGCCTCCGGGCACCACGAATTTAAAGTCGTTGGTGCTTAACGTACGAACGACAATTTAAAAAGAATATAGTGCGCCGACTTAGCTCAGTAGGTAGAGCAACTGACTTGTAATCAGTAGGTCACCAGTTCGATTCCGGTAGTCGGCACCATTCTTTTGCCTCGATAGCTCAGTCGGTAGAGCAGAGGATTGAAAATCCTCGTGTCGGTGGTTCGATTCCGCCTCGAGGCACCACTTATTTTAAGTTGTGCTAACACACAATAACCGAATAGTTCCTCCTTAGCTCAGTCGGTAGAGCGACGGACTGTTAATCCGCAGGTCGCTGGTTCGAGCCCAGCAGGAGGAGCCACTTTCAAAGGATAAGCGAAAGCTTGTTGTTTAGGCGCCGACTTAGCTCAGTAGGTAGAGCAACTGACTTGTAATCAGTAGGTCACCAGTTCGATTCCGGTAGTCGGCACCATTTATAACGTTATCTTGCATTGCAAGAAACACAGAATAGTTCCTCCTTAGCTCAGTCGGTAGAGCGACGGACTGTTAATCCGCAGGTCGCTGGTTCGAGCCCAGCAGGAGGAGCCACCTTAGAAAAAGCCGCATCATTGATGCGGCTTTTTCACATCTATCATTAGCTCATCTCCGTTCAATTCCTTTTTCTCGCTGCCAATTTTAGAACCTTAGGCATTGGCAAATATGCAACTCAGCTCTATACCTATATAAGAACAAACTGTGTATTGAGCGAGTTAATGAGAGACACCATTGAACGAAAACCTCTATTCGTTATTGCCACTGAAGTATCAGCAGAGTTAAATCGAGGGTTAAAAATTGCGAAACAACTACAACTGGTTGCCAGTAATGCCAGAGCGCTTGCTCTAAGAGCGGGAGAAAGTGCAGCAGGATTTAGACCCGTCACGGATTCCATTGATGAGCTCGTCCTCCTGACATTTCATTCTTCAAATACCATCAATCTACAAGCTCAACAACTCAGTCAAATTGCCACAGAGCGAACTCGTGCTCAATTTGTGTTAAAGCAGTTGAATCGTGTGGAACAAAGCAGCAAAGAAGCAATATTTCTATCCAGTTTAAATCAAGCCAAACAGCGTGCTAACGAAGATTATCAGCAACTCAACACCTTATTTACTCTCAAAGCTAAATCCCTAAAGGAAGCCCTTCAGGAGCTCTATGACCAACTGCGCATCGCTCAGATCATATCGACTATGCTCAGCGTTGAAGCATCTAAAGTCGACGAGCGTTACCGAATTCAACTCAACGCTATCGCCGATAGTGTAACGGAATTCTCTGATGCAATTCGCCATCATGTTTCACTCTCTCTTAAACTCTTTTCGCTCTTTTTGTAATAAGGACATTAAAAATTATGCGCTCAGAAATTCTCTATGAAGAAGGCTCCCACCGTTGGTTGATGTTTGGTAGAGATCCTCATAAGCCTGACAAAATCATCGATACTAATCAGTATATGCTGGTACACAACGGCCAGGCGATGCTCCTCGACCCTGGTGGTATCGAGCTTTTCTCTGCCATGCTCAGCAGTGTTGTGAAAGAAATATCACTTGAGCAAATTACCCATCTATTTGCATCGCATCAAGATCCCGACATCATCTCCTCTCTTGGACTTTGGGATAAAACCCTCCCCTCAGCAACGCTCCATTCACCTTGGCTTTGGGAAGGCTTTATTCGTCATTTTGGTATGGAATCTATCACCTTTGCTCCGATCAAAGATCAAGGTGGAACGGTGTCATTAGCAGGGTTAGATATTCAATTTATTCCGGCCCACTATATGCATTCTTCAGGAAATTTTTCCGTCTATGACCCTGAAGCAAAGATCTTAATGTCCGGAGATATTGGCGCCGCACTTGATCGTATCGACGCGCCACTTTTCGTTGAAGACTTTGGTAGTCATATCGAGAAAATGGCCTATTTTCATCAACGTTGGATGCCATCGGAAAAAGCCAAATCAGCATGGATTGACAAGGTAAGCCAACTGGATATAGAGATGATGTGCCCGCAACACGGCGGTATTTTCCGTGGTGATGACGTACCACGTTTTTTAGATTGGCTAGATAAGTTAGAAGTCGGTATTGCAGTTTAATTACTGTTATCCCAACACTTAAAAAGACAGAAAGTGAGGATTCAAAAGAAAGTAGCAGCCTATAAATGCCTAAGCGACTCTAAGAGTAACGTACCATAGGTAATGAAGCCATAATGGAAGCATGCTATGCCAATCAGAGGAGCTATCAGCGAGTAATCACCTTCAGTAAGAGAGACCTGTAATCGCAGACAACAAAACACAGTTTAGAGCGGCAAGGGACGGCCAGACTTGCATTCAAGCGGAACTCATCAAGCAGAACTCATTCGACGTTAGAGTAAACCCAAACATCCAGACGTAAAAAAGCCCCAGTTTTTCAACTGAGGCTTGGTATAAGTGGCGGAGCGGACGGGACTCGAACCCGCGACCCCCGGCGTGACAGGCCGGTATTCTAACCAACTGAACTACCGCTCCGCACTGGTTAGACTATTGAGTCTAAGTTTTGTTTTACTTTTTAAAAGCAAAAAACAAATAAGAGCCTAGCAATGTCCTACTCTCACATGGGGAAACCCCACACTACCATCGGCGCTACTTCGTTTCACTTCTGAGTTCGGAATGGAATCAGGTGGGTCCAAAGCGCTATGGTCGCTAAGCAAAATCATGGTGCTGATACCCAGAATCGAACTGGGGACCTCATCCTTACCAAGGATGCGCTCTACCGACTGAGCCATATCAGCATTTAAAACTTGAGAAACCCGCTCTGAAAGCGGGTTTCAAAAATTAAAAGCCTGGCGATGTTCTACTCTCACATGGGGAAACCCCACACTACCATCGACGCTATTTCGTTTCACTTCTGAGTTCGGAATGGAATCAGGTGGGTCCAAAACGCTATGGTCGCCAAGCAAATTCTTAAAATTCGGAAAGCTGTTTCTATTCTCTACACATTCAATGTTCTTACATCGAGTCCATCAAAACCCTTTGGGTGTTGTATGGTTAAGCCTCACGGGCAATTAGTACAGGTTAGCTCAACGCCTCACAGCGCTTACACACCCTGCCTATCAACGTTCTAGTCTCGAACAACCCTTCAGGATACTTAAAGTATCAGGGAAGACTCATCTCAGGGCTCGCTTCCCGCTTAGATGCTTTCAGCGGTTATCGATTCCGAACTTAGCTACCGGGCAATGCGTCTGGCGACACAACCCGAACACCAGAGGTTCGTCCACTCCGGTCCTCTCGTACTAGGAGCAGCCCCCTTCAATCTTCCAACGCCCACGGCAGATAGGGACCGAACTGTCTCACGACGTTCTAAACCCAGCTCGCGTACCACTTTAAATGGCGAACAGCCATACCCTTGGGACCGACTTCAGCCCCAGGATGTGATGAGCCGACATCGAGGTGCCAAACACCGCCGTCGATATGAACTCTTGGGCGGTATCAGCCTGTTATCCCCGGAGTACCTTTTATCCGTTGAGCGATGGCCCTTCCATTCAGAACCACCGGATCACTATGACCTGCTTTCGCACCTGCTCGAACCGTCATTCTCGCAGTTAAGCGGGCTTATGCCATTGCACTAACCTCACGATGTCCAACCGTGATTAGCCCACCTTCGTGCTCCTCCGTTACTCTTTGGGAGGAGACCGCCCCAGTCAAACTACCCACCAGGCACTGTCCGCAACCCCGATTAGGGGCCAACGTTAGAACATCAAACATACAAGGGTGGTATTTCAAGGACGGCTCCAACGCAACTGGCGTCACGTCTTCAAAGCCTCCCACCTATCCTACACATGTAGGTTCAATGTTCAGTGCCAAGCTGTAGTAAAGGTTCACGGGGTCTTTCCGTCTAGCCGCGGGTACACTGCATCTTCACAGCGATTTCAATTTCACTGAGTCTCGGGTGGAGACAGCGTGGCCATCATTACGCCATTCGTGCAGGTCGGAACTTACCCGACAAGGAATTTCGCTACCTTAGGACCGTTATAGTTACGGCCGCCGTTTACCGGGGCTTCGATCAAGAGCTTCGCTTACGCTAACCCCATCAATTAACCTTCCGGCACCGGGCAGGCGTCACACCGTATACGTCATCTTACGATTTTGCACAGTGCTGTGTTTTTAATAAACAGTTGCAGCCACCTGGTATCTGCGACTCTCGTCAGCTCCATCCGCAAGGGACTTCACCATCAAGAGCGTACCTTCTCCCGAAGTTACGGTACCATTTTGCCTAGTTCCTTCACCCGAGTTCTCTCAAGCGCCTTGGTATTCTCTACCCGACCACCTGTGTCGGTTTGGGGTACGATTCCTTACAATCTGAAGCTTAGAGGCTTTTCCTGGAAGCATGGCATCAATGACTTCACTACCGTAGTAGCTCGACGTCGTGTCTCAGCCTTAAGAGTGTCCGGATTTACCTAAACACTCAGCCTACGCACTTGAACCTGGACAACCGTCGCCAGGCCCACCTAGCCTTCTCCGTCCCCCCATCGCAATTGTAAGAAGTACGGGAATATTAACCCGTTTCCCATCGACTACGCCTTTCGGCCTCGCCTTAGGGGTCGACTTACCCTGCCCCGATTAACGTTGGACAGGAACCCTTGGTCTTCCGGCGGGGAGGTTTTTCACCCCCCTTGTCGTTACTCATGTCAGCATTCGCACTTCTGATACCTCCAGCATGCTTTACAACACACCTTCAACGGCTTACAGAACGCTCCCCTACCCAATGTTCAAAGAACATTGCCGCAGCTTCGGTTTACAACTTAGCCCCGTTACATCTTCCGCGCAGGCCGACTCGACTAGTGAGCTATTACGCTTTCTTTAAATGATGGCTGCTTCTAAGCCAACATCCTAGCTGTCTAAGCCTTCCCACATCGTTTCCCACTTAGCTGTAATTTGGGACCTTAGCTGGCGGTCTGGGTTGTTTCCCTCTCCACGACGGACGTTAGCACCCGCCGTGTGTCTCCCGGATAGTACTTACTGGTATTCGGAGTTTGCAAAGGGTTGGTAAGTCGGGATGACCCCCTAGCCTTAACAGTGCTCTACCCCCAGTAGTATTCGTCCGAGGCGCTACCTAAATAGCTTTCGGGGAGAACCAGCTATCTCCGAGTTTGATTGGCCTTTCACCCCTAGCCACAAGTCATCCGCTAATTTTTCAACATTAGTCGGTTCGGTCCTCCAGTTGATGTTACTCAACCTTCAACCTGCCCATGGCTAGATCACTCGGTTTCGGGTCTATATCCAGAGACTATGGCGCCCAGTTAAGACTCGGTTTCCCTACGGCTCCCCTAGATGGTTAACCTTGCCACTGAATATAAGTCGCTGACCCATTATACAAAAGGTACGCAGTCACACCACGAAGGTGCTCCTACTGCTTGTACGTACACGGTTTCAGGTTCTATTTCACTCCCCTCACAGGGGTTCTTTTCGCCTTTCCCTCACGGTACTGGTTCACTATCGGTCAGTCAGGAGTATTTAGCCTTGGAGGATGGTCCCCCCATATTCAGACAGGATAACACGTGTCCCGCCCTACTCGATTTCACTGAACATGCATCGTCAACTACGGGACTATCACCCTGTATCGTCGGACTTTCCAGACCGTTCGTCTAACACATGTAAAGCTTAAGGGCTAATCCAATTTCGCTCGCCGCTACTTTCGGAATCTCGGTTGATTTCTTTTCCTCGGGGTACTTAGATGTTTCAGTTCTCCCGGTTCGCTTCATTGAGCTATGTATTCACTCAATGATACTGGCTTATGCCAGTGGGTTTCCCCATTCGGAAATCGTAGACTCAAGTGGCTGTTACTGCCTCATCTACGCTTATCGCAAGTTACTACGTCCTTCATCGCCTCTGACTGCCAAGGCATCCACCGTGTACGCTTAGTCACTTAACCATACAACCCCAAAGGGTCTTTGTTAAACAACCAAAGTTGCTATCTCATTATTTGAATGAGCGAGATAGCGTTGATTTTGCCGGACTCAATTTCGAATAGTCACTAAAAGTGACCTTCCCAAGAACACTTGAATGTGTTTGTTGGTGTTTGTCCTAAAGACAAACATTGAGAACTTTACAAACAACAATAAATTGTTGTTTTGTCAGCTTTCCAAATTGTTAAAGAGCAGATTTCTTTCGAAACCATTTTTAAAGATTCTTAAGGAAAAACCCTTAAAGATGGTGGAGCTAAGCAGGATCGAACTGCTGACCTCCTGCGTGCAAGGCAGGCGCTCTCCCAGCTGAGCTATAGCCCCATCGTTTGAGTGGTGGGTCTGAGTGGACTCGAACCACCGACCTTACGCTTATCAGGCGTACGCTCTAACCACCTGAGCTACAGACCCACTAGATACTCTAATCTAAACCGTATCAATCTGTGTGAACACTCATCGCAATAATCATCGTATAAGGAGGTGATCCAGCGCCAGGTTCCCCTAGCGCTACCTTGTTACGACTTCACCCCAGTCATGAACCACAAAGTGGTGAGCGTCCTCCCGAAGGTTAAACTACCCACTTCTTTTGCAGCCCACTCCCATGGTGTGACGGGCGGTGTGTACAAGGCCCGGGAACGTATTCACCGTGGCATTCTGATCCACGATTACTAGCGATTCCGACTTCATGGAGTCGAGTTGCAGACTCCAATCCGGACTACGACGCACTTTTTGGGATTCGCTCACTTTCGCAAGTTGGCCGCCCTCTGTATGCGCCATTGTAGCACGTGTGTAGCCCTACTCGTAAGGGCCATGATGACTTGACGTCGTCCCCACCTTCCTCCGGTTTATCACCGGCAGTCTCCCTGGAGTTCCCGACATTACTCGCTGGCAAACAAGGATAAGGGTTGCGCTCGTTGCGGGACTTAACCCAACATTTCACAACACGAGCTGACGACAGCCATGCAGCACCTGTCTCAGAGTTCCCGAAGGCACTCCAGCGTCTCCGCTAGATTCTCTGGATGTCAAGAGTAGGTAAGGTTCTTCGCGTTGCATCGAATTAAACCACATGCTCCACCGCTTGTGCGGGCCCCCGTCAATTCATTTGAGTTTTAATCTTGCGACCGTACTCCCCAGGCGGTCTACTTAACGCGTTAGCTCCGAAAGCCACGGCTCAAGGCCACAACCTCCAAGTAGACATCGTTTACAGCGTGGACTACCAGGGTATCTAATCCTGTTTGCTCCCCACGCTTTCGCATCTGAGTGTCAGTATCTGTCCAGGGGGCCGCCTTCGCCACCGGTATTCCTTCAGATCTCTACGCATTTCACCGCTACACCTGAAATTCTACCCCCCTCTACAGTACTCTAGTCTGCCAGTTTCAAATGCAGTTCCGAGGTTGAGCCCCGGGCTTTCACATCTGACTTAACAAACCACCTGCATGCGCTTTACGCCCAGTAATTCCGATTAACGCTCGCACCCTCCGTATTACCGCGGCTGCTGGCACGGAGTTAGCCGGTGCTTCTTCTGTTGCTAACGTCAAATGATGCCGCTATTAACGACACCACCTTCCTCACAACTGAAAGTGCTTTACAACCCGAAGGCCTTCTTCACACACGCGGCATGGCTGCATCAGGCTTGCGCCCATTGTGCAATATTCCCCACTGCTGCCTCCCGTAGGAGTCTGGACCGTGTCTCAGTTCCAGTGTGGCTGATCATCCTCTCAGACCAGCTAGGGATCGTCGCCTTGGTGAGCCCTTACCTCACCAACTAGCTAATCCCACCTGGGCATATCCTGACGCGAGAGGCCCGAAGGTCCCCCTCTTTGGCCCGTAGGCATCATGCGGTATTAGCCATCGTTTCCAATGGTTATCCCCCACATCAGGGCAATTTCCCAGGCATTACTCACCCGTCCGCCGCTCGCCACCCGAGAAACAAGTTTCTCTGTGCTGCCGCTCGACTTGCATGTGTTAGGCCTGCCGCCAGCGTTCAATCTGAGCCATGATCAAACTCTTCAATTAAAAGTTTTTTGAAGCTTGCGCTTCGGCTCAATGAATACTGAATAAATTGACTGTGCTCTTATTGGCTTTCACTTTTAAAAAAGTGAAACAAAACAGCTCAAGGCTGTTACCAACTTGATTTGGTCACTCAGTTCATTGATAAATCTTTTGGATTATCATCAACGAGTGCCCACACAGATTGATAGGTTTATATTGTTAAAGAGCTTTGCTTTTCGAGAAGCTTTTCTCTCAAAGCGGAGGTGCATTCTAGCGAGTTAATTTGAAGAGTCAAACACTTTTTCAAATTTATTTTCTCAGAAGCTTTTGCCTCACCCGACCTTGCTGAAGCCTTACGCTGTCTGCCGTGTCGGTGGATGCGCATTATAGGGAAGGTAGTTTCATTGGCAAGTGCTATTTGCCATTTTTTCTAAAAAAAACGTTCGAGTGATGATTATTCACTCAAACGTTTATTTGTCGTAGTTTTATCTTCAATATATAAAGAAGATATTCACAAAATTCTGTGGATAACTAATCGTCACTATCAAAGAAATAAGAAATTCGTGAGCGAGGGTTTAAGTACTCTCTCACTTTGTCAGGTAATTTATTAGGATGAATTGCACTGACTATCTTTATATCTTTGTCCGCTAAATCGATGATGGGCGCCTGAGTTCTTGGTACTGCTGGGTCGTACATCAAAACATTGGGATACAGTAGATGAGCCGCATTGACGGAAATGACCAGCCCGACCATGTTATTGGAAAGTTGTACGACCGTACCTGGTGGAAACACTCCCATGAACTTAATGAGAATATTCAGGTTCTCGGCACTATAGAGGTGCTTGCAGTTCTTATATAGATGAGATAGTGCGGTGTAGGGAATTTTCTGTTCTGCAGGAATGTTGTGATGGCATAAATTGTCGAAAGCATTCGCCACCGCAATCACTTGTGTCAGCTCGTCAATTTCATTTTCCTTTAAACCATCAGGATAACCGGAACCATCATTGAGCTCATGATGCTGCGCAATGACCTTTTTTGCACTATCTGGAAAACCATCTACTGTATTGGCTAAATCCAATCCGTACTTGGTATGCAGTTTGAGGTAATTAAACTCAGGATCAGTGAGTGGCGTTTGCTTACGGACAATCGCAGAGGGAATTTTTATTTTACCGATATCGTGAAACAAAGCGGCAAATGAAAGTTCTTTTAGCTGTGCCGCACTAAACCCTTTTGCACGGCCTATCATCATCGCGATGACGGACACGTTTAATGAGTGAAAATAGATATCTTCAAATTCACTTTTCCCATTCATGAGATGAAGGGTCACATTGTCATCACTCATCAATTTTTCAACGATGTCATCGATGAGTTGTTTTGCTTCATCAACCGCATCGGTCGGACGATTGCGAATTTTGGTCATGACAGAGCGCATTCTCGCCAACGAACGTTCAAATTCTTTTTCGCATTGAATGACACGACGTCGGTAAGAACTTAACTTCTCGATACGCTTTTGCTTTTCATCCCAAAGCTTTTTGGTTTCGCCATCAAGTTTTTCAGATTGCTGTTCACTTTCAGAAAGGTTTTGCTGATTGGCAGGCAATGGCTGCGTATCACTCTGATTAACATTGAGGAAGACCCACTTCACGCCCAAGTGGCGAATCATTTCCACTTGTTCCTGATCCTTGATCTTGAAGCTATTAAAAAGAAAAGGGTGCTCGTTCCACTTCAACGGCAGACGTATATGTAATCCAGGTTGAATACGATCTACTGTAATTTTGATAGTTGCCACTTCTCGTTAAGACCAAAATTTCCAAAACAAAGGCGAAATTTTAGTGGATTTTGTCAATTAATTCATCAATAACAATTCACATTTCCAATCACTATCAATTTGTAAATTTACAGTGAATCATCCAACGAATACCAAATTTGTCTTCAACCTTTCCTAAACGACTGCCAATAAAGGTGTCAGTTAAAGGCATCATCACTCGCCCACCATCAGCCAATTGATCAAACAACTTTAGTTGTATGTCGAGATCATCAACGCACAGAGACAACGCCATATTGTTTCCCGCTAACTCCTTGGCAACGACACCGTCTGAGAGCATCAGATGGATACCATTCACTTCAAATTCGGCATGCATAATCCAATCAGGTTCTACCGATTCAATATATTGAGGGGCATCTTTGAACAAACGGATGTTGGTTACGCGTCCACCAAAGCAATGATGGTAAAATTCGAGAGCTTCTGCACAGCGTCCAGCAAAGTAAAGGTAGGGAGTAAGTTGATACATATCTCTCTCCTTGTTATGTCTCTTACAAAGATAGTCAACAATTCAACTTACTGCAGGTGTCTGATTCGATTAAATTGTACGGTCTGCATTCCGCCTTTTTAGTATCGGCTGAAAACCGTCTAAAGGGGTGAGTGGTTGATCTTTGATGAGATGAATCAAGGTTTGAACCGCCACTTCCGCCATCTCACTAATCGGGAAATGCACCGCTGTCACGGTCGGATAAAGGCTCTCACACAGATCGACACTATCAAAACTGACTATAGATATTTGCTCTGGAACTGCGATTTTCTTCTCATGCAAATATTGCAGTGCACCAATCGTCATTTCTTCACTGCAAGAAAATACCGCCGTCAATGTAGGTTCACGTTCAAGCAAAACTTGCATCGCGCGGTAGCCACTTTTTCGACCATAATCACCTTCAATGCATAATGCCCCCCCTCCTTGATGCTCTATCTGCTTCATTGCATCTAGATAGCCTTGTTTTCTCAGTTGACTGTTATACCGTTGGCTTGGGCCAGTAATGCAACCGATTTGACGATGACCTTGATGAATTAGATGATTCACAGCGATCAAACTAGCTGCTCGATGATCGAAGGTAATACAACGTTCTTCCAATCCTTCGACGTATCTATCTAATAAGACGAACGGTGTTGTTTGCTGAGCTAACTCTCTCAAATCATCATCAGATAAGTAACGGCTGTGCAAGACGTAGCCATCACAACGTAGGTCATGAAAGCGTTGTATTGCATCTCGTTCACCTTGCGCGGAATGGTGTCCTTGAGCGGTGATGAGAAATTTATTGTGTTGATCTAACTCGGTTTGAACACGGTCCATCATTTCTCCGAAGAAACCACCTGTATAGTAGGTAACTAATAGCCCCACCATATTGGAAGAAGATGTGGCCAGTGAGCGCGCTATAGCACTTGGTCGGTAGTTGAGTTGCGCCATCGCCCATTCAACTTTCTTCTTGGTTTCTTCTTTAAATTTGCCTTCGCCATTAATAATGCGCGATACGGTAGAGCGGTTTACACCAGCAAGCTCTGCTACATCTTTAATTCTTGCCATTCCTTCAACCCAATTCGAAGCGCTCAGAGCTTCTTCATAAAAAGTGACTGCCAGCAACTTGAAAGGTGACTAGGGGGCGATGCTGGCAGTCTTAATCATACACAGCTGTGCAGTGGTGCAAAAATCAACTCGGAATAATCCGTGACTTCGATATCATGCTTTCTCAAACTTAGCTTGAGTTCATCACTGGTTAAAATGGCCAGTTCAAGTTCTCTTTGTTTGGCATAACCACTGCAAGCTTCTAACGCAGTGTCCACGATGGCGGGGTGACACATCACTTCTACAACGTCATAGTGCTCTTTTAACGTCAACAAGTGCTGTATCAGCGAATCGTGCCCTACTCGCTTGTCATAGAAATGATCGGTAAAGTGATAGCGGCAACCAAACTCTTCTTCACCAGCCAATCCCGTGCTTCGCAGCGGTACTTGATAGGTTCTCGCAATGTCGTAAATAACAGGTTCAAACTGTGGATGAGTATGCGCATGGTGGTGACTATCGATATGGCTCAAGTTCAATCCCAGCGCTAAAAAGTACTCAACTTGCGCTACCGCTTCGTTGTGTATCGCAATAGGATCGTAGTCTCGTCGATGCCAAAATTGCCCATAAGGAGTGAAATCGCCGTCTCTGCCGACTAGGTTTTGCTCTTCCGTTAGCGGTCTCCCCGCAGTGAATCTGAGATGAAGGCCCACTTTTAACTCTGGCAAATGGTTAGCCAACTCAACTGCATGGGCTTCTGCGGGCATACCAACCATCATCGTAGTTGAGCGTACTACGCCATCTAAATGAGCATGGACAATGCCATCATTCACCCCTCGCGTGAGGCCAAAATCGTCAGCGTTAAAAATAACTTTCATCTCAACATCCACCTTATTATTAAAGAGAGGTTAACTTAAACTGCGGTAAGTACTCTGCATTTTCTTGGAGAATATCGTCCAAAATCAGCTTAGCTCTACCAATATCAGGAACCAATGGATTATTCGCTAATGCCATCAAGGCCTGATGGTAATCGCCATGAACAGCAGCTTCGATCGCTAATTGTTCATAGGCTTTCACTTGATGTAACAGTCCACTGAGTTTTGGTGACAAAGTGCCTATAGCAATCGGCTTAGCTCCCCAACTTCCTACCACAGAACTGCATTCAATCACGGCGTTATCCGGCAACGTATTTATCGCACCATTATTTAAGACGTTAACCACATGGATACTGTTTCGGTTGTTGTAAATCGCATCCACCAAGTTTAATGAAGCATCTGAATAGTACGCCCCACCACGTTGCTCTAACTCTTCGGGTTTATGATCTAAACCGGGATCTTGATAAAGCTGGAACAACGCTTTTTCTGTTTCCATCACCTGCTCAGCTCGCGTGCCTTTTTCTCGCGCGCTTTGCTTCTCTTCAGCCAACATTGCGTCGGTTTGATAAAAGTAGCGATGATAAGGACAAGGAATGGCCCCTAAAGCTTTTAAGAAGGTTGGATCCCAAGGTTCTTCCCAAATGTTCTTCATGCTGAAATTGGCACCATCACCAACTTTTTCCAACACGGTCTCCGTGATATTTTTTCCGTCTAGCCAAGCGTTATGTACCCATACCAAGTGATTAAGGCCAGCAAACTCAAGCTGCAATTCCTTGGGTTCGCAATCCATCATCTCTGCAATCATCATTTGCATTGAAACTGGCACATTGCATAAGCCAATGCTTTTCACCTTGGAGTACTTGCTTACCGCTTCGGAGACCAACCCTGCTGGATTGGTAAAGTTCAGCATCCAAGCTTCAGGTGCTAGCTCTTCGATATCTCGACAAATATCGAGGATCACCGGGATGGTGCGCAGGGCTTTAGCAAACCCACCTGGCCCAGTGGTTTCTTGACCAATCACATCATACTTCAATGGGATGCGCTCATCACTGGCTCGGGCGGCTAATCCGCCTACACGAAATTGTGTCATGACAAAATCGGCACCCAAGATCGCTTCTCTACGATCAAAGCCAGCTTTGATCTCAATCTTAGCGCCAACCTTATCCACCATTCTTTGCGATAACTGACGAATGATCTCCAGTTTTTCTGCACCCGCCTCAATATCGACAAAATGGATTTGCTCTACTGGCAGAAATGCTGCTCTTTTTAATACACCTTCGACTAACTCAGGGGTATAGCTACTGCCTCCCCCGATAATCGCAAGTTTTAGTCCTTTTCTAGACATAAGACTTCCTCATCCAGCCAACTGCTTATGAAGTTCGACCATTTCTACTGCAAGCTCATGAGCCAAGATTGTCGTCATAAGGTGATCCTGTGCATGCACCATGACCAATGTCATAGGCACTTTGCCTTCACCTTGATCTTCTTCAATCAGCTGCGTTTGCACTAAGTGTGACTTGTTCAAACACTCCTTTGCTTGAGCCAGTTTTTCGTCCGCCAGCACAAACTCTTTCTGCCGTGATAATTTCAATGCTTCAAAGCACAAACTTCTTGCTTCACCTGCATTACAAATGATTTCCATCACCACCAGTTCTTGTTCCATTTTTCTCTCCTCCAAAGAGAGGCTGCGACTTCGCAGCCTCAAATCTCGATAAATTAAGCGGTAACACCTTGGCCACTGGCTTGTGGCTGCTCTTGAGATTCTGTGTTGGGTTGCTCTTGCTCCAGAATCTGTTTCTCAAACATTTTGAAAAATGGCAGATAGATGAAGAGATCAAGGATCAGTAACCCAACAACGAGGAGAATCGGCGTAAATGTCCAGCCACTTCCCCACGATGCACCGATGATGGCCGGAGTTGTCCAAGGCGTTGTCGCTACGCCCATGCCAACAAAGCCAAACTGCACAGCAAAATAAGCGATGGTGGCGTTAATCACCGGAGCAAAAACAAATGGTAGGAAGAGAATTGGGTTCATCACCACAGGGCTACCGAAGATAACGGGTTCGTTAATCTGGAAGAGTCCTGGTACCGCACTCATACGACCAATGCTCTTTAAATGCGCTGAACGGCTGAAAGACATCAACATCACTAGCGCTAATGTCGCACCAGAGCCACCAATAAAGATGTAGAAATCCCAGAATGGCTGAGTAAAGACGTTTGGAACTGGCTGTCCGGCAACGAACGCATCAATGTTTGCACTGATATTAGTTAGGAAGATAGGAGAAAGCAGGCCAACAACAATGGCCGCACCGTGAATACCAGCAAACCACAATAGCTGACAGACCAGCAAGGCACCAATAATAGCAGGAAGTGTATTGGATGCGCTGATCAGAGGTTTAAACATTGCCATAACCGCATCTGGAATCAACATATCGTATTGGGCTTGCACGAATAAACTCAGCGGGTAGAGCGTAATAAAAATCGCTAAGACTGGTAGCAGAACCTCAAAGGATCGTGCAATCGCAGGAGGAACTTGTTCTGGCATTCGAATGGTAATGTTATGCTTCTTCATAAAGCGATAGAGCTCCACCGCGAAGAAGGCACACATCACTGCAGTGAAGATTCCCGTTCCGCCCATGTGTGCCATCGATAAAGCGCCATCTTTAGCCGGTGCTGCCACCAACAAAAAGCACATCAGTGATAACACAGCACTCGTGATGCCATCCATTTTGTAAGCTTTCGCCAAACTGTAAGCGACCCCCAACGAGACAAATATCGTCATGATCCCCATCGACATATTGAAGGGCATCATAATGGTATCGAAGTGCTTAGTAGCAAAATCTAACCACACTCGACCAAAAGTATTAGTGGTATCTTCTGAAAAAGGTGGAAAAGCAAAAATTAAAATAAAACTACCAACAATAATAAATGGCATGGCCACGATAAAACCATCACGCATCGCTCTCACGTGAGGCTGATTACCAACTTTAGCCGCTATTGGAGCAATATATTTTTCAACAACTCCAATTATCGCATCATAAAGCTTCATAGAATCCTTCCTTATTTTTAGACAAAGCAACCCTTAGCCATATTTAATATATGACCTGATTAACTTCTTAAAATTTTACGTTCGCGAATTAGTTAATTAAATCTAGCGCTTGCTGAAGAACTTCATCACCTTTCATCATTCCGTAAGCTTGCGGAGAGATCGCCGCAATATTCTTACCATGCTCATGCGCCGTCTTCTGTAAAGACTCGAGTTGGAATCGCACTTGCGGCCCTAACAGACAAACATCGTATTCTTTAATCGCTTCCTCAAACGCATTGACAGATAACGCATCAATCTTGCATTCGATCCCTTTGCTCGCGGCAGCTTGCTCCATTTTCTTGACCAGCATACTCGTTGACATGCCCGCACTACAGCATAACAAAATCTTTTTCATCACTTATTTTCCCTTGTTCAAAATCTGACCTAAAAACTGTAGCAAAATAAATCCATGCAAAAAAGCGCAACCGGTTGCATTGTTCGTGAACAAAATCTCATTTCGAACAATTAACCCTATTTTTAGATTGGTAATCATGGATAGGATAATAACCAAGAAGAGAGCAACGATTTTGATTAATCGTTATTTAATTAGCGAATATAAAAACACTTTTATCAATATAAAACTAACAACGTCATTATTAATTAATTTCAAAAAGGATAGAAAAATGAAATTAAAAAAACTGGCTTTACTTACTGCTGCGAGTATCGTTATTTCAGGAAGTGCTTTGGCACAAACAAGCCCAAAAGGCACGATTTATTTAACCTTTGATGACGGCCCAATTAACGCGAGCCTTGATGTCATTCAAGTGCTCAATGAAGGCGGAATTAAAGCCACGTTCTATTTCAATGCTTGGCACTTAGATGGAATTGGGGATGAAAATGAAGACCGAGCACTTGAGGCGCTCAAGTTGGCTCTCGACTCTGGCCATATCGTGGGGAACCACAGTTACGATCACATGATCCATAACTGCGTGGAAGAATTTGGCCCAAACAGCGGGGCTGAATGTAATGCAACAGGTAATCATCAAATCAACTCCTATCAAGATCCTGTTTATGATGCTGCAACCTTTGAACAAAACCTTGCGGTTCTGGAGCGCTACTTCCCTTCCATTAGCAGCTACCCAAACTATAAGGGTGATGAGCTTGCTCGTCTTCCCTACACTAACGGTTGGCGTGTGACGAAAAGCTTTAAAGCAGATGGCCTCTGTGCGACATCGGACAATCTTAAACCATGGGAACCCGGTTATGTTTGTGATCCCGACAACCCATCAAACAGCGTCAAAGCATCCATTGAAGTACAGAACATTTTGGCTAATAAAGGCTATCAAACGCACGGCTGGGATGTGGATTGGGCACCAGAAAACTGGGGAATTGCGATGCCAGCAAACAGCTTAACGGAAGCGGTTCCATTTTTGAGCTATGTTGATGCTGCTTTAAACAGCTGTGCTCCTACCACCATCAATCCGATCAACTCTAAAGCCCAACAATTCCCTTGCGGTACACCATTACATGCGGACAAAGTGATTGTCTTAACTCATGAATTCTTATTCGAAGATGGCAAACGCGGTATGGGGGCAACACAAAACCTACCAAAACTGGCAGAGTTCATCCGTATTGCCAAAGAGGCAGGATACGTCTTTGATACGATGGACAATTACACACCAGAGTGGCAGGTCAATACAACCTACTCAACAGGCGCCTATGTCCTTCATCAAGGGACGGTTTACAAAGCCGTCACCAGCCACACAGCGCAAGCTGATTGGGCACCCTCAGCAACTTCTAGCCTATGGACTAATGCAGATCCAGCAACGAACTGGATGTTGAATGTGGAGTACGCTCAAGGCGATGTGGTGAGCTACAAAGGAGTACGCTATCTCGTCAATGTTCCGCATGTCTCACAGGTAACGTGGACACCTGACACACAGAACACCTTATTCACAGCTCTATAAGCTGTTCCTGCTATCACAATGTAGATAGTTTGCGCGGAGTCTTCTCCGCGCTTTTTTCGTTTATGTCGGAGAAACACGACTCGCTTAAGAGCTCAACGAAGTGATTGAAGCATTTTAAATTAAGGTACTTGTGACAAAGTCTGCTTGATTGAACACTTAGTGCTAGAAAAGCGGCGGCATAGGAGAAAAAGCAATACAAATGCAGAAAGAAAGCAAAGAGCGTTTTCCAAAAGCCCAAAACGACGAAAGGCCGCTATAAAAGCGACCTTTCTATGTATGGTACCGGTGGGCGGACTTGAACCGCCACTCCCGAAGGAAACGGATTTTGAATCCGTCGTGTATACCAATTTCACCACACCGGCATCTTTAGGCTATTGCCTTTCGATGCTTGGCATTATACGTAAGCTTTTCGGTTGTGCAAGAGCAAAAGATTGAAATAATTACCGTTTGCCTAAGTTTTCGCCACAAATGAACACAGTGTGCTCTAGCTCTCTTTTCTTCATAGGGTTGAATCTATATCCTGACGCACAATTTGAAAGGTAAGTGAACGATGATGACTACTACAACATTACCGCCTGCTGGGCTTTTTCGTCGCCTTGCGGCACTTTTTTATGACGCTTTGATTATTATTGCTTTAGAAATGATGGCAGCCGGGGTCGTGATGGCCATACTGTTTGCCCTAAATGGGATGGGCTTGATCAGTTATGGCGAATATGTGGATGCCGCTGATTTACTCAGCCGACACCCAATCATCAGCCCGCTCTTTACTTTCTATCTTGCCGCTGTCTGGATCTACTTCTTAGTCTATTTTTGGACTCGAGCAGGCCAAACACTTGGAATGCGAGCATGGAAGATTCAAGTACGTAATCACGACGGTTCGATGATTACTCCAACTCAAGCTCTAATACGCATTGCAACTTCTGCGTTTGGTTTGGCAAATTTCACTGTGCCAATCGATCCGAAGAAAAGGGGCTTTCACGACATTTGGGCCAAAACAGAAGTCGTTTTGCTGCCTAAAGTCAGATAATCCCAAGCTAAACAATCTAGGCGCTCGAGTTAAAGAGACCATAAAAAATGGAAGGCATATTGCCTTCCATCTTCTTTTCTTTCGCGAGTCAATCCCATTATTTATTGCAGTTTTCGGTTCAACAACATCACGGCAACGATAAAGAACACAATACTCGGAGCCACTGCGCCAAACACTGGTGGAATACCATACACCAACGTCAAAGGCCCGAAGAACTCGCTGGAAATGTAAAAAGCAAAACCCGCAATCACACCTGAGATCACTCTCGCCCCCATAGTGACACTTCGAAGCGGACCAAACACAAATGACAATGCCATCAACATCATCACTGCAATCGAAATGGGCTGAGTCAACTTGCGCCAGAACGCTAACTCGTAGCGAGAAGCATCTTGCTCGGAGGCTTTGAGATAGGTCACATAGTCATAGAGTCCACTGAGAGAAAGCTCTTCCGGTTTTACCGTCACAACAGCTAATTTATCGGGAGCCAATGAGGTTTCCCATTCCATCTGCTCTAATGAATGTTTGGAAATGACTTTCTCATCTTGCATATCGGTAATTTGCACGTAACGCATCAACCAGCGATTGTCTTGTTGGTAATCAACCTCTTCGGCAAAAATGACCGATTGCAGCTTCTTATTCTGGTCAAACTTCCACATGTTAAGCCCATAGAGCTTGTCCTCATCTACCTTACCGATAAAGATAAAGTCATTGGCATCTTTGGCCCAAACACCACTGCGCACGGAAACAATGCTACCGCCAGATAAGGCAAATGAACGCAAATCACGAGCCATTTTCTGTGCGTCTGGTGCGCCCCACTGGCCCAGCGCCATCACCACCAGCATTAACGGTACTGCGGTTTTTAACACGGAGACGCCGATATCCAGCTTAGAAAAACCAGCAGCCTGCATCACCACCAATTCTGAACTCGACGCCAGCATTCCTAGCCCAATCAGAGCACCAAGCAAGGCGGCCATTGGGAAAAACATTTCGATATCGCGAGGAATACTCAATAAAACAAAGTACAACGCATGCAAGAGGTCATACGTTCCTTTGCCCACTTTACGCAATTGCTCAACATACTTAATGATGCCAGAAAGGCCAACAAAGGTGACCAATACCAAAGAGGTGGTTGCAACGATCGTTCTACCGATGTAAAGGTCTAAAATTTTAAACACGATTTACGCTAGCCTCTTCTTTCTAAAATTGTCTTTGATTCGTCTAACGGCAATGCTGTCCATAAAGTTCGCCATAATCGCCACCAGCAGTAGCAAACCATTAATAGGCCACATACCAATCGAGGCAGAAATATCCCCCTCTTCCAACGCAGATTTCGTTGCGCTGATCGACAAGAAATACGCAAGATAGATGAGGATAGCCGGCCCCATTTTGGCAAATCGCCCCTGGCGCGGGCTCACTGCTGAAAGTGGGATAACCAGCATGGTCAGTAGAGGGATACAAACGAATAGGGAAACCCGCCATTGCAGCTCAGCTTGCGCTTCTGGGTCAGGATTACCAATCAGCTCCAGCGTTGGAATCGCATCCCAATCTCGCCCTCGCTGTTTGACCGAACGTTGACCAATTAAACCGTCGTATTGTTCAAATTCAGTGATCATATACTCCACGCGAGTTGGTACGCCTTCGTAGCGTGTCCCTTGCTTCATAGAGATGATCTGACGGCCATCAGACAGCTCTTTCACCTCACCGCCATTAGCGAACATCACACTCGGTAGAATGGAATCTCTGGGCATAAGCTGTGCGACAAACACATTAGACAGCTGTTTATCTTTGATATCATCAATGAAAACCACCGAAGAGCGATCAGGAGTGAACTGAAATTGGCCTTTCTTTAATAAATCGACACTATTTTCAGCCGCAACCTGTTCGGTCAATTGCTCAACACGATCCATCGACCAAGGAGACAACCACAATGAGTTGAACGCAGCTACGCCGGAGGTGATCACCGCCAAATACAATGCAGCTTGAATCAGGAACTTATTCCCAATACCCGTGGCGTTCATCACCACGATTTCGCTTTCCGCGTAAAGTCGACCAAAGGTAATCAAAATACCGATATACAGACTGAGTGGTAACATTAACAGTCCCATCGATGGCATGTTCAACGCGACAATCGACATGATCAAACTGGCCGGAATATCGCCATCCGACGCATCCGCTAACACACTAATGAACTGCTGGCTGAGAAACACCAAAAAAAGTACGAAAAAGATCGCAAATTGGCTCTTGAGTGTTTCGCGGATCAAATATCTAACAATAATCACGCTGAAATTACCTATACAAAACTTGTTTTTTTGGTCGAATCACTATAATTTCCCGTTGAACCTTTTATTTTTCAAAAAAACTGACTAAATGTTAATCTGTAACTTACAGAGTAGACCGAGAATAGAATTCAACAAGTAAGCGGTCATTATCTAACATTTAGAACTATTTGTCTTCAGGATGTAGGAGTACGCATGGAGTTCAGTGTAAAAAGTGGCAGTCCAGAGAAACAACGTAGCGCATGTATCGTTGTTGGTGTGTTTGAACCACGTCGCCTTTCTCCAGTAGCCGAACAGCTCGATAAAATCAGTGACGGTTACATCAGTTCACTACTTCGCCGTGGTGATCTAGAAGGTAAACCAGGTCAGATGCTACTGCTGCATCAAGTTCCAGGTGTGCTTTCTGAACGTGTTCTTTTGGTTGGTTGCGGTAAAGAGCGTGAGCTTGGTGAGCGCCAATATAAAGAGATCATTCAGAAAACCATCAATACACTTAACGAAACAGGCTCTATGGAAGCGGTGTGCTTCCTAACTGAACTGCACGTTAAAGGCCGTGACACGTACTGGAAAGTGCGCCAAGCGGTTGAAGCAACGAAAGATGGCCTGTATACCTTTGATCAATTCAAGAGCGTGAAGCCAGAAACACGTCGCCCACTACGTAAGCTTGTCTTCAACGTACCAACTCGTCGTGAACTGAACCTTGGTGAGAAAGCCATCACTCACGGTTTGGCGATTGCTTCAGGTGTGAAAGCCTGTAAAGACCTTGGCAACATGCCACCAAACATCGCAAACCCAGCTTACCTCGCCTCTCAAGCGCGTCGTCTGGCAGATGACTACGAAACCATCACCACCAAAATCATCGGTGAACAAGAGATGGAAAAACTGGGTATGTCTTCTTACCTAGCGGTCGGTCGCGGTTCGAAAAATGAATCGATGATGTCTATCATCGAATACAAAGGCCATCCAGATTCAGAAGCCAAACCGATTGTTCTTGTCGGTAAAGGTCTAACATTCGATTCAGGCGGTATTTCACTAAAACCAGGCGAAGGCATGGATGAAATGAAATACGACATGTGTGGCGCAGCCTCCGTATTCGGCACGATGAAAGCGCTGGCAAAACTGAACCTACCAGTCAACGTGATTGGCGTACTTGCTGGTTGTGAAAACATGCCAGGCAGCAACGCTTACCGTCCAGGTGATATCCTAACGACTATGTCAGGTCAAACCGTAGAAGTACTCAATACCGATGCAGAAGGTCGTTTGGTACTGTGTGATGCACTGACTTACGTTGAGCGTTTTGAACCAGACTGCGTGGTTGACGTTGCGACGCTCACTGGCGCTTGTGTTATTGCACTAGGTCACCACATTACTGGTGTTCTGTCTAACCACAACCCTCTTGCTCATGAGCTCGTCAATGCTTCTGAACAATCCAGCGATCGTGCTTGGCGCCTACCAATGGCGGATGAATACCATGAACAGCTAAAGAGCCCATTTGCCGACATGGCAAACATTGGCGGCCGTCCTGGTGGTACCATCACTGCAGCATGCTTCTTGTCTAAATTTGCTAAGAAATACAACTGGGCACACCTAGACATCGCAGGCACAGCATGGAAGTCTGGCGCAGCCAAAGGGTCGACAGGTCGTCCTGTCTCTATGCTGGTCCAATTCCTGCTAAATCGCAGTGGCCAAGAGACTGAAGAATAATTCAAGTCAATGTAAAAAGGGCCGCAAGGCCCTTTTTTTCATCGCCAGAGAGACGAACAAGCTATGCAAAGAGCCACGTTTTACATTGTCCGAGAACACACCCCACAAGCAACGCCAGAAGGTTTTGCTCACTACGTAGTGTTCCTTGCCCACCATTTTGCCAAGCAAGGGGCGAAGGTGTATCTCAATGGAGAAAGTAAACGTCACGCAGAGCAAATTGCAGAGTACTTTTGGCAAGTTGAGCCCGCTCAGTTTGTTGCGCATAATTTGGTCGGTGAAGGTCCAAAATACGCCACCAATATTGAGATAGGTCACGAAGGTGTCAAGCCAAGCTGGAACCGCCAACTGGTAATAAATTTGGCGAAAAATGAGACAACCTTTGCGAACAAGTTTGCTGAGGTGGTAGACTTCGTCCCTTGCGAAGAAAAAGCTAAACAGCTCGCGCGAGAAAGGTATAAAATCTACCGTCAAGCAGGTTACCAACTGCAAACAATCGAAATTGAACACAACTAGCGGTCAATCCTTATAGTTAAGCTCTCCCAATAGAGAGTTCACTTATAAAGATTGACCTAGATTAACTTAACCAGATTAAGCTCCCATGGAAAAAACATACAACCCAACCTCAATCGAACAAGATCTGTATAAGACTTGGGAAGAGCAAGGCTACTTTAAACCACACGGTGACACGTCAAAAGAATCATACAGCATCATGATCCCGCCACCGAACGTCACTGGTAGCCTACATATGGGCCACGCGTTCCAAGATACGATCATGGATACACTGATCCGTTGTGAGCGTATGAAGGGTAAAAATACCCTTTGGCAAGTCGGTACTGACCACGCAGGTATCGCTACTCAGATGGTTGTTGAGCGTAAGATCGCTGCAGAAGAAGGCAAAACCAAACACGATTACGGTCGCGAAGCCTTCATCGACAAAATCTGGGAATGGAAAGGCGAATCAGGCGGCACCATCACTAAGCAGCTTCGTCGTCTTGGCGCATCAGTAGACTGGGATCGTGAACGCTTCACCATGGATGATGGCCTGTCTAATGCCGTTCAAGAAGTATTCGTGCGCCTATACGAAGATGACCTCATCTACCGCGGTAAGCGCCTAGTTAACTGGGATCCTAAACTGCACACAGCGATCTCAGATCTAGAAGTAGAGAACAAAGACACTAAAGGCCACATGTGGCACTTCCGCTACCCGCTAGCCGATGGCGTTAAAACAGCAGATGGCAAAGATTACATCGTTGTTGCAACAACTCGTCCAGAAACCATGCTAGGTGATACCGGTGTTGCTGTTAACCCAGAAGATCCACGTTACCAAGATCTGATCGGTAAAGACATCATCCTGCCTATCGTTGATCGCCGCATCCCTATCGTGGGCGATGAGCACGCAGACATGGAAAAAGGCACTGGCTGTGTGAAAATTACCCCAGCACACGACTTCAACGACTACGAAGTGGGTAAGCGCCACCAGCTACCAATGATCAACATTCTGACGTTTGACGCCAACATCCGTGATGCGGCAGAAGTGTTCACGACCAACGGCGAGCCAAGCGATGCTTACGGAACTGAGCTACCTGCTAAATACCACGGCATGGAGCGTTTCGCAGCGCGTAAAGCGATCGTGGCAGAGTTCGACGAACTAGGTCTGCTTGAAGAAGTGAAAGATCACGATCTACAAGTGCCTTATGGCGACCGTGGTGGCGTGGTTATTGAACCAATGCTGACTGACCAATGGTACGTACGTACTGCGCCTCTAGCGAAAACAGCGGTTGAAGCCGTAGAAAATGGCGACATCCAATTCGTGCCTAAGCAATACGAAAACATGTACTTCTCTTGGATGCGTGACGTTCAAGACTGGTGTATCTCTCGTCAACTTTGGTGGGGCCACCGTATCCCTGCTTGGTACGACAACCAAGGCAATGTTTACGTCGGTCGCAGCGAAGAAGAAGTTCGTCAAAACCACAACCTAGAGTCTGTGATTGAACTACACCAAGACGAAGACGTACTGGATACCTGGTTCTCTTCTGCACTATGGACGTTCGGTACACAAGGCTGGCCAGAGCAAACTGACGATCTGAAAGTCTTCCACCCTTCAGACGTGCTAGTAACTGGTTTCGACATCATCTTCTTCTGGGTTGCGCGCATGATCATGATGACCATGCACTTCGTCAAAGACGAAAATGGCAAGCCACAAGTCCCATTCAAAACCGTTTATGTGACCGGTCTGATCCGTGACGAAAACGGCGACAAGATGTCTAAGTCGAAAGGTAACGTACTTGACCCAATCGACATGATCGATGGTATCGACCTAGAGTCTCTAGTAGAGAAGCGCACTGGCAACATGATGCAGCCTCAGCTAGCAGCGAAGATCGAGAAGAACACGCGTAAGACATTTGAAAACGGTATCGAAGCCTACGGTACTGACGCGCTACGCTTTACGCTTGCTGCAATGGCATCAACAGGTCGCGATATCAACTGGGATATGAAGCGTCTTGAAGGTTACCGTAACTTCTGTAACAAGCTATGGAACGCAAGCCGTTACGTAATGATGAACACAGAAGAGCAAGATTGTGGCTTTGGCGCAGGTGAGATCGAATACTCACTAGCGGACAAATGGATCGAGTCTCAGTTTGAACTGGCAGCGAAAGCATTCAACAACCATATCGACAACTACCGTCTCGATATGGCAGCAAACACGCTGTACGAATTCATCTGGAACCAATTCTGTGACTGGTACCTAGAGCTGACTAAACCAGTTCTATGGAAAGGGACTGAAGCGCAACAACGTGGTACTCGCCGTACACTAATCACGGTACTTGAGAAGACGCTACGTCTGGCTCACCCAGTGATTCCTTACATCACCGAAACGATCTGGCAAAGCATCAAGCCACTAGTAGACGGAGTGGAAGGCGAGACAATCATGTTGCAATCTCTACCTCAATACGATGAAGCGAACTTCAACCAAGAAGCGCTAGACGACATCGAATGGGTGAAAGCGTTCATCACTAGCATCCGTAACCTACGTGCTGAATACGACATCAACCCAGGCAAACCGCTGGAAGTGATGCTAAAAGCAGACGAGAAAGATGCAGCGCGCCTAGAAGCGAACAAACAAGTATTGATGTCACTAGCGAAACTTGAGTCGGTTCGTGTATTGGCTGCGGGCGAAGAAACACCAGCCTGTGCAACAGCACTTGTGGCGAAATCTGAACTGATGATCCCAATGGCGGGCCTGATCGACAAAGATGCAGAGCTTGCTCGTTTGGATAAAGAAGTGGCGAAGACACAAGGTGAAATCAAGCGCATCGAAGGTAAGTTGGGTAACGAAGGTTTCGTCGCCAAAGCCCCTGAAGCGGTTATCGCGAAAGAGCGTGAGAAGCTGGAAGGCTACCAAGAAACCTTGGCAAAACTTGAAGAGCAAAAAGCGACCATCGCGGCACTGTAATTCTTGTTAGCTTCATAAAACGAAAGGCAGCGTTATCGCTGCCTTTTTGTATTTATCCTCTACGGTGCACCACGATTTTAGCAAAGCATGCTTGGCTACTCTTCCCTTGCGGCTTGAATTCGCTCGGAAAAATTAGGGTGAGAACTAAACCATTCCGGAATATCCATCATTTCCTGCGTTTTGAACAGCTCGAACATCTCAGCCAGCGGCTCACTCGTGCCATAGATCTGCTTCATTGCCTTTTTCGCGTACAGATCCGCTTGCGTTTCCGCTTCACGAGACTGACCATTGGAAACGATAAACACCCCAACCCCCGCTAAGTTATCAACAATCCCAGAACTTTCTCCTGTGATGAGAGAGACCGCTACCGAAAGAATGGTGGAGTGAACCACTTGCTTCATCATATGACGGTGATGGACATGGCCCATCTCATGCAGAATGATGCTGTCCAACTGTTGCTGGGTTTGTGCAAGCGCCACTAGCTCATCAAGCAAAACAATCGTCCCACCGGGGAGCGCAAACGCATTGGCGCCTTCTGGCATTGAGCGAAACTCCACCTTGATGTCATACGGCAACTCTGGCAATACCTGCGCAAACTGTTGAACTCTTTGGCGAATAGCGCTCTGCTGCTCCTCAGGTAATTGACTGGGTTGCAACTGCAAATCAAGCGAATCCAGCACCTGCTCTCCAACAGCGATAGATAAGGAATCCGGTAAGCTCTCAGCGATCTTCTGACTTCCCCAAGGCAACAGATAGTAATAGCACCCCGCGATCACCGCCAAACACACCATAGCCGAAAGAATCCAAGCAGGGATGTTACCTTCCATTCGATCAACAAAGCTTTGCTTTTTATGAAAACCTAGCCACTTCGATAACGCCGTACTGGGCTCAGTGACAAACACCCAACCATTCGGAAAGGAAATACGCACAGGTAAGCGACCTACAGGCTCACTGATGTGCAGGTAATGGTAATCAGCACTGAAAATCTCCCCATTCACATGCAGAGCAAGCAAGTGTGGTTGAGAAGTGTCGATCTCCGCCTCACAGCGCTCTGAGCTACGAGGCGGGAATGCGGTTCCAAAGATGCGCATTAGCTGATACTGAGGCCAAGATCAAACGCTTGCGCCACTTCATCACTGATGGCGTTTTTCACCGCAGAATCTTGATCGGTTGCTTTCAGCGTATCCATATCTCCAATGACACCAGTATGGCTAGCAACGTAGCGAGAGGTGCGCACCATCACCCAAGGACGAGCCAAGCCAAGCGTGATCACTTGCAACAAGAAGTTGGTGACTATCAAACTCATGTAGTCCCAAACACCAAAGGTTGACGCAAAACGAAACTCCGTCTCAGACTGAGCTTCTGCCGTTGCGGTCAGTCTCGAGAAAACATAATTGCGGATACGAGTCGTCGTATAGGCGGTGATACCCAGTGACATCGTAATCGTCACCAGATAAGTCAACACCACATACGCAAAATCCCCTTTCCCTTCCAGCAGGTCCACTTCGCCAGCAAAGATATTCATAATGTCAGTGCCCAATACAAACGTGCCCATCACAATCATAAAAGCCACTGCGGTTAAGAAACCAATCAGCATCGCTTTACAGTATGTTTTCAAGAAGAAGCCCGTTTCAATCTTAGCGACAAACTTCCAATCCCCATACTGATAACCCGAGGCAAAATATTGGTGAATACCTGCGACTACCCAAGCGTACAAAACAAACATCAGCACCAAGGTACCAAAGCCTAATAGTGTAGCGACCATCGCGGACGCATTGGCTGAAGCCACCACAATAGCAATGTAAATCGCGATAATAAGCAACGATGCGAGACCGCGACCTAGTATCGACATATAAGCCTCTTTCAACGAGCCATTAAAAGCAAAGTGGACATTTCGATAACTGGTCATAGCAGAATCAAACCGGGCGTTACTCCAGAGAAGCCAAGGGAGCGCCACATAGAACAGCGCAAGCAACACCAACGATGCTAATGGAAAGAATGAGTTTGCTACCACCCAAATCACCACTAGAGCGAGTGCCACCAAGCGTCCTTTGAGAAGTTGCATCGGTTGCGCGTGGTATTCGAAATTATCACCCGCGATAAAGGTGTTGCCATAAAAGTAGCGCTTGGTGCGAACCTTGGCCCAGGCTGAGTAAATGCCTAGCGTGATCACCGACAATAAGATGTTGACGATCCAGATACCAAAGAACTCCCCTCCTTGGCCTTTAAATTGAATTGAGTTCGTGATGTGCTTAGTGTCCATTCATTTTTATCCTGACGTTGTTTTTCGATTTATTATTGATTAATCAAACATTAACTTTATAAAAAGCGTGTAATTTTAACCGAACGTCCGAAATACATTCAGTGACAAGGGTTTATTTTATCAACTAATTATTTATATGAATCAATCAATAAGCACAACCAATAGCATTTGACTATTAAAATAATAAATTTAATCGATTTTAACTTTCGTAACTTTCCCATGATACTGTCACCAGTGGCAAAACGAGCCAAACGCATCATGAGAGATAAGATTATGAAAAAGACCATTACCTTTGCAGCACTTCATTTTACGGTCGCTTTCACTGTTGCCTACATCTTAACGGGCGATATCCTCATCGGCAGTTTGATTGCGATGATTGAACCTGCGGTCAATACCATTGCGTTTTACTTCCATGAAAAAGCATGGTCTACCGTGCCAGCGCTCAAAGCGCGTCAGTGGATGACGAAAATCAAGACCGCCAGTTTTGCTACCGTGCATTTCAGCGTGGCGTTTAGCGTGGTTTACTTGTTAACAGGTGATGCGTTTGTCGGTGGGGTGATGGCATTACTCGAACCGTCTATTAACACCGTAGTGTACTACTTCCATGAGAAGGTTTGGTTGCGCCACAGCGCGGCAAAACAAACCCTCGATTCGCACAGTTTTTGTTTGCACCCAACCGTGTAGTGACTCTATAGTTTTGACCATCATAATTTGAAATACGATTGGTCTTATGTCAGAAAAAATGGACTTTGTCTTGCGCCCTATCACCGTTGAAGACAACGCCTCAATCGCCAATGTGATTCGTCAAGTCTCGGCGGAGTATGGGTTAACCGCCGATAAAGGCTACAGTGTTGCCGATCCAACCCTAGACGATCTTTTTAGCATCTACTCACAAGCAAATGCCGCCTATTGGGTGGTGGAACATCAAGGGAAGATCGTCGGTGGAGGTGGCTTTTCTGCGCTAGCAGGGGTCGAAGGTGTCTGCGAGTTACAAAAAATGTACTTCTTACCCATTTGCCGTGGGCAGGGTCTGGCCAAGAAAATCGTTTCGCTCAGCCGCAGCGCCGCGAAAAAGATGGGTTATCAACGCTGTTACCTAGAAACCACTGCCTGCTTGAAAGAAGCCATTGCTCTGTATGAAAAGCTCGGATTTGAACATCTGCAAGCGCCACTCGGGCAAACCGGACATGACGCTTGTGAAGTGGTGATGATTTGCCATTTATAAGGCAACTAGCGGACAAAGTGGGTAACCGAAATCGCCTCATCGAGCACAACGGGTGCGCTCAGCGTCTGACCATCAAGCTCAATCTCTAATTGATATGGTGTTGCTGGGCTGGGGGCGTCAATTTGAAATAAAGCACTAGCATGATCGCTGCGCAGATCCAGAGGGATATTGTAGCGGCGGCCATCAAACTTGACTGAAGCTGAAATCAAACCCGATACGTAGGTTTGATAGTAGAGATCCACTTTAAATTCACACCCACCACCATGGTGCCAGATTTGCTCGGTCGTCACGCAATCAAGACGAACGTGGCGGATAAACTGCAAATACGGCTCTCGCCAGATCCCCATTCTTTCGTCACTGGGTTGATAGGCATTTGCCCCTAACTCGCACAATGCCAGTCTGTCTTCCTCAAACAGCAATTCTTCTTCCTCTTCGAGAAAAAGAATTTCAAAGCGATTACGTCCATGTTGCAGATAAGGACGAATATCTTTGCGATACTCAAACTGACTTTTATCACAATCAAACACAGCAATGCCGTTTAAGCGCACTTCGGCATGGTAATCCACTCCAGCAAGCACCATCTCAACCGCAGGATAAGCCAGCAAACTGTCATCCACTTCGATGTCGTGCATCAAGTGCCATTCTTGCGCCGCAATGGCTTGCTCAGAGAGGGAAGCAGGCAAAATCTCGCTTAGTGGCGCGGGAAAGCAGAGATCATCTTGTGGAATAGAGAGATCGGTAAGCGGGGAAAGTTGCCAATAACCAGTGAGTGAGAGTTGCATATCATAATTGAGCTAGATCAAGTTTGCCGCATTATATACACAACCCTGCCAATGAGCGAGCGCTGTTCTCCGTATGAGTGTAACAAGATGAATAACAACGCCATGCGAGCAAACGGAACACAAACAAAAGCCGGCAATCGCCGGCTCTTGTTTTATTAGTCTTCGAAGTCTTCGTCTTCGTCGTCATCTTGGTATAGCGCATCTTCACCTTCGTAGTAAGTGCCCCAACCATCATAGATGATGTCGTATTTTTCAGCGAGATGAACCAACTTCTCTACTTGAGCATCAATGGTTTCAGCGTCCAGCGTCGACTGCATGGTTGCATCACAACAAAGCAGCTTGTTGCCGTCTTCATCTTCAGTTTCTTCAGCTTCCAGCACTTCAAAGCCCATCTTAAATGCTTCAACAACCGCTTTTTCTAGGGTGTCGAAATCTTCAGCAAATAGGTGGTGCTCGATTTCATACAGTGCTTCAGGATCGCTGCCATCTTCAAGCAGAGCAGCGATAATATCGCGAGTCTCTTCCTTTTGAATCTCAATTAACTCTTCTACTGATAGATATTCATCTTCGTGAGACATGTTTTAGCTCCGGAATCGTTACTCTAAATTGGATCAATTTGTTGCGGTGAAATATGGCATGGATCGCCTAGAAAAGCCACCGACAAAGCGACATACAACCTATCTTTTGCTGCTTAACCTCAAAATGGGCCGTCACCACAATGCAAAACAACACATTTTTAACAATAGTGCCAATTTATTAATATTCAGAACATCCTAACGCCAAGAAGATGAAATATAGATAAATAGAATTGCCCTTATCGCGCGACTTCATGCAGTAAACAAATGCGCTTCTAGAATGAATAACGCCTAAGCCGAACGATAAAATGCAGTTTTTTGAATAAAAAATCACGTTTTATTCAAAAAGACTCAAAGTAAGCAAAGCACCGTTTACGCATAAAAAATCAATCCTGCCGTACTTTTTTTAAACACCACAAAACAAAATAAACATCCAGAGAAAGCGGTTAGATTGGAATTTAAAACCAAAAATAACCAATAATGCAGGACTTAAACAAAGCCAGATGATTTGCATCTTATACAAAAGATTGTCATAAATAGCGCCAGGATAAACTGTAAGGATGCAAAATGAGTAAGTTGTATGTAGGTTCTGAAGTCGGTCAGTTACGCCGAGTCCTTCTTAATCGACCAGAAAGAGCCCTAACCCACCTTACCCCTTCAAATTGTCATGAACTGCTGTTTGACGATGTCTTACTGGTTGAGGCGGCAGGTAAAGAGCACGATGCGTTTGCCGATACGTTGCGCCAACAAGGTGTTGAGGTGCTACTTCTGCACGATTTGATGGTGGATACCCTCGCCGTGCCAGAAGCAAAGCAGTGGCTGTTAGATGTTCAAATCTCCGATTTTCGCTACGGCCCAATTTTTGCGCGCGACTTACGTCGTTACCTTTCTGAGATGGACAACGAACACCTTGCCACCATTTTGCTGGGTGGTCTGGCTTACTCTGAATTACCCATTCAGTCGGCCTCTATGCTGCCGCGCATGAAGCAGCCATTAGACTTCGTGATTGAACCGCTCCCGAATCATCTCTTTACCCGTGATACCTCATGTTGGGTTTATGGTGGTGTATCGCTCAATCCAATGATGAAACCCGCACGTCAACGTGAGACCAACCATTTGCGGGCGATTTATCAGTGGCACCCCATCTTTGCGGGGCAAGATTTCATCAAATACTTTGGCAACGAAGACCTCCATTACGACAACGCCAACATTGAAGGGGGCGATGTGTTAGTGATAGGTAAAGGCGCCGTGCTGATTGGCATGTCAGAGCGCACTACCCCACAAGGAGTGGAAAACTTAGCGGCCAACCTGTTTAAACATGGCCAAGCAAAAGAAGTGATTGCCATTGAACTGCCCAAACATCGTTCGTGCATGCACTTAGATACGGTGATGACACACATGGATGTTGATACTTTTTCTGTTTATCCAGAGATCATGCGTAAAGATCTGCATACTTGGCGCTTAACGCCAAAAGGCAATGGCGAGATGCAAGTAGAAGCTTTGCATAACTATTTGCACGCCATTGAACGTGCACTGGGCTTGAATCACCTCAATATCATTACCACCGGTGGTGACAGTTATGAGGCAGAACGTGAACAGTGGAACGATGCCAATAACGTGTTAACCGTGAAACCAGGCGTGGTGATTGGTTATGAACGAAACGTCTACACCAATGAAAAATACGATAAAGCGGGCATTGAAGTTCTCACCATTCCGGGGAATGAATTAGGCCGTGGCCGTGGTGGTGCACGCTGCATGAGTTGCCCGATTGAGCGTGATGATATCTAACTTCGTGCTAATGTTCTCACTAAAGCCAACTTTTTAAGTTGGCTTTTTTATGCTTAATTTTAAAATAATTATTCACAAAAGTAGCATTTCTATGTTTTACTAGTGCCATGACGATGGATAAATAAGGAACGAGTCATGGCATTTAATCTCCGGAATCGCAACTTCCTCAAGTTGTTGGACTTCTCGACAAAAGAGATCCAGTTTTTGATCGATCTGTCTGCTGATCTAAAGAAAGCCAAATACGCTGGCACTGAGCAGAAGAAACTACTGGGCAAAAACATTGCATTGATCTTTGAGAAAGCGTCAACTCGTACCCGATGTGCTTTTGAAGTCGCCGCCTTTGATCAAGGCGCACAAGTCACCTATATCGGCCCTTCTGGCTCGCAAATTGGTGATAAAGAGTCGATGAAAGACACTGCGCGAGTGTTGGGTCGCATGTACGATGGCATTCAATATCGTGGCTTTGGTCAAGCGATCGTCGAAGAGCTCGGTGCTTTCGCTGGCGTCCCGGTATGGAATGGCTTAACCGACGAATTTCATCCCACACAAATTCTTGCTGACTTCCTCACCATGCTTGAACACAGCCAAGGCAAAGCACTTGCCGACATTCAATTCGCCTACCTTGGTGATGCGCGTAATAACGTCGGCAATTCGTTGATGGTGGGCGCAGCCAAAATGGGCATGGATATTCGCCTTGTTGGCCCGCAAGCTTACTGGCCCGATGAAGAACTCGTGGCCGCCTGCCAAGCCATTGCCAAACAAACCGGCGGCAAGATTACCCTGACTGAAAATGTCGCAGAAGGGGTACAAGGCTGTGATTTCCTCTATACCGATGTTTGGGTCTCCATGGGTGAATCACCAGAGGCTTGGGATGAGCGCGTGGCATTGATGAAACCTTATCAAGTCAACATGAATGTCCTCAAGCAAACTGGCAATCCGAATGTCAAATTTATGCATTGCCTACCGGCTTTCCACAACGACGAAACCACCATTGGCAAACAAGTGGCTGACAAGTTTGGTATGAAAGGCTTGGAAGTGACCGAAGAGGTGTTTGAATCTGAGCATTCGATTGTGTTTGATGAAGCCGAAAATCGCATGCACACCATCAAAGCCGTGATGGTCGCAACTTTAGGCAGTTAATCGATTACATTTCAGACCTAAAGCTTGATGTAATCGCTTGCGCTCGCTTTTCTTACGCGTATAATGCTCGGCAATTTGTCCGAGGGTTGGTAAATAACAATGGATCATCGCAGTAACAAAACACGACGAGCAGGTACGCAATCCCACCTGCATGGTGTTGTTTCTTCTACCATTGTATTTGTTCAACCAATAGAATTTTGAAGCCTCCCGTCATGGGGGGCTTTTTTATGCCTGAAACATTCAGATAGGGAAGACGATTATGACAAACTCGCTTTATAAGAAGCACATTATCTCCATTCCAGAGCTTAGCCGCGCTGAGCTGGAATTGATTGTCAAAACGGCAGGTCAGTTAAAAGCAGAGCCAAACCCAGAGCTGATAAAGAACAAGGTCGTCGCGAGTTGTTTCTTCGAGCCTTCCACCCGTACTCGCCTGTCGTTTGAAACGGCCATCCAACGCATCGGTGGCGATGTCATTGGGTTTGACGATGGTGGTAACACCTCACTGGCGAAAAAAGGCGAAACGCTGTCTGACTCGGTACAAGTCATCTCGAACTATGTGGATGCTTTTGTCATGCGTCACCCACAAGAAGGCGCTGCGCGTCTGGCTTCTGAATTTTCTAACGGTGTTCCGGTGATCAACGCCGGTGATGGTGCGAACCAGCATCCAACTCAAACGCTGCTTGATCTGTTCACCATCTCCGAAACGCAAGGTCGTTTGGACAACTTGAATGTGGCGTTTGTCGGTGACTTAAAATATGGCCGCACCGTACACTCGTTGACGCAAGCCTTGGCAAAATTCAACAACATCCGCTTCTTCTTTGTTGCGCCAGACGCATTGGCAATGCCAGATTACATTCTTGAAGATCTGGATGAAGCTGGCATCAGCTACAGCCTGCACACAGACATGGAAACCGTAATCCCTGAGCTGGATATTCTCTACATGACGCGCGTACAAAAAGAACGTTTCGATGAATCGGAATACGCGCACATTAAATCCGCCTACATCCTCACCGCAGCGCTATTGGAAGGCGCACGTGAGAACCTCAAAGTGCTGCATCCACTGCCACGTGTGGATGAGATCACCACTGACGTCGACAAAACACCGCACGCTTACTACTTCCAGCAAGCAGGCAACGGCGTTTACGCTCGTGAAGCCTTGTTGGCACTGGTACTGAACGAATCACTGTAAGTAGGAGAATCAAGATGAACAAAGAGACAAAATTGCAGGTTGAAGCGATTAAAAACGGTACAGTGATCGACCATATCCCAGCGCAAGTAGGCATCAAGGTGTTGAAACTGTTTGATATGCACAACTCATCGCAGCGCGTCACCATTGGCTTAAATTTGCCTTCATCCGCTCTGGGTAACAAAGATTTGCTCAAGATTGAAAACGTGTTTATCAACGAAGAGCAAGCGAGCAAATTGGCCCTTTACGCGCCTCACGCCACCGTCAATCAAATTGAAGATTACCAAGTGGTGAAGAAGCTCGCGTTGGAGCTGCCTGAGTTTGTCAGTGATGTCTTTGAGTGCCCAAACACCAACTGCATTACGCACAATGAGCCAGTCGCGAGTAACTTCCGCGTGTTTGAGAAAAAAGGCGACGTACGTTTGAAGTGTAAATATTGTGAAAAAGTCTTCTCCCGAGAGATCGTCACTGAGCGTTAATCGATACGATCCCCGCCTACCTAGCGGGGATTTTTTCTTTACCAATCATTTCTTTCACGGCACACTGAACGCTCTTTGTTTTCCTTGCAATCAAGACGGAACATAATAATGACTAAAGTACTTCATACAGACTCAGCACCTGCTGCAATCGGCCCATACATCCAAGGCGTAGACCTAGGCAATATGGTACTGACCTCTGGCCAAATCCCAGTAAACCCAGCAACAGGCGAAGTGCCAGCAGACATCGCAGCGCAAGCTCGCCAATCGCTCGACAACGTCAAAGCGGTGGTCGAAGCCTCTGGCCTGACTGTAGGCGACATCGTGAAAATGACGGTATTCGTTAAAGATCTCAACGATTTTGGCACAGTAAATGAGGTGTATGGTAACTTCTTCGACGAGCACAACGTCGCGCACTACCCAGCACGTTCATGTGTGGAAGTGGCTCGTCTACCAAAAGACGTGGGCATCGAAATCGAAGCGATCGCGGTTCGTAAATAATCGCCAATCCAACCGATTTTAAAGGGTGACATCAGGTCACCCTTTTTCATTGCTGCTCGCTACACCAAACGGTTGAGCGTTTCGCCTCGCCAATAGGCGTTGATGTTTTCCAGCAAAATCTCACACAACTGAGTAATCGCAGAATCACTGCCCCACGCCACATGCGGCGTGAGCAGCAAGTTTGGCAAATGCATATTCGCGAGCAGCGGATTGGTTTCATCGGCAGGCTCTGTGCTAAACACATCTACGCCAGCCGCCGCAATGTCGCCCTTTTTCAACGCCTCGACCAAAGCCTGTTCATCAACTAAGCCACCACGCCCAGTATTGATTAAAATCGCGTTGCTTTTCATGCTGGCCAGCTCCGCCGCGCCGATTAAGTGGTGTGTTTGCGCTGAAAGTGGGCAATGAAGGGAAATCGCATCGGCTTGCGCCAACACCTCTTCAAAACGGTGATAGCCCTGACGACAATCGCTTTGCCCTTTTCGCTCAGCAAACAACACCTTCACGCCTAATGCTTGCGCCAATTGCGCCGTCGCTTGCCCTAACGCGCCAGAGCCAATGATGCCCAACGTCGAGCCTGCCACATCGCCAATGGGATGAGTAAAAAAGCAAAACTGCTTGTCCTGTTGCCATACACCGGCAGCAATGTCTTGATGATAACCAAACAGGTTACGACGCAGCGCAAACAGCATAGCAATCACGTGTTCAGGCACCGATCGCGTCGCATAGCCTCGCACATTCGCGACGGCAATGCCTTTTTCCGCGCAAAAATCCACATCGACATTGTTAAATCCGGTTGCAGCGACCGCAATCATCCGTAAGTTCGGCAACTGCGCTAACAATGCTTGGTCGAGCAGCACTTTATTGGTGATGACAATATCGGCCGCTTGCAGACGTTCAATCACTTGTTCTGGCGACGTGAAATCGTATTCAACCCAGCGATGCTCAAACGCCAAAGTCGGCAGGGTGATGTGGGCAGGAATGGTGGCGCGATCGAGAAAAACCACAACAGGCAGCGACATAAAAACTCCTTACGCACTGCCAGTGAAAAGAAATCGAAAACGTGAAAGGCGAGAGCCTAGCTCTTGGGCAGCGACTTGTAATCCGGTAATTTACGCGCAGGATCGAAATATGAAAAGATCATCTCTTCGGCATCCGGATAGAAGTCACAAGGAACGAATAAGCTGCGTAGCCAATGGCTCTTAGGATGATAAAAGCTCAGCTCTGCGGCATGCAATTCGAGGCGTTCGGAGAAGGTAAACGCGTCACCTTGGGCGTAAAATTCATCGCCGACAATCGGATGCCCCAATGCCTGCATGTGCACACGCAGCTGGTGCGAACGCCCCGTCACAGGTAATAAGCGCATAATCGTGGTTTGTGCTCCATTGGCATGCACTTCGCGTTTGGCAACTTGAAACGCCGTTTGCGATGGCTTGCCATGTTCATGACACACCTTCTGCATCGGTCGGTTTGGCCAATCACAAATCAGTGGCAAATCAATCATGCCTGAATCTGCTTCTACATGGCCCCACACGCGTGCGTAGTAGACCTTATGCGTTAAACGGTATTGAAACTGCTTCTTTAATGCCGCTTCTGCGCGCTTGTTCTTGGCAAACACCATTAAACCTGAGGTCGACATATCCAGGCGATGCACCACTTGGATCTCAGGATACTGCTCTTGCAAGCGGCTCCACATGCTGTCGTGATGCTCTGGCAAGCGCCCCGGAACCGAAAGCAATCCCGAAGGTTTGTTGACCGCCAAAATATGGTCATCTTCGAAAATAATCTCCGTCCAAGGATCGGTCGGTGGAAGGTACTCAAGCATCGCCATAGCAAAGTCTCACTATAAAAATGTCCCCAAACTACTTGGAGTTGCAGGTAGGCGGCAAGTGAGGTCATCCCCATGAACATAGAAGACTATGTAATTGGGCCGGGCTGGCGACCCAGAGGACGAACGTAGTCAACGCCGCTGCAGCTTCAAGTAGGAAGGGGATAACGGGCATATTGTCATAACCCAACGGCTCCAGTAAAGGAGCCGATGGTCGTTTAACGGATCACTCGGGATCAGTTGTGGCTCACCACAATCAGACGCAGTGAATCCAATTGGAATTGCGCCTTCGAGATGTAACCGTTCAACTCTTTGATTTGCGCGTCAATCGCCTCAATTTCTTCATCACGAATGTTCGGGTTGACCGCTTTCAATGCTTGCAGACGCTCAAGTTCACTATTAAGACTCTGCTGCATCTCTTGCTGTGCTTGCTGACGAATTGCTTCGACATTTTCCACCACCAACTGGTCACCGGCTTCAATCAAACGATGGATATCGTTTTGCACCGACGAAACCAATTTGCTCGCCAAATGGCGATTCACTGGGCTCAATTGACGGTTAAAGCTTTCAAACTCCACTTGACCAGAGAGATCGTTGCCACGAGCGTCCATCATCAAACGAATTGGCGTGCGAGGTAAGAAGCGGCCAATACCACTGCGTTTCGGCGCTTGCGCGTCCACCGCATAAATCAGCTCTAGCAGCAAAGTGCCGACCGGCAATGCTTTGTTCTTGAGCAGAGAAACGGCACAGGTGCCCACCCCTTCACTCATCAGCAAATCAATGCCGCCTTGGATCATTGGGTGTTCCCAACTGATAAAGTGCATGTCTTCGCGTGACAACGCCGTATCGCGATCGAAGGTAATCGTCGCGCCTTCGTACGGCAAACCTGGGTAGCTCGGCACCATCATGTGCTCCGACGGCGTCACCACGATGGCATTTTCACCTTTGTCATCTTGGTTCAAACCAATGGTGTCAAACAAGCTAAGTGCAAAACTCACTAGGTTGGTATCGCCATCTTTGGCGGCAATTTCCGCCACGATTTGCTGCGCTTTCTCCCCACCGTTGGAGTGCATTTCCAACAGACGGTCACGCCCTTGCTCAAGATCGGCTTTCAACGCTTGATTCAGTTTGGCCGATTCCGCAATCACGTCATCCAACGCCTCATTGGAACCCGATGCCAACATCTCGATCAGTTGATCGGAGACTTGGTCATAGACAGTGCGGCCTGTTGGGCAAGTTTCAGCAAATGCATTGAGGCCTTCATTAAACCAACGCGCTAAGACTTCTTGTGCGGTTCCTTGCAGGTAAGGCACATGAATATCGATATCACGTTTTTGACCAATACGGTCCAAACGACCAATACGCTGTTCAAGCAAATCTGGGTTGAATGGCAGGTCAAACATCACCAACTGGTTAGCAAATTGGAAGTTACGACCTTCAGAGCCGATTTCACTACAAATCAACACCTGTGCGCCGCCCTCTTCTTGCGCGAAGTAAGCTGCGGCTTTGTCGCGCTCAAGGATGGACATACCTTCATGGAAAACGGTGGCACGAATGCCTTCACGCTCACGCAACGCTTGTTCAAGTTGCAATGCCGTGCTGGCACGCGAAGCGATCACTAAAACTTTCTCACTGCGTTGCGCTTTCAGCTTTTCCAGCAACCAGTTTACTCGGCAGTCAAACTGCCACCAGCTCGACTCTTCCCCTTCAAATTCTTGGAAGATCTCTTCTGGGTAGAGGTTTTTCATCGCACGCGCTTCTGGGGCCAACTTGCCACCGATCATGCCCGAAACACGCATCGAGGTGGTGTATTGGGTTGGGATCGGCATCGGCAACAGGTGCACATTACGCACAGGGAAGCCTTTGATCGCCGCACGGGTGTTACGGAACAAGACACGGCCAGTGCCGTGGCGGTCCATCAAATTATCAATCAACTCTTGGCGAGCGATCGCTTTGCTCTCTTCGTCAGCATTACTTTCGATGATGCGGAACAGCGGCTCAACGTCCTGCTCAGAAAGCAGTTCGGTAATTTGGTTTTTCGCCTCATCCGCCAGCTTCACGCCGGAGAATAACGCGGTAATCGCATCCGCAACTGGCGCGTATTGCGCTTCTTCTTCAACAAACGCAGCGTAGTCGTAGAAACGGTCTGAATCGAGAAGGCGTAAGCGGGCAAAGTGACTCTCACGGCCAAGCTGTTCCGGGGTTGCGGTCAACAGCAACACACCGGGTGTGCGTTCTGCTAAGCCTTCTACCACTTGGTAGCCACGGCTGGGTTTGTCTTGGCTCCACTCAAGGTGGTGCGCTTCGTCCACCACCAGCAGATCCCATTCGGCTTCGAGCGCTTGCTCAAAACGCTTGCGACTTTTACGCAAGAAATCGAGTGAACACAGTACGTACTGCTGGGTATCAAATGGGTTATCTGACTCGGCAAACGCTTCGACACAGCGTTCTTCATCAAAGATAGAGAAATGCAGATTGAAACGACGCATCATCTCCACCAACCACTGGTGTTGCAACGTTTCAGGCACCACAATCAGGATGCGTTCAGCACGGCCAAGCAGCACTTGCTGGTGAATGATCATGCCCGCTTCAATGGTTTTGCCCAAACCCACTTCATCCGCCAGCAATACGCGTGGCGCATGACGACGACCCACTTCGTGGGCAATGTAGAGCTGATGAGGGATCAAGCCCGCACGCATACCACAGAGGCCGCGCATTGGACTGCGGTGTTGTTCATATTGATTTTTGAGTGCGCGGTAACGCAACACAAAGTTGTCCATGCGATCGATTTGACCGGCGTACATTTTGTCTTGCGGTTTATTAAAACGAATTTGGTTGCTCAGGAAGATTTCACGCAGTGCAACACCAGTTTCTTCAGTGTCTTCACGCGTGCCAAGGTAGGTATATAACCCGTTCTCTTCCACTACTTGTTCCACTTTGAGTGACCAACCTTCTTGACACTCAACCACATCACCGACATTAAAAACTACTCGGGTTACCGGCGCATCGTTACTGGCGTAAACTCGGTTCTCTTCTGATGCTGCAAACATCAGTGTCACGGTGCGAGCATCTAACGCCACTACCGTACCTAAACCCAAATCGCTCTCCGTATCGCTGATCCAGCGCTGCCCCAAAGCAAATGCCATGAATAGACTACCTCGTTTTAATTGTGAATCTTAAAAGCTTAGTTCTGCTTTTTGTCACCGCCAAACGGGACAAATCAATTATCAATCGATGAAGAAATCGCCGCAGAAAAAGGCCGCTAATCTTACTTGATGGCGTGATGGAGGTCACGCTCAAACACTCGGAATCCCAATATTTTTTTCAAGCCGTGACGATGAAATCAAAATGTAAAGAAAGCGTGTCATTTGTGAGTCCTGGTGTTCCAAAAATGACGTATACTCGAATTAAGCCAACATGAACGCGTCAGAAAGATGACTCGGCACAATTCATGCTAGCTTTAACGTAATCGATTTGGATCAACACGGGTTTGCAGTAAGTCGTCTCGCTACTCGGTTGACATGCCATAAGCGCCCCAATTGGTGCCTCTGTCGGTATATTACGCCGAATGCTCACGACCTCTTCTGCAGGCAAGATGCTAAGCAGGAAGCGCATTCTTCCGCTTAGTGTACTTTGAGCAAAGCCGGCTTTACGGCAAGGAGACGCTATGGGCGATACTGATCGGAAACTGTTTGTACTTGATACCAACATACTGCTGCACGAACCCTTCGCAATTTATTCCTTTAAAGAGCATGACGTCGTCATCCCTATGACGGTGCTTGAAGAACTCGACAGAATCAAAGACAGCAAACGAGATGTGGCCCGTGATGCACGCGTGGCCATTCGGGCGTTGGAAGATCTTTTCAAAGACGCGACACCTGATGAAATTTCAGAAGGTATTCCTGTTTCGAAAGAGGGCGAAGGCCGCGGCACCATTTCTATTCTGGCCGATTTTGAACTGCAAGAAACCGTCAAAGCATTCGCAGATAAAGCGGGCGACAACCGTATCCTCAATGCTGTGCTCTACCTACAAAACAAGCGTGCCCCACGCGAAGTGGTGTTGGTCACCAAAGACATCAACATGCGCCTACGTGCCAAAGGCGCAGGGGTGCGGTATGTGGAAGATTACCGCACCGACCAATTAATTGATGACATTCAATACCTCACCAAAGGCTACCAAGTGCGAGAAGGTGAGTTCTGGAGCCAAGTCGATCAGGTTGAAAGCTACGCTTTGGAAGGACGCACTTTCCATAAGCTGGATCGAGCGCCGTTTGATCCGACGTTTATCAATCAATACGTAGTGGATGCTGAGGAAAGTGATTTCGTTGGCCGCGTCGAAACCATCGATGGTGACAAATTGACGTTGCTCGATCTCAGCCGTGAGCGCCTGATGCACCGCAAAGCATGGGACATCACACCGAAAAATATCTACCAAGCGATGGCATTGGACGCCTTGCTCGATCCTGATATCGATCTTGTGATTCTTACTGGTGCGGCGGGCAGCGGTAAAACCTTACTGGCACTTGCGGCTGCGCTTGAACAAACCATTGAAAAAGGCATGTTCGATAAGATCATCGTCACGCGAAACACCCCAGACATTGGCGAGTCAATCGGTTTCTTACCGGGTACGGAAGAAGAAAAAATGATGCCTTGGCTGGCAGCGGTCACCGATACCTTAGAAGCACTGCACAAGCACGATCACTGTACCGAAGGCTCGCTAAAATACATCGTCGACAAAGCCAACATTCAGTTTAAGTCGATCAACTTTATGCGCGGCCGCTCGATCCAAAATGCGTTTGTTCTGCTCGATGAGTGTCAAAACCTCACCGCCTCGCAGATCAAAACCATTATTACTCGCTGCGGCGAAGGGACGAAGATCGTCTGTTCCGGTAACCTTGCGCAGATCGACTCTCACTACCTCACCCCAGTTACCTCAGGATTAACTTACATGGTTGAGCGCTTTAAAAACTTTGAAGGCAGCGCCAACGTCCACCTCAATGGCGTGGTGCGCAGTCGCTTGGCTGAGTTTGCCGAGGAGAATTTGTAGTGGAGAAAGAGAGGAACTAGGAGCTAGGAACTAGAAACTAGGAACTAGGAACTAGGGGCTAGGGGCTAGGGGCTAGGGGCTAGGGGCTAGGGGCTAGGGTACTTGTTAGAGTCGCAATAAGTAAACAAGTTGACTCGCAAAGAAAAAGGGGCGAACACGTCGCCCCTTTAATTTCATGAGATTACTCAGTACCACCTACGGTGATCGAGTCCAACTTGAGGGTTGGCTGACCAACGCCAACAGGAATGCTCTGCCCGGCTTTACCACACACGCCGACACCGCGATCGATGCTGAGATCGTTACCCACCATCGAGACTTGCTGCATCGCTTCGATCCCCGAGCCGATCAAGGTCGCCCCTTTCACTGGACGGGTGATCTTGCCATCTTCAATCAAATACGCTTCTGAGGTCGAGAACACAAATTTACCGGAAGTAATGTCCACCTGACCGCCACCAAAGTTCGGCGCGTACAAGCCTTTCTTCACCGTCGAAATGATCTCTTCTGGGGTATGCTGACCTGGCAACATATAGGTATTGGTCATGCGCGGCATCGGTAAATGCGCGTACGATTCACGGCGGCCATTACCCGTTGGGTTAACCCCCATCAAACGCGCGTTGAGCTTATCTTGCATGTAACCTTTCAACACACCATTTTCGATCAGCGTGTTGTACTGGCCATTCACCCCTTCGTCATCGACGTTCAGTGAGCCGCGCAAATCTTTCAAGGTGCCATCATCAACAATGGTGCACAAAGAAGAAGTCACTTGTTCGCCCACTTTGCCAGAGAAGACCGAAGATCCTTTACGGTTGAAATCGCCTTCCAAACCATGACCGACCGCTTCATGCAGCAGAACGCCCGGCCAACCAGAACCGAGAACCACTGGCATACTGCCCGCTGGTGCGGCATCGGCTTCTAGATTCACCAACGCCATGCGAATTGCTTCATCGGCAAAATGAAACGCGCGTTGGACGCCGTCTTCATCACCGATAAAGAAATCGTAGCCAAAACGGCCACCACCACCCGCACTGCCGCGCTCGCGTCGTTCGCCTTTCTCAGCTAACACACTAATGGAAAGACGAACCAAAGGACGAATATCCCCTGCGTACGTACCATCCGTCGCTGCCACCAACATTTGCTCATGCACGCCACTGAGGCTAATCGACACCTCTTTAATCAGCGGTTCTTTAGTGCGAATGTAAGCATCCAATGATTTAAGCAGTTCGGTTTTCTGTTGTTTTTCCCATCCCGCCAGTGGATTGACTGCGGCATAGTAGTGCTGGTTTTCGCTGCGTTTAAAGGCGCGAACTTGGCCATTTTGCCCCTGTTGAGCAATGCCTCGTGCCGCAATCGCACTTTGCTTTAAACCATCCAACTGAATTTGATCAGAATAGGCGAAACCCGTTTTCTCACCCGTCACGGCACGTACGCCGACACCACAATCAATGTTAAATGAGCCATCTTTGATAATGCTGTCTTCCAACACCAGTGACTCATGCCAACTGGATTGAAAATAGATATCGGCATAGTCAATTTGACGCGTCGCAATACTGCCTAACGTAGCAGCGATATCCTCTGCCGTCAGGCCCCCGGGTGCTAACAGCGCTTCTTCAATCTGATTTATGCTCATAAGCTTGGCTCTGCCTTGTTATTCAATCTTTATTGTCTAGTAAATGAGTAAAACGGCTGTGTTTCACCACTGGCATTTTACGTCGAATCGTGTCACTTAAGGCTAAGTCTATCTCTGCAAGCAGCAAATCACCTTGTTGCGGTAATTGTGCGACGACTTTCCCCCAAGGGTCAATGACCATAGAGTGGCCCCACGTTTCACGACTGGCGGAATGCATTCCGCCTTGTGCTGCGGCAATCACCCAGCACTGATTTTCTATCGCTCGAGCGCGCAAGAGTATTTCCCAATGCGCCTCTCCAGTCACCGCAGTAAACGCCGCGGGCACCAACAAAATATCGGCTCCCTTTTGACGTAGTGTTTGGTACAACGCCGGAAAGCGAACATCGTAGCAAATGGAAAGCCCTAAACGGCCTATGGGCGTGGCCACCACACTGCTGCGATCGCCAGCCAAAAAGCTGTCTGATTCACGGTAATGCCCATGGCCATCGCTGACCTCCACATCAAACATGTGCAGCTTGCTGTAATGACCAAGACGTTCGCCATTGGGGCCAAAAACCAAGCTGGTAGTGGTAACGTCATGCCCTTGGCGAATCGGCATGCTGCCAATCACCAGGGTCACTGCCAGCCGTTTGGCAAGCTGCGCCATGGCCTGTTGCAATGGGCCATTACCAAGCGGTTCGGCATGCTGGTGGTAATCCTCTCTGCCACCAAACAGCAAGGCGTTTTCTGGGGTCACCACCAAACTTGCCCCTAGAAGGGCCGCCTGCTCTGCCCAATGCTCAATATAAGCCACATTGTCTGTACAGTCTGACGTCGACGTCATTTGAATAATGGCAATCCTTTCCATCATTCGCTCCTTATTCTTGCGCTTCTTTGCGCAGTTTTTCTGGGAGTTCAAACTCACCACGGCTACGCGAAATTTCACTGACCGTTGGATAGTCAAGCGGCCCTTTGACGGAATAGTTAACTTGGGTAAACACTTCCACAACCGGCGAAATCACGGTGGAAATCGCCAACACGTAGAGTGCCGTTTGTGGCGCAACCGCAAACGCCGTCAACATCGGGATGCCAGAGGTAATATCTGGAGTAAACTGCACTTCCGCGTCTACCGTTCGAGTCACCATGTTGGCAAGCCCGCGAATTTTCATCGCACCCGCTAAGGCATCCATCTCAATATCATTGGTCACAAACACGCCATCTTGGATCTTACCCGTGCCTTTAATCGAGTTAAACGCCATGCCTTTGTCGAACACATCGGTAAAATCGAGCTGCATTTTACGAATGATGGAATCGAGACTAAATAGTCCCAACAAACGAGCCGCGCCGCTCACGTCAGTAATGATGCCTTTGCCAAATTCGGTTTGCACATCACCATCGAGCGTATTTACCCGCATCGACCAAGGCGCTCCATCCCAAATCACTTGTGAGGTGATTTCAAACGGCGCTTTTTGAATGCCGGAGGTAATACCAAATCGCTCCATCAAATCGCTGTTGTTATCACTTTTCACCTTGAGATTCATGCGCGATTGACTGGTTTCCCCATCCAATGTCCAGTCGCCATTCACATCCACGCGATTTGAGCCACTGACCAGTGAAATATTTTTCCACACCAAAGCTTTGCCTTGCCGCTGCAAATCAATGTTCACCTTGCCAACTTTGTAGCCCTGCAACCAAAAATCATCGATGTTCAGTGTTAAGTTTGGCATCAGTTGATGAAATTCGCGATCAAACTGACTGATCAATGGCGCTTCCGGACTCTCCGCGGTAAGTAAGGACTCACCCTGCGCTTTCTTCTCATCCAACCCTGGTACATAAAGATGCAAACGCTCTAATGATACCGCCAAGTCGTAAGGTTCAAGGTAGTTCGCCTGTCCTACAGCCTCTTGGCTTTTCAGGTTGAACTGCCAATTGAGATTTTTCTTCCGTGCCGAGAAATCCACATCATGAAACTCGATGCCACTGAGCATTAAGGTTGGCGTTTCGACTTTGATACGTGTAGGCAATGGAATCTCTGGCGTATCCATTTGTGCCAGTTTCGATGTCGCGCCTTTTGGCGGTTGACTCAACACACTCAGCCATTGGTCGAGGTCAAAGTATTCGGTACGAATCAAGGCATGGTGGCCCACCACTGGGCTAATTTTGAAGCCACCACTGCCCAGCACCAGGTTGGTTGCACTCAACACAGGCACTTTGCCCGTAATATCAATTTCCGTTTGGTACTTGGCATTGGGCATTTGCAAACGTGCAGTGATCGACTCTTGATTGCCCGAAGCCTGCATGCGAGCTTGCCACGCTTCGCCAACATTCTTATTCAGTGGATAGGGGTATCGGCTTGCAACGCTGTTCAACTTGGCATTAAGGTCGACTTGGTAGGTAAAGCCAACATCGTTTAATTGCAGATCGATATCCATGGTCCAAGGCGCGTGACCAGAAAGTCGGCCTAACCATTGCTCACCCACGTAAGGCACCAACGGTTTTACATCCCAATCCGCCAAGGTGTTGATCACCACGCTATAGCCGTAATCTGCACTTTCTCCAGCAAAATCGATGGCAATGGGTTGCTTTAACAAACGAGCGGAAAGCCCAGAGGCTTTAACCACATCATTGTCAAATTCAATCCTTCCCGAGACTTTTTCCAGCGTCATTGGCGGTGCATCAATGTCGACACGATTGCCCGCCAGTTCAGCGTATCCCCATGCTCGTGGTTCTTTGTCACTGGTAAACGGAATATTCAGTTGGAACTCAGACTTGACGGGCCCTTGTACTTGTAGCGCCGTCAGCGCCGCACCCACCGAATCCACCAGCGGCGTGGCGGTCATGTAGTCACGCACAGCATTACCTGCGGCGGTCGCTTTCGCTTCAATCTCAATATGTCCACCTTCCGCTAATTCAGGAATACGGCCAGTAATTCGGCTCGCTTTGACATCTTTTAGCGTGGCAGATTTGGAATCCAAATACATGGCGTCATTTTGGAATAGCAGATCCAGTTGCAAATCGGTAATGGGCGGCCAAGCGGTATCAAAGCTGAATTTGCCTTGTTTTAAGCCGACCCAAGCTTGGAACATGCCGTCATTTTTGGTGTAAGGGAAATCCGCCAGTTCACCATACCAAAGCAGCTTCGCGGTATTGACCTTGCCGCCTTGAATGGCCGTAGAAAGGTAGTCCGTTAACTCCCGTCCTAACGCTAAGGTGGGTAAATAGCGCCACGTTTCACCGACGTTATACGCATCGGCCTCGGCATAAAAGGACAAAAACGGGCTCTTGTCTTTTGGAAAATCAAGACGAAACGCCCCCAACACCTGAAGATCCGGTGTTGCTGCCGTCACTTTGTCGGCCCATAAGCGCCAACCGTTTTGATCGTTCTGCCAAACAATATCCACTTGTCCTTGCTTGATATTAAGTGGGGCTTGAAATACCTCGCCATAAGGGAAAACATCATCAATCACTGACATCGATGCTTTGGCTTGCGTCACGTCACCAAACAGCGTCCCACTGACATGATGAAAGCCCGGCAGCAAATCCCACTGCTGCATCGCCAAACTGTCTAGTTCTGCAGAATAACGTAATGAATCCAGATCACTGCCTGACATAGCCACACGGATATCTTCCACCGTGCCACTTGGCTGCAGTTTTTGCAGTATTTGGGTGGTTTGATCAGAGTCGGGTAACAACTTGGCCATCGGCAGCAGCGCTTCAAGACTCAATTGGGATAAGTTGAGCTTCCATCCTTGTGGTTGCCAATCAAAGGCAATGTCCAATTGAGGCCATTCAATCTCATCGGTACGGAGTGTCAGTGAATGACCACTCACCTTCCAGCCTTCTCCATCGGGAGAGAGTTTTAAAATACCAGACTCCAGAGTGAGCTCATGTTGGCCATTTTCCGTCCAGCTCAACTCAGATGGCAGCAATTCGACAAACGCATAGCGTGGCTGAGAATGTTGCAACGTCAACCAAGATTTCAAACTGATCTTGCCAGAATCAATCCCCGTCTCTTTCTTGACATAGCGCGTTAACCATTGGGTAACCGCGATCTCTTCAGCATTGACGTAAAACTCTCCGCTGACATCTAACAAAGAGCCGTGGTCAACAAAGTTGGCACTCACTAACAAAGCATTGAGATTGGTCCCAGCAACACTCACCACGCCTTCCGCTAAATGGTGCGCACCTTGATTGCGCCAGCGTAAACGGTCAATATCAAGACGGCGGTTTTCGCCCGACACCGATTGGTACCAGATTTTAGATTGCGTGACGGAGAACTCTTCTAACTGACGCAGCAAAAGATTATCCAGTTGCTTGATTAAGTTAGACGATTCTTGCGATTCAGAAGAGGCTTCTCGAGTAGGAGGACCTTCAGCGGCGACAAGCTCTATCGAGCGAATGTCGAGCGCTAAACCACTCATATTGAGATTGGCGACCACAGGTTGCAGACGCAGAATAGATTCCAGCAGGTCAAACTCAATATGCACTTCATCAACGGAAATATTGACCTTTTTCTCTCCAGGTAAGAAGGCTTCAAAGCCCTGAAGAGCGACCGAAGGATGGCTATTACGCCAAGAACCCGAAACACTGGAAATAGAGACATCCAACCCGGTGCCCTGCTTGACCCAGGTTTTGATTTCATCTTGAAATTGGTTCATCTGCGGCAACGCAATGCGCAGCCCAGTGACCAAGATGGCGAGCAGCAACAAGAGGGTGACTAATAACCACAACACCGCTCGCCAAAATAGGGTAAAACCAGAAATCACAAACTATCCATTACATCATCACGACATCAAACTGCTCTTGGATATACAAAGGCTCGGCTTGAATGCGTACTTGCTTACCAATAAAGACTTCCAACTCTGCCAAAGCATGGGACTCATCACCATGCAAAGCGTCTGCCACCGCTGGCGAAGCGTACACGACAAATTTGTCCGCATCGTAAGCTCGGTTGACTCGGGTGATTTCACGCAGAATTTCATAACATACGGTTTCTACCGTCTTGACACTGCCGCGCCCTTCACACGTTGGACAACTTGAACAGAGAATGTGCTCAATGCTTTCACGTGTGCGCTTACGGGTCATTTCCACCAAACCAAGCTGAGTAAAGCCATTGATGTTGGTTTTGACTCGATCTTTGCTTAAGGCATTTTCTAACGAGGTAAGCACTCGCTTACGATGCTCTTCTGACGACATATCAATGAAATCGATAATGATAATACCGCCTAAGTTACGTAAACGCAGTTGACGTGCAATGGCTTGCGTCGCTTCGATGTTGGTGTTGAAAATCGTTTCTTCAAGATTGCGGCGGCCAACAAATGCCCCGGTATTGATGTCCACCGTAGTCATCGCTTCGGTTTGATCAATGATCAGATACCCACCCGATTTCAGCTCCACTTTACGCTCCAAAGAACGTTGAATCTCGTTCTCCGTATCGTACATGTCGAAAATCGGTTTATCCCCTTCGTAAAGCTCGAGCTTATCCGTCAATTCTGGAACGTATTCTGACGTAAATTCTTTCAAGTTTTCAAATTCTTGACGAGAGTCGACCAAAATCTTATCCAGCTCGGTTCCGACAAAATCGCGAAGGATACGTTGCGCCAACCCCAGCTCACCGTACAACGTTGAACGGGTTTTGTATTTGCTACGACGCTCCATGACTTTGAGCCACAGGCGTTTCAAAAATGCCGCATCTTGTGACAACTCTTTGCCATCAGCGCCTTCCGCCGCCGTGCGGATAATAAAGCCACCATGTTCATCACAGTAATGGCTAACAATTTTCTTCAGACGTTCGCGCTCTGACTCACTTTCGATACGCTGTGAAACACCAACGTGGCTAGCGCCCGGCATAAAGACGAGATAACGAGAAGGCAGCGTAATGTCAGTGGTGAGGCGAGCCCCTTTGGTGCCCAGCGGATCTTTCACCACTTGCACAACAATGTCTTGCCCTTGGCGGACCAGTTCAGAGATATCGCGTACTTGGAATTGCTGCTTTTCATTTTCAGCAACACATTCCGTATGAGGAACAATATCAGACGCGTGGAGGAAGGCGGCTTTATCCAAACCGATATCAACGAAAGCCGCTTGCATACCCGGCAAAACTCGGCTTACTTTGCCTTTGTAGATGTTTCCGACAATGCCACGACGGGCTTCACGTTCAATATGGACTTCTTGGAGTACCCCACCCTCAATCATGGCCACGCGAGTTTCACTCGGGGTCACGTTTAGCAGCAACTCTGCACTCATGTGCACACCTCAATGTTTGAAATTATATGAATTCGTGCAGCAGTTGGTCTGTTTCATACAAAGGGAGTCCTACGACAGCGGAATAGCTGCCCTCAATACGGGTAACAAAACGTCCACCCAAACCTTGAATTCCATAACTGCCTGCTTTATCGCATGGTTCACCTGACTGCCAATATTGTTCGATTTCTTCTTGAGTCAGTTTCTTGAACCACACCTCTGTCGTCACGACGATAGAGTGTTGTTTTTCTGCACTTACGACAGTCACCGCCGTCATCACTTGATGACGACGATCTGAAAGTTGCGTGAGCATTCGCTGAGCATCAGCAAAATGGTGTGGTTTTTCTAAGACTTGGCCATCACACACCACGACGGTATCGGAGCCCACCACGATGGAGGACTCTGACACTAAAGCCAACCCTGCTTGTGCTTTTTGTTGCGACAAGCGCAACACATACTCAGCGGCCGTCTCTTGTTCCGCCTTGCATTCTTCGATATCCGGTAACACGACATCAAACGTATAACCAAGTTGCGCCAATAACTCTTTACGCCTTGGTGAGCCTGAGGCTAAAACCAGCTTGTGCATCGTCTTACCTTACATGCCAGTGACGACGAACGCGCCGTAACAGTAAAAACACCCATGGCCAAAGTATACAGTTAATTACTGCGGTCCATAGCGATAATGGGTTGAATACTACGTCCTGGATCAAATATTCACCACAGAATATGAATACTTCTAGCAACACGCTTAAGAAGGCGATAAGCAAGGCTTGCTGCCACAATGCCATGTTGCGAATAACGAGGAAATTCAACGCGACCAAATACACGACGATCGACAGCATCATGCCGCGAATGCCTAATGTCGAGCCAATCAGGAGGTCCCACAAAAGACCAAGCACTAACGCGCTGCCAACGTTAACACGATGCGGCAGTGCCAGTACCCAGTAACAGGTCACTAACAACAGCCACGAAGGACGAAACAAATCCAATGCACCGGGCCAAGGAATGGTCTGCAATACCAAGGCAACGAAGAAGCTCGCACCAATAACTATCTTGCTGCGCAGCACACTATTCGCCATCACTCACCTCTTGAGTTGCATGTTCATCTACGTTGGCGTTCAACACTTTATGTTGGCGATCTTCATTTGGCCAAACCAGCAATAGGTAGCGTAAGCGATCAAACTCCACCACAGGCTTAGCTTTTATTGCCGCAAACTCTCGGCGAGTGTCATGCTCAACGGAGGTAACGTAAGCCACGGGGTACCCCTCTGGATATACGCCCCCAAGACCAGATGTCACCAATAGATCATCGACTTGAATGTCGGTGCTGGTTGGAATATGTTCGAGCTGAATTTCGTCGATATCACCATTTCCTGACGCGATCACACGAATATCATTGCGAACCACCTGCACAGGAATCGCATTTTTTGCATCACTAAGCAACAACACGCGACTGTTGTGCGCTGCGACAAAGGTAATTTGTCCAACGATGCCTTTTTCGTTGATCACCGGCTGACCAATGTAGACGCCATCAATACGACCTTTATCAATCACCACTTGATGACGATAAGGAGAGGTGTCGACCGCCATCACTTCGGCGACCATTTTTTTTTCATCACGCACAAACGAAGAGCCAAGAAGCTTACGCAGGCGCTGGTTTTCTTCTTTGTACTGTTCCAGTAGCAGAAGATCACTTCTCAGTCTCAATACTTCTCGCTTGAGATTTTGATTCCCCTCAAGCAGAGACTGACGGGTACTAAAACGCTCATAGACACCGTCAAACATGCTGCGTGGTAAGTTAGCAGTATATTGGATCGGTGCGACTAAACTATTGAGGAAATATCGAACACCAGAGAAAGCATCTAAGCGACCATCAGCCAGCATGAGGCTGGCTGATGTAATGACAGCAAAAAAAAGACGCAATTGTAGAGAAGGACCTCTACCAAAAATTGGCTTCATTTTGTTTTAGAACCTTAGGTTTGAAAGTTAAACGCCGCGGCGCTTAACCATCACCGTTATTCTTCAGAGAATAGATCGCCACCGTGCATGTCGATCATTTCTAGTGCTTTACCGCCGCCACGAGCCACACAAGTCAGTGGATCTTCTGCGATCACTACAGGGATGCCTGTTTCTTCTGTCAGCAAACGATCAAGATCTTTCAGCAGCGCACCACCACCAGTGAGAACCATGCCGTTTTCAGAAATATCTGATGCCAGCTCTGGCGGACACTGCTCTAGCGCAACCATCACTGCAGAAACAATGCCTGATAGTGGCTCTTGCAGCGCTTCTAAAATCTCATTTGAGTTTAGAGTAAAGCTACGTGGCACACCTTCTGCAAGGTTACGACCACGAACTTCAATCTCATGCACTTCATCACCTGGGTAAGCAGAACCGATTTCATGCTTGATTTTCTCTGCCGTCGCTTCACCGATTAAGCTGCCGTAGTTACGACGCACGTAGTTGATGATCGCTTCATCAAAACGGTCACCACCGATACGCACAGAAGAAGAATACACCACACCGTTTAGCGAGATCACCGCCACTTCTGTGGTACCACCACCAATATCGACCACCATAGAACCGGTCGGTTCAGAAACACGCAGACCCGCGCCGATTGCTGCCGCCATTGGTTCATCAATCAAGAAGACTTCACGAGCCCCTGCACCCAACGCAGATTCACGAATTGCGCGACGCTCAACTTGCGTCGAACCACAAGGCACACACACCAATACACGTGGGCTTGGCTTTAGAATGCTGTTGTCGTGCACTTGCTTAATAAAGTGCTGAAGCATTTTTTCTGTCACGTTAAAGTCCGCAATCACGCCATCTTTCATCGGACGAATCGCGGAGATATTGCCTGGTGTACGACCAAGCATTTGCTTAGCTGCGTGACCAACGGCTGCGACACTTTTCGCTGAACCTGCACGGTCCTGACGGATTGCAACTACTGAAGGCTCGTCTAGCACAATGCCTTGGCCTTTAACGTAAATAAGAGTATTGGCGGTACCTAAATCGATCGATAGGTCGTTGGAAAACATGCCACGAAGTTTTTTTAACAATATTCTTCGCTCATCCTGCAAGAAAATAGAAGATAAAAATTGTCCTAAATGTACCAATGCCTTGCTGTGACAGCAAGGCATTGAAGTATAAACATGGGCTCAAAGCCCCAAATTCTTACAGATTCCTTACTTAGCGCAAAAAATCCACATTATTTATTGGCCCGTTAAGCCCGATTCACCTTTGTAAATAACCCGATCGTTTCCACGGTTAATTCCAAAGGTGACGACAGCGTTAGGGTCTTCATCGCCTAAATTACGCCAATTGAAACGAAGCCACGGACGAGCACCGCTGCCATTACACTGAATATCGTTATCTGTGGTAGCGACTTTTTGCAAGGTGGTATCGCTGACGCGCAGCCAAAATCGCACCTGCTCGCGTATTTGATTGTCGGTATCGGTTGTCGACTGCTGAGCAGAGAGTTGATCCGAGCGCCCAACCGAGACGGTACCGCTGCCACTAAGTGAAGCATTACTGCTGGTTTGCGCTTGGCTATGCCAAATCAGCTGACGACAGAACTGACTGCCATCGAAGTCACTGCCAGAATCGTCCCCATTGGTGACAAACTGGCTGCCATTCCAATATTCCGCACTTAACGGCACTTCAATTTGATTGCCAGTAAAGCCACCCACGTCTTGCAAGCGCATGCGTCCATAGCGGAAATCTGGCTGCTCAGAAAATGCCTTGCCCGATTTGACGATGGCGCCACTATCATGCACTTCCAACTCTTTATTTTCAAAATCAACGCCATCCACCACCGTACTGGCCCACAAGCCAAAACCTTGCGTATAGGGCCCATCAGGCTCTGTGGTATAGGGTGTCGACGCAGTCGCTTTTTTGGCGAACTCAAAATCAGCAAGTGATATGTTGAGTTTCCCTAAAGACCAAGCAGGTTGTTGCCAAGTTAACGTTGAATAATCTTTCACCCGATCAACGATTTCTTTGTGCGCGTTATCAACATTGAAATAAGAAACGGCTGAAACATACGCTGAATCGAACAAGCCATAATTCTGCGTCACTTGATCTGAAGCATTTTGCGCCTCAACACTAAAAGCGTGTTCAATGGGTTGGTTCATGTACGCGAATCCCGAATGCCCGGTCGCATACGTCCAACTATTGCTCACTAACACCAATTTTTCAGGCACAAAACGGCCGATATTGCGGTAGCCCAAATTAATATCCATTCCCAGATAGTTGGTCTGTGCATCCGCCATGACTTTCAAGCTGCCCACTTCATCCCAATAGAGCTGAGTGAAATCATAGTGTTGATTTGTACCACTACCGCTGCCAATGTTGTGTACTTTGCTCAGTCCATTGTCTCCTTGAAGTAACACACTTGTGCTCCCTCCCATTGGGGAGTGCAAGGCACTGCTCATCTCAACGACCGCACTGGGCGCATTACTGGCAAAGAAGTTTTGGGTAATCGCTGCATTACAGTAGCTGCTGGTTTCAATCTCTCCTGAGACAGCACCACCACTCTGCCAAACAATTGGTTTTACGTGAAGGTTAAAGCGTTCAGAGGCAAGTTTGAATTTAGTCCCCGAGGATGAAGTGCCATCCATGGGCAACGCAGGCGTTTCACCACTGCAGATTGCAAACGTCCACGGGCGAGAGTTCACAACGAACTGGCCTTTTAATGTACTTGAACCTTCAATAGGGCAACCTTGCACTCCAGTACAATCAAAGTTTCCATCTTCCAACTGCACTTGCACGACTCCAGAATCAGTAAAGGTCAAATCACTCGTACTAGTACCAGAAGCAAATACTGGAGAATAAGTCAGTACACCCATACCGCCTAATGGCTGGGTCAATGTTGATGTGATAACTGGCGTACCATTGTAACCAATATCAACCACGTTTCCTGAGTCACACGCCATGACTTGGGCTTCAACAGATTGAGGTTTACTCGCGACAACATACTGGTCATCAATGGCAAATTTGAAGGGGACAAACTGATATTGCCCTGTTACCGTCGTATTAGCTTGGTCACCATTTATGTAGGCCTCAACAGCAACCGTTTTAGTTTGGTTCACAGTGAGTGACAATGTCTGTTCAAGGACGCCATTAACAGGAGTCAATTGCTGAGGTATACCATCAACTAGCACCGTCACCGATCCCGAGAAATTTGTTGCTAAAACACCATTATCAAGCACACGAACAGTCGGCGTTAGGGTTTCGCAGGTCAACGCGATATCACTACTTGGAACAAGTTCTAAAGTATAATTTGAACTTGGTGTCAGACACGCCCCTTCTCCAATAATTTCAATGTTTCCGGTGCTCATCGTTAACCGATTCGTTGTTACTGCTCCACGTAACGTAATCGGGTTACTGAACGTCACACTATCCCCTAAAATCTGCGCAGCAAAATCTGATGTAGGAGTATTGAAGTTAAATGTGGCCGTTGGTCCATAAATGATCATATCTTTTAGCCCACCTAGATCATTCATGATGGTTGTGTTGTTTTGAACAAATGAATTCACAACATAGAGAACAACACCTCTTTCAAAACTGAACTTTCCACCAGTCCCTGAAAAAGTGATATCTCGGAAAGCATAGCGACCGTTGGCTTTTAAGACTGTTTCAACCTTACCTCCAGGATTGTAACTCCTCACTTCCGTTCCATAAGGTCCACCAACATCATTAAACACAACTTTAAATGAAAGGGTGTTATAACCATTTACTGTCAACGTATTCAGCGGTTTAAGAATCGTAATTGTAACTTCATTACTACCACTGTTTGAGTAACTACAATAATTTCCATCGCAGATACTTGCGTAGTTCCATTGATCAATAGATAAACTTGCAGTACTGGTAAACGAAGGCGAAATGGGATTTGGTGTTCCCGCCTTTAAACCACCACTAGTACAACTACCGACATCACATGCTCCAGATAATCCTGCATGATAAGAAATAGTGTCAAAACCGACTTTTAGAGCCCCGTTTGCTAAGTACGCATTAACGTAGTCTGTTGACCAACCGGATATTGAGCTGCCATTATTTTGAATATTCAATTCACTGCCCGACTTCCAGCTTTGTGCAGGTTGAGGAAAGTACTGACACAAATCAATACTCGGCCTTTGTTGCTCAAATGCAAAATAGCCAACATACTCTCGAATGTGGCTCCTATCACTAAAGTCTTCATCGACAACAAAGCTAACTTCGTTGTTTTGAATACTGCATCGACGCAACCAGCCTCCATGTCCACCTGCTCTTTCCTGTTTCTTGGCAACAACACCAGATAAGCTGGACAGCGATGTCGTCGCATAACTGTCACACCCATCTTGCATCGGTTCAGGTAACGACTGACTTGGCGTACGAAAAGTATTACTAAATTGAACTAAATTGTTGTCTACAGCAATATTGGCTGAAGTTGGCAGTGTCGCTAGAAAAGCTATCTTTTCCTGTTTGTAGCTATAACCAGAGACTAAAGAAGCCGATAGCTCTAAAAAGAGTTGGGCAGATTGTCTTCTCGCTGTTGATGAGCTCTGTAAAACCCGCCCCGATGTCATCCATTTATCTGCATTGTTGTTGGTTTGAATTTGGTGCAACAACACAGGATCGGCATTAAATGAGTTCAATCCAAAAGAAGAGAAGTTCACTTGAGAAAAACTGTCACTGCCACTTTTGGAAGCGACAGCGTTACTATTGATATATCCCGCTAGTACTTGATGTCCACCAAATGAGGCAACACCGGGTTCAATCACTAAGTAACTCACCGAGGTCATAGCAATCGGAGTGAAGTTGCTACCTGATATATTTTTTGTTCTTTGATTAATCGTGAATGATGTCGAATTCGAGTCTAAGTTAGATGACACATACAAGGTCGATGGCGCATCGGCATCCGGGTTACTTGAATCAATTGTCGGCATGACAAATACAAGTGGCGTGTAGGTATAATTTTTTGTTAGAGGAATACTACAAGGCATACTTTGACAAATATGTGTGCCAAACTCGAATTGTGCATTGTTTGAATAGGTGGGAGGCGTAGTAATGCCACCTCCACATGAGACATTACTAATTGTTCCCCCATCGACTGGACTTAGGTTGCCGTTGTGCAGATCTTGAATCTTGGTTTCAATAAACTGCCAATCGGAAGAAGACGCTTTCTTCCGATAATAATTGAGGCGATTAGTACTTGCATCACTAGTGATACGAACATCATAGCTCGTTCCAATTTCAAGATTTTGTTCGTTAAAGATGTAAGAGCTACCCACTCTTTCCTGATGGGTATACCAAAGGACATGACCATGGCTTCCCTGCTTTAGATAAAACTGTTGGTAAGTATTTGAACCAGTAACACGAAAGGAAATGGTAAAATCTGACTCACCATGCACACTACATGACGCTCCATAACTCAATGGAGTAAAAAACAGCATAACAAGAGTAAGCCACAGCAATTGAATATAACGTTTCATTACTTACTCCTTCACCCATACTTCTTGTCTACGCTCTACTTCAACTATACCACTCCCGCAGACTGCGCTCGCCTCAAGGCGATAAAAAGTCTCACCTTGCAATGTACCAATTGATTGGCAACTAATTTGTGGATTGCGGCAAGGGCTATTGGCACTGACATTTGGCGTTGCACCTTGAATGGCAGTACATGCAGTAGACACCGAGGCTGATACGCCAAGTGGATAGAGCTGAGTTAACGCCCACTCATTGGCAGATTGCGCCATGAGCCATGCTTGAGTACCTAGCTGCTCACGCGTTAAATTATCGCTGTTAGACCAGTTAATACGCGTCAATGAAGAGGCGAGAAAACCCATCACCACAATGACGAAGATGGCGACCACCAGCATGTTTCCTTGTTGCTTACGTCGATTAGGGAACATTGAGCACCTGCACATCTTGTTGGTAATGACTCGATTCATCATTTTGCGTAAACGTCAGCTTGATATGCACTAACCCACCACGCTGCAGTGTCGGCTCTAAGTAGTTGAAGCTTGCTGCGGAAACACTATCGGCGACTTGCACACCGTTGCGACTGATCCGCCCTGCGGTAAAACAATATTCAACACGACCATTGGCGTTAAAAATATAGTGTCGACGGTTGATGGAATTACTTTCTAAGCTGGCGGCTTGGTTTAACACCGCAAAATAACCCGCGCCGTTAGTTAACCCTGAGACATCAAATGAATCGTTAACAAGATCTTGCTGACGACTTGGATTAATGACCAAGCTTAGCCCGTTGGCCAACGGTGGCGTAACATTCGAATTGCCTATCAAAAAACGAATATCATTGCCTTCCACGGCGTAAAAGCCCGAATAGACAATTGGATAAAAAGACAAACAATTGCCGCTGTCACTGAAACTGTTCGGCACAGCATGACGAAATTCACGAGACAATTTCTCTAACACAAATTGGGCTTGTGTTTGGATACGCTGCCTGTCTACTGAATCCGCATAGCCTTTTGTCCCGAGCTCAACAAAGCCCGCAATGCCCAGCACCAAAATGCTACCGACAATTAACGTCAGCACCATTTCCACTAAGGTAAAACCACGAGAACTCATCAATAGTTCCCCTTATAGGCAACAAGAGGATACGGCCCGTATTGACCGGCGTGTATTGCCATTTCAATGCGCTTTAGGGTACTCACAGCCCCATCGTCACTGCCATCCATATTGCCATCGTAGAACACACGCACATCAACCCGAAAATTCGGATATTCGGTGTTGATGGTACTGCCAAAGACATCCGCTAATGACTTTTGAACCGAACCCGTTGGGCATTGAGATTGGGTATTGGTGGTATACCAACAACCAATATAATCGTCGACATCGTTATAATCGACCACTTGAGCCTCTTCTGCGCCCAAGCCATCAGCAGTAGTGCACAACACGCCATCTTCACCACAACGTGTACTGCCACCATCAAAATTGCTGTTGTGATCGAAACCACGTGCGAGAATTTGGCTCATAAAGCCTTGTCCTAACGCAATGGCACGCGTTTGGTAGTGCGGCGCCGCGGAATTTTTTACATTGGGAAAGAGCAAACTGGTCAAGGTCACCATAGCAACGGCAATCAATACCATCGCCACAATACTTTCGATAAGTGTCATCCCTTGCTGTTTTTTCATCAGCAGCCCCCACCACTCACGTAGCCTTGGCTATTGATACAAACCGAAGCACTCTCTCCGGAGGCCGTAAAGGTAATGGTGACACTGTTAAGAGCAGAACCATTGGTCTGCAATGGATTACCACGCAAATCAAAGCGAATAGGAGAAATTGTCGAGGAGACGGAAACACCATCGAGGCGCATCACATCACTGCGTGATTCCGCGGCCTGAGGCGTGCTGGCAGCAGTACAACCTGCGGTTGAACCTAAACAACCACCGCTGGCGGTTAACTCAAAATTTGGATTGGCAGAATTCGTGGTGTTGGACTGCATACGATAGACTTGAAGCTGACGAATGATCGAAATCGCCTGCTCTTGCGCGGCATACGCAGAAAAACTGCCAGTGCCAATATAGCGACTGGCAGCATAAGCAGAGACGATACTGAGCAGTAGAATCACCACGATCAGCTCGACGAGAGTAAAACCAGCTTGTGCACGCTTTATCATAGCTTACGCTGTTCGGCAGAAATAAAAGGCCAGCTAAGCTGGCCTTTATTATTTAATTACATTCGGTGACCGTGATTGCAGGCTCCTGAGCGGTAGCTGCTGTTGCGTTAATAGCATAAGTAACAAAACATGCAGTATTATTCTCGAAACCATACGTGATTGTTCCAGTACCTGATGAGATCACTGACCAATCTTCGTCAATACCAGCAACTGCGCGTCCAATACCATTAGCTGAGGCTTCAGGATAACCAAAAACAAGGTTGATATTGTTCCCATTTGCTCCAGAAATCGAACGACCTGAAGAAATCGCTTCAAGACCTTCAATTGCAGCCTTACCATATACAATACCTGCAGCACCTGCCATTGCACCTTTCAATCCTTGCAACGCCGATGAACGCGCATCATCCTGCAGATTTAGAAAACGCGGAGCCGCAGTTACTGCCAAAATACCTAGAATTACAATCACCACAACTAACTCAATCAGGGTGAAACCGCCTTGTCTTTTCATAGTGTTCTCTCTCTATGTTTAAATCGTGCAGGGTTACTGCAAAGTTACGGTCACACGACCATTTTTCGCTTCATATTCAAACTGATGCTTAGTATTGCCGTCAAGTTGAATATAAGTACATTTAGCATTTGCTGAGTCAGCAGATGCGGAATATTTGAAGCCGTTATCACTTGTGGTGCCAGAGCCTTCAATACCAACCTTTGGTGGGTTTTGCAGAAGGTTCTCCATTAAGTCTACACACATTTGGCCAGTTAGCGCCGCTGGATAACTCGCAAAGTTGCCCGCCAAGCCCCAAGGATAACCATCTCGGAAGCCCGTATCGGCATTCGAAGCGTCTTTAGAACGCGTTAACCAAAAATCGACACCATCGTAGTTGACGGTATTTTGCTCTTGGCTATTGATGTTTCTTGACGGACGAGCTTCGGCTTCCCACTGCGCTCGCGCAGATAAAACCCCCGTCGCAAATCCACCTGCTACACCTTCAATACTGGCTTTCTTCGCAGCGTCAGTGACATCCAAGAAGCGTGGTAGCGCCGCAACTGCCAATAAACCGACAACCACGATCACCACAACCAATTCAACCAAAGAAAAACCGTTTTGATTTTGTTTCATACTCAACCTTTCACTTATAGGTTTTCGGCTATTATACCTATCTTTGAATATCAAAATAGACTAATGCGTCAAAAAATATCATTCTGCCATATTTTCGACACTAATTTTCAATATCTTATGTTGCTGACTTACCACAATCAATAAGCCATTCTGGTAGTTAAATTGACATTGATAGGTTTCATTTATCTTACTTTCGCTTACATTGGTTAAATGAGATTCCAAAATACGACGTTCTGGAGAGTGAAAGTCTAACCATCTCTGACAATCTAGCTGCCCATTTTCACCAATTAAGGGCACCCATCCATAAGTAGAAAGAGGAATGGATTGTCCATCCATCTCTATCTGCTTAGGTTTTCCCTGCAAGAGCCATTCCTGCTTATACAGGTTCGCTCGCTCTAACATTCGCTTTACTGAGACTTGGGCAGCCGTTTTGGACGCCTCCGATTCAACTGGTCGCCACCACTGCACAAATACCGCCATAATCACCAATACTAATGCCAACCAAAGCACTAGGCTGGCACGATGACTATCCCGAATCACAGGCTAACCTTTGATAACATCGAGCATTCCCCACATTGGTAGGAAAATACCCAGCGCCAACACCAATACCATACCCGCCACGATCACTAACAGAATCGGCTCAATGCGAGCAGTGAGGGTTTTCAGATCATAATCCACTTCTCGATCGTAGAAATCCGCGACCTCCATCAAGAGCTCGTCAATACGACCCGTCTCTTCCCCAACAGAAATCATCTGAATCACCAAAGGAGTAAAGATACCGCTGTTTATCGCCGTGACAGAGACTTGGCTACCCGCTTCAATGTCGGCTTTCATTTTAAGGATCTTCAGTTCTAAGTAACGGTTGCCCATCGCTTCTGCCGATAATGCCAGTGACTGATTCAGTGGCACGCCCGCTTTGAGCATCAGCGCAAACGTGCGTGAAAAACGCGACAGCTGAGCACGGTTGACCACCCCACCAACGACGGGCAACTTTAATCGCCATTTATCCCAACGCTCTCGGCCATCCGCCGTCGCGACCCACGCTTTGAAGCCAAAGATAAGCCCTACGATGAATCCCGCCAACAGCATCCAGTAGTTAACAAAAAATTCTGACATGCCAATCAGAATTCTCGTCGGCAATGGCAAATCCACCCCAAATCGACTGAACATCGACGCAAACTGTGGGATCACTTTGACGTTAAGGATAAACATCGCCACCACAATAAAGCTGATCACAAAAGTCGGGTAACGCATGGCGGTTTTAATTCGTTTACGTGTTTCCAGCTCTTGCTCGTAATAATTGGCCAGTTGCAATAAAGCCTGATCCAGTCGACCCGTATTTTCCCCAACATGAATCATTGAGACGAATAAAGGGCTAAACACTTTTGAGTGTAACTGCATGGACGCCGATAAACTGCGACCATTGGTCAACTCTGCCACGACCTCTTCAAGGGCTGCCTTAAGTTGCTTATTCTCACAGTTTTGCACCAAACCACGCATCGAGCGCAGTAATGGCACCCCTGCTTTGGTCAAGCTGTACAACTGGCGACAAAAGAGCACCAAGATCTCCAATGGCACCGCAGGAGCGAATAACGCATTGAGATCAAAATCGAGCCCAGACCCCGTTTTGCCTTGGGTTATCGATACTGGGATGATCCCTCGGTTCATCAGTTGCTCAGCAGCCGCTTCTGAGGTCACCGCATCGATTTGTCCATTGGCTTTGTTGCCGTCAAGCGTTCTGCCTTGGTAATGAAAGGTTGCCATGGTTTAACCTTACATAATGATCGCTTCAGCAACCCCAGAGGAGTCACCTTCGCCTAAATTCATCACTTCGTCTAAGCTCACTACGCCTTGTAGCGCCAACTCCATTGCCGACGCTAACAGAGGTTTATAGCCTGGCGAACGACGCGCAGCATGCGCAAACTCGACGGCATCATTGGCGCGCAACGCGTCCATCATTCCATGTTCAAGTTCCAGCATTTCAAACACACCAATACGGCCGCGATAGCCTGTTAAGTTACAGTTTTGGCAACCGCGCCCTTTCACAAAACCCGCTTCCACTTGATTTGGGAAGCGTTGTGCCAACCACGCTTTGCGTGACTCGCCAACATGATCTTCTGTCTTGCAATCCGGACAGACACGGCGCACCAATCGCTGCGCGACCACAGCACGTACGGCACTCGCGACCAGATAACCAGGTGCCCCCATGTCAATCATACGAAGCGCACTGTCTACGGCGTCATTGGTGTGTAAGGTACTCAATACTAAGTGACCGGTCAGCGCCGCTCGCAGGCCAATTTCAACCGTTTCATGGTCACGCATCTCACCAATCAAAATGATATCGGGATCCTGACGGAGGAACGTTCTTAACACCGTGGAAAAATCAAGGTTGATCTTCGGATTGATCTGCACTTGGTTGACACGCGACAGTCGGTATTCAACCGGATCTTCCGCTGTGATGATCTTTTTCCCCGGTTGGTTTAATTCTGTTAGAGCACCATACAGCGTGGTGGTTTTACCAGAACCCGTAGGGCCAGTAACAAGGATCATGCCATGCGGACGTTTCAACTGTCGGCGCAGACGCACTAAAAGATCGTCCGGCAAACCGGAGTCTTCTAATTTTCTGACTCCGGAAGATTGATTGAGCAAACGCATTACCACCGACTCACCATACTGAACTGGCATGGTCGACATACGGATATCCACCGACTGACCTTTGGAGCGGATGTTAAAACGGCCATCTTGTGGCAGACGCTTTTCTGAAATATCCAAGTTGGCCATGAGTTTCAATCTCAGTACCAATGCTGGCGCGATGTTGACTTCATTCAGCAAGGTTTCGTGCAACACGCCATCAATACGTTGGCGCAAACGCAACACATTGGCGTCTGGTTCGATATGGATATCCGACGCCCCCACCTGAATGGCGTCTTCAAACATCGAGTTGATGAGCTTAACAACCGTCACTTCATCGCTGTCGTCATCTTCAATATTGAAATCGAATGCATCGTTGACTTGGTGTTCCGCTTGCAACTGCTCGGCAAAGTTGGCAATCTCTTTGGTACGGCGATAATAGCGGTCAAAGCCTTCCACCAATTGCCTTTCTGGCGCGATAACAAACTCAATGCCATATTGTCCTAGCTGACCGATCAACGCTTCTTGTGCAAAAAGGTCCGCAGGATCACTCATCGCAATGCGCAACGTGTCGCCATTACGGCCAATCACCAATGCACGTAGACGACGAGCATGCACTTCTGGTAGCAACTGCACTGCATCGATATCGACCGTGGCTCGATTTAAGTCAATCAAAGGCAGATCAAGTTGCTGCGACAAAAACGCCAGCATCTGTTGTTCAGACAAAAAACCCAAATCAATCAGCGTATCGCCAAGCTTACGCCCACCACTTCTTTGCGCGCCGAGTGCTTGATCAAGTTGCGCTTCATTGATAATGCCTTCCTCTACAAGAAGATCACCAAGTCGCTTTCTTAATCTTACTTTCATTGTGCACTCTCCAAATTTTGTAACAGCGCGAGTCTATCTTTGATAAAACGTTGCGATTGATTGGATATTCCGACTTTACTCAATGCGGCTTGATAAGACACTTGCGCCGATTTGAAATCCAATGCCCGCTCTTGTTGAATCGCCAACCCTAGCCACCAGCGTGCATTTTCGCTGTCCATTTGGCTCAGGCGCTGATAGCTTTCTAATGCAATGTCATCTTTCTTAATTTTTTGTGCTAACGCGGCGCGCATCGCGAGATATTCTTTTCCAGAATCATCGTACAGTGCCACCAAGGGGGTGAGCGCAGCTTCATTTTGATTGGCTTTGATCAGCATTTTGCTTAATGCAATGCGTAAGGTTTCCCCTTCTGGATTGAGAGCAATCCCAGCCTGAAGCAATTCATACGCTTTGCGGCTGTCTCCTTTACCAAAATAGAGTGCCGCTAATTTCTGTCTCACCACTTCGTTGTTGGGTGTATGGCGCAGAGCGTCGCTGTAGGCAGACAAAGCATTTTGTAAGTTATTGGCATCCAGCGCTTTTTCCGCTCGACCAATGGCTTTTTCGGCTAGTTGTTCTTGGGTTAACTCAACTTGTTCAACCAACATACTGTTTTCCACCGCTGGCGTATTTTGTGCAGCGGGGGCTTGAGCCTTCACTTGGCTTGGTACTGAGTGAGAAACCAGCTGATTTTCCGTAGCCGATGGTTTCACAGCGGCTTTCGCTACCAGCGTTGTTTCCGATTTGCTTGGCGCTGTTGCTGGTTTTACCGAAGAGGGAGCAACAGATGTTGCCTTTTCCACTCGCGCAGTCGTGACGATGTTTGGTTGAGAAACAGTGACACTTTGCGCTCCCTCGGATGGTGTTTTTTGTGTCGGAGAGCGTAAGGTTTCTTCGGCAACCGTGACGACCGTCGTGGTCACTGGCTCAGAGTAATTTTGGCTAACAGGCGCGGATTGTGTGATTGCCCAACCCCCAACGGCTAAGCTCAAACCGAATCCAGTGGCAATCCATACAATCGGTTTCACCGAGGTCACTTTTGGCAGCTCCGCTCTTTGCAGTTGAGCAGGTTGCGACTTCTGACTTGCCAATTCAGCAAGCGCTTTGTTTATTTCGCTCAAGATGCTCTCCATCCCCACAATACCGGGGTTTTAAACAAAGGTTTACACGCATCATAAGTGTCATGAATCGCGGTAAATAAATGTTGATTAGTGACATTTTTCTGTTGTTGCATATAAGCCAACAAAAACGCCTTATGGCACAACTGGTTGATTAAACGAGGAATGCCACCAGCCCCGCGCCAAAGTGCTTTCTTTTGCTCTGTGGTGAGGTATTGATGCTCACCATCTCCCGCCTTCGCTAAGCGACTATCGATAAAGGCAACACCTTCTTCAATCGTCAGTGGTCGTAGTTGGCAGCTAAACGTTATACGCTGACGAAATTGCCTTAACTCATGTTGGGCGATACGTTCATCGAGCTCAGGCTGACCAAATAGCACTATCTGTAACAATTTCTCTTGCTCGGTTTCTAAATTGCCAAACAGACGCAATGCTTCCATCGCCTCCAATGGCAATGCTTGAGCCTCATCCACTAACAACACCGTACGCATACCACGCTGACGCATGCCTATCAAACAGTCTTGGATCAGTGGTACCAAACTGACACTATCATAGGTTTTTAGCCCCATTTCGCGCGCAATGGCCATTTGCAACTCATGGCCACTCAACACGGGATTGGGTAGATAAACCAAGTTCACCTTATCGCTCAGTTGATCAATCAACATGCGGCACACCATGGTTTTACCAGTGCCCACTTCCCCAGTCACTTTGACGATCCCCTCTCCCATGTCCAGCGCCGCCATGACGGTTTGAATCGCTTCAAAGTGCGGTGCTAACCCCAAAAACAATTCGGTGTTTGGGGTCTGCGAAAAAGGCTGAGTGTGAAAACCAAAGTGCTGCAAATACATGGTTACACTACTGCTGATCAGGGAACCATTCTTGAAGCAGATCCCTTGAACGCTCTAGCTCTTTCTGCCAAGTGTTCACACCCACTACCGTTGGCTTAAGCAAAATAACCAGTTCCGTTTTTTGCGTTAAGTTCGATGTATTGCGGAACAGGTGGCCCAAGGCTGGAATATCACCCAAAAATGGCACTTTAGACACGCGTTCAATCGTGTTCGACTTCATCAAACCACCAATAACCACCACGTCACCATCACGAGCACGAATCACCGAATCAGATTCACGAATAGAGCTTTTGGCCAAAGGAAGAGTGACGTTTTGGAAGTCACCGCCCAGATTCAATTGCTTGGTTTCTTCTTCCACTTCAATCACCGCAGGGTGTACATGCAAGAACACATTGCCCTTATCGTCAATTTGTGGCGTCACATCGAGAGAAATACCCGAGAAAAATGGCGTTAGCGTCACTTCAGGCACAGCTTTAGATTTATCATCATTGCCCACGTTGCTTGACAACGCGGTGACGTAATACTGATCGTTACCCACTTTGATGACTGCTTTCTGGTTGTTCGATGCGGTAACGCGCGGGCTAGAAAGCACGTTCAAATCACCTTGAGTAGACATGAAACTTAATACCGCTTCAAAGCTACCATCAGAGATCGTTACATTGGTTTGCCCACCGAGCAGTGAGCCAATGGCATCCAAGCCAGGTAATACGGTAGAGCCCGGTCTGTTCACTACGATGCTGCCAGAATTACCAATCGACGCTGAGATGTTCGACCAATTGATCCCCTGTTGATAGCCGTCACTCAAGGTGACTTCAAGAATTTTGGCTTCAAGAATGACTTGGCGCTGCATGCGCTCTTGAGAAATGCCGAGGAATTGCCTTACTTCGCGAATCTCATCCGGGAAAGCACGAACAGTAATCACCCCCGCTTGAGGTGTCACGACGACACTTTGTCCTTTACCTGAACCAATTAAGCCCGCCACTGCTTGTTGCAATAACGGCCAGAAATCACTTTCCGTAATGGTTTCAATGCGGGTGCCGCCACTGGCTGTGGTTGTGTTATCTCCGCTGTTATTGGAGTTATTCGAACTGTTATTGGAATTAGAATCAGAATCACCGCTGGAGCTGGTAGAGCCCGTCGAGGTCACAGAGCCGGTCACGATACTGGTTAAAGAGCGACCAGAGCGTTGAAACTGGATATAATCGACCGGGATGGTCACGGTGCGCAAACCAGCGGGGTAAACTTGAATAACCTTGCCCGTTTTAATCACATCGTAGCCATACATATCTTGTACGATCAATAAGATATCATCGAGCGTCACATCACTGACATTCAGCGTGATACGCCCTGTTACATCGGGATGAACTGCGACACTGAACTCCGTGCCTTTGATCAGGGAGGTGAAAAACTGCCTTGCTTCAACGCCACTGGCTTTAATGCGAAAACGCTTCACCGTATTGCTGCCTGCCGTATTGGCCGCTTCCAGTTCCGGCATTAAGTCCTCTTCCACAGAAGGTGGCAGCTCATCCAGTGCTCGGCTATTGGCCTCATTGATGGACTGGTTTAAGGTCTGTTTGACTTCAACGGGATCTCTGTGCCCCATAGAGCACCCCATTAGCGAGGCAATGATAATTCCAACTACAATCTTGCGCATTTGATTCAAACCTTATTATTCTTTTATATCCAGATTAAAAAGCTCTAATTTCCACAGCTTGGAGCCTCGCTTTAATGTCACCACATCAGAATCAATTTGAGTGACTTTATAACCGCGTATGGTTTCGCCCACACTGACCACATCGTCATTTAAAATCGCCACACACTCTTTCGGTGACTGACAGACGATGCTTTGTAACGTCGGTAAGCGATATTGTCTCTGTGCACTTGGCTTGGTTTGAGCGGGCTTCGTCCAACCTAGCGGAGCCGTTGGATCTTGAGTCGCATACGCATTTCCACCAGCGAAACACAGTGATAACAGAAGAAATCTAACCACCAATAAACTCCTGTCTTGTTCCTAACGTATACACTTCCAACACCACGCGAGCTTGAGGATACTCCTCTACTTGGTAGTGGAAGCGGCGCCAATAGTATTTCACTGGCAAATTCTCAAGCTTACTCAAATAGCCTTGAATCGCGAAAAAGTCGCCAGTCATTTCTAATCGCACTGGGTGAACGTAATACCCCGAATACTCAGAATTTTCTGGGTTACCCTCTATTGGCTCTGCACGCAACGACTCCAATGAAATCAACTTAACGCCACTGCTTTTATCGAGTACCGTCTCCAGTAATTCCGCCATTTGGCTAGGAGAAAGCAGATTGCCAATCACTTCAGACAACTGCATGCCGAGTTCTTGACTTCGCGCCAATAAGCTCTTCATTTCGATGTCGATTTCTCTATTCGGGTCTTTATTGAGCTTAGCCTGAATTACCAGAATGTCGCCTTGTAGCTTCTGATTAAGCTGAATGGTGCTACTCAGTTGTTCTTTTTTCGCCGCTAACTGCTTCCAAGCAGGCTCAATCACCAAGGTAAACAACAGCAGTACAATCACCACCAAACCACAGAGCGTAATCAGCCACTTCTCTCGGCCACTTAAGGCAAGAAACTTGTCATTCCAAGCATTCCACTGCTGCTTCATTGGCCTTTACCTTCTGCTTTCGTTTTGAGTTCGAACGTGATGACATCGTCTTCGTTACGTCCGATTTTCACCTTATCAAAGCTGCGACCAACCAGAGGCAGTTCATGCTTAAACTGGTTTACCCAGTTCGGCACCGCATTAGCACTGATCGCAAGGCCTTTCACGTCTAAATTCGCCCCCACCACACTGATGTCCGTCAGTGAGATGTCATTTCTGCCGAGCTTCGCGAGCGACAACATCATTCCAGAATACCCTGTTTGCAATGACGTATCGTATTGGCTAATCGCGTTGAGCGACGCTTCTTGCGCTCGAACTTTCACTTTTAAGCGCTCCACCGCCGCCAGTTTTTCTGAAGAGGGTTTATGCTGGTCTAACTTGGCTTGCAGTTGACTAAGCTGCTGAGTCAGTTGATGAGATTCCGCTTGCACATTAGCAAGTTGATTATCGATGGCGCGTTGCTGCCATAACGCGAAGGCGTACACCATCAAGAAAATCGCCGCGATGCCTCCCCAGCCAGCCGCTACATTATTGAGCGTGAACAGCTCTTTTTTAGGCTTAAGGTGCTCAGGATAAAGATTGATTTCAGCCTTACCGAGCTGCGCTGCACAATCCACTACGATGTTGCCAGAGAGTCTTCCCTCGTCATCTAATACTGAGGCATTCGCACTTAATCGTTCATTGAGCGCCGAGACAAGCTCTGCGTGGTCCTCTTCATCACAGCAAATTTTAAGCTGATTGAGGGAGACACCTTTAATTTGTGATGAGAGATAATCGATGGAACGTTGTAGCTCCAGAGCCAGCCCATCAAGCTGAAGGGCACTGGCTGCTTCACCAGTTAATGGAGGAAAAACGGAACGAATGGTTCGTTGGAACATCGGCGTGTGTTCAACAAAGGCACCGAGTTTGAATTGCCCTTTGGCGCTGCGTTGCAATAGAAGAAAATTGGCCAACTCACCAGCGCTGTGCGCCCAAATTTCGTCTTCGGGAACAATCGAATGTAACTCGCACTGATTTCGAACAATCAAATCCAGCAGTTTATCCACGATCTTTTTCGGCAGAACATACACTTGCAGTTTGCTGCTATTCGGAAGTAAACGTCCGTCAGCGACAATTTCTGTTGGGCGTTCAGAAATAAGATCTTTGACTAGGAAAGGTAAAGCAGACGGCCACTCTTCTCGTGGGATCGCTGGCTTTTCTATTTGAAAAACTTGGTAATGATGGCTGGCCAGTAACACAGTCACCTTTTCACCAGGCGTGAACTGTAACTGCAGAACTTTCTCAAGTGCTTTTTCCCAACTCTCATCGATAGGTTCAAAAAGCGCTTGAGACGTAGCACTTTCGGTACTCAACTCGCCTTGAGCGGCAAAGTAGACGGCATCAGGCTGAAGCATGACAAAACGCTGCTCCCCGCCATTAGCTTGGCCTCTCAATTTTTCGAGCAATGACTTCACATTCATCTGTTTTTCTTCTTATTTTCGACGCCAGCGATTGCGTCTTGCCGTTTTCGTTTGTTTTTCTTCCACAGTGGTCACGACTGGCGGTAACCACTGATTTTCAACGGAGAAATAGCGCCCTTGTCCACCATGTATGCCTAGCTCAACCAAGGTTGACCACTCTTGCTTGGTTTCAACGCCAACCGCAATGACTTTCACTTTCGTCCCTGCGCCCGCGCCCAGCATACTACGAACAAACAACTGGTTTTCATGGCGTTGTTCTATTTTCTTTGTCAGACTTCGATGTAATTTTAAGTAATCCACACCCAAATCTTTCAAATAATGCGTACTCACAATGGTTCTACCAGCTTGCCCGACCACCAGTTGGCACCCCAAACCTGACAACATTTTTGCCACAGGTCTCATATAATCCAGATGCCTTACTAAGTGACTTTCAACAAACTCAAAACTCAATTTTGTTCGATACTCACTAGGTAACTGTAGCAGTTCGTCTCGGAACCATTTGAAATAATGACGGTTGGCAAACGGCGTGACGTGTAAATTCAGTGACAATTTGCCGATATTCTCAGAATTTGCACGCAAATGAGCAAACACTTTGCCGATGACCGCGCGGTCCATTTGACTCTCAAACCCAACCTGCTTTAACGCAGACATATAGCGAGAGGCTTTCACAATGCCGTTTTCTGGATCAACAATTCGACATGTTAACTCAGTATGCAATGGATTTAACTGCTGTCCGTCTAATAAATAAGACAATTGTCCGAAGACTAGCACATTTTCAGTCGACATGGCTGTCTCAAAAATGGTACGCCACTTCACACTACCTCTTGTTTCATCAATATGATTCCACTTCTTAAATCGACTCCAGTTATTATTGCTCTGTAATTGAGCACTTCGCAGTGCGGTTTCCGCTTCATCCATAATTTGGCTGTGTCGTTCCCCCTCCTGATACATAGTGACACCAATGTGACACCAGTTTTCTTTATCCAGTGGGTAAGGGGGATTGAGTTTCTCCAGCTGACGAATGCACTGCGACGCCAGATTGGCGACGTCTTTGGCACCTAAATGAGGGATAAAGAGAGCGAAGTCGGACGGGTAATAGCGTGAGAAGACCACTTCAGGAAAACGCTGAACCAAATTGGAAATGAGGCTGCCCACTTCAATAACAAATTCATCGGCCATTTGTTTGTCATTTTCTTCTGACACACTTTTCCAATCCGCAATGCGCATCAATAACACCGCACCTTGCGCCCCACTCTCATGCAGCGCCGATTCCAGTTTATTGTCAAATAACACCCGATTCGCCGTGCCCGTCAATTTATCCAGAAAAGTTTGGGTACGAATAAACGTATCAAAGCGACTGCGCTCTTGACGTGCATCGCGCAGCTCTTCAATCAGCATGTCTAACGCTTCACTTGCCGTGTAAGGCCACTCTCGCTCGTCACCTTTGGCGTATTGTTCCACTCGTCCTGCCAGAATCATGCGTCCGCGCTCTTCCAATAGCTCTGAGCCATATAGCTGCTCTTTCAGCCATTTCACACCACGCATTAAACAAAAAATGATCAAGCCAACCGCTAAGGTAATCGACCACAACGCTTGAAACGAATAACCAAAGCCAACGTAAGGCGGTGTCGCTTTGAACTCGACGCGATACCCGGGATTACGCTGAAGCACATAACTTTGTTCATAAAGGCGATTGACGTCAATTTGTGGCGAGGTGTCCTTGAAACGGTAGACCACCCCAGAATCGGTAGAAAGCTTCATTTCTACGATATTGGAAGCTTGCAGCATTTTCGGCATCCAACGCTGCATAGAATATGCGGCATCAGGATCCTCCATCTCTTTATCCAACACTTCGACAATGCCCGCCAAATAGTGGTTGAGATATTCCTGACCAAGCTTTTTAAATGAGAGAGTGCCACCAATAAAGAGGATAAACATGGCACTGATAACGATCATTGTAACGAAGGCTACAAGTCGAGTACTGAGTTTGAGAGTCGGGGTATACCTCATGAACACCGAATTCCTTTTCCATTCATCATATACCGTTTATTTCTATATACTTGATAAGTGAATGGTTAACAATCTACTCTCAGTAGATGTGAGAAGTGTCATTGAAAAAGCCGCGGGAATCGCGGCTTTCGTCTATATAATTTAGCGACGGCTTAAAACGGAATGTCGTCGTCAAAGTCCATTGGCGGCTCATTGTACTGAGGCTGAGACTGCATTGGCTGTTGTTGCGCTGGAGCCTGCTTTTGGTAAGACGGCTGTGCGGCTGGCTGTTGAGGCTGACCCCAACCACCTTGTTGCTGCTGCGGAGCACCACCCATCGCTGGGGCGCCACCTTGCTGCTGACGACCACCCAACATTTGCATAATGCCATTGTAGCCTTGTACAACGACTTCAGTTGAATAACGGTCTTGACCATTTTGGTCTTGCCATTTGCGCGTTTGCAGTTGTCCTTCAATGTAGACTTGAGAACCTTTGCGTAGGTATTCACCCGCGACTTCTGCCAGCTTGCCGTATAACGTCACACGGTGCCATTCTGTTTTCTCACGCGGCTCGCCTGTCGCTTTGTCGCGCCAAGTTTCTGAAGTTGCAACGGTGATATTCGCCACCGCACCGCCACTTGGCATGTAACGAATTTCAGGGTCGTTACCTAAGTTCCCTACCAAGATTACTTTGTTAATTCCACGGCTGGCCATGATGTGCTCCGTTTAACTTTCGGTATTAATAAATAGTTAGCGCAATAGAATAGCACGCTTTTAGCTATGGTAAAAATAGTCGCCAAATTGTGTGTTATCCATCACCTCAGACCAAGCTAAAAATTGCAAGATTTAGGAGCGACTAAACGTTTTTTTGCGCTAATAAATCTCTCATTTACTTATCCATATGAAATTCTACGCATTTCGCTATTCTGCCAGTAGCCTGTGCGATTTAATGATGACAACGTTGCACCCGCGCATTCGACTTATTCAATAATTAACCATAAATGGAGGTTGTTATGAGAAAATCTTCTTACGCGCGGAAGCCATTTTTTATCAGTTTGCAAAACGAACAAACTCCTGAGTTCGTCACGGTATTAGCTAAACAGATTCAAATGGAGATCCCTGTGATTACCCCGGCAACGCTCATGCAAGCTGATCCCAATCATCGTAATCGCATCTTATTAATTGATCATCAGCAACATAAGGTGCTGTTGAGAGAAATTAAAAACCTACCCCTGATATGGAAAGGGTTTGAAACGGTCCTGTGTAATGTACCTAGCCGATTGACGACTGAGGAACTGATCGGTTTTGGCCAGTGCAAAGCGATCTTCTACCGAGACACCGCCATTACAGACATGGCCAAAGGACTAAATTCGGTGATTAATGGCAAAAGCTGGCTGCCACGCGACGTCAGTGCACAACTCATCCACTACTATCGAAATATGGTTTGTTCACACACTTCACCAGTGAATGTGGATCTCACGATGAGAGAAATTCAAGTGTTACGCTGCGTGCAGTCTGGCAAGTCAAATTCTCAAATCGCCGAAGATCTTTTCATTAGTGAATTCACCGTAAAGTCGCATCTCTATCAAACCTTTAGAAAGCTCTCCGTGAAGAATCGTGTCCAAGCTGCCGCGTGGGCTGACCAAAATTTGATCTCATAAGTAAGAAGATCGCGAATTTTCCTTTAGAGTGTAACGTATGACAAAATAACAGGTTAGAATCGCCCCTAATGATAACTAACTGTTTATGGAACAACACACCACAAAGGAAATGCTGCGCGCTCGGCTTTAATTTTTACGTGCGTATTGTTTCGGTGAGGAGTTCGATTTGATAAGGACACTATTCAATGATTAAAAAATGCCTTTTCCCTGCCGCTGGCTACGGCACTCGCTTCTTACCTGCGACCAAATCGATGCCAAAAGAAATGATGCCAGTGGTGAACAAACCTCTGATCGAATACGGTGTGGAGGAAGCCATCCAAGCGGGTATGGACGGAATGTGCATTGTTACTGGTCGTGGTAAGCATTCAATCATGGATCACTTCGATAAAAACTACGAATTAGAACATCAGATTAGTGGTACCAACAAAGAAGCCCTATTGGAAGATGTACGTGCTTTGATCGACTCCGCGAACTTTACCTACATTCGCCAGCGTGAAATGAAGGGCTTAGGGCACGCCATCTTAACGGGCCGTGAACTCGTTGGGGATCAACCTTTTGCCGTCGTACTGGCTGATGACCTTTGTGTCAATGAAGAACAAGGTGTCTTGGCACAAATGGTCGCGCTGTTTAAGCAGTTCCGCTGTTCGATCGTTGCTGTTCAGGAAGTACCTGAAAATGAAACTCATAAATACGGCGTGATCTCTGGCGAAATGATCAAAGACGATCTCTTCCGCGTAGACAACATGGTGGAGAAGCCAGAACCTGGTACCGCGCCAAGTAATCTTGCAATTATTGGTCGTTACATTCTTACCCCAGATATTTTTGATCTGATTGAGCAAACTGAACCAGGTAAAGGCGGGGAAATTCAAATCACCGACGCACTACTCAAACAAGCAAAAGCAGGTTGTGTATTGGCATATAAGTTTAAAGGTCGTCGTTTTGATTGCGGCAGCGTTGAAGGCTATATCGAAGCAACCAACTATTGCTACCAAAACCTTTATCTGAAAGATGAGAAGACGTCTGAATTGGGTAAATTCAGTACGCAAAAAGAGAAGTAATCAACTTCCTCTAAACCGAGACGTAAGGCGCTTTAAATAAAGCGCCTTATTTTTAACTGTTTTTTTATCCAGTATTTTATTGCACATTTCTCACACTATGTAATACTTGCTCAACTTGTTGGTATTACACAGAGCATCAAAGATGGACAAGATAGAAGTTCGCGGAGCACGTACCCATAATCTCAAAAACATAAATCTCACCATTCCCCGAGATAAACTGATCGTTATTACGGGCTTATCCGGCTCAGGTAAGTCTTCTTTGGCATTTGACACTTTGTACGCAGAGGGTCAGCGACGTTATGTTGAATCCCTCTCTGCTTATGCTCGTCAATTTCTTTCATTGATGGAAAAGCCCGATGTTGACCACATTGAAGGCCTCTCGCCAGCCATTTCTATCGAGCAAAAATCCACCTCACACAACCCGCGCTCAACCGTAGGAACCATCACAGAAGTGTATGACTACCTTCGCCTACTGTATGCCCGCGTTGGTGAGCCTCGCTGTCCTGAACATCAAGTCCCTTTAGCCGCTCAAACCATTAGCCAAATGGTCGACAAAGTGCTGGAGCTGCCTGAAGGTGCCAAAATGATGTTGCTCGCCCCCATCGTGAAAGAGCGCAAAGGCGAGCACGTTAAAACATTAGAGAATCTTGCTGCTCAAGGTTTTATCCGTGCGCGTATTGACGGAGAGACCTGTGACCTCACCGATCCACCAACGCTAGAGTTACACAAAAAGCACACCATTGAAGTGGTGGTTGACCGCGTTAAAGTGCGTGGCGATTTACAACAAAGGCTCGCAGAATCCTTTGAAACGGCACTGGAACTCTCAGGTGGCATCGCTGTGATTGCCCCTATGGAGGGTGACGGTGAAGAGATCGTTTTTTCCGCCAATTTTGCGTGTCCCCACTGTGGTTATAGTATGCAAGAGCTTGAGCCACGTTTGTTCTCGTTCAATAACCCAGCAGGGGCTTGTGGCACCTGTGATGGCCTCGGGGTACAGCAATATTTTGACCCAGAACGTGTGATTCAAGATGCCAATTTAAGTCTTGCACAAGGGGCGATTCGTGGTTGGGATCAGAAGAACTATTACTATTTCCAAATGCTCACCTCGCTGGCTGAGCATTACGATTTCGATTTACATGCCCCTTTTAATTCGCTTTCAAAACGCATCCAAGAGGTCATCTTAAAAGGCTCAGGGCGCACTGAAATCGAATTTAAGTACATCAACGATCGAGGCGACATTCGTCTTAAACGCCATCCATTTGAAGGTATTCTCAATACACTCGAGCGCCGTTATCGCGACACCGAATCTAACTCGGTACGAGAGGAGTTGGTAAAATATATCTCCACCAAACCTTGCACCAGTTGTGGTGGAACTCGTCTGCGCCTAGAAGCACGCAACGTGTTTATTAATGACACGACATTGCCACAAATCGTCGAGTTGAGTATCGCGGATGCATTGACCTTTTTCGCCACCTTAAAACTCGAAGGGCAGCGAGCTCAAATTGCGGAGAAGGTCATGAAAGAGATCAACGATCGACTGCAGTTTTTAGTCAACGTTGGCCTCAATTATTTGAACCTGTCTCGCAGCGCTGAAACCTTGTCTGGTGGCGAAGCACAGCGTATTCGTCTGGCTAGCCAGATCGGTGCCGGTTTGGTTGGCGTGATGTACGTGCTCGATGAACCGTCAATAGGCCTTCACCAGCGTGACAATGAGCGCTTACTCAAAACACTGACGCACTTACGCGATCTCGGCAATACCGTATTAGTCGTAGAGCATGATGAAGATGCGATTCGTTGTGCCGACCATGTGATTGACATTGGTCCTGGTGCAGGCGTACATGGTGGCCAAGTGGTTGCCGAAGGAACAATGGCCGAGATTCTCGCCAATCCAGATTCCTTGACCGGACAATACTTGAGCGGAGCCAAGCAGATTATTGTGCCGACTCAACGCACACCAAGAGATAAGAACAAAACGGTTGAGCTCATTGGAGCCAGTGGCAACAACCTTAAAGAGGTCAATCTTTCGGTGCCTGTCGGGCTATTCAGTTGTATCACTGGGGTTTCTGGTTCGGGTAAATCAACACTGATTAACGACACCTTCTTCAAAATTGCTCATACCCAACTCAATGGGGCGACCACAGCTCAACCAGCGCCTTATAAGTCTATTAAAGGCTTAGAGCATTTTGATAAGGTCATCGATATCGACCAGAGCCCCATCGGCCGCACACCGCGTTCGAATCCAGCGACCTATACGGGGATTTTCACTCCGATTCGAGAGCTGTTCTCCGGCACCCAAGAGTCTCGTTCTCGTGGCTACAAGCCAGGGCGTTTCAGCTTTAACGTTCGTGGTGGCCGCTGTGAGGCTTGCCAAGGTGATGGTGTTATCAAGGTTGAAATGCACTTTTTACCTGATGTTTACGTCCCTTGTGATGTGTGTAAAGGCAAGCGCTACAACCGTGAAACGTTAGAAGTACACTACAAAGGGAAGAGCATCGATGAAGTGCTAGAGATGACCGTTGAAGACGCTCATGAGTTTTTCGCTCCTGTCCCTGTCATCGCGCGTAAACTGCAAACCTTAATGGATGTTGGTCTTTCTTATATCCGTTTAGGTCAAGCGGCCACCACCCTCTCTGGCGGTGAAGCACAACGGGTAAAACTGGCTCGTGAGTTGTCCAAACGCGATACGGGCAAAACCCTTTATATTTTGGATGAACCAACAACGGGCCTACACTTCCACGATATCCAGCAACTGTTGACCGTCTTGCATCGCTTACGTGATCATGGCAACACCGTTGTCGTGATTGAGCATAATTTAGATGTGATCAAAACGGCCGACTGGATCATCGACTTAGGTCCAGAAGGTGGCCAAGGTGGAGGGGAAATCATTGCCCAAGGAACACCTGAAGATGTGGCGCAGATCGAAGGTTCGCATACCGCACGCTTCCTTAAGCCTATGTTGAAATAGAAAAAACAGGTAAAGTGATGAAACCAGCGTAAAGCTGGTTTCTTTTTTCAGATTAAGAATCACGTTATGGCAACGATACACGTAAGCGGTACGCAATTAGCAGAACCTAAGGCACAAGTGCCTCTCAACAAAAAGTTTTTACTGGCACTGGCGATCCTCTTTCTCGTCGCTATGCATTTCTTTATGCCCAATCCTGGAGGCGCGGGGCTTGCGCTCTCTTTCAACCCAACCACTTGGATTGCGTTCTCCTTTGTCTTTGCGCTTGGTTGCTACCAGCTTGCTAGCCAGCAATATTTACGTTATTCCAAACTGACCATTGGCCTATTTGTCAGTTGTCTCATTCTGACCGTGCCACTTTTTTATGCCAACAGTCACTACATGCAGTCGGTGAGTCGCTTAGTTGGCCTCTGGGCTGGCTTTGGCTTCTTTGTGTTACTGCAACAATTTAGCTTTAGTAATAAATACAAACAACGCTTGTTATGGCTGGTCGTATTGGCTGTCGTGATCGAATCCTTCATCGGTTATTACCAGTTCCTTTGGCTCAAACCCGGTAATTGGATGGGGTATGACACGCTGTCAAATCGACCATATGGCATATTTCAACAACCCAATGTGATGGCAAGCTTCCTTGCAACGGGGTTAATTATTTCTGGCTACCTACTAGCGAGACAGCCACACAAATACAATAAGCATCTGAGTGAAATCACTTTACTCTATTTGATTCCACTGCTCACCGTCCCTTTGATCGTGGTGTTAGCCTCTCGTACCGGTTGGCTAGCCGCTATGATTGCCACTCTTTTGTTGCTGCCCTATCTCTACCGATTTGGTACTAAAATTCGTTTTTGGGGTTGGCTGGGGTCCATTATTCTGGGTTTAAGCTTATCCGGTGCGCTACTTCAAAGCACCGAGAGCAATTTGGCGGGGCAGAAAACCAATTTAGAATCAGCAAGAGCCTATACCTTCCCACAAGCACTCGACATGCTGATAGAGAAGCCTTTTACTGGCTACGGTTACGGCAATTTTGAATCGGCTTACACCTTGTACACGGCAAGGCAGCACTTACTCAACAAGCAATATCCACCAGCACTTCCGGCGATGGATCATCCACATAACGAGCTACTCTATTGGGGTGTAGAAGGTGGGCTTGTTCCACTATTAGGGATTTTTCTCGCAGCCATCTTGGTATTGAACCGAATCTACAGTGCCAAGAAAGGCACGCGTTTGGCCATGTTTGCCTTGTTTGTGCCGATCGTACTACACAGTCAACTGGAGTACCCTTTTTATCACTCTGCGGCACACTGGCTGATTTTCATCATACTCATCTATTGGGTTGATCAACGTGTAGCGAAAGTCAAAAGCGTGAATTTTTCTCGCATCAGTAAAACGGCATTACGAATCGCCAGTTTAGTGGTGCCGATACTGACCACTTTCTACATGCTGAGCGCCCTGCATACTAACTACGTGCTGACCAAGTTTGAAACCACTCGCCCAGTCAATCCAGATCTCTTACAACGCGTCACCAATCCCGTGGTGTGGAAAGATCGTTTCGATTGGGATGTCTACAGCACCTACCTCAACATTGGCTTAGCAACACAAGATGCCAAATTGATTCAGCCCTATATTGATTGGTCCCTTGACATTATTAAGACCAAGCCAAGACCAGCGTTTTATTCCAATTTAATCTTAGCCTACCAAGGGCTTGGCGATTTGAGTAAGGCAGAACAAGTAAAGACGGAAGCTGAATTCCTCTTCCCTAAAAACGACTTCAGCAACATTCACTATCAACCACCGTCAGCGGCATTGTCTCACTCCGTGTCGTCCGGTCAGTAGTTTGTCATGTAATACAAAAGCGAAGCTCACCAGCTTCGCTTTTTTATTGTTAACTGACCAAAGATTATTGAGTGAGCGACTCTTCAAGCGCTCTTAAACATAACGCGACATTTTCCTCTCTCGCACCGTAACCCATCAAGCCTATACGCCACGCTTTACCAGCTAACGCTCCTAGACCGGCGCCAATTTCCAAGTTATAGGTTTCAAGCAAATGGCTACGCACTTTCGCTTCATCGATACCTTCCGGCACATAGATCGCGTTGAGTTGAGGCAAACGGTACGCTTCATCGACCACAAATTGGAACCCCAATTTTTCGAGACCCACTTTCAGCTTGTTGTGCATCTTTTCGTGCCGCGCCCAAGCGTTCTCCAGGCCTTCATTTTTCAGCATCAACAACGCTTCGTGCAGTGAATACAAACTGTTGACGGGTGCGGTATGATGATAACTGCGTTTTCCTTCCCCACTCCAATACCCTAACACTAAGCTTTGGTCTAAGAACCAGCTTTGCACGGGTATTTTACGTGACTGAATTTTCTCAATGGCGGCAGAAGAAAACGTCACAGGAGCAAGACCCGGGACACAAGAGAGACATTTTTGACTACCGGAATACACAGCATCAAGTTGCCATTCATCGACTTTAAGCGGAATGCCTCCCAGCGAAGTGACCGTATCAACGATCGTCAGCACTCCATATTGTTTTGCTAATTTCCCCAGTGTCTCCGCATCACTTCTTGCGCCTGTCGATGTTTCTGCATGAACAAAAGCCAGAATTTTGGTATCCGGATGTTGCGTTAAGGCCTGCTCGACCTTCTCAATCGAGACTGGTGTTCCCCACTCATCATCCACTAATATCGCCTCACCACCAGCGCGAATGACATTTTCACGCATGCGCTCACCAAACACGCCATTGCGGCAGACGATGACTTTATCTCCCGGTTCAATCAGGTTCACAAAGCACGCTTCCATTCCCGCACTGCCTGGCGCAGAGACCGCAATGGTAAAGTCATTCTTAGTTTGAAAGGCGTATTTAAGCAATTGTTTGAGCTCATCCATCATCTGAATAAACAGCGGGTCCAAGTGCCCCACGGTTGGGCGGCTAAGTGCTTGTAATACTTGCGGGGAAATATCAGACGGTCCTGGCCCCATTAAAATACGGCGTGGTGGAATAAAGCTTTGAATTGACATACCGGCTCCTTGCTAAGCGTGAAAAAGGTTAACGGACAGCGTAATCGTTTTAATGCAAATTATGTTTCTCCACACTAAAGCAAACGAGCAACGACAGCAATTAGCCGACAGTCTTAGAGGTCAAACCAGTGTCACAAATTTGTTAATAAAAACTTTCAATCACGATCGAATTAAGCGTTGACATTGGAGTGTGAAAAACGTTCAATGTTTAAGCTTTTTGCAGAAGAGGAGCACTGCCCAGGCAGATGTTTTGTGGAGCCGCAACTCCAACACAGAACATTCAGGGGGAGTAGTGCCGAGGTAGATCAAAATTGCAGGATTTGATCTGTCGGTTGACTTGGGTTGAGTCCCATCAACTGTCATCAGCTCAGCCTGATGAAGAGCTTCTGAGATGGATTTTCTGATTATTCAAACTGACCTCTCTAAACTGCTCTGCCCCTTTCCTCACCAAAACAAACATCGGATGTTGGATTACCAACGGTTAATATTTTTCGGAAGTCGTGGGAGAAATGCCGTGAGCGCATTGAATGTAGCGAAATTTGGTGGAACAAGTGTTGCAAACTTTGAGGCAATGAGTCGTTGCTCGGCCATTATTGAAAACAATCCAGAGACACGCTTAGTGGTAAGCAGTGCATGCTCTGGCGTCACTAACCTATTGGTAGAGTTGGCCAATGGTGTTCAATCACAGGAAAGACGCGCTGAACTTCTAGCCCAATTGGCTGAAATTCATGACGCGATTCTCAATCAATTGGAAGATGCAACAGAAGCGGCGGCGGAAGTGTATGCCATTCTAGATACCATCACTAGCCTTGCTGAAGCCGCATCGATTCAAGCCAGCAATAAACTCACCGACCACTTGGTCGCGTGTGGTGAGTTGATGTCGACTCATATTCTGGCCCAGTTGATGCGTGAGCGTGGAGTCAACGCGGTGCGATTTGATATTCGAGAAGTCCTACGCACAGATGACAACTTTGGCCGCGCAGAACCTGACGTGGCAAAGATTGCAGAGCTGGCGCAAGAGAAGCTTTTACCACTTTGCCGCGATTACGTGGTAGTGACTCAAGGCTTCATCGGCTCGGATGAGGAAGGTAATACCACCACCTTAGGCCGTGGTGGCAGTGATTACAGTGCGGCTTTGATTGCCGAAGGCGTTAAAGCAAGTGGCCTAGAGATTTGGACCGATGTTCCAGGGATCTACACCACTGATCCTCGCATTGCGGCGAAAGCAGCGCCAATTCCAGAAATCAGCTTTGCAGAAGCGTCTGAAATGGCTAACTTTGGTGCCAAAATTCTGCACCCATCAACGCTCGTTCCAGCCCTTCGTCACGACATTCCAGTTTTTGTCGGATCGTCAAAAGAGCCAGAAAAAGGCGGTACTTGGATTCGCCACGAAGCACAAAGCTCGCCGCTTTTCCGTGCACTGGCACTGCGTTGCAATCAGACTATGGTCACCTTACGCAGTGCGAAAATGTTCCATGCGTACGGCTTCTTAGCCAAAGTATTTGAAATTCTCGCAAAACATAAAATCTCCGTGGATTTGATCACAACCTCAGAGATCAGCGTTTCCCTCACTCTAGACAAAACGGACACTTCTGGTGGTGCACCTGAACTGCCACAGGCCGCGCGAGAGGAGCTTGAAGAGCTATGCACTGTTGAAGTCGAGCACAACCTTTGTCTGGTGGCCTTGATCGGCAATCATATGGAGACAAAGGGTTACGCTAAAGAAGTCTTCAGCACCTTAGGGGATTTCAATTTGCGTATGATCTGTTACGGGGCAAGTGATCACAACCTTTGCTTCTTAGTCGATGCACACGACTCTAAGAGCGTGATCCAAAAACTGCATCAAGATCTTTTTGAACGCTAAACATCGTTTCAAGATCACATTGATCCAAAGAGAAAAGGTCACATCGCTGTGACCTTTTCGTTTGCTCAACGCTGGCCAGTATCAGCCATTAATATTAGGACCAAGCCATTTTTCGGCTTCCAAGAGATCCCAACCTTTACGCTCAGCGTAGCTTTCCACTTGGTCTTGCTGAATTTGTGCGATGGCAAAATAACGAGAATCGGGATGAGAGAAATACCATCCTGATACCGAAGCTCCCGGCCACATCGCGTAACTGCTGGTGAGTGACATGCCAATGGTCTCTTCTACGTTAAGCAGTTCCCATAACGGCCCTTTCTCGGTGTGCTCTGGACAGGCAGGGTAACCCGGTGCAGGACGGATCCCTTGGTATTTCTCGCGGATCAGTTCTTCGTTTGAAAGGTTTTCATCGGCAGCATAGCCCCAAATTTCTTTACGGACACGTTCATGCAGATACTCTGCAAAAGCTTCCGCTAGACGATCGGCAACCGCTTGAATCATGATGGCGTTGTAGTCATCACCCTGTGCTTTGAACTGATCTGCGAGCTCACGCTCGTTCACCCCACCAGTCACAGCAAAAGCGCCGATCCAATCTTTTTTACCACTCTCTTTTGGCGCAACGTAATCTGACAAACAGTAGTTCGCCCCTTTGGGTTTCTCCGTCTGTTGACGAAGATTGTGCAACACTTTCGCCACGTGAGTGCGAGACTCATCGGTATAGACTTCTATGTCATCACCAACACTTGCCGCAGGAAACAGGCCACACATACCACGTGCCTTGAGTAACCCTTCTTGTTCGATACGATCTAGCCACTCATTGGCATCTCCAAATAGACGCTTCGCCTCTTCACCCACCTCTTCATGCTCAAAAATCGTTGGGTATTTGCCCACCAATGACCAGGTGAGGAAGAATGGTGTCCAGTCTATGTATTGGCGTAACGTCGCCACGTCAAAGTCATCAAACACGTGTACACCAGGCTGACTCGGTGCAGGAGGCGTGTAGCTTTGCCAATCAATTGCCACCTTGTTCGCACGTGCCGCTTCTAACGTCACCGGCTTAGTACGCGGCTTCTTGCGATTATGCTGATCGCGAACCAACTCATAATCAGCCTGTAAGCGTTCAACAAACGCAGGACGCAGCTCATCAGAGAGTAACGAGGTACAAACACCAACTGCGCGAGAGGCGTTATTTACGTACACAACAGGATGTGAGTAGTTTTGTTCAATCTTCACCGCAGTGTGCGCTTTTGATGTGGTCGCGCCGCCAATCAACAATGGCAAATCAAAACCAAGACGCTCCATCTCTTTGGCTACGTGCACCATTTCATCGAGTGATGGGGTAATCAAACCAGACAGGCCAATGATGTCGACTTGCTGCTCTTTCGCGACTTTCAAAATCTGTTCACACGGCACCATCACACCGAGATCAATGATCTCGTAGTTATTACATTGCAGCACCACGCCAACAATGTTTTTGCCGATGTCGTGTACATCCCCTTTCACCGTCGCCAATAGGATCTTGCCGTTCGAAGAACCCGCTTGTTTTGACGCATTGATGAAGGGTTCCAAGTGAGCCACCGCCTGCTTCATGACGCGTGCGGATTTCACCACTTGTGGTAAGAACATTTTGCCCTCACCAAACAGATCGCCCACCACGTTCATGCCGTCCATCAGAGGACCTTCAATCACTTCCAGTGGTTTGCTGGCATTTAAGCGCGCTTCTTCGGTGTCTTCGACGATGAATTCGGTGATTCCCTTAACCAAAGCATGCTCAAGACGTTTCTCGACAGACCAAGTACGCCACTCTAGCGCCGACGCATCTTCTTGCTTGCCCACGGCATTTTCACGGTACTCTTCGGCAATCTCCAACAAACGCTCAGTGGCATCGTCGCGGCGGTTTAGTACGACATCTTCGACCGCTTCACGTAACTTTTCAGGCACGTTGTCATAAATTTCGAGCTGGCCAGCATTCACGATGCCCATGTCCATCCCGTTCTTAAAACAGTGGTAAAGGAACACAGCGTGTATCGCTTCACGGACGTAATTGTTACCACGGAATGAGAAGGAAACGTTCGATACCCCGCCAGAAATCATTGCATGCGGAAGATCGCGTTTGATGTCCGCCACCGCTTCAATAAAGTCGACCGCGTAGTTGTTGTGTTCATCAATGCCCGTTGCAACAGCGAAAATGTTGGGGTCGAAGATGACATCTTCCGGTGGGAAACCGACTTCATCGACCAAAATACGATAGGCTTTGGTACAAATCTCCAGTTTGCGTTCACGCGTATCCGCTTGGCCGACTTCATCAAATGCCATCACGATCACCGCAGCGCCATAACGACGAATCAGTTTCGCCTGTTCGACAAACTTCTCTTTCCCCTCTTTGAGAGAAATAGAGTTCACGATGCCCTTGCCTTGAATGCACTTCAGGCCAGCCTCGATCACTTCCCATTTAGAGGAGTCGACCATGATCGGCACTTTGGAGATTTCTGGTTCAGATGCACATAGGTTAAGGAAACGCACCATGCACGCTTCTGCATCGAGCATCCCTTCATCCATGTTGATGTCGATGATTTGCGCACCGTTTTCAACTTGCTCACGCGCAACGTCCAACGCTTCATCATACAGCTCTTCTTTGATCAAGCGTTTAAAGCGTGCAGAACCAGTAACGTTAGTACGCTCACCCACGTTGACAAAAAGGGTATCTTTGGCAATAGTCAGCGGTTCTAAGCCCGATAAGCGACAGGCAACTGGAATCTCAGGCAACACGCGAGGACTCACCCCTTCCACCGCCATTGCCATATGGCGAATATGTTCTGGCGTGGTGCCACAACAACCACCAATCAGGTTGAGAAAACCACTTTGCGCCCACTCTTTGACGTGTTCCGCCATCTCTTCTGGAGAGAGATCGTACTCACCAAAGGCATTCGGCAAACCCGCGTTCGGGTGAGTAGAAACAAACGTTTCAGAAATTCGAGAAAGCTCTTCAACATAAGGGCGCAGTTCATCGGGCCCAAGTGCACAGTTTAAGCCGAAAGAGATCGGACGTACGTGACGAAGAGAGTTGTAAAAAGCTTCCGTCGTCTGACCGGAAAGCGTTCGACCTGAGGCGTCGGTGATGGTGCCCGAAATCATGACAGGGAGTGCGAAGCCTAATTCTTCAAACACCGAATCCACTGCAAAAGCACACGCTTTCGCGTTCAAGGTATCAAAAATAGTTTCGATGAGGATGAGATCAGAACCACCGCGGATCAGTGCACGAGTCGATTCAGAATACGCCTCTACCAGCTCATCAAAGCTGACGTTGCGATAACCCGGATCGTTTACATCTGGCGAAATGGAACAAGTACGGTTGGTTGGGCCAAGCACCCCCGCCACATAGCGCGGTTTCGCAGGATTTTGGGCTGTCCACTCATCCGCAGCTTCACGTGCTAACCTCGCGGCAGCAAAGTTAATCTCTTCGCTCAGACTTTCCATATCGTAGTCGGCCATCGCGATGGTGGTGGCGTTAAAGGTGTTGGTTTCAAGAATATCGGCACCCGCTTCTAGATAGGCATGATGAATTTCTTTAATCAACTGTGGCTGAGTTAGCACCAGTAAGTCGTTATTGCCTTTTAAATCGCTATGCCAATCAGCAAAACGCTCACCACGATAATCTTGCTCCTGCAACTTATAGCCCTGGATCATGGTGCCCATACCACCATCAATCAACAAGATTCTCTGTTTTAGTTGCGCTTCAATCTGCGCTCTGATTTGACTTCCCACAGTACCGCCTCATTCCTTTTTCTAATGTTGACATCCTATCACACAATTTTCAGGAGTCTAGACGTCTAAAAATACTAATTTTGACTATTTTGCCTGCAATCCTCTTGGACTATTTTACTAGGAAAAAGAGATTGCTATTTGCTCATCAAACGAGGAGAATTTCGTTCACAAATTGTTACAAATAGAGAACTGTATGTCGGTCTACTATACTCTCTGCTTTCTATCCGCTGCAGCAATGTTGATTGCTTTTGTAAACAGCAAGATAGGCAAAATGCAGACTACCATCGCGATTACCGCAGGTTCAATGGTGCTCTCATTACTTATTTTAATTGCTGGTCAGAACAACTGGTTCCACTTAACTGAAATCGCCACACAAACCATGTCGAGCATCGACTTTGAAGATTTCCTCCTCAAAGGTATTTTGGGCTTCTTATTGTTTGCCGGTGGTTTAGGTATCAAACTACCCAACCTTAAAGACCAAAAATGGGAAATTACCGTGTTGGCGCTAGGTGCGACACTTTTCTCTACTTTCTTTATTGGTTTTGCTCTGTATGGCATTTGCCAGCTCATTGGTATTCAGTTTGATCTGATTTACTGCCTGCTTTTCGGTGCACTCATTTCACCGACCGACCCGATCGCCGTTTTGGCTATCGTGAAAAAACTCAAGGCACCTCGTAGAATCTCAACGCAAATTGAAGGGGAATCACTCTTCAATGATGGTTTTGGCCTTGTGATTTTTGTGACCTTGTTTACCATCGCATTTGGCCACGAAACACCCACGGTAGGTAGCGTTACCATGTTGTTTATCCAGGAAGCCATCGGCGGTATTTTGTATGGTTTCGCATTGGGGTTACTCTTCCATTATCTTATCTGTGCCACTGATGACCACTCAATGGAGCTACTACTCACCATTGGCATCCCAACGGCAGGTTATGCTTTTGCAGAAGTGCTCCATGTTTCTGGTCCATTAGCAATGGTGGTCTCTGGCATTATGATTGGTAACTGGACACGATTCATCGGCTTCTCTAAAGAGAGTGAAGATCATCTCGATCATTTCTGGGAACTGGTGGATGAGTTTCTTAACGGTGTGCTTTTCCTTCTGATTGGTATGTCGATGTTGCTGTTTAAATTCCATCAAGAGGACTGGATTTTGATGGCCATCGCTATTCCACTGGTCTTAATCGCTCGTTACCTCAGCGTATTTTTGTCCTATATCGGCTTTAAACGCTTCCGCCAATACAATCCATGGTCAATTAAAATCCTCACTTGGGGCGGGTTGCGCGGTGGCTTGGCCTTAGCGATGGCACTCTCAATTCCATCGGGTATCTGGGTTATTTCAGATAAACTCATCGACGTGAAAGAGATTATTCTGGTGATGACCTACGCGGTGGTGGTTTTTTCAATATTGGTTCAGGGTTCAACCATCACTCCAATGATCGAGAAAGCCAAAAAATCAGAAGCTGAATTCGAAGCGAAGCAAAGTTCGGTGACTGTTCCTGAGGGCAAGACAGAATCCATTACATCATAATGATTAAGGGCCTTAGGGCCCTTTTTACTTCAGCCATTCATTAACAGTGGTGAGATAACACAGTTTCGACCATGCGCTTTTGCGTAATAGAGGCCTTCATCAGCCTGTTTCATCAATTGTTCGAGAGGTGTGTTAAGCTCCGACGGCTGCAATGTTGCCACGCCAATGCTAATAGTCATTTGTAACGGTTGCTGTTCATAATTGACTTGCATGTTTTCCACAACGCTTCGTAATCGCTTCGCCACTTCAAATGCTTCCTTTTCACCTAATCCCGGTAGCACAACGGCGAACTCTTCTCCTCCTAGACGACCGATAATATCTATTTCTCGTGTTGATAAATCAGCCATCTTAACAAGTTCAACAAGGACCAAGTCACCAGCGGCATGACCATAGCTATCGTTGAATTGTTTAAAGTGATCGATATCTAGGATCATGATTGACAGTGGACAGTTCCAACGTTGACACGTTCTGATTGATTTTTCGGCTTGCTCCATAAAACTACGGCGATTAAATGCACCTGTAAGCGGATCGGTCGCCGCCAGATTACGCAACATGGCTTCAAGCTTTTTACGTTCACTGATATCGGTGATCGACATGATGATCATTGGTTTGCCTTCAAAAACTAAGCGGCTGAAGGCCATCTCAATCGGAATATCTTTCTTTTCCGGCAGCATGAGTAACAAATCCGCACGAGCAATTTCCTGACTATCTTGTTCGTTAATGGTTTTTTGAATATAACGCTGGAATAAATCCCGGCTGCGCAAAGAGATAAAATCCATAGGATGGTGGGACAACACATCTTGTTCAGACATACCAAATAGCTGACAAATAAAATCATTCGTCATCAAAATATTCAATCGAGGATCGCAAATCAAAATACCAATAGGAGCAGAGTTTACGAGCTGCTGTAGTTGTTTTTCAGCACGTTTCGATTGTTGTAAACGCTGATATTGCATCTCTTCGAGCTTTTTACGCAGGTAGATGTCTTGTAACACAAGCAGCCAACGATGATTCCCGACAGCAGTAATGTTCGCCCTCACTCTATATTCGTGGTCATCCAACTGAAATGCGATGTCTTCGCTTCTTCCACCACGTGACTGATAGTTCTCAAGAAAAGCTTGAAACTCGCTAGATGCTTTGATGAAAGGGAGCTCAAAAATGCAATCCGTATCAGTATCATGGCTAAGTAGTGGAGGGTCAAAATGACCAATTCTGACATCTCGAATAATGCCATCTTTATCCATCCATAAACTCATGTCAGGCAATGAGTCCAAAATCGAATTTAAGGTTTGGTTGCGTTGATTGAGCTCATCACTGCTAATGTCTAGTGAACGCTCTAATATCGTGAGTTGCTCTGAGAAGGACTGATAGCCAGACTCCACCAACTCAACCAACAATTGAATTTTAGGGTCATCGGGGAGACCTTGCGGAAATACTTTTCTGAGCTGTCGCTGCAGTAAGCGATGCATACTATATTTCCGACAGAACAGTAATGGTCATGGTTTGATTATGCAGATCTGCGCTTCCTTCCTCCGAACTAGGGGCAATCTCACCATACGAGTAAAAACCGCATACCCGAGTATTTTCGCCTAACTCTTCGCTCACCGCCTCAACCTCGTCTTCAGCCAACTGCCTCAACAGTAAGCGCCTTCCTACACAACTGATTAAGATAGCCAACGCAGGAGATGAACTATCGTGATGGCACAAACTCGCGGCATTACGCGCCCCCTCAATAAGCGATTCTGAACTGGCTCTCATCAATTTAGCAGTGACGCCTTTGGGTACGTTGCCTGCAAACGTTATCGATCCTTGCGCCTCATCAATCGCGAGTAACGTGCGCACAAGCTTTAGCTCTTGACCAGGTACACTAATCTCTAGGGGAAATCGCAAACCACTAGCGGGCAGTTCTTGTGCTAAGTCTCCTAAATACGTTTTGTATATAGACAAAGCATCCTGATCGTCAAGCTCATAAAGAACATTATCGGTTGAACGTGTTACCTTTCTTTCCATGCCAAAAGGACACCAACCGCCACGTGAACCATACCCTACCGACAAATGCTCACCATACAACCCTAACGCAACCACAAGCCCGGAGCTAGATCGGTTTCCTGAAATCACGGTTGTTTGCTCAAACCGCTCACCATCACCCGCTAACCCGCCAGTCACTTTAATGTTTTTCGGCAAGACAGAATGAAAGCCTTCAACAAGATGCCCCCCATTAATGAGCAAACCATCACTCAGAACAAAGACGTGTTTTAAATTATCCTTGTGAGAAGATAACTCCTGACCTAACTGAACTCCGATGTTGAAACTTGCTCTCATTCCGTCTTCGATGTGTGCACTCGCTAGATGAATTGTCGACTTTTCAAATAGTATGATGGTTGCAACTACAGCATCTTCAAGAATCGTATTGTCAATAATTTCTCCTGCTGTGCTACAACCTATGACTTGGGAGTAGGGCATCTGAGCGCTTAACTGCTCGAGCGATGTATCACTCGCTCGTCCAAACACGATGATTAATGTATTTATGCTATCTAACTGCCTGGAGGAAGATAAACCTTGCCAATGACCTTCTTGCCATACAATTTGCTCAATCTTCATGATGCGCTCCCATCCCTTTAAATTAAAGTTAGTTGCTTTTGCCTATCATTCAAGAGCAAATACTGAAGGTGAAATAAAATAAGCAGACAGAGGGGCGCTTTCAGAAACAAAGAAGATGCGAAAGGGAATATGGGATCGATGATATAGTCACCAACAACAGAAGTTTACATACTCTAAAATGGAATATGAAAAAGGCTCTGAACTTTCGTTCAGAGCCTTAAATATGGCAGGGGTGGAGAGATTCGAACTCCCAACACGCGGATTTGGAATCCGCTGCTCTGCCAATTGGAGCTACACCCCTAAATTTTTCTTATATCTAAAACAAACCGCTAATTAGCGAGGTTTCTAAATAAGTGGCGGAGCGGACGGGACTCGAACCCGCGACCCCCGGCGTGACAGGCCGGTATTCTAACCAACTGAACTACCGCTCCGCACTGGTTAGACCTAAGTCTAAATTAAAAGCCTGGCGATGTTCTACTCTCACATGGGGAAACCCCACACTACCATCGACGCTATTTCGTTTCACTTCTGAGTTCGGAATGGATTCAGGTGGGTCCAAAACGCTATGGTCGCCAAGCAAATTCTGTTTTTGTCTTCACTTTTTCTAAAAAAGTGAAAGCAAAAAATCTGGAAAGCTGTTTATGTTCTCTACACATTCAATGTTCTTACATCGAGTCCATCAAAACCCTTTGGGTGTTGTATGGTTAAGCCTCACGGGCAATTAGTACAGGTTAGCTCAACGCCTCACAGCGCTTACACACCCTGCCTATCAACGTTCTAGTCTCGAACAACCCTTCAGGATACTTAAAGTATCAGGGAAGACTCATCTCAGGGCTCGCTTCCCGCTTAGATGCTTTCAGCGGTTATCGATTCCGAACTTAGCTACCGGGCAATGCGTCTGGCGACACAACCCGAACACCAGAGGTTCGTCCACTCCGGTCCTCTCGTACTAGGAGCAGCCCCCTTCAATCTTCCAACGCCCACGGCAGATAGGGACCGAACTGTCTCACGACGTTCTAAACCCAGCTCGCGTACCACTTTAAATGGCGAACAGCCATACCCTTGGGACCGACTTCAGCCCCAGGATGTGATGAGCCGACATCGAGGTGCCAAACACCGCCGTCGATATGAACTCTTGGGCGGTATCAGCCTGTTATCCCCGGAGTACCTTTTATCCGTTGAGCGATGGCCCTTCCATTCAGAACCACCGGATCACTATGACCTGCTTTCGCACCTGCTCGAACCGTCATTCTCGCAGTTAAGCGGGCTTATGCCATTGCACTAACCTCACGATGTCCAACCGTGATTAGCCCACCTTCGTGCTCCTCCGTTACTCTTTGGGAGGAGACCGCCCCAGTCAAACTACCCACCAGGCACTGTCCGCAACCCCGATTAGGGGCCAACGTTAGAACATCAAACATACAAGGGTGGTATTTCAAGGACGGCTCCAACGCAACTGGCGTCACGTCTTCAAAGCCTCCCACCTATCCTACACATGTAGGTTCAATGTTCAGTGCCAAGCTGTAGTAAAGGTTCACGGGGTCTTTCCGTCTAGCCGCGGGTACACTGCATCTTCACAGCGATTTCAATTTCACTGAGTCTCGGGTGGAGACAGCGTGGCCATCATTACGCCATTCGTGCAGGTCGGAACTTACCCGACAAGGAATTTCGCTACCTTAGGACCGTTATAGTTACGGCCGCCGTTTACCGGGGCTTCGATCAAGAGCTTCGCTTACGCTAACCCCATCAATTAACCTTCCGGCACCGGGCAGGCGTCACACCGTATACGTCATCTTACGATTTTGCACAGTGCTGTGTTTTTAATAAACAGTTGCAGCCACCTGGTATCTGCGACTCTCGTCAGCTCCATCCGCAAGGGACTTCACCATCAAGAGCGTACCTTCTCCCGAAGTTACGGTACCATTTTGCCTAGTTCCTTCACCCGAGTTCTCTCAAGCGCCTTGGTATTCTCTACCCGACCACCTGTGTCGGTTTGGGGTACGATTCCTTACAATCTGAAGCTTAGAGGCTTTTCCTGGAAGCATGGCATCAATGACTTCACTACCGTAGTAGCTCGACGTCGTGTCTCAGCCTTAAGAGTATCCGGATTTACCTAAACACTCAGCCTACGCACTTGAACCTGGACAACCGTCGCCAGGCCCACCTAGCCTTCTCCGTCCCCCCATCGCAATTGTAAGAAGTACGGGAATATTAACCCGTTTCCCATCGACTACGCCTTTCGGCCTCGCCTTAGGGGTCGACTTACCCTGCCCCGATTAACGTTGGACAGGAACCCTTGGTCTTCCGGCGGGGAGGTTTTTCACCCCCCTTGTCGTTACTCATGTCAGCATTCGCACTTCTGATACCTCCAGCATGCTTTACAACACACCTTCAACGGCTTACAGAACGCTCCCCTACCCAATGTTCAAAGAACATTGCCGCAGCTTCGGTTTACAACTTAGCCCCGTTACATCTTCCGCGCAGGCCGACTCGACTAGTGAGCTATTACGCTTTCTTTAAATGATGGCTGCTTCTAAGCCAACATCCTAGCTGTCTAAGCCTTCCCACATCGTTTCCCACTTAGCTGTAATTTGGGACCTTAGCTGGCGGTCTGGGTTGTTTCCCTCTCCACGACGGACGTTAGCACCCGCCGTGTGTCTCCCGGATAGTACTTACTGGTATTCGGAGTTTGCAAAGGGTTGGTAAGTCGGGATGACCCCCTAGCCTTAACAGTGCTCTACCCCCAGTAGTATTCGTCCGAGGCGCTACCTAAATAGCTTTCGGGGAGAACCAGCTATCTCCGAGTTTGATTGGCCTTTCACCCCTAGCCACAAGTCATCCGCTAATTTTTCAACATTAGTCGGTTCGGTCCTCCAGTTGATGTTACTCAACCTTCAACCTGCCCATGGCTAGATCACTCGGTTTCGGGTCTATATCCAGAGACTATGGCGCCCAGTTAAGACTCGGTTTCCCTACGGCTCCCCTAGATGGTTAACCTTGCCACTGAATATAAGTCGCTGACCCATTATACAAAAGGTACGCAGTCACACCACGAAGGTGCTCCTACTGCTTGTACGTACACGGTTTCAGGTTCTATTTCACTCCCCTCACAGGGGTTCTTTTCGCCTTTCCCTCACGGTACTGGTTCACTATCGGTCAGTCAGGAGTATTTAGCCTTGGAGGATGGTCCCCCCATATTCAGACAGGATAACACGTGTCCCGCCCTACTCGATTTCACTGAACATGCATCTACAACTACGGGACTATCACCCTGTATCGTCGGACTTTCCAGACCGTTCGTCTAACACATGTAAAGCTTAAGGGCTAATCCAATTTCGCTCGCCGCTACTTTCGGAATCTCGGTTGATTTCTTTTCCTCGGGGTACTTAGATGTTTCAGTTCTCCCGGTTCGCTTCATTGAGCTATGTATTCACTCAATGATACTGGCTTATGCCAGTGGGTTTCCCCATTCGGAAATCGTAGACTCAAGTGGCTGTTACTGCCTCATCTACGCTTATCGCAAGTTACTACGTCCTTCATCGCCTCTGACTGCCAAGGCATCCACCGTGTACGCTTAGTCACTTAACCATACAACCCCAAAGGGTCTTTGTTAAACAACCAAAGTTGCTATCTCATTATTTGAATGAGCGAGATAGCGTTGATTTTGCCGGACTCAATTTCGAATAGTCACTAAAAGTGACCTTCCCAAGAACACTTGAATGTGTTTGTTGGTGTTTGTCCTAAAGACAAACATTGAGAACTTTACAAACAACAATAAATTGTTGTTTTGTCAGCTTTCCAAATTGTTAAAGAGCAGATTTCTTTCGAAACCATTTTTAAACACACTCGCAAGAATGCTTAAAGATGGTATCCCGTAGGGGAGTCGAACCCCTGTTACCGCCGTGAAAGGGCGGTGTCCTAGGCCTCTAGACGAACGGGACACTAAGATACTCTAAACTTTCTAAACCATATCAATCTGTGTGAACACTCATCGCAATAATCATCGTATAAGGAGGTGATCCAGCGCCAGGTTCCCCTAGCGCTACCTTGTTACGACTTCACCCCAGTCATGAACCACAAAGTGGTGAGCGTCCTCCCGAAGGTTAAACTACCCACTTCTTTTGCAGCCCACTCCCATGGTGTGACGGGCGGTGTGTACAAGGCCCGGGAACGTATTCACCGTGGCATTCTGATCCACGATTACTAGCGATTCCGACTTCATGGAGTCGAGTTGCAGACTCCAATCCGGACTACGACGCACTTTTTGGGATTCGCTCACTTTCGCAAGTTGGCCGCCCTCTGTATGCGCCATTGTAGCACGTGTGTAGCCCTACTCGTAAGGGCCATGATGACTTGACGTCGTCCCCACCTTCCTCCGGTTTATCACCGGCAGTCTCCCTGGAGTTCCCGACATTACTCGCTGGCAAACAAGGATAAGGGTTGCGCTCGTTGCGGGACTTAACCCAACATTTCACAACACGAGCTGACGACAGCCATGCAGCACCTGTCTCAGAGTTCCCGAAGGCACACCTGCGTCTCCGCTGGCTTCTCTGGATGTCAAGAGTAGGTAAGGTTCTTCGCGTTGCATCGAATTAAACCACATGCTCCACCGCTTGTGCGGGCCCCCGTCAATTCATTTGAGTTTTAATCTTGCGACCGTACTCCCCAGGCGGTCTACTTAACGCGTTAGCTCCGAAAGCCACGGCTCAAGGCCACAACCTCCAAGTAGACATCGTTTACAGCGTGGACTACCAGGGTATCTAATCCTGTTTGCTCCCCACGCTTTCGCATCTGAGTGTCAGTATCTGTCCAGGGGGCCGCCTTCGCCACCGGTATTCCTTCAGATCTCTACGCATTTCACCGCTACACCTGAAATTCTACCCCCCTCTACAGTACTCTAGTCTGCCAGTTTCAAATGCAGTTCCGAGGTTGAGCCCCGGGCTTTCACATCTGACTTAACAAACCACCTGCATGCGCTTTACGCCCAGTAATTCCGATTAACGCTCGCACCCTCCGTATTACCGCGGCTGCTGGCACGGAGTTAGCCGGTGCTTCTTCTGTTGCTAACGTCAAATGATGCCGCTATTAACGACACCACCTTCCTCACAACTGAAAGTGCTTTACAACCCGAAGGCCTTCTTCACACACGCGGCATGGCTGCATCAGGCTTGCGCCCATTGTGCAATATTCCCCACTGCTGCCTCCCGTAGGAGTCTGGACCGTGTCTCAGTTCCAGTGTGGCTGATCATCCTCTCAGACCAGCTAGGGATCGTCGCCTTGGTGAGCCCTTACCTCACCAACTAGCTAATCCCACCTGGGCATATCCTGACGCGAGAGGCCCGAAGGTCCCCCTCTTTGGCCCGTAGGCATCATGCGGTATTAGCCATCGTTTCCAATGGTTATCCCCCACATCAGGGCAATTTCCCAGGCATTACTCACCCGTCCGCCGCTCGCCACCCGAGAAACAAGTTTCTCTGTGCTGCCGCTCGACTTGCATGTGTTAGGCCTGCCGCCAGCGTTCAATCTGAGCCATGATCAAACTCTTCAATTAAAAGTTTTTGAAGCTTTCGCTTCGGCTCAATGAATACTGAATAAATTGACTGTGCCGATACTTAGTATCGTTTTGGTCACTCAGTTCATTGATAAATCTTTTGGATTATCATCAACGAGTGCCCACACAGATTGATAGGTTTATATTGTTAAAGAGCTTTCTTCTTTTGTGAATCACATCACTTCGGAAGAGGCGGCCATTCTAGCGAGATAATTTTCAGTGTCAAACACTTTTTCAAAATTATTTCATTTTTCTTTCTGGCCTATCGAACAAGCTTGAAACCCTTGTGAGCCCTTGCCCTGTCGATGAGGTGGCATTATAGAGATCCCGCTCACATTGGCAAGTGTTATTTTGAAAAAATTACAAAAACAAAGCCTAAGCGAACAAAATCCATTCAAAGCGCCATTTATCCAACTTTACCCAAAACAAACCAACAAAATACCCACAAGGTTATCCACAACGTCCGTTTTGTAGCTAAATAAAAAGGCCGCATCTGCGGCCTTTGAGCTTCTCTATTATTAAATACCAGAACCATCTTGTTCATTATCTTCTTCGTGAAGTCCACACTCACGCTTCAAGCCAAAGAAACGAGTTTCTTCTTCACTCATCCCTGGCTCCCATTTTTGAGTTGTATGCGTATCTCCTACAGAAAGATAGCCCTGCTCCCAAAGGGGATGATATGAAAGACCATGTTCTTTTAAATAGTAGTGTACGTCTTTGTTACTCCAATCAACTACAGGCAAGAATTTAAACACTCCATTTTGTATCGACAGAATAGGTAGGCCTGCTCGGGACTGAGATTGCTCTCGGCGTAATCCGGAAAACCAGGTTTTAACATTAAGCTCATTCAGTGCACGACGCATAGGTTCGACTTTATTAAGCTTGTTGTATTTTTCTATTCCTTCTATACCTTGCTCCCACAGTTTACCGTATCGAGCTTCCTGCCAGTTTGCACTCTCATTCGCTCGGTATACTTTAAGGTTTAGGTTTAGAGATTTAGTTAACTCATCAATAAATTGATACGTTTCAGGAAATAGGTAGCCCGTATCGGTCAAAATGACGGGAATATCGGCTTGCTGCTTCGATACCAAATGCAGCATGACAGCCGCTTGAATCCCAAAACTCGACGAAACAGCGTGTGCCCCTTCCAAATTTTGCAGAGCCCAAGCGACCCTCTCTTGAGCTGACAGCATCTCTAACTCAACGTTGATTTCGGCAAGGCGGATACTTTGCTCCGCCTTGGTTAACGAGAGTAATTCTGATAGCTGCAGCGTTGAAGCAACAGAATCAAGCATAGAAATCCCTTTTAGAAATGATGACTTCTTCAATAATGCCAACACGAACAGTGAAATCGCCAAAGCATTCGTTAGGAAGGCGTTCGTTTGCCCAGCGACCAACAAGCTGATCAATCTCTTCTAAGATCTGTTTGTCAGTGATGTTCTCTTTATACATTTTTGGAACTCGCGTACCACCGCGGTTGCCACCTAGATGTAGATTATAGCGTCCTGGCGCTTTGCCCACCAAACCGATTTCCGCCAACATTGCACGACCACAACCATTAGGACAGCCCGTGACTCGCAAAATGATGTTGTCTTCTTTATCTAAACCATGCTTGTCCAGAATCCCTTCAACATCCGTCACAAACTGAGGTAGGAAACGCTCCGCTTCTGCCATTGCCAGCGGACAGGTTGGAAACGCCACACACGCCATAGCGTTTTTGCGTTGCTCGCTGACACCCTCATCCATCAAACCATGTTCTCGCGCCAACTTCTCAATTTTGGCTTTGTTGCTCTTGGAGACTCCTGCCACAATTAAGTTTTGGTTGGCCGTCATACGGAAATCACCTTTATGGATTTTAGCGATTTCTGCCACACCTGTTTTCAGTGGTTTACCAGGATAATCGAGTAAACGACCATTCTCAATAAACAGGGTGAGATGGTGCTTACCATCAATCCCTTCAACCCAACCAATGCGATCGCCGCGCTCGGTGAACTCATAAGGGCGGCTAACCTCAAACTTAATCCCAGCACGCTTTTCGACTTCCGCTTTAAAGACATCCGTACCTACGCGATCTAAGGTGTACTTGGTTTTAGCATTTTTACGATTCGAGCGATTTCCCCAATCACGTTGCGTCGTGACGACTGCAGCAGCGACATCCAGCGTTTTCTCTAGTGGAATGTAGCCGAAATCATCGGCACGACGTGGGTAAGTCGATGTATCACCATGTGTCATCGCCAAACCGCCGCCCACTAGCACGTTAAAGCCAATCAATTTGCCCTTTTCAGCAATCGCCACAAAATTGAGGTCGTTCGCATGAACGTCCACATCATTTTGCGGAGGGATCACAACGGTCGTTTTAAACTTACGCGGTAAGTAAGTTTTACCTAGGATCGGCTCATCGTCTTCCGTGGTTTCAACTTTCTCACCGTCTAACCAAATTTCGGCATACGCTTTTGTCTTAGGCAGTAAATGCTCACTGATTTTTTTCGCCCACTCGTAGGCTTCTTGATGCAGCTCAGATTCAACCGGATTGGTGGTACACAAGACATTACGGTTAACATCACCAGCGGTAGCGATTGAATCAATACCAATACTGTTTAACGTTTGGTGCATTAGCTTAATGTTCGGCTTAAGCACACCGTGAAACTGGAACGTTTGACGTGTGGTCAGACGAATGCTGCCATAAAGTGAATGCTCGGTAGCAAACTTGTCAATCGCTAACCATTGTTTGGGTGTAATGATACCACCAGGCATACGTGCACGTAGCATAACGTTATGTAGAGGCTCTAGTTTCTGTTTTGCGCGCTCGTTACGAATATCACGGTCATCCTGCTGATACATACCGTGGAAACGAATCAACTGGAAGTTATCCGCGGTAAATCCGCCCGTGATTCGGTCTTGTAGATCTTGCTCTATCGTGCCACGTAGGAAGTTACTCTGCGTTTTAAGGCGTTCGTTATCAGACAACTTTCCTAATTCTTCGCCTAATACAACCTGCTTATTATTTTCAATAGAAAAAGTCATTAGTACACATCCCTTTGATAACGTTTTGCTTTACGTAAGTCGTTAATAAATTCTTCTGCGTCATCGCGTGACATCTTGCCCTCTTGCTCTGCGACTGCGACAAAGGCTTGATGAACATCTTTTGCCATTCGGTTCGCATCACCACAGACGTAGAGATAAGCGCCTTCTTGAATCCACTGCCATACTTGCGCTGCATTTTCTAAGATGCGTTGCTGCACATAGACTTTCTCTGCTTGGTCACGACTAAAAGCGACATCGAGTTTCGTCAGCAGGCCGGATTTCAGATACTTCTGCCATTCAACCTGGTAGAGGAAATCTTGCGTAAAGGTACGATCACCAAAGAACAACCAGTTTTTGCCTTCTGCACCGCGGTTATCACGCTCTTGGATGAAACTGCGGAAAGGTGCAATACCCGTACCAGGCCCAACCATGATGACTGGGACGTTATCGTCTGCTGGCAACTTGAAGTTATTGTTGTTCTCTACAAATACTTTTACTTGCTCACCTTCTTCTAGACGTTGCGCTAAATAACCAGAAGCGCCTCCAAAACGTTTCTCACCTTTAACATCGTATTCAACCAAACCAACGGTGAGATGAACTTCTTCATCCACTTCCGTTTGGCTCGAGGCAATGGAGTAAAGCCTTGGAGTAAGGCGACGCAGTAGCCCCACCAACTCCTCTGCCGTAAGTTTGGTTTGCTTTTCCGCTAACAGGTCCACAAGCTGAGTATTACCTGCGTACTCACGCAGCTTGTCTTTCTCTTCCACCAGTTTTAGCAGCTTTTTGCTACCGGAAAGCTGGGCAAACTTTTCGACTTGTTGAGGATTAGAAGAAGTAATTTCAAACTTACTCACCAAAGCACTGTGAATAGAGAGGCTTTCACCGTCCACATCAACGCTTTCCACCCCAGACAATCCCACTTTGGCTAGCACTTGATTGGCTAACTCACCACTATTCTCAAACCACACCCCTAAGGCATCTCCCGGCTGATAAGTGATTCCGGAGCCTGCTAGGTCAATTTCAACGTGACGAACGTCTTTACCTGAATCTCGGCCTGTGATTTTTTGGCTGGTCAGCAGCGTCGCAGCATAAGGTTTTTGCTTAGTATAGAGAGCATGCCCCGCAGCCAATTGCGCGACTGGCAATTGAACCACGTCAGCTTCAACTCCCGCAGACAAAGCATCTTTTACTTTTTCTAGCGCCTGTTTTCGCCACTGCGCTGCGGATGCATCATAGTCGACATCGCAATCGACACGTTCGATGAATGGCGTCGCACCAAGCTTGGCAAGATACGAATCGAAATCTTTGCCCGTCTGACAGAAGAATTCATAGCTTGAATCCCCTAAACCAATCACACCGTATTGCAGGTTTGGTAATTTGGGGGCTTTCTTTGACTGGAGAAACTCGTGCAGCTCGATAGCGTTATCTGGCGCTTCACCTTCACCATTGGTGGACGCGACAATAATGACATGAGTTTCATTGGCTAAGTTTTTACCTTTGTAATCGCTCGCATCAAATAGCTGAACAGCAATACCTTCTGCTTTTGCCTCTTGCTCTAGCGCTTCAGCAACCCCTTTGGCGTTGCCTGTTTGAGAAGCAAAGATAATCGTCAGTTTTCCTGCGGGTTTAGCGGCCACAGCCGAAACCGCTTGAGCGATAGGCGTGACAGCGGATGGCGCGGCACTTTGCGACAATCCCCAAAAGTAGCCACTCACCCAAGCCAATTGCTGCGGTGATAAATCTGAAATCTGCTGTAATAGATTAATTTGTTGATCGTTGAGTGGGCTAGCTAAGCCAGCCAATCCTGATGGAGTAGTGTTTCCTGATGACACTTTCTTTTGAGAAGACATAGTCACGACATCCCTATTCATTGCGTGACGATAGATTAACCACTCTTTTTAATAACAAGAAAGAATAGAAGTGAATGTTTTATAACTTTTTGGAAGTAAGCAAAGCCTGAGAGATCAGCGGGTTTCCACTCTGACTTGTTGAAAGCCGACCGCCATTGCGGATTTGGACGCTTCATCAAGATCTTGATACTGGCACTCTTCGCCATGGCTGTCTGTCAGCAAAACAAAGCCACCTCTCGCATGGCGGAACTCCACCACCCATGCCCCCTCTTGTATGGAAGGTTCAATGATCGCCTCAACCAACTGCTTCTCTCGATATAAGTTTCTTAACTCGGTAATGGTCATACACTGTCCCTGTCTGACTTTTGATGATGACATCAATAAGCATGGACGAATTTGCCACCAATGCGAATTATTTGCCGTATTTTATAGATAAGAGATATAAAAAAAGGCCGCTTATAACATAGCGGCCTTTCTAAATTCTCATTAGTGATTAAAAGCGGTATTGCGCTCCTAAAAACCAGCCATGGGCGAAGATAAATGATTTACCTAAAGAGGAAGCGAAAGCATCGGCTTCCAAGTCAATCACGCGGTAACCCGCACGTAAAGCCACTTCCGAACCCTCAAAAGGCAATCGATACTGCATACCTGCCATCAAATCTGTACTCTTGATGCCTTTGTTGTTACCAAAGTTCATCTCACCAATCACATCAAAATTGGTTTTTGGTACGTTAATTTCACCGTAGCCATACCAAGCCCAAATCATCTCATCAAACGAAGACTCGCCTTCGGCTAAGTCCGCAACATTGAGATACTTGGTGTTGCTCAAATCGCTAAAGGTAATACCCGCATCAAAGTGCATCAAATCGTGCTCAAGCAGATTAAAGTAAAGCGTCAGATCCAACTTATCGAATGCCATGTAATCGGCATCAATCGAAGAGTAACGCACACGCATGTCTGGCAAATATTTCACTTCATGCTCAATAGATGCGTAATAACTCCCAGTAGCAGCACGATCACGGTCAACTTCGTTGACTTTCGTTTTCACATTCCAAAATTCGGCGCCTACCGTCGTTTCTACACTGGCTTGGCAGGTCGCAGAAAACAGGCCTAATGGCGCCAATAGTGCACAAATGGTGGCGATTTTATTACGCATGAGAGTAATACTCCGATTTTACTGAGTTAACCTTGGATGAGCTGAGCGGGGATCCTATCACAATCTCAGCTCACACACTCAACAAAATCCGCTCCAATTACGATTTGTATCTGGGCTGCGCGACCACATGCTTAAAAAACCAGATAGCCACGGCGATAACAATTAACCAAGGCAATAACTTCAAAACAAACCCGAGCATGCCGAGCAAAATCATCACCACCAGCGCAATACCTGTAGCAGCAAACACTGTCATCATTGTAATCCCCGTCACCAACAAGGTTGCTGCGAAAACCAAAATAAAAATCAGCTCTAACATCATCTATCTCCTTTGTTTTCTTGTAAGGAGCAGAATCTGTACCAACTTTTCAAATTCAAATAACCATTTAAAAAATAAAGAAAAAGCCCTTAAACACAAAAGCTAAGGGCTTCAAGATAAAGCGTAACTTGGTGATTTTTACCACCTAATGGTGAAATTTACACATCCAATTCTTGCGGTATTTTGGCTAAAGCCTGCTGCAACACTTCAATACCAGAGCCTGGTTTGTGGGCATTCTCACTGATATGGCGACGCCATTGACGTGCACCTGGCATATTTTGGAATAGCCCTAGCATGTGACGAGTCATATGGCCAAGGTAAGCACCGTTGGCAAGCTGCTGCTCGATGTAAGGATACATTTCTTCCACGATCTGACGTCGCTTCTTAATCGGCGATTGGCTGCCAAACAACTCTTGGTCCACTGACGCGAGTAAGTAAGGACTTTGATATGCTTCGCGACCGATCATCACGCCATCTAGATGTTGTAGGTGTTCTTTCGCTTCTTCTAAGGATTTCACGCCACCGTTAATTGCAATCGTCAAATGAGAGAAGTCTTTCTTCAGTTGGTAAGCTCGTGGGTAATCCAGTGGTGGAATCTCACGGTTTTCTTTCGGGCTTAGGCCACTCAGCCATGCTTTACGCGCATGGATAGTAAACTGTTCGCAGCCACCTTTTTCAGAAACAATGGAGACAAAGTCAGTGAGAAACTCGTAAGAGTCTTGATCATCGATACCAATACGGGTTTTCACCGTCACCGGAATATCCACGACCTCTTTCATTGCAGCGACACAATCCGCAACCAATTGAGGCTCAGCCATAAGACAAGCACCAAAACGTCCATTCTGGACACGATCTGACGGGCAACCGACATTCAGGTTTACTTCGTCATAGCCTCGCTCTGCTGCTAACTTGGCACAAGTGGCAAGATCTTGAGGGTTTGAACCACCCAACTGCAACGCGACAGGATGCTCTTCTTGGTTATAAGCAAGGAAGTCCCCTTTCCCATGAATAATTGCTCCAGTCGTAATCATTTCGGTATAGAGCAAGGTTTCTTTCGTCATCAAGCGATGAAAGTAACGACAATGGCGATCGGTCCAATCGAGCATAGGAGCGACAGAAAGACGACAAGAGTGAGTCATAAGTATTTACCTTAACAACAAAGGAGCCGAAGCAATCCGCATAAGTAACGGCGCAAAGTGCTCATATTTTGCACGGTTAATTATTCGGGTTGGCTTCATATCAAAATTTTGGTCCGATATTGTAATGGTTCATGTCGGGATGCGCTACACTCGCTTTACCTGAGTCAGGTTTCGTTTTATTGTTGGGCGAACACTGACCGTTTGTGACAAAGATAAAAGCTTATTTGGATTTTTATCGGTTTCTCAACGATCTTCGTATAGAAATAGTTTATTATTAAGAAAGTCCAATCATTATGGTGAAAGCTTTGGACCAGACACTAGTTGAGCAAATAGAAGGCATATGTTCGGCACGAGGAGTCCGACTGACTCCGCAACGTAAGCGAGTTTTTGAACTGATTTGTTCAAACTCAAGAGCCTCCAGCGCTTATGAATTACTGGAGCAGCTCAAGGAGAGCGAACCTCAAGCCAAACCTCCTACCGTCTATCGCGCTTTGGAATTTTTAATGGAGCAGGGCTTTATTCATCGGGTTGAATCGACCAACAGTTTTATCTCCTGCTGCTCTTGCAACGCAAACCAACATTTTTTCCAATTACTTATTTGTGATAAATGTGGGGATGTCGTTGAACTTCAGGATGATACACTGATATCCTTGTTGGCCAATAATGCTGAGAAATACGGCTTTAAATTGACCAATCAAGTGATCGAAACTCACGGTACCTGTAAAACTTGTCTCTCAGAGTGAAAGAATAAAGATATAGAAGAACGTTATGCGCGCTGAATTTGTAAACCCGTTTTTAGCATCTCTAATGAATGTTCTAAAAACGATGGCTTCACTGGAATTGAAGCCTCAGAAACCACGAATCAAAAAAGATGAGATTGCCCGTGGTGATGTTTCTGGCCTTATTGGTATGGTCGGGGCGCAAACACGCGGCTCGATGTCAATTACCTTTGATGAAGGGCTTGCGCTCGAAATCATGCAGAACATGCTGGGTGAGCGACCAAATGGATTGAATGAAGAAGTAACCGATATGGTGGGTGAAATCACCAATATGGTTACTGGTGGAGCAAAACGTATTCTCGCTGAAAGTGGCTTCGATTTTGATATGGCGACACCTGTTGTGGTCTCAGGCAAAGGTCACACGATTCGCCACAAGTGCGAAGGCTCGATCATCATCATGCCATTTTCCTCTCAATGGGGTAACGCGTTCATCGAAATCTGTTTCGAATAATCAATAAATGAAAGGTTGGCTTTGGCCAACCTTTTTTGTTTCGCTATTACGAACATAAAAAAGGTCAGCAAATGCTGACCTTTGTTTTTCTATTCGCACATTACGCTTTGAAAGCTTTAAATGCGTTAATGAGACCATTGGTCGAGCTGTCGTGTGAGCTGATTTCAGAACCATCAGCTAGCTCAGGTAGGATTTGGTTTGCTAGTTGTTTACCTAGCTCCACACCCCATTGGTCAAAGCTGAAGATGTTCCAAATAACGCCTTGAACAAAAATTTTGTGCTCGTACATGGCGATCAGGTTACCCAGTGTGCGAGGGGTGATTTGCTTAACCAAGATAGAGTTGGTTGGACGGTTACCTTCAAATACCTTGAATGGGGCGATCGCCGCCACTTCTTCTGCATTTTTACCGGCTTTAACCAATTCCGCTTTGACGGTTTCTTCATTTTTACCAAATGCCAACGCTTCTGTTTGTGCAAAGAAGTTTGACATCAGTTTCTGGTGGTGGTCACCTGCTGGGTTGTGGCTCACAGCCGGTGCAATGAAGTCACAAGGGATCAGCTTGGTGCCTTGGTGGATCAGTTGGTAGAACGCGTGCTGACCATTAGTACCAGGCTCACCCCAGATAATTGGACCAGTTTGGTAAGTCACTGGGTTACCATTGCGGTCAACGTATTTGCCGTTCGACTCCATGTTACCTTGCTGGAAGTACGCCGCAAAGCGGTGCATGTACTGGTCGTAAGGTAGAATAGCTTCTGACTCAGCGCCATGGAAGTTGTTGTACCAAATACCAATCAGGGCAAGAATAACAGGAATGTTGCTTTCTAACTCTGTAGAGACGAAATGGTTGTCCATCTCGTGAGCACCCTCTAGAAGCTCAATGAAGTTGTCATAACCGACAGCAAGTGCAATAGAAAGACCGATGGCTGACCATAGAGAGTAACGACCACCAACCCAGTCCCAGAACTCAAACATGTTATCTGTGTCGATACCGAACTCAGATACCGCTGGAGCATTAGTAGAAAGTGCCGCAAAGTGCTTAGCAACGTGTGCTTGATCGCCAGCCGTAGCTAGGAACCAATCACGCGCAGTGTGAGCGTTTGTCATGGTTTCTTGAGTCGTGAACGTCTTAGACGCGATCAAGAAGAGTGTTGTCTCAGGATCGACTTTCTTCAGTGTTTCAACGATGTGAGTACCATCAACGTTAGAAACAAAGTGTAAGTTTAGGTGGTTTTTGTATGGTGCAAGCGCTTCCGTCACCATGTAAGGGCCGAGGTCTGAACCGCCAATGCCGATGTTGACGATATCTGTGATCGCTTTACCTGTATAACCTTTCCATTCACCGCCAATAACGCGGTCAGTGAACGATTTCATTTTCTCAAGTACTGCGTTTACCGCTGGCATCACGTCTTCACCATCAACCAGGACTGGCTGGTTTGAGCGATTACGTAGCGCCGTATGGAGCACCGCGCGACCTTCCGTTTGGTTGATCGCTTCACCACTAAACATTGCTTTAATAGCAGCACTTAGTTCCGTTTCTTTCGCTAGTGCGAATAGGTGTTTTAACGTTTCTTCGTTGATAAGGTTCTTTGAGTAATCGACAAGAATATCACTGCCAAAACGTGCTGAGAACTTATCAAAACGCGCTGCGTCTTGAGCGAAAAGATCTTTCAGATCCATATCTTGTGCAGATTCAAAATGCGCTGTCAGCGCGTTCCAAGCTTGTGTTTGCGTTGGATTAATAGTTTTCAACATGGTATTTATCCCGATGTTACAGTAGGTTCTATTCCATACAGTCTAGCGAAAACTGGTGGAATCCCCGATTTAGCAAAAAATAATGGTGATTGTCGACTGCACTCTCGTGCAAGACAACCTTAAGTTTGTAATTTTTTTTCAGAGTGCAATTATGACGCACTCGTGCTGCGCGCTCTTTGAGTTAAGTCACGTAAACCGTTTCTGTTTTGAGCAAGCCACTTAGCATAATGGCTCACTATAGTGTGTTGTCTCTCTAATACGCTGCAACCAAAGATAGCGTTGAATTATCCATTTGCCAAATAGATTATAAGGAATGAGATATGTGGTATCAGAAGTGTTTAACCCTACCCGTCCGAAAGCGTGGCTTTCATCTGATCACTGATGAAATTGAACAACAATTACCAGAACTATCAAAATTATCCGTTGGTTTGTTACATCTTTTTATCCAACATACCTCAGCCAGTTTGACCATCAATGAGAACGCAGACCCCACCGTTCGACATGATATGGAGCAACACTTTAATCGCTTTGTTCCTGAAAGGGCCCCTTACTATCAGCATGATTATGAAGGCGATGATGATATGCCCGCCCACATAAAAGCCTCAACATTAGGATGCCATCTCACTATTCCAATCTCTCAGGGGCGTTTAGCGTTAGGTACTTGGCAAGGGATCTACTTAGGCGAACATCGAGATCATGGTGGACAACGTCGTATAATGGCCACGCTCTATGGGGAATAAAAAACAAGCCGAGCAAATAGCTCGGCTTGAGTGATGATAAGGTGTGGCAAACGTTAAAACGGCTGATTGACCATGACACGAAAAAGGCTCTCTTCACTTCCCCATGCCATTTCGGCTCGCACCACAATGCCTTCCACTTGAAAACGCACGGCACCACCTGCGCTCCACTGCATATCGCTGTGCAGTTCAGAGAAACTGCTTTCGTCGCTCACTCGTCCCATATCGACAAAAGCGACCCATTGCCACCAAGGGATATCGTAGATATTCAGCACTGGAATATCATCCAAAGGTTGCCATTTGGGTAAAACACGGTACTCAGCGCTGTAGTTGATGGCCGATTTGCCATGAAAACGCCCAGAGGAAAAACTTCTCAATCGGTATAAACCACCTAGACTTACCTGATCAAACTCTGGCGGTCTTTGACATGTTTGAGTATTACAATTATTCCAAGTAGGCGTATCGGCAATATAGAAGTTAAACGCAAACACTTGTTGGTCGAGAAGATCATCGACACCACCGAGATTCCAAAAGCCACTACTGGAATACTCATACTTCAACCAATCGCTGTCATTGCCCCAGTTTTCATCTGCGTAGGTGATGTCCAGTCGAGTGCGAAAGCCTTGAGTAGGGTTGCGAACATCATTTCGGTTATCCCAATCCAACTTCAAACTGAGCCCGCTAGAGTCGCTATCTTGGCCAGCAATCGCGTTAATCTCTCGAGAGGTATGAAACGGCTGAAACTCAATGGTGGTGATGCCACTGCGATCTGGCGAGAAGCCTTTAATTTGCCGAGTGGGTTCTAATGCCGCACGCGCTCCACGAAACGCCGCATGCCCCCAAGGCACAATATAGCGGAAGGAGAAACGCGTGATTGATTCTTTACCTGTCGCTATCGTTCGATCGGCCGCTGTTGAATCATTACTGGCGTTAGCTCCAAGGTAATAGTCGTAATCAACAAACTTCCCCTGATAGCTTTCCGCACCGAGCAACCAGAAATCACCCACTTGGTAATTTGTTGCCGAAAGATAAGTGACATAGCTTCCTTTGTCAGAATAAAGCGCGGTACCTAACACAGAAGCATTAGCTTGCCCTACGTGCTTTGCAAGTCCAGCGACACCCAGAGTATTACCCATGCTATCACTGACAAAATAGTAAGGAACCACGGCCGTTTCTGGAGACCAACTTGGCCAACCATCAGCCCAAGTTGGCAGAGCGCACAAGCCAGTTGCCGCAACCACCAAGCGAAAAACAGGTTTTGATTTCATTATTGATTTATTCGCTATAAGACATTTCAACGCGTGAAGTAAGTTTAGTCACTAACTCATAAGCGATGGTGCCGATATGCTGCGCCACGTCTTCCGCTGGTAAATCTGCGCCCCAAAGAATCGCCTCATCACCGACATGATCGGTTGCGTCGGGGCCGAGATCCACGGTGAGCATATCCATAGAGACTCGACCGGCAATCGGCACCTTACGGCCATTGACCAACACGGGAGTTCCGTTGGGTGCGGTTCGTGGGTAGCCATCACCATAACCAATAGCAATTACCCCTACTTTGGTATCGCGTTCGCTGATCCAAGTTGCGCCATATCCCACTGACTCGCCCGCTTTGACATCTCGAACCGCAATTAAATGAGACTTTAAGGTCATCACTGGTTTGTAGCCTAACTCGGAGGCGGTCTTGTCACCAAATGGAGAAACACCATACATAATGATACCCGGTCGCACCCACTCCAATTGACTTTCTTGCCAAGCCAGTAATCCTGCGGAAGCTGCGAGTGAGCGCTCACCTTTGCAACCTCGAGTCAGCGATAAAAATAGCTCGATTTGTTTCGGCGTCATCTCGTTATTCATCTCATCAGCACAACCAAAGTGGCTCATATAGCGCAAAGGCTTGGCCACATTCGGACACTGATGCAAACGCTCAACAAACGCTTGATATTGCTCAGGACGAACCCCTAAACGATGCATACCGCTGTCGATTTTCAGCCAAACCACTACAGGCGTTTCCAGCTCAGCATTTTCCAAATCGCGCAGTTGCTCTTCACAGTGCACCACCGTTTGAATGTTATTGGTCACCAAGACAGGCAAATCACCCGACGAGTAAAATCCTTCTAAAAGCAAGATGGGTTTAACAACACCACACGCTCGCAGTTGTAGCGCTTCTTCAATTCGCGCAACCCCAAAGGCATCAGCACCAACCGCATGCTTAGCGACGTGACGCAAACCATGACCATAACCATTTGCCTTAACCACCGCCATCAACTTACTGTGCGGGGCTTGCTGTTTGATCAACTGCAAATTGTGTTGCAAAGCCACAAGGTCAATACAAGCCGTGGCGGCTTTCATGTAATTCATCGTGTTACTCATCATCAAACGCCGGGCCTGCATAATTGTCAAAGCGAGACCAGTGTCCTTGGAATGTCAGCCGCACCGAACCGATAGGACCGTTACGCTGCTTACCAATAATGATCTCCGCCGTACCTTTCAGCGCGCTGTCAGGGTTATATACTTCGTCTCGATAGATGAACATGATTAAGTCGGCGTCCTGCTCGATAGAGCCAGATTCACGCAGATCCGAGTTCACAGGACGTTTGTCTGCCCGTTGCTCTAGCGAGCGGTTCAACTGCGACAGGGCCACCACGGGTACATTCAGCTCTTTCGCCAATGCTTTCAGTGAGCGAGAAATCTCCGCAATTTCCAAAGTACGGTTATCCGAGAGAGCTGGCACGCGCATCAATTGAAGGTAGTCGACCATGATCATCGATAAACCACCATGCTCACGCGCCACACGACGCGCACGTGAACGCACTTCCGTTGGCGTTAGACCAGAGCTGTCATCGATGTACATGTTCTTCTTCTCCATCAAAATACCCATGGTCGAAGAAATACGCGCCCAATCCTCATCGTCCAGCTGACCGGTACGGATCTTGGTTTGGTCAACACGAGACAAAGAGGCCAACATACGCATCATGATTTGTTCCGCGGGCATCTCCAGTGAGAAAATAAGCACAGGCTTGTCTTGATCCATCGCGGCGTTTTCACACAAGTTCATTGCAAAGGTGGTTTTACCCATCGATGGACGTGCGGCGACAATGATAAGGTCAGAGCCTTGCAAGCCTGCGGTTTTCTTATTCAGATCCGTAAAGCCAGTATCCACCCCGGTGACACCATCTTGCGGGCTCTTGTACAGTAGCTCGATACGTTCTAAGGTTTTCTCTAGAATGGAATCGACATTTTGTGGGCCTTCGTTTTCGCTGGTGCGTTCTTCCGCGATGGCGAATACTTTACTCTCAGCGAGATCGAGCAGATCTTCCGAACTACGGCCTTGAGGATCATAACCCGCGTCCGCAATTTCATTGGCCACACTGATCAGATTACGTACTAAAGCTCGCTCAGCAACGATATCAGCATAGGCATTAATGTTGGCAGCACTTGGCGTGTTCTTCGCCAAATCGGCAAGGTACGCAAAACCACCGACATCTTCCAACTGCTCACGGCGTTCTAAATGCTCGGACAGGGTAATCAGATCCAGCGGCTTGTTCTCTTCCAAAATGCTTTTAATGGCATCGAAAATCAAACGGTGGGGACGACTATAAAAATCCTTGCTGACCACACGCTCAGCAACCGTATCCCAACGTTCATTATCCAATAACAAACCACCAAGCACCGATTGCTCAGCTTCTAAGGAATGAGGAGGAACTTTTATTGCATCTACTTGGCTATCCGGAATTTTGCGTTTTCGATTATCCGCCATGACTACACTCTGTAACTTATATTTAGCGTCATTATACTCAAAATGGTTTAAGATGCGCGCCTCCGCATGCAGAGTTTGTTGCCCATCTGACAAGTTTTAACTTTAGGCTGACGCACCTATTCTCGTATGTTCGTACTATCCTGAGCCATAAGCTCACATTATAAGAGGTGTTCGTGTCCAATCGCTGGTTTCTGTCGTTAGGTCTATATGCCGTTAGCCTAACTGCTTATGCTGAAGATAATTTGGATAAGGACATCGCCCTTCCCTCTCCGTGGAAAAGTGAAGTAGAGTTTGGCTATCAAGCTCACTCAGGCAACTCGGATTCTCAAGCGCTCAACGCACGGCTCAGTGGGGAATACACGGAAGGTCGCCACCGCTCAAATGGAGAGTGGAAATTCTACAATTTATACAAAGATGGCGAAGAAGATAAGCGCACGTCAACTTACAGCCTGCAATCTGACTACAAGTTATCCCCTAAGACCTACCTTTACGGCAGCTTTAAAGGCATTGATTCACGCTACAGTGCGTACTTCAAAGACTACACAATTTCAGCGGGTTTGGGTTATCAGTTTGCCAGTACGGATACCTTTGTACTTGAGTTCGAATTCGGTCCTGGCTTTCGTTATCAAGAGCCCAATCTGGATGAAATTGATGACGATGACATTATTTTCCCTGAAATCGTCGAAGAAGGGATTTTCCGTGGCAATTTAAAAACCAGTTGGCAAGCGTTAGAGAATTTGCGTCTCTCGGCCGATATTACGGTCGTCAGTGGTCACAGCAATACGCGAACCGACAGTGATTTAAGTTTGACCAATAACATTACCGAAGACATTGCCCTTAAGATCGCCCACTCTCGCCAATACCACGACCGAGTGCCCGATGGTCTAAGCAAAGCTGACAGCGTGTTCTCTGTCAATCTGCTGTTTGCTTTCTAATCTCAATCCTCTGATACGATAAACTCAAGCAATAAAAAAAGCACCTCAGAGAGGTGCTTTAAAATTTCGTCTTGATACTGAATATTACTCAGCAACAACTTGTAGTTTAACTGTCGCGAATACTTCAGAGTGAAGTTGAACGCTGATTTCGAACTCACCAGTTGTACGTAGAGCACCTTCAGGAAGGCGAACTTCGCTCTTAACAACTTCAACGCCAGCTGCAGTGATTGCATCAGCGATGTCACGAGTACCGATAGAACCGAACAGTTTACCTTCGTCACCAGCTTTAGAAGCGATAACTACTGCTTCTAGAGCGTTTACTTTCTCAGCGCGAGCTTCTGCAGAAGCTAGTTGCTCAGCAACTTTTGCTTCAAGTTCAGCACGACGAGCTTCAAACATTTCAACGTTGCCTTTAGTTGCCATAACTGCTTTACCCTGAGGGATAAGGAAGTTACGAGCGTAACCAGACTTAACGTTTACTGTGTCACCAAGGCTACCTAGGTTACCGATTTTATCAAGTAGAATAACTTGCATTGTTTAATCCTCTTTCTTAATAAACGGTACCGATTACTGATGCTTATCAGTGTACGGTAGTAGAGCTAGGTAACGAGAACGCTTGATCGCGCGAGCTAGTTGACGCTGATACTTAGCGCTAGTACCAGTGATACGGCTAGGTACGATTTTACCAGCTTCAGTGATGTAGTTTTTAAGAGTTGCTACGTCTTTGTAATCAATCTCTTGTACGCCTTCTGCAGTGAAACGGCAGAATTTACGACGACGGAAGAAACGAGCCATGGGCTATCTCCTGATCTTAAATATGAATTATGTCATCGGCATGTAACACCAATTTACCTACGCCATTTCGGCCGGTCTGATAAGCAACAAAGCCACTTACCTTAATGTTACTGCCCAAAACTATTTGTTGAGTTATGTCTTGTGACCCTTTACCGCTGACAACCACTGGCATTCGACAGAAAACTTGTCTTGGTAAATCCGCCTCAACCACTACCGAGCGATGCTCGAGCCAAAATCGACAATGTGAGATTCCAGCAGGGCTTTGGCTTCGAATCGGATCTTTCACGACAGTGCCGCTCAGCTCCATTCGATTGGTCATAAAATCAATTACTCAGCAGCGAATTCTTTCGCTTCAGCTTCACGACGAGGAGCGCGTTCTTCTTTCTGCTTAAGCATGATTGAAGGCTCAGTGATAGCTGCTTTAGTACGCATGATCATGTTGCGTAGAACTGCATCGTTGTAACGGAAAGCAGTTTCTAGCTCATCGATTACAGCTTGGTCCGCTTCAACGTTCATTAGAACGTAGTGAGCTTTGTGAAGCTTGTTGATTGGGTAAGCCAGTTGACGACGACCCCAGTCTTCTAGACGGTGGATTTTACCGCCAGCTTCAGTGATAGAACCTGTGTAACGCTCGATCATGCCAGCAACTTGCTCGCTTTGATCAGGGTGCACCATGAATACGATTTCGTAATGACGCATTGTTTGCTCCTTACGGATTATTAGCTTCCACATTTGGCTCAGTCATCCAGAGGAAGCAAGGAACTAAGGGTTATTGACCGAGTTTAAGGACGGCAAATAGTACAGAAAGGGCTCAGTTTAAGCAAGGAGTATTTTTAAACAACCGAGAGCGAGGAAGATAGGGACCAGGGAGCTAGGGAGCTAGGGAGCTAGGGAGCTAGGGAGCTAGGGAGCTAGAAAACTAGAAAACTAGAAAACTAGAAAACTAGAAAACTAGAAAACTAGAAAACTAGAAAACTAGAAAACTAGAAAACTAGAAAACTAGAATGCGAGGAAGCTACTCATCTAGCAACCTCGCTTCTGGAATTTACGCTTTAGCCAACTCTGCACGCATTTCGTCAATCACGGCTTTATAATCTGGTTGGCCAAAAATGGCTGAACCTGCAACAAACATATCCGCACCCGCTTCGGCGATTTCACGAATGTTATCCACTTTCACACCACCATCAATCTCCAAGCGGATATCACGCCCAGTCGCATCAATCATCTTACGTACTGCACGCAGCTTATCCAAAGTGTGAGGAATGAATGACTGCCCACCAAAGCCAGGGTTCACCGACATTAATAAAATGAGATCCACTTTATCCATGATGAATTCTAGGTGCGCCAACGGCGTCGCAGGGTTAAGTACAACACCCGCTTTACAGCCGTGCTCTTTGATCAATTGCAAGGTTCGATCGACATGCTCAGACGCTTCGATATGGAAGGTGATCATCGACGCACCCGCTTTGGCAAAATCGGGAATGATGCGATCGACCGGTTTGACCATCAAATGCACATCAATCGGCGCGGTAATGCCATAATCACGTAGCGCTTTACACACCGGCGCGCCGAAAGTGAGGTTCGGAACATAGTGGTTATCCATCACATCGAAATGGACAACATCCGCCCCAGCCGCCAAGACTTTTTCAACATCTTCACCTAGACGAGCAAAATCTGCAGACAAAATGGATGGAGCAATAAGAAAATCTTTCATACCTGACCTCAGTAATCACGAGCAAAACAGCAAACCAATGTGCGCGCAATTTTACCGAAGCCAGTGTGGAGATCCACCATTTCGGTGAAATAGTGTGAATGTAGAGAATGAATCGATGGGGTTAACTGATGTCTGGCTTGTGGAAAAGCGCCATTAGTTCATCCACTTTGTTACGCCCACCGCCGTTACGGCTGATAGTGCGCTTGACCTTAACGACATTCAGCTCCGCACCATGATACAAACGGCGTGTCAGTTTGGTGTCGTGGTTTGAAATAAGTACTGGAATGCCTCTTTCGCTCGCGGTTTTTTCCGCAATATCCGCTAAGGCAGCTTGATCATCCAATGTGAAACCATTCCCTGCGTATGACGTAAAATTGGCTGTATTTGAAAGTGGCGCATACGGTGGATCGCAATACACCACACACCCTTTGCGTGCACGACGAAATGTCTCTTGATAACCTTCGCATACAAACGTCGCTTTCTGCGCTTTCTCCGCAAAAAACTCTAATTCCGCTTCAGGGAAATACGGTTGTTTGTACGAACCAAAAGGCACATTGAAACCGCCTTTTTTGTTGTAACGGCATAAGCCATTGAAACCAAAACGGTTCATGTAGAGAAACGCTAATGAGCGAAACATCACGTCATCGGTTTTGTTGAACTCACTACGGATGCTCAAGTAAGCGTCTTTACGATTGTTCTCTTGCGTAAACCAGCGTTTTGCTTCACTGATGTAGAGCTCAGGTTGCTCTTTGAGCAAATTGTATAAGTTGATCAAATCGGGATTGATATCGGCCAAAAGATAATGCTCATAATCCGTATTGAGGAATACGGAACCCGCTCCGACAAAAGGTTCTACGAGTTTACGAGCCGGCGGTAGGTGCTTTTGGATGTCCTCCACAAGGCCATATTTTCCGCCTGCCCATTTTAGAAAGGCTCGCTGCTTTTTCATCGAATGCTCTTTACTGCTCTATCTATCAACCCAATTTCAAGGGTGCGGAATGTAACATATTTTCCCACGAAACTCAGGTTTATTTCACTCGGTCTATCTCTCGGTGTACCTGACTGAGCGATTTTGCCCATGGGCCAAGCGACTGGAGAGATTTCGGCAGTTCATTCACCGCATCTCGAGCCATTTGAATAGTGGGATAATCGCGGTAGGTCACGATGTACCACTCCGTGTCGTTTCTCAGCGTCGGATAAATACGGACTTGATTCTGCAACTGGTGTTTATCTAAAAAGGCTTGAACATCTTGCAACGACGTCATCGCCGCCAGTTGCAATGTGTAACCTCTTGGTGACAACGCTTTCAACTCTTCACGAGCAAAGGAAAAACGCACAACAGCAGGCGCTTGATCCTGTTCTGGCGTTTGGTTGATTTTTTCTGGCGCATCCGCTTCGATTACAGGGGTCGTTTGCGTGTTCGCGGCCACCAAGGCATCCATCTTACTGGTATCAGCCTGCTGAGGCTTATTTTCCAACAATGCGTCCACGACATCTGACTCAATCACAACACGTTGCTGATCTTGATCGCTAATGCCAACGCTAGTGGTCATCTCTTTCACCGCTGGGGGGAGTGCGTCGGTATCATCTTGTGCACCTTGTAAAGACAATGCCTCGGCTTGCTGTCGAGCCAGCTCTGTTTTTTGCTCGGCATCTATCACCTGGGTTTCGGCAGTGGGCTCTAAAGTGGGAATCACTGTTTGTTCCAGCGTTCGTGAAATCTCTTGCGCTTTCTCATCGGCAGTTGGTTGGCTGAACATCCACCAATAGCCTGCCGCGGCGAGCAGCAATAATATCAGTACGGTGAGCACGATATTTACCGGTGATGCCACTATCGAGCGGATAATGATCCTTTTTTCCACCTTGAGATCTCCTAAAGCCATAATTGCCCCTGGAATCGGGTCTACTTTCTTAAATGCGGCACGCACTTTTTTCTCATTGGCTTCGTCGATGTAACGAACCACCAGGTTTTCAAAAAAGCGCATCGCTTCCGTTTCACTCAGCCTTTCAATGTCAAGGTCGACTGGTTTATGCTCCTGCCCGTAGCCTAAGCGCGTCAACAGTGACTCTAATTGACCTGATTCGCTAAACATCAAGACGTTGACGGTCCATTGAGGGTTAGCCTGAGCTTCCAGCACCCACATCCATAGCTCTGAGACAAGCGCCTCACTTAACAGATGAGCATCATCAATAACAATGGCAAAGTCACAAGCTTGATCAGCAAAAAGGCGCTCCGCACTTTCAATCAAAGCATCGTGCGGATTAAACAACGGCTCACTGACAAGCTGGCTAAGAATAAGCGTGCGATGCTGGCTTTCATCTTGACTAGGATGGCACAGAACTAAACATTGATTTTTTTCCTGCGCATACTGCTCAAGATAACGTTGCGCTAACCAAGACTTACCAAATCCTTTAGCACCATTAATAGTGATAAGGTTGGAGCCAAAATTAGTCAATAACTCAAGACGTTCTAAAAGCTCGGTTTGAGAATCCAGTTCAAGTACATTAGGCAAAGCACGGCTCATCAGCGATTCCTTGTGAAAATAGCCCCTGATGGAGCTATTTTAAGGTTTGATTAATTGATTGTGCGACAATCTTCAATGGCTTGACGAATGACCTCTTGAGGAACATCAGCCACGACCTCAGCGGTACCAATACTGCTTGGTAAGACTAATCTCAGTTTCCCTGATAGCACTTTCTTATCGCGCATCATATGAGTCATGAAATCGTCAAACGTCATACTTTCTGGTGTATGTACTGGCAGCTTAGCTCTGCTAAGTATAGAGAAAATCTTATCAAATTGCTGCTGATCGATCATACCCTGTAACTGTGCGGTGCGTGCCGCCATGACAGTACCCGCAGCAACGGCTTCACCGTGTAACCAGTTGCCGTAGCCGAGCTCAGCTTCGATCGCGTGTCCAAACGTATGGCCCAAGTTCAATAAAGCGCGAATGCCTGACTCTTTTTCATCTTGCGCCACCACTTCTGCTTTAATTTCGCAACAGCGTGCGATGGCGTAAGTTAATGCTTGTTCATCTAATGAATACAGCGCATCAAGATGCTCATCGAGCCAAGTGAAAAACTCAGCGTCATAAATGATGCCATATTTAATCACTTCAGCAATACCCGCAGCAAACTCTCGTTCAGGAAGAGTTTTCAAACAGTTGGTATCAATAATCACCGATTTCGGCTGATAGAATGCACCAATCATGTTTTTGCCTAGTGGATGGTTAACTGCCGTTTTTCCACCAACAGAAGAGTCCACTTGGGATAACAGCGTGGTTGGAATTTGAATAAAATCCACACCACGTTGATAACAAGCGGCAGAAAAACCGACTAAATCACCAATTACACCACCACCTAGTGCGATAACCACGACATCACGGGCAAAGCTTCCCTCGAGAAGAAAGCTCATTACTTGGTTAAAGGTATCTAAACTCTTGTATTGCTCTCCATCAGGCAGTTCAAGCAACGAGGCCTGACAACCTAAAGATTGCAATAAAGAAAGAATTTTATCCGCATAGAGAGGGGCTACCGTGACATTGGTAATCACGACCACTTTCTGCCCAGCAGTGAGAGAAGATAGGTGCGCCGAATCTTCAAACAACCCGGCGCCTATTGTGATTGGGTAGCTACGTTCAGCTAAATTGACCGTAATCCGTTCCATGGTTGCACTCCACAATAAAAGAAAGACTTAACTTAGCTTTCTTCTAGCATTTTTACGATCTGGTTGGCTACCACTTTTGCACTTTGATCGTCAGTGCGAACGGTGTAATCCGCGATCTCTTCGTAAAGAGGGTTACGCTCACCAGCCAGTGATTCTAGTACTTCACGTGGATTATCCGTTTGTAGTAACGGACGTTTTTTGTCACGGTTAGTACGAGCTAGCTGTTTCTCGATAGTCGTTTCTAGGTATACCACAATACCACGTGCAGAAAGACGATTGCGGTTTTCGCGGCTTTTCACCGAGCCACCGCCCGTTGCCAATACGATACCCTGCTCTAGTGTCAGATCGTTGATAACCGCTTCTTCACGTTTGCGGAAACCCTCTTCACCTTCAACATCAAATACCCAAGAGATGTCAGCGCCTGTGCGCTCTTCAATAACAGTATCAGAATCCAAAAACTCCATGTGGAGTTGTTGAGCTAGGTATCGACCAATTGTGCTTTTGCCAGCGCCCATTGGGCCAACAAGGAAAATATTACGTTTCTCAGCCATGTTTAGCAGTAATTTACAACGTTAATTCAATGACATCGCCACAAGAATAATTCGGATGAATCCCGATTCAATATGCGCTTGTGGCACCAATTCCTCACAGATACTCGTGATAAGACCCGAAATTATCAAGGTATGGTGCCGCTATTGCAACTTTATTTTTAATCTAATTGCTCTGTCACTCGCGATCAATCTCCACCAGCACTACTGCAAGATAACCTTAGGTGTGACAAATATCAGCAATTCACGTTTACCCACGTTTTCATAGCTACGGCGGAAAAGCGCCCCCAATAAAGGTAAATCGCCTAACAGAGGAACCTTGTCCGTGGTATTGGTAATACTGTGTTGGAAGATACCGCCTAACACTACCGTTTCACCATTATTGACCAAGACTTGTGTACCGATGCGCTGAGTATCAATCGCAACCGCTTCTCCAGTGCCTGTTTTGACAATTTCGCCGGGTCTATCTTGTGTAACGCTTAAATCCAACACGAGACGATTGTCAGGCGTGATCTGTGGGGTCACTTTCAGGCTAAGCACGGCTTTCTTAAATGAAACCGTGGTAGCTCCACTGGAGGAAGACTCTAGATAAGGGATCTCCGTACCTTGCTCGATATAAGCAGGCTTCTTATTGGTTGTGATCAAACGAGGGCTAGAAATAATTTCCGCTTTTGATTCGCGTTGCAGTGCAGAGAGTTCGAGATCCAACAACAAATCCGACCCCAATTTAGCCACTTGGAAAGCAATACTTGAGGCGTTTGCAGAGGTCGCAGCAAGATTGACATTGAGGAAATCATCAATGGAGGCCGAACCGCCTTCACTGCCACTGCCGCCGCTACCTGAGTCACCACTGCCACTACCACTACCTGCATTGTAGAGACCAATGGTTGCAAGGTTGTTTTCGATTGAACCACCGACAGTTGTGCTGCCGTTGATGGAGGTGAAACCCCAACGTACACCAAGCTCATCAAGATTGCCTTCGTTCACCGTAACAATTCGCGCTTCAATTTGTACCTGTTTGACTGGGATATCCAACGAATTGATAATTTCTCGAATCACTTCGATGTTTTCGGGTAACTCACGCAACAAAAGAGAGTTTGTCCGTTCATCAATCGCCACACTACCACGCTCTGACAGCATGCTGACCGACTCTTTGCCATTGATCATCTCAGCGATGTCTGACGCTTTGGCAAAGTTGACTTTGATGATTTCCGATTTGAGGGAGCCAAGCTCTTCCGCCAGACGCTCTTTCTCAAGCTGCTGCTTCTCTCTCAAATCCAATTCATCTTGAGGAGCGATGAGCACAACATTGCCTTCAACACGTTTATCTAAACCTTTCACTTGAAGAATGATATCGAGCACTTGCTGCCAAGGTACGCCATCCAATCTCAACGTCACATTACCAGTCACGGAATCAGACACCACGAGGTTGAAGCCATTGTAGTCTGCGATAAGCTGCAAAACATTACGCACTGGAATATCTTGGAAGTTGATAGAAATCAACTTGCCTTCTTTTTCCAACACACTTTGTTCACGGGCTTCTTGTTCCGATTTGATGCGAGAAATTGTCACCTCGAGATAGCGTCCAGACAGACGATAGTCGTGACGAAATTCACCACTAACATTCGCAACAAGACGGGTTTTGGACACTTCTCTGAACACTTCGATACTTTCAACCACGGTCGAGAAATCTTTGACATCGAGCAGATAGAGCTGCTCATCTTTGACCGAGGTATTGATCAACTCGATGCTCAATCCTTCCGCTACCGGTTTCAAATCCACCACCGTTGCAGGCGTTGCCAATTCAACGATGATAATCGCATCTTTGGCAGCGTTGGTTCTGAAATCGATGCTCTTGAGCGCATTTTCTGCTTCAGATTGTGCGTTTGCAAAGGTGGTAAAGATGCAAACAGACAACAGGCAGACGAATTGGGAAAGCATTCCCGGAAACAATTGGATTTTGTTTTTCATCATCAACTCACAAATCACTAAAATTTCTTGCCTATCTCAATGCCAGTCTGACTTTACGTTGCTGCCAGCAACCTAAACCATCAGGAAGGGTTTCATTGATCAATATGTAAGACGGCGTTACTACGGTCACTTTGCCATTGTTCTGGCCGATAAATTGCCCTGGGTGAACTTTCTCCACTTTGCCTTGTGGAGTCTGTACGAGACCGGCAATGGTATTGCCACTCCCCATCACCCCTTTCAGACGCAATTGGCTAAGTGGATAACGCTCCAACTTGCCATTTTTAGCCCGTGAAGGTGGCTGCCAGCAGTCTTTCTTAACGACAGGTTGAGAGGCAATCACGGCTTCCTTAGGTAATTCAAAAGGACGGCGATTTTCTCGAGCTAAGTAATCAATCGGGATGTACTCGCGCTCTGGCTGTAACTTGGCCATTTCTTGACGTGCTTCCGATTCAACTTGGCGGATAAAACCTTCCATCGGTTCGGTATTCGCTCGACAACCCGATAGCAAGACCAGCACAGCGACGAGCGATAAACTACTTCTCATGGACAGCCTCCGACTTGAACTGATAGGTGTTCGCTTTTACTCGGAAGTGCAAGGTGCTGCTTTCCATACTCACTCGATGCCAAGTCACATCGGTAAAACTGATAATGCGAGGCAAGCGGGCAATCGCTTCAGAAAATTCACCGATATCGTGATAATCCCCGGTTAACTCAATATTCAAAGGCAGTTGGTAAAGGAAATCCTTGGTTTGCTTTTCCCCCCAATCGATACGTGTAAACGTGAGCTTACTTTGAATGCCGAGTTCATTGACCGACGCCAACATTGTCGCCAACTCCTTCTGCACGGGCAGTTGCTTAAGTAAGAATTCATAGCGCTGAGTCAGTTCATCAAGTTGCGATTGAAGTTGCGGCAAGGCAGCCACTTTGGTCGCCTTAATTCGAGCCGAGATTTTCAGCGTTTGCTCTTCTGTGACCATCCTTTGCAACACTTCCGTTTCCGGCTTGAGATAGAACCAATAACCAAAACCTTGAATGATCAACATCAGCAACACGACAACCGCCGCCTGCGGTAAAATCGGCCAATCTGTGATTTCATCAATATCGAGATCTTGCCAACTAGCCATGATTCCCCTCCTTGGCCAACGTATTGGCAGAATCGGCATGTTCATCAAACACAAAAGAGACGGTAAACGTCTGGAAGCTCTTACCAAAACGCTTCTTGTCATGAACAATCGAATGCATTTCCACTTCTTTTAGAAAGGTGGAACGTTCCAAATTATCCAACATGGTGGCGAGTCGAGCGGTACTATCGCTTATGCCAGCCAACTCAACGTCGTTGGTGTTCATTTTGATCTTGTCGACATACACCCCCTCAGGGATCAGTTCCGTCATCAAGTTCATAAATGCGGTGGTTTTGTTGCGTTCCGCTTGAAGCGACTCGACAACCTTGAGTCGAGCGAGGATCTGGCTATGCTCTTCCTTGGCAATGTTCATCGCTTGGATACGCTGATCCAACTGTGCGATATAGTGGGTAAGATAATCGAGACGCTCTTGCTGCAAACGTTGTTGGTATGAAAAGTACTGGCCAATGCCCCACTGAATACCGACCGCGATCAGGGCACCTAATGCGACCAGACTGACAAAACGACGTTTATGCTCCTCACGCTTGTGTTCACGCCAAGGTAACAGGTTGATCTTATGCTGCATGGCTATCCTCCAGCCACTGAATGCCACCAATCGCTAATCCCGCTGCCACCGAAAAATGGTGCCAATCAACAATACGGCGCTTTCTTTTCGCCGTTTTTTGCTCAAACAGAGCCAGAGGATTAAGGACTTCGCACTCCAAACTCAGCTTTCTCTGCAACGTTTCACTCAACAACGGAGTAATCGCGCCTTCACCGCAGATCCAGAGGCCATTCACTTTGCTTTGGCTATCCATAGATTGGAACAGCTGCAATTGCCGACGAACTCGCTCTGTCAGTTCTTTATTAAAGATGTCGGTTTTCTCATGAGCATCAGGAGAAGTCAGATCGTCGCCTATCGACGCATTGAGGTGAGACACCCCATAGGCAAATTCTTTAACTAAAGGCGGTTCGTTGCGACGCGACATCACCAAAGAGGAGGTGTCATAACCCACATCCAACAAGCAATAGCTAGCTTTATCTGGATGGCGCTCTGCCGCTAACGTTAAGATGTTGCACAGGCTATGCGCATGCACATCTACCAGCACGGGTTTCAGTCCCACTTCTTCTGCGACACGCACACGGCTTTCCACCACCTCTTTTTTGGTGGCGTAAACTTGATAGCTATGATTCGTTTTGCTGGTTTCTTCGACCAATTGGACATAATCAATCGATAATTCATCGACAGGAAATGGCGACTGATGTGCAAACGCCTGAAGGATAGCGAATTCTCGCTCTCGACCATCCAACTCCGCATCGATCGATAACATCTTACTAATCACTGAACTATCAGGCACCGCCAGTGCCACCTGATAACGGAAAAGAGGCAGTTCCTTCTTCAGTTCTTTCAGGCTATTGACAATTTCTTGATGATTCAGAGTGTGGTTATCTGAGAAAATACCGTCTTTAATGATTATTTCTTTGTACCCTAACAGGGCGTAGTGCTCTCCATAAGGTTTCAGAATGACAGCCTTGAGGCTACGATGACCAATATCAATTCCGGTAACGAACGGCTTACCCATCTCAAAACAGCTCCCATTTTCTTTAGCTCAGAGGTTGTTATTAACCGTCAAATAAGAGTTAATAGCAGCAGAGCTAACTTTTTAGCCTAGAGTACAAGGGTTTGCCGTCATACAGCCTCAACTAAACAGGGATTCTCCGGTGAAGTTCATAAAGCGTTTACTTATATTTGCATTAATTTGCATAATTCTTGGAGTCACAACAATTTTTGGCTTTTATCAGTACGTTAAGCCAGAACTGCCAGATGTGGCGACACTCAAAAATGTTGAGTTACAAACTCCGATGCAGGTGTTTAGCCAAGATGGGAAATTAATTGCGCAATTTGGTGAAAAGCGTCGCATTCCAGTGACCTACGACCAAATTCCTCAATCGCTGATCCACGCGCTGATCGCGACTGAAGATAGCCGTTTCTATGATCATTACGGTATCGACCCGATTGGTATTACCCGAGCGGCGTTAGTTGTCGCGATGTCAGGTTCCGCTAAACAGGGCGCAAGTACCATTACTCAGCAATTGGCACGTAACTTCTTCCTCTCGAATGAAAAGAAGTTAATGCGTAAAGTGAAAGAAATTTTTATCGCCATCCATATTGAGCAACTGCTGAGCAAGCAGGAGATCATGGAGCTTTACGTTAATAAAATTTTCCTTGGTTATCGCTCATACGGTTTTGGGGCGGCAGCTCGAGTCTATTTTGGCAAAGATTTGCAAGATCTCTCCTTAAGCGAGATTGCGACTTTGGCGGGTATGCCAAAAGCACCATCGACACTGAACCCTATCTATTCGCTAGAACGCGCAACCAATCGTCGTAACGTCGTCCTAATGCGCATGTTGGATGAAAAATACATCACCCAAGAAGAGTATGACGCAGCACGAGCGGAAACATTGATTTCTCAATTCCACGGCGCGGAGATCGAGGTCAGTGCTCCTTATGTGGCTGAGCTCGCGCGTGCATGGATGGTACAGGAGTACGGCGAAGAGAAAGCGTATACGTCCGGTATGAATGTCTACATGACCATCGACTCTAAGCTCCAAGCCGCAGCCAACAAAGCCGCGATTGACAACTTATTAGCCTACGATGAGCGTCACGGCTACCGTGGTGAAGAAAGTGTGCTGTGGAAAGCAGGCGAAGCCGCTTGGGATGAAGCGAAGATGGACGATCATCTGAGCAACCAACCGACTTACGGCGAATTGATTCCAGCGATTGTGACCAAGGTTGAAAGCAAAAACGCAACCATTTGGGTTAAACGTGAACAAAGCCAAACCATCGCATGGTCAGGCATGAACTGGGCGCGCAAGTTCATCACTGATGAACGTCAAGGCAGTGCACCAAACTCAGCCAAAGACATCTTAGCGCCGGGCGAGCAAATTTGGGTTCGCAAAGTAGTGACTACCGATGACAAAGGCGAAAGCCAGGAAAGCTGGCACTTAAGTCAAGTGCCTAACGCCAATACCGCCTTTATCGCCATGAACCCTGATAATGGCGCGGTACTTTCCCTCGTGGGTGGCTTTAACTTTGTTCACAACAAGTTTAACCGTGCCACCATGTCGGTTCGCCAAGTAGGTTCGAGTATCAAACCCTTTATTTACTCGGCGGCGATTGATAACGGCATGACTCTGGCCACGCTGATCAACGATGCACCAATCAACAAATGGGATGAGAGCCAAGGTACAGCATGGCGTCCTAAGAACTCTCCTCCGACTTACATTGGCCCAACCCGTTTACGTATTGGCTTAGCAACGTCGAAAAACGTCATGGCGGTTCGTACTCTGCGTGAAGTCGGGCTGGATGAAACGCGTGAATACCTCACTCGCTTTGGTTTTGAGCTCGACCAACTGCCACGTTCAGAAACCATTGCCTTGGGTGCAGGTAGCTTAACCCCAATGAAGATGGCACAGGGATTCTCGGTTTTTGCCAATGGGGGCTACTATGTAGAGCCTTATTACATCAGCCATATTGAAGATCCTTATGGCAATGTCGTGTTTGAGTCACAGCCACAAACCATCTGTCAGCAAGATTGCCCAGTGGCCACGCAAACCATTGTAGAGAATGAGAATGGTGAAAGCACCGAGAGCACTCAGCCATTTGCCAAGCAAGTGATCAGCGAACAGAATGCTTTTATCATGCGCGAAATGATGTACAGCAACATCTGGGGGGGTGGTAACTGGCGTGAAGGTACAGGTTGGAATGGCACAGGCTGGCGTGCACAAACGTTGGGTCGACGCGATATCGGCGGTAAAACCGGTACAACCAACGATTCCAAAGACGCTTGGTATAACGGTTATGGCCCGGGTGTGGTCGCGATTTCTTGGGTAGGTTTTGATGACCATAGTCGCACGCTCGGAAAAACCACCACTAACGCCAACTTAGATGGTAAACAAACCTCTGGGGCCGAATCTGGAGCGAAAACTGCATTGCCAGCGTGGATTGATTTTATGAAACTGGCTTTAGAAGGCGTGCCTGAACATGAAAAAGTGTTACCCGCGAATATAGTGCGTGTGCGCATCGATCGTGAAACCGGGCTATTAACCAACAAGACCGATGACAGCGCTATGTTTGAGTACTTCATTAAAGGGACAGAGCCGACTGAGTATGTTTCTAGCGTCGAGGAAGAAAGCATCTATTCCTCTTCCAGTGATGAAGAAGCGCTGTTCTAAGTTAGCCAGTCAAACACAAAAAAGGTTGCCATTTGGCAACCTTTTTATTTATTGGCGGAGCAGACAAACATTACTGCTCTGAACCGCTCACGAGCAGCTCTTTGATGGTTGCCGCCAACTGCTCAAAACGCGCACGCAGCGGAGAGCCTGGGCGATAAACCACCACGATCGTTCTCGAAGGCACCGGATTGACCGCTTTGATATAACACACGCCATCTTTTTGCTTCTCTTTTGGTACCGAGAGCTCTGGCAGCAAGGTAATCCCAGCCCCTGCAGCGACCATATTGCGCAAGGTTTCCAAGCTGGTCGCTTTAAAGCGTTCATCATCACGAGCACCTGCCGCAAAACAAAATCCTAACGCCTGATCGCGAAGGCAATGACCATCCCCAAGCGCTAATACGGTTTTTCCATTGAGCTCTAACATATCCAGCTGTTCGAGCGCAGCCCATTCATGATGGCATGGCACCGCAACACTTAATGGTTCGTTATACACTTCAATTTCTTTAAATGGTTCAGTCTCTGCTACCGACGCCAGTACTAAGCAATCGAGTTTGCCATCTTCGAGCTGTCGCACTAACTGTTGTGTTTGTGCTTCGTGCAAAAACAGCTCCAGCTCAGGGAAACGCTCTTTGAGTTGAGGTACAATTTTTGGCAATAAATAAGGGCCCAGCGTTGGAATAAAGCCAATATGCATCGGCCCTGTCATCGCCCCACTTTGACCACTTGCCATCTCTTTAAAGGTTTTGACCTCTTTGAGAATATTTTTTGCCTGCTCAACAAGTTGCAAACCAGCATCGGTAAAAAGCACTCGACGACTGCTGCGCTCAAGTAGCGTTGTCCCTATCTCTTCTTCCAGTTTACGAATTTGTCCGCTTAGTGTTGGTTGACTCACGAAACACGCTTCAGCTGCTTTTCTGAAATGTTTATGCTCTGCCAAAGCCACTAGGTATTCGAAATCGCGAATGTTCATACCCACCTCAATAGAATATAGCTATCAAAAACATAACATCAGATTCTAATAACTATCAAAATTTTTCGTCGTGTTTAATGATGAGATGTTTCATCTTCATCCCACTCTCGACGCCAGAACAAAGGAAATTTGCCGCAAGCAAATAACGACCACCTCACAGCGGTTTTTATTTCATATTGTACTTAAGTTTCCGTACGTTACTTTTATACTATACCCAATAGGCGGCAGGTTTTGTCATGAAACTTTACTCAATTTATCCATGGACTGACCACATGTCATGTAACGATTGCTCTCAACACTGGTTTTGGAAAAAGATAGGTCGATGCCAGCGCTGCCTCGATCAATTGACCGTGTTGTCCGTTGTATGCTGGATCATTTGGTGGTTCGCATTCAGAGACAACCCTACCTCAATCGAATCAATTGCCCTGATCGTGGCCGGATTTGCTTTTAACCTTTTGCTCTTTTTGCATTTATGGATGAAGTACGTGATTTTGCCTTGGCAGGCTCGCAAACTCAGTGAAAAACAGCGTGATAAGCAGAAATAAAAAAACCCCGCTACCAATCTCGGTGTCGGGGTCTTCCTAGATATTTCTAAGAAAAAGCAGTGGTAACTTTATAGACTGCACTGCTTTCTGATAGTTCCCATAAAATACGATCTTTTTTGATCTTTTTTATCGCCTGAACTAAATTTCCAATGAAAACAAACGCTATGCAACTTTAACCTGAGAAATAATCTGCTCACTTAGATTGAATTCGAGCGCGACTTCGTCACACGCATGCTGTCGTGGGCATTGATCGCAGTCTTTCAAGACTTTCTCAGGAAGCAGCGACTTCGAGGTTTGCACGAAGTTCTGTTTCAGGAAGAACTCAGGGGCACGAGTCAGCACAAACAGCTTTTTGATGGCCATGTCTTTGGCTTTATCAATCAGATACTGAACCACTGCCGTTCCCTGACCTTGTCTCTGCCAACCCGCTTCGATGCCTAAAGAGCGGATCTCTGCCAAACCAGAATCGTAGATATAAAGGGATGCACAGCCGGTCACCAGACCTTGATGTTCCGACACCGCAAACAAACCGATATCGCGGATAATCTCGCTGCGTGTACGCGGTAAATTTTCCCCTAGGTTTGCCCAATAAGCCACCATGCTCTCTAAAGTTTCAATATCGGTGATGCGAGCAGGACGTACCTTAACTAACGTCGTATCACGCGCAGCAAGGCGCTTATCCGCTTGTTCAACCGCATACGCCACTTGCTTTGGTGATACCCCACCTAACGCACTGCGCTTTTCAAGACACGACTCTATGGTCAGAATTTGGTAAACATCGGCTTCAATCACGGGAGAGAAAGATTGCAATTGCTCAAGCGATAGCTCTTCAAGCGCACAGCCTTGTGCAATAGCCCCGACCACCGCAACACCAACAATGTGGTGTGCTTCGCGGAATGGGATCCCTTTGGCCACCAAGTAATCGGCCAGTTCCGTCGAGTTGGCGTAACCTTGTTTCGCCGCTTCAAGCGTACGCTCTCCATTGACTTTAATCCCATCAAAACAAAGCGCTGCCATCTCCATGCAATCGTTCCAAGTATCAAGAGCATCAAACAGCCCTTCTTTGTCTTCTTGCATGTCTTTGTTGTACGCCAGTGGTAAGGCTTTTACCGTCATCATCATGCCCGCAAGAGAGCCATACACGCGGCCCGTTTTGCCACGGATCAGTTCTAGCGCATCAGGGTTTTTCTTTTGTGGCATCAAGGACGATCCTGAAGTCACCGTATCGGCTAACTCAATAAAGCCCGACTCGCCAGAGTTGTAGAAAATCATGTCTTCCGCAAGACGAGATAAATGCAACATGGAGATCGAAGCAACTGACATCAACTCCATCACATGATCGCGATCAGAGACCGAATCCAGTGAGTTGCGTGTCGCACGACGGAAACCCAAATCCTGTGCCAATTGCTCACGATCAATCGGATACGCGGTGCCCGCTAACGCTCCTGAACCTAACGGGCAGGTGTCAAGACGAGTCAGTGCATCGCTCAATCTCGAATAGTCACGCTCAAACATTTCCACATAGGCCAAGCACCAATGTGCAAACGTCACCGGTTGAGCGCGTTGTAAATGGGTATAACCCGGCAGGACCGTGGCTTGGTGCTGTTTTGCCACATTCACCATTTGCGTCTGCAATTTATCCAATCCTAACAGCAGCTGATGCCCTTGCTGGCGACACCATAATTTCAGGTCTGTGGCGACTTGGTCGTTGCGCGAGCGACCAGTATGAAGCTTTTTACCCAGGTCACCCACTTTTCCAATCAGTTGTTGTTCAACCCACGAATGAATATCTTCTGCATCGGAGTGAAGAATTTGATGCGGATCTTCCATCACCTCAAGTTTCAATTCGTTCAGCGCAAACTCCAGTTTTTGCTGCTCTTCTTTACTCAGTACATTGACTGACAACAACGCCTTAGACCAAGCAATAGAGCCGACAATGTCTTGCTCGGCCAGTCGGTAATCAAAGCGAAGCGAATCGTTAAAATCTTTGAACCTGGTATCTGCCGCTTGGGTAAATCTTCCGCCCCATAATGCCATTGCGTCTCTCCTGATGACTATTGCTAACCGGTGTAAGTGTGTTGCTCGATCCCTTACCCATTCATGGTAAGGAATGCAGGTATTGTTATGTGCCCACGTTACGACAAACTCGCCAAAAAATAAAGTATAAATTCATTATTTTTACATATTTATTCATGAATAATTTTTAAGCCTCCCATACAAGAAAGGCTCAGCAGATGTCTGCTGAGCCTTTCTTGTATTCAACAATAACCGCGCTGGTTATTTCTGGCTATTGAGTGCGCGAATTCGGCTAGAAAGTGAGTAAAGGCGGATAAAGCCGCCTGCGTGGCTTTGATCGTACACTTCATCTTCACCAAAGGTTGCAAACGCTTCGGAATACAAGCTGTTTTCAGAGCGTTTCTGTGTCACTGTTGCCATGCCTTTATACAGCTTCACCACGACTTCACCATTGACATCCTGCGCCAATTCATCTGCCGCAGCCATGATCGATTTACGCAGTGGTGTGAACCAGCGACCATCATAGACAAGGTGAGACGCTTTTAAACCCAGTTCTTCACGGAACTCAAAAGAGGTTTTGTCCAGCACCAACTGCTCAACCGCACGCAGCGCTTCCATCATAATGGTGCCCCCTGGGGTTTCATAACAACCACGAGACTTCATACCAACTAGACGGTTTTCTACAATGTCGATACGACCAACACCGTGTTTCGCCCCTTTTTCGTTCAAGTAAACCAGCGCGTTGTACGGCGTCATTTGCTCACCATCCACGGCCACAACTTCACCTTTTTCAACTTGCAGGGTAACGTATTCCGCTTCATTCGGCGCTTGCTCTGGATCGACGGTCCATACCCAGCAATCTTCATTCGGTGCATTCCAGGTACTTTCTAGTACGCCACCCTCCGTAGAGATATGCCACGCATTCGCGTCACGAGAATAGATTTTGGTCAACGAGGCAGCACAAGGAATGTTGCGCTCAGCCAAGTAGTCTAAACACTGCTCACGACTCACAAGATCCCATTCACGCCAAGGCGCAATCACTTTCAGATCAGGGGCCAATGCGGCGAAGGCGCCTTCAAAACGCACTTGGTCATTCCCTTTACCAGTACAGCCGTGACACAATGCATCAGCCCCCACTTTACGGGCAATTTCAACTTGTGCTTTGGCAATCACCGGGCGCGCCATAGACGTCCCCAAGAGGTATTTGCCTTCATAGTAAGCGCCCGTTTTCAGTGTTGGGTAGATGTAGTCAGCGACCAATTCTTCTTTCAGATCGACGACATAACATTCTGAGGCACCAGAAGCTTTGGCTTTCTCTTCAATACCGACAAGCTCTTCTTCGCCCTGACCCACATCAGCAACAAAGGCCACCACTTCACAATCGTAGTTCTCTTTTAACCAAGGAATGATCACTGACGTATCCAAACCGCCTGAGTAAGCGACAACCACTTTATTGACATTTAATTTGCTCATTTCCATTCTCCATTTGTCTGGCCTGCACTCGGCGGTCAGTGCCATACGACTTCTTAATCTTGTTGAGTTAACTTTTTCATTCAAATAGTTATGCTGGTAAAAACTGGGTACCGATACTTTCTCCGGCAAACAGTTTTTCCAGATTCTCTGGATAGCGCCAAGTTGCGACTTCAATCGCTCGCCCTAAATCGTTTGCGGCTTCTAAGGCTGCTTGGACTTTGACAATCATGCCATCGGTAATCACCTTACCGGCAATCAAGGCATCGGCTTCTTGTTGGTTTAAGCTCTTAATTAAGTGTCCTTTGCCATCGAGCACCCCACTCACATCAGACAGAAGGACCAGTTGCGCATCTAATGCCCCAGCCACTGCAACGGCGGCTTGATCAGCGTTGACGTTCATGAGCTGCCCCTGCGCTGTTAAACCAATTGAGCTGATGATCGGTAAGGCACCTGCGTTCAAAATCGTTTGCAGCAGGCTTGAATCTCCTGGCGTCGCTTTGCCCACCGCTCCGAGCTCTGGATCCAACTCTTCAACCTGACATAAGCCACCGTCGGCAAGGCTTAATCCAATGGCATTCAGACCATCCGCCATCGCTTGTCCTTGTAGCAATTTGTTCGCTGTTCCTGCGAGCGCGCCTGCAATCAGCGGAATTTGATCGTAAGGTGTTACACGTAAACCGTTTTTCTTCACTGTCGGAAGTTGTAACTTTTCCATCAGCTCATCCACCAGGTAACCGCCACCGTGCACAATCACGATTTGTCGCTGCTCTTTTTGTTGGTAGCTGGCAATGGCTCCAAATAGTTGGCTCAAGGTTTGGCTGCACGATAGCGCCGCACCACCTAATTTGATTACAAGAGGATTTAAGCTTGGTTGTGTCATCTTCTTTTCCTTACCCAAAGCGTTACAGCAAGGCTGTTAGTGGTGAAAAACCGTAGTGAATATTTAGGCACTGCATCGCTTGGCTCGATGCCCCTTTTAATAGGTTATCGATGGCCGAAATCACGATGATGTGTTGACCTTGAACCCTCCAGCCAAGATCGCAGAATGGGGTAAATTCGACATCCTGAATGCGTGGAATAACATCCCCTTTGAGGCGCACCGCAGGTTTTCTGTCATAGGCTTGCGCAAAAGCGTGCGCAACTTGTTCTTTCGTCACACCATCCTGCAACTTCATGGTGATCGTCGCCAAAATGCCACGTTTGAAGTTGCCAAGGTGAGGCGTGAAGATCACATCACAGCCAAGATGGTGAACGATTTCCGGTTGGTGTCTGTGATTAAAAATGCCATAAGGCTGTAAGCTGACTTCACAAAAGCTATTGGTCATCGACGCTTTACGTCCTGCTCCAGAGACACCACTGGTGGCGTTAATTACCGGCCATTGATTGGTATCCACTAACTGAGAGATCAGCAACGGCTTAATTGCCAATTGTGCCGCTGTGGTGTAACACCCTGCGACCGCCACCAATTGACTGGCTTTAATGGCTTCTTCATTCCACTCAGCCAAACCATATGCCGCTTTGTCCAACCACTCACTGTGCTGGTGCGCAAAGCCGTAAAACTGAGTATAGAAATCATCCCCTTTCACACGGAATGCACCTGAGAGATCAAACACCTGACAACCTTGCTGCAAAAAGAGCGGAGCAAGGTCATGGCTGACTTCATGTGCCGTCGCTAAAAAGATCACATCCGAGTCTTGGGCTACCCCGAGCGGATCCGTTAGCGGCAACACGGGCATTTCAATCACACCCGCAAGTTTGCCATGCAGTTGAGAAATGCACTTGCCCGCATCAGTGCTATTGGCGGATACATACAAACCTGCTAGCGTGAGCTCTGGGTGTTTCTCTACCATCAGTGCCAATTCAGCGCCTGTGTAACCGCTGGCACCTATGATTGTGGTTTTTAACATCTCAGTACATCCGTAAACTTAAGAAAGCGTAAAAGTGACTATTCATATTTAAAAATTACTTTATATTGATTTTTTATTCATTAAATATGAGTTAATATGTGTTTTACCTTTTTGTTACCCAACTGTCAACAGGGGAAGTGAATAATCTATGCAATTACCGAGTTTTCTTGATGTTTACCGTGGCTTAATTTCCACCTCATCCATCAGCTCTAGCGACCCAAGTTGGGATCAAGGCAACCAGGCGGTGATCGAAAAGCTCTCCGATTGGTTTGCGGCATTGGGCTTTGATGTGGACGTCACCGAAGTCGAACCGGGTAAATACAATTTATTGGCACAGAAAGGTCAGGGAGAGGGTGGCCTACTGTTGGCTGGACACAGTGATACGGTGCCTTTTGATCAAGGCCGTTGGAGCTTTGACCCTCACCAACTCACCGAGAAAGACAACAAGTTCTATGGTTTAGGCACCGCTGACATGAAAGGCTTTTTTGCTTTTATTTATGAAGCCGCCAAACGCATGGATTGGAAAGGACAAAATAAACCCCTTTATGTGCTGGCGACGTGTGATGAAGAGACCACCATGCTCGGTGCGCGCCACTTTAGTGCGCATACCCCCTTTAAACCTGACTACTGCATCATTGGCGAGCCAACGAGTTTAGTGCCTGTTCGTGGGCACAAAGGCCATGTCGCCAATGTCGTGCGGGTCACAGGGAAATCGGGCCACTCCTCTGATCCATCATTAGGGGTCAATGCCATCGAGATCATGCATGAAGTCCTGTTCGCGCTGATGCAACTGCGTGATACGTTAATCAAGCAGTATCACAATCCCGGATTTGCTATCCCATCTCCCACTCTTAACCTTGGCCATATTCATGGGGGCGATAGTGCCAACCGCATCTGCGGTTGCTGCGAGTTGCATTATGACGTAAGACCTCTTCCTGGCATTAGCCTCGACGGTTTGGATAATCTGTTGCGTGGGGCACTCAAAGAGGTGGAAGCAAAATGGCCGGGACGGATTGAGATCGTGCCACTGCACGAGCCAATCCCAGGTTACGAGTGCCAACATGATCATCCATTTATTCATGGCATAGAAGAGCTCTGTGGTACACCATCACAAACCGTGAACTACTGTACCGAAGCGCCATTTTTGCAGCAGCTCTGCCCCACACTGGTGCTGGGTCCGGGATCTATCGACCAAGCTCACCAGCCAGATGAGTTCTTGGCGTTTGACTTTATCGACCCGACGATTGACGTGCTTAGTAAAGCAATGCGCAAATACTGTTTTTAGCTGCATGTCGGCAGAGTTGCCTTGCGCCACTCTGCCTTATAAATTGTAATAAATTTTCAATATCGTTTATTTACAAAGCAATACTTTGCTTTAAGTCAGAACAGCGAGCGAATATTTGCAAACTTAGTCTGCTTTATTTGACTAAATATATTAAATTTCGCTAGATTGGTGGCTTAACAAGGAACAATGGATGTAATTTTTTTACGAGGCAGGATGACAATGAACGAGAAATACGCCGCGCTCAAGAGTAATGTCAGCATGTTGGGGCACTTATTGGGTAACACCATTCAAGAGGCCCATGGCGACGAAATCTTAGAGAAGGTGGAGACCATTCGTAAGCTCTCCAAATCTGCCCGCGCAGGCAATCAGGCTGATCGTAACAACCTGATTGAAGAAATCAAAAGCCTGCCAGATGAGCAACTCACCCCGGTGGCTCGCGCTTTTAACCAATTTCTGAATTTGACCAACATTGCCGAGCAATACCACACCATCTCTCGCCATTGCGATGCACACGTGTGTGAGCCGGATGCGATCAATACGCTGTTTGCTAAGCTTGGTCAAAACGGCATCAATAAACTCGATACCGCCCAAGCGATTCGTGAATTGAACATTGAACTGGTGCTGACTGCGCACCCGACGGAAATCACGCGCCGCACCATGATCAATAAACTGGTCAAAATCAACGAATGCCTGTCTAAGTTAGAGCTGAGCGATCTTTCTTACAAAGAGCGCCACAAGACAGAAAAACGCCTCGAGCAACTTATCGCACAAAGCTGGCACTCAGACGTGATTCGCAAACAGCGCCCAACACCACTCGATGAAGCGAAGTGGGGGTTTGCCGTAGTGGAAAATTCACTCTGGGAAGCAGTGCCAGATTTTCTACGCGAACTCGATGAAAAGCTCAAAGACTATCTAGACCAAGGCTTGCCAATTGATGCTCGCCCTGTTCACTTCTCATCTTGGATGGGTGGTGACCGAGATGGCAACCCGTTTGTGACCCATACTGTGACACGTGAAGTGTTGCTACTCTCGCGCTGGAAAGCGGCGGATCTTTACCTCAAAGACATCAATGAGTTGATCAGCGAGCTGTCAATGACCAAGTGCAATGACACCGTTCGTCAATTGGCAGGTGAAGATGAACACGAGCCTTATCGTGCCATCCTGAAACAACTGCGCACGCTGCTGAGTGATACCAAAGAGATCCTGGATGCGAAAATTAACGGCCAGAAGCTGGCAGTAAAAGCGCCGCTGCAAAGTGTTGAGCAACTTTGGGATCCTCTTTTCGCTTGTTATCAGTCACTACGCGAATGTGGCATGAGCATGATCGCCGAAGGCTCACTACTCGATACACTGCGTCGTGTCAAAGCGTTTGGTGTGCATCTGGTTCGCTTGGACATTCGCCAAGAAAGTACCCGTCACGCTGACGTCCTTTCAGAACTGACACGTTACTTAGGCATTGGTGATTACAATCACTGGAGCGAACAAGACAAAATCGCGTTCTTGACCAATGAATTGGCATCGAAGCGCCCATTGCTACCACGTGACTGGCAACCTTCAGAGCAAGTGAAAGAAGTGCTCGATACGTGCAAAATCATTGCCGCGCAATCTCGTGAAGCGTTTGGTGCTTACGTCATCTCGATGGCCAAGACTGCCTCTGATGTACTCGCGGTGCATCTACTGCTGCAAGAATCAGGCTGTCCTTATCGCATGGACGTTTGCCCGCTGTTTGAAACGCTCGACGATCTAAACAACGCCGAAGCGGTGATCAAACAATTGATGAGCATTGACCTCTATCGTGGCTTTATTCAAAACCATCAAATGGTGATGATCGGTTATTCCGACTCAGCAAAAGACGCGGGCGTAATGGCGGCGGGTTGGGCTCAATACCATGCAATGGAAGCCTTAGTGAACGTCGCTGAACAAGAAGGCATTGAGCTGACCTTATTCCACGGCCGTGGCGGTACCATTGGTCGTGGCGGTGCACCCGCTCATGCAGCGCTGCTCTCTCAACCACCAAAGAGCTTGAAAGGCGGCCTACGCGTCACCGAACAAGGTGAGATGATTCGCTTCAAACTCGGTTTGCCTGATGTGGCCGTTAATAGCTTCAACATGTACGCCAGTGCGATCCTTGAAGCTAATTTGCTACCACCACCAGAGCCAAAACAAGAGTGGCGCGATCTGATGGAAGTGCTGTCGCAAGTAAGCTGTGAAGCCTACCGCAGTGTGGTTCGTGGTGAGCCAGACTTTGTCCCTTACTTCCGCCAAGCAACACCTGAGCTGGAGTTGGGTAAACTGCCTCTAGGCTCTCGCCCTGCCAAGCGTAACCCAAATGGTGGCGTGGAAAGCCTACGTGCGATTCCTTGGATTTTCTCTTGGAGCCAAAACCGCTTGCTATTGCCTGCGTGGTTAGGTGCTGGTGAAGCGATTCAGTACTCGATTGACAAAGGCCATCAAGCGCTTTTGGAAGAAATGTGCCGTGAATGGCCATTTTTCTCCACGCGTTTGGGCATGCTTGAGATGGTGTACCTCAAGTGTAACAGTGAGATTTCTCGTTACTATGATGAACGTCTCGCCGACAAATCGCTGCTACCTCTGGGTGATCGTTTACGTGATCAGCTGCAAAGCGACATCAAAGCCGTGCTTAACGTCGAAAACAACGAGAACTTGATGCAAAGCGATCCTTGGGGTCAAGAGTCTATTCGACTACGTAATATCTACATCGAACCGTTGAATATGCTTCAAGCAGAACTGCTTTACCGCACTCGCCAAGCAGGCGTGGTATCGGAAGCGCTTGAAGAAGCGTTGATGGTGACCATCGCGGGTATCGCCGCAGGTATGCGTAACACAGGTTAAGTTCATTTAGACGTAAAAGAGCTGGCGACTTACGCCAGCTCTTTTGGTTTCGGAACCCATCCAATACCACTCTCATTCTTCAATGGCCTCATGCCATTTTTCCTCTTGCAACTGACATTCTCTCCCCACTTCTCTCATTAAGCGGAAAGCATCATCAGGCGTTTCAAGAACTCATTTCAGCCACAATTCATCCTTGCTGGCATTTTATAAAAATTACTCATTCTGTGCTCTAGATCACCATCACCATGTAAGCACAACAACAAAAAACCAGAATATTAAGCTAGATTAAAAACGAAATGACGCACATTTAAAGCGTGTTATTCTACCAAAATTCACTATTGAGCATTTTGTTAGTTTTTTGGGTAATATTGTCCTGCTATTCCACTTTATGCTTATTATTTAGATATACTACTCATCCGCTGCGGATCACACATCAAAATATTATTTCTGCAGCCTGATGGAATCGCTCCATCCACCCTAGGTGATAAACGGCTTTAAAGGTGACAGGACCAACATTGTTGGTGCTGACTGCACATAAACAAATTGCATCAACAAGAATGTAAACGCCGTGCAGGCAGCTTGTTCATAAGTTTATTGACCATTTGGATTGAAGACATGTCATTACCACACGTAATTCTAACCGTTTTAAGCACTCGTGATGCGACCGGTTACGATATCACTAAAGAATTCTCCGCTTCTATCGGCTACTTTTGGAAAGCAAGTCACCAACAGGTGTACCGTGAGCTGAATAAAATGGCAGAGAAAGAGCTGGTAACTTGTGTATTGGAACCGCAAGAAGGCAAGCCGGATCGCAAAGTTTATTCAATTACCGACGCTGGACGCTCAGCATTAGGTGAGTGGTTTGATCAACCGACAGCTCACCCAACTGTACGCGACGAGTTTTCAGCAAAACTGATGGCTTGCTCAGTACAACCCTCTGCGCCTTACCGCGCTCAGCTTGCTGAGTTAGTAGAAGAGTCTCGCAAGCTTGTCTCACACTACAAAGAAATTGAAGCCGCTTACTACGCGACACCATCGACACTGGATAAGCAAGGCCGCCTAGAGCGCCTCACCTTGCGACGTAATTTGATGATGCGTGAAGCTTGGGTACGCTGGGCAGAAGAAGTGTTAGCCGAACTGGATATCCTCGGCTAATCCACCAGCCACATACGCTAGACAATGTGGCGGTGATGATTTGAGATAGCAAAACGGCTCCTGATAAGGGAGCCGTTTTTATATGAGGGAGAGATAGAAAGTCAACTTATGCTTTCTTTGGACGAACCCCTAAGGTATGACAAAGCGCGTAAGTCATTTCTGCACGGTTTAAGGTATAGAAGTGGAAATCTTTCACGCCTTCACGACTGAGGATACGAACCATATCAATGGCCTGACTTGCACCTACAAGCTGACGCGTCACAGGATCATCATCTAAGCCTTCAAACTGCTTTGCCATCCAACCAGGCACTTTAACGTTATTCTGCGCAGCAAAGCGAGAAGCTTGTTTGAAGTTAGAAACTGGCAGAATGCCAGGGACAATTTCAACGTCAATGCCAGCTGCCACACAGCGGTCACGGAAACGTAAGTAGCTTTCTACATCAAAAAAGAACTGTGTGATTGCACGGTTTGCCCCAGCATCCACCTTACGTTTTAGATTGAGTAGATCCGCTTGAGCACTTTTCGCTTCTGGATGCACTTCTGGGAACGCTGCCACTGAAATATCAAAATCGTGCAATGACTTGAGTAGCGTCACCAAATCCGACGCATACATATCTGGCGCACCACCACCAGGAGGAATATCACCTCGCAGTGCCACGATGTTTTTAATGCCGTTCGCCCAATAGTCGTTGGCAATATTGATCAACTCTTCGCGACTGGCATCAATACAGGTTAAGTGTGGGGCTGCAACTAAGCCCGTCTGCGCTTTAATCTCTTTAATGATTGAGTGTGTGCGATCACGCTCACCTGAATTCGCACCGTAAGTCACAGAAACAAACTTAGGCTGCAGTGTTTTTAAACGATGCACCGAATTCCACAACGTTTCTTCCATTTGCGGCGTACTTGGCGGAAAAAACTCAAAGGAAACGTTGATATTGTCTGATAACTCAGCGATATTCTGATTTAAAGCGTCGATATGACTAGCGTGCGTGTATCCCATCTTCCTCTCCCTGTGACCCTTCGCCACAAAATAAATCTCAATCCTTAAATCGACGTTTAGACGTCTATATGTCCACAGAATGTATTGAATACGATTTAATGTCAACCTTGTGATTATGAATTTTTCTCAAGTTCATAATGAGCATAGTTCAAGTAGAAAAAAGGGACCGCTTGGGTCCCTATCAAATCATCCGCCTTCTCTTAGAACAAGCCAGCTAAGCGATTGAGATCAGACTGAATTGCGCCAGCAGTCACTTCACGCCCAGCCCCCGGGCCACGAATCACTAAAGGATTATCACGATACCATTTACTCTCAATGGCAAAGATATTGTCACACGGCAACAAGTTTGCCAAAGCATGCTCTCGTTGTAGTGCTTCAACACTGACACGAGCTTTACCGTTTTTTTCTAGACGAGCAACATAGCGTAGCACCTGATCTTGACGCTGCGCCTTAGTTAGACGCTCTTGCAAACGCTCACTCAATAAGTGGGCTTGGTCAAAGAAATCGTCAAGAGAAAGTTCTTTAAGCTCTTCAGGCACCAAAGATTCCACTTTCACGTTTTCAGGCTCAATGTCTAAGCCTGATTCGCGAGCCAAGATCACCAGCTTACGCATCACATCTGAACCATCTAAATCGCTGCGAGGATCCGGTTCAGTGAGGCCTTGCTGCCAAGCTAAATCAACCAGCTCTGCAAACGGTACTGAACCATCAAACTGCTGGAACAGCCAAGAGAGCGTGCCAGAGAAGATGCCAGAAAGTGCCACGATTTCATCACCACTTTCGCGTAAATCTCTCACCGTGTGATTAATCGGTAAGCCAGCACCCACGGTTGCGTTATACAACCAATGACGGCCAATTTTGCTGAAGGCATCTTGCACTTGGTAGTAATAATCGCTGCTCGCTGAGCCCGCAATTTTATTCGCGGAAATGAGGTGCATACCTTGATGGGCAATATCCAAATATTGCGCAGCCAACTCGCGGCTGGCCGTGACATCCAACACCACCACTTCGTCATAGTCTTGGATTGAACTCAATCGTTGTAACCAATTGGCCCCATCATTCGGTACCGAGTCATCATCAAAATGCGCGTGTACTGCTGCGGCATCTAAACCTTGTTCATTGAACAGATAAGTTTGGCTATCCACCACGGCCACCAACTCAAAGTTCATACCATGGCGTTTTTCCAACTCACTTTTCTGCTGCGCAAACAGAGATAACCAACTGGATCCGATATTACCTTTACCACACAGGGCCAATGCCACGCGCTTCTGGGCTTGAAACAATTGGGTATGGATCGCTTTCACCAGTACCGGAAGATCGACTCGGCGCATCACCGCAACCAAACTCAATCCTGATTCAGCTTCAGAAATGAATTCCACAGGAGAGTGTTTCAGCTGCTGATAGAAACCAAAACAATGGCTGGCATTGTTCGTCACTCCAGCCCCGACAGCGGCGACCAGCGAAAAGCCCTCTTTCAGCTTGATCTCGGCGGCCAAACCCAACTCTTGCAGATGTGCCAAAGCGCCACCAGCAATTTCTGTGGTATACGCTAAGCGCAGCTTAAATTGATCTTTTTGTGCTTCAAACGCCAATGGTTCCAACTGCGCGCGTTTGAGTGCACGCAATACCTCTTGCTGCTGGCGCTCAAAGTCATGACCGGCAGAGAAGTTCAACTGCACTAACATAACATCGTCAAGCGAGGTGATGATTTTGGCACCGCGCCCAGACGCCAACACGCGTTCAATACGGGTAGAACCTGACTCAGGGGTGTAACTGCAGCGCAGATTAAGCTCGGTGGCACTTTGTGCCACTGGCTGTAATGTTCGGCTATGCAGGACTGGAGCGGCTAAGCGCGCAAGTTCACTGGCTTCATCCAAACGCAGTAACGGCAGCAAACAAGCGTCACTGACCAAACGAGGGTCGGCGCTGTACACCCCAGCCACATCACTCCAAATCGTCACTTTAGCCACTTCCGCCAGCGCACCAATCACGGTAGCAGAGTAGTCAGAGCCATTGCGCCCTAATAAGACCGTTTCGCCTGCTTGGTTTTGCGCCATAAAGCCGGTGATCACCACACGGCGATGTGAGTGCTGCGCCAACACTTCTTTAATCAGAGGATAAGAACGAGCTCGATCCACTTCAGGTTGGGTACCGGTTTCGGCCCGTAAAAACGCACGCGCGTCCTGAGCCACCGCGGCCAGATCATGTTGATTCAACAACGAAGCCAGTAGACGTGACGACCACACTTCTCCATGGCCTAAGATCGCTGCTTTTTGCGCGGTTGTGAGTGGTGCGGAGAACTCGGCCAACGTGCTGAACTCATCAGCAAGTTGATCAAGCAGCTCGCTACGCTGGTTCGACGCGATCAGTGCTTCCACCAATCCGGTTTGATATTGACGCAAAGCTTGCAATGCTTCGTGCGCCAAACGGCCGTCCTTCTCCAGCGCCTCACTAAATTCAATCAAGCGGTTGGTGGTTTTGCCCGCTGCCGACACCACCACTAAATCGTTATCACCCGAGTACTCTTTGAGGATGTTCACCACACGACGATAGCAATCCGGATCCGCAAGGCTGCTTCCACCAAATTTGTGCAGTTGTCGAACTTGACTCATTAACAGCTCTCCTTCGCTTGTTGAAAGGCCTGCTTGAGGTCGGCAATCAGATCTTGCGCATCTTCCAGCCCCACCGATAAACGCAATAACTGTTGCGTCACGCCAGCTTCTGCGAGTGCTTCCTCTCCCATCGCACGATGAGTCATAGATGCCGGATGACAAACCAAGCTTTCGACACCACCAAGTGACTCCGCTAATGAAAACAAATCTAGCGCTTTCACAAACACTTTCAATTGCTCAAAGCTGCCAGCAAATTCAAAGCTCAACATCGATCCAAAGCCCGATTGCTGCTTTTTGGCGATCTCATGACCGGGATGCGCTGGCAAACTCGGGTGATAAATGGTACCGACTAACTCTTGAGTTTGCAGATAAGAGAGAATTTGTTGCGAACTTTCTTCATGCACGCGCATACGTGCCCCCAATGTACGGATACCACGTAGCGTCATATAGCTATCAAATGGCGTACCGGTTGCGCCAAGGCAGTTCCCCCACCACGATAGTTCTGTTGCGTGCTCTTCGGTTTTAGTGATCACCACACCGCCAATCACATCAGAATGCCCATTGATATACTTGGTTGTCGAGTGAATCACAAAGTCTGCCCCCAGCTCCAAAGGCTTTTGGTACACCGGTGTCAAAAAGGTGTTATCGACCGCCACCAACGCGCCCACTTTATGGGCTTTCTCACACACTTCCGCGATGTCCACCACACGCACGAGCGGGTTGGAAGGCGTTTCAAGCAACACCAGTTTGGGGTTAAGCGCCAACGCCGCATCCAGTGCAGCACTGTCGGATTGGTCGACAAAGCGGACTTTAAAATCCCCTTTCTTCGCTCGAGTATTGAAAAGACGGTAGGTACCTCCATAACAATCATGAGGTGCCACAATAAGATCGTCAGGGCTTAAAAAAGCAGACACCCACAAGTTAAGTGCTGATGTCCCGCAGTTTGTGACCACCGCACCTTTACCAGATTCGAGCTCAAACAACGCTTGCTCTAGTAGACCACGATTTGGGTTGCCTGAGCGGGTATAGTCGTATTTAGGCACTTCGCCAAAGGCAGAGAAACCATAGTTCGTCGACAAATAGATCGGTGGCACAACGGCACGGTATTGAGTATCGGATTCGATGCCCGTTCTAACGGCAATCGTGGCTGGCTTGCGGTGACTCATGATGTTTCCTTTCTGCGAAGATGAATTCTTAATAAGAATGCGCTACTGTTATCGGAACGCCTTCCTCTCCATTAATAGTTGTCACTTTAACCATCAAAATTTAAGACGTCAACACTTCTAGACGTCTATATGTCTTTGCTTATGGCGGTAAATCCAGCTAAAATCTCCGCTTACAATTTTTATTAACCGATTATTACTCTGAAGGTGCGCAATGGCTGACTGGAATGGCGAATACATAAGTCCATACGCAGAGCATGGAAAGAAAAGCGAGCAAGTAAAAAAAATTACCGTTTCTATCCCGCTTAAAGTACTAAAAGTTCTGACGGATGAACGTACTCGTCGTCAAATTAATAACCTACGCCACGCAACAAACAGTGAGTTGTTGTGTGAGGCATTTCTGCATGCGTACACTGGCCAGCCACTGCCGACGGATGAAGATCTCAGAAAAGATCGCCCGGATGATATCCCAACAGAAGCCAAAGAATTGATGACGGCGATGGGTATCGAATTTGAAGCGTATGACGACTAAACCTCGTTAGCTTTACCACACCGGGGGAAAGTGGTATCTGATCAAAAACGGGACGCTTAAAGCGTCCCGTTTGTTTAGGCTGTGATTTACTCGGCCATGTAGTTTTCTGGCATTGGAATACGAGCCACACCGGTATCAACGGCCGCCTGAGCAACGGCTTTCGCCACGCGAGGCAGCAAACGTGAATCCATTGGTTTGGGAATAATGTATTGCGGGCCAAAGCTCAGCGATTCAACACCTGCCGCTTTCAATACTGCTTCTGGCACTGGCTCTTTCGCCAATTGACGAATCGCTTCAACCGCTGCTAACTTCATTTCATCATTAATTTCACTAGCACGAACATCCAGAGCGCCACGGAAAATGAATGGGAAGCACAACACGTTGTTCACTTGGTTCGGATAGTCGCTGCGACCTGTACCCATGATAAGATCGCTGCGCACTTCATGCGCCAACTCTGGCTTGATTTCTGGATCAGGGTTTGAACACGCAAACACAACCGGTTTATCCGCCATCAGCTTCAGCGCTTCTGCAGGCATTAGGTTTGGACCAGACACGCCAAGGAAGAGATCCGCACCGCTGATCACATCTTCCAGTGTGCGCTTGTCTGTATTGTTGGCGAACAGTTGCTTGTACTCGTTGAGATCATCACGACGTGTATGAATCACACCTTTACGATCCAGCATGTAGATCTTTTCACGCATCGCGCCACATTTGATCAGCAGCTCCATACACGCCACGGCAGCCGCACCCGCACCAAGACAAACAATAATACATTCGTTTAGCTTCTTACCCTGCAGTTCGATCGCATTCAGCATACCAGCCGCGGTGACAATGGCCGTTCCGTGTTGGTCATCATGGAACACTGGCACATCACAACGCTCAATCAGACGTTTTTCAATTTCAAAACAGTCTGGTGCTTTGATGTCTTCTAAATTGATACCACCAAAGGTATCTGCAATGTTCGCGACCGTATCCACGAATTCGTCGATGGTGCGATGCTTCACTTCAATATCGATAGAATCAAGACCAGCAAAACGCTTAAACAGCAGTGCCTTACCTTCCATTACTGGCTTTGATGCCAAAGGACCTAAGTTACCTAGACCCAAAATTGCCGTACCGTTAGAGATAACGGCCACCATATTTCCCTTTGAGGTGTACTTGTAAACGTTGTCTGGGTTCTGTGCGATTTCGCGAACCGGCTCTGCAACACCTGGGCTGTAAGCTAAAGCAAGATCTTTAGCGGTTTCCGCAGGTTTGGTTAGAGCGACGGCAATTTTACCCGCCGTTGGCAAAGCATGATAATCAAGAGCTTGTTGGCGAAGTACTTCTTCAGGGGTCATTTGCTGGCTATTGTCATCGGACATAAATGGTTATTCTCTTTTTGCGTGTACGGTAAAGGGGGGAACACTTTAGCTTGAACAAAAACTCTGCCTTTTTGTTCAATTTAGAGAGAAATTCTAATTGATATAAGTCAATCTTCCTAGCCAAGATTGCGAGGCAAATCTATAAAAATTGTGAATAAGATAGAAGTAAGACCAGATGGCATAAGGGATGGTGCTTGAGAGAAAGCGTCACCTAGACGCTGAATGCAAAAAAGGCCGCATAAGCGACCTTTTTTCTCAAACAGCAATAGCTAACGCTATTATTTCTTACCGCTTGATAGAGCACCGAAACGCTTGTTGAAGCGATCAACACGGCCGCCTGTATCAACGATACGTTGCTTACCAGTGTAGAATGGGTGGCACTTGTCACATACGTCTAGGTGGATAGATTCTTTATCTAGAGTAGAGTTGAAAACGAAAGAGTTGCCGCAAGAACAAGTTGCGTTTACTGCTTTGTATTCTGGATGGATACCAGCTTTCATGGGATAACCTCAAATAGTAGGCCGTGTCGCTATACGAGTCTTTGCCGCACACCACACGCAGTTAAAAATAAAACTCAGATACCGCTGAAACAGAATTAAAGCCATATCTTAAGGCGCGATATAGTAATGAATCGTCTCTTTCGAATCAACCTATTTCCGCGATTTTCCGCTAGTTTTTTATACAGTTTTTCTCTCTCTGTTCGTGCATGCCCTTTTCTCGTATTTCTACCTCGCTTCCATTAGACTGTAAGTCATTATTTTTGCCATGAAACACCACGTTATGCGTCCATCCATTGCTCGTGTTGCGCTGCCAGTGCCACTCGATAAACAATTTGATTATCTCGTTCCTGGACACCTTTTTCCGATCATTGGTGGTCGCGTGAGTGTGCCATTTGGACGACAAACCTTGACTGGCATTGTCACCGCTTTGGTTCAAGAATCAGACTTTCCACGCGAGCAACTTAAACCCATTAAAGCGGTGTTGGATCATCGTCCTATTTGGCCCGATTCCGTCTACAGTTTATTACTTTGGTGTAGCCACTTTTACCAATATCCCTTAGGTGAAACACTGCATAACGCCCTCCCCGCGGCACTAAGAAAAGGCAAAGCGGCTGACTTTGCCACTCTACAAGAATGGCAACTGACCGAGTTAGGCAAAAACCAGTTGATGCAAGGGTTAAACAGTCGTGCGATAAAGCAAGCGAAAGTATTAAATATGCTTGCTAATGGCCCTCAGCCTCACCAAGCCTTTTTGGATGAGGAAGTGGCATCCACAACCTTACGCACCTTAGAAGAAAAAGGCTGGATCAGCTGTGAAGAAAAAACGCCACAGTTAACTCGGTGGGGTAACCCGATTGAACATCCCGTCGATAAACCGAAACTCAACCAAGAGCAAGCCATTGCCATTGCGACCGTTAACAGCCAGACAGACTTTGGCTGTTATCTGTTGGAAGGGGTCACAGGTTCAGGCAAAACCGAAGTTTATCTCAACTTGATCAAACCCATTTTGGAACAAGGCAAACAGGCTCTGGTGTTGGTCCCTGAAATTGGTTTAACACCACAAACCATCAATCGTTTTCGTCAACGGTTTGATGTGCCAGTCGCCGTCATCCATTCTGGTCTTAATGATACGGAACGTCTCAACGCTTGGCTTTCCGCACGAGATAAAGCGGCGGGCATTGTCATTGGTACACGCTCTGCACTACTGATCCCATTTGCCCAGCTAGGGATCATCATTGTCGATGAAGAGCACGACGCTTCGTACAAACAGCAAGATAGCTTGCGTTACCATGCTCGCGATGTGGCAGTGATGCGAGCGGCAAAAGAAGGCATTCCAATTGTTCTCGGTTCAGCTACGCCCGCGTTAGAAACCTTACACAACGCACTTACGGGCAAATATCATCATCTCTCGCTAACCCAACGAGCAGGAGTGGCCGTGCCAACCACCAACAAAGTGCTGGATGTCAAAGGGCTCTATCTGGAAAGCGGCCTATCAGCGCCACTCATTGCTGAAATGCGTCGTCATTTAAAAGCGGGCAATCAGGTGATGCTGTTTCTCAACCGTCGAGGCTTCTCCCCTGCGTTAATGTGTCATGAATGTGGTTGGATTGCCGAATGCAAACGCTGCGATGCCTATTACACTTATCACCAGTACAGCAATGAAATCCGCTGTCACCACTGTGGTTCTCAACAACCTATTATCCATCAATGCCAAGGTTGTGGTTCGACACAACTGGTGACGGTTGGTGTCGGCACTGAGCAACTGGAAAACCAGTTAACGACCCTCTTTCCTGACTACAAAGCAATTCGCATCGACCGCGATAGCACACGACGCAAAGGTAGCCTCGAAAGCGCTTTAGAAGCCATTCGCAAAGGGGAATACCAAATTTTAATTGGCACGCAAATGCTGGCTAAAGGCCATCATTTCCCAGACGTGACGTTAGTGGCGCTATTGGATGTTGATGGGTCACTGTACAGCAGTGACTTCCGAGCGTCCGAGCGATTGGCTCAGTTGTTTATTCAAGTAGCCGGACGAGCAGGGCGTGCTAGCAAACCTGGCGAAGTGATATTACAAACCCACCATCCAGAACACACCTTGCTCAAAGCTCTGTTGACCAAGGATTACCGGCATTTTGCGCAGTCTGCACTGGAAGAACGGAAAATTGCCCAACTTCCCCCGTTTAGTTTTCTAACGCTATTTCGCGCAGAAGCCAATCACAGCGAAATCGTCGAAACATTCTTACGTCAAGTGCGTATGACTCTCGAGTCGCATCCCTTGTTTGATCACACTTGTCTCGTGCTCGGTCCAACCCCCGCTCCACTGGCCAAACGTGCGGGCAAATACCGCTGGCAGCTTCTGCTTCAAACTCAACATCGTTCCTTGATGCAGAAAATACTCTCGAGCACGAAACCTGCTATCGATTTGTTACCAGATGCGAAAAAAGTACGTTGGAATTTGGATATTGAGCCACAGGATCTGAGTTAGCAAACGTTTACCACCTCACTCTAACGTTGAAAATTGCAACAATTTGCTTCTTTACGTGATGAACATCACGAATGAAATGCGGATTTTGTTAATTCGCCCGTAACTTTAAATAAAGAATTGAATAGACTATTCAAATTACAACGAGGCAACTCATAATTCGATTTTATTTTCCGAATCAGAACAATAACTAAACGTCATAATTGGCGAACATTTTGAGAGGGTTAGTATATGGCGACAATGAAGGATGTTGCCCAGCTTGCAGGAGTTTCAACGGCAACGGTTTCGAGAGCGCTGATGAATCCAGACAAAGTATCCGCCACAACGCGTAAGCGTGTGGAAGATGCAGTGTTGGAAGCTGGTTATTCCCCAAACTCGCTGGCACGCAATTTACGCCGCAACGAGTCACGCACTATCGTCGCGATCGTTCCTGACATTTGTGATCCTTACTACACAGAGATCATTCGTGGCATTGAAGATGCCGCCATTGAACAGGGATATTTGGTTCTACTCGGTGACAGCGGCCAACAAAAGCGCCGTGAAAGCTCACTCGTCAATCTCGTTTTTACCAAGCAAGCGGATGGTATGCTGTTGCTCGGTACCGACTTACCGTTTGATGTGAGCAAGCCAGAACAGAAAAATCTTCCTCCGATGGTCATGGCTTGCGAGTTCGCCCCCGATCTCGAACTGCCGACGGTTCATATCGATAACTTGACCTCAGCATTTGAAGCGGTGAACTACCTGACCCAATTGGGCCACAAACGCATCGCCCAAATTTCAGGGCCAAAATCCGCAGCACTTTGTCAGTTTAGACAACAAGGCTATCAACAAGCTTTGCGCCGTGCAGGCATCACAATGAACCCACAATACTGTGTTGAGTCTGAGTTCTCTTTTGAAGGTGGGGCGAAAGCGATCCGTCATCTGCTAGAAATGAATGACGCGCCAACTGCCGTTTTCTGCCATTGTGACACCATGGCTATCGGGGCGATTCAAGAAGCGAAAAAATTGGGCTTCCGAGTACCGCAAGATCTGTCGATTGTCGGCTTCGATGACATTCAGTTTGCCCAATATTGCGATCCTCCACTAACCACCATCTCACAGCCACGCTATGAGATTGGTCGTCAAGCGATGCTGATGATGTTAGAGCTGCTGAAAGGACATGACATTCACAGTGGCTCACGCTTACTTGAAACCAAATTGGTGGTTCGTGGTAGCGCAGCGCCTCCGGGCTTACGCTAAAACCAAAACCAACCGGCAGCGAGGTTATTTGCAGCCTCGCTTCCTTTTCTGCGACGTTTCCCTGTTAACGCTTGGCATTCTGCATTACCATAGCGGGCTAGCATAACAATTGTTTGTATTTTCCGTGGCTAAAGATTATGTAAGACGTGGTCGTAGTCCTAAAAAGCCGACCAAAAAAGCAGCTCCTCGTAGAAAAAAACCTTGGCTTGCCGGCCTGTTAGCCATCGTGCTACTGGGTGGTTTTGGCTATGGTTTGTATACCCTCAGCAATGACCCAGAGCCGCCAACACCCGTTGCAGAAAACAAACCGGTGAGCAAACCTAAACCGCCGGCGAAAAAAGAACTGCCACCTCCACCAGAAGAAAAATGGCAATACGTTGAAAGCTTACCAAATCGAGAAATCGAAGTGGTGGCCAAAGAACAAGAAGTGCCTAAGATTCCTTACATTATGCAGTGTGGCGCCTACAAAAAGCGTGAACAAGCGGAACATCGTAAACTCGACATCGCTTTTCAAGGTATTACCAGTACCGTCAAAAAGAAAGAAGGCAGTGATTGGTATCGTGTGGTCTTAGGACCATATAAGCTAAAACGTGACGCTGAACGCGATCGCCATAAATTGCAACGCGCCAAAATTGAACCGTGTGCCATCTGGCAAGAAGAACAATAATTCTCATCCAAAGGGGCTTGTAATTCGCCCCTTTTCTTTGCATCCCTTTCCCCCCCTAACCTTCCATTCCAAACCTTGAGCCTTGATTTCTTTTTTACCCTCCCCCATATAGGGATCAACTCCATATAGAAAAGAATCAAGAGGCCTACTCGTGACTACCATCGTTTCTGTACGTCGTAACAATAAAGTCGTCATCGCCGGGGATGGACAAGTATCTCTGGGTAACACGGTAATGAAAGGCAATGCGCGTAAAGTTCGCCGTTTATATAACAACAAAGTTCTGGCTGGCTTTGCTGGCGGCACGGCGGATGCGTTTACTCTATTTGAACGCTTCGAAAGTAAGCTGCAGATGCATCAAGGCCACCTAACTAAAGCGGCCGTTGAACTGGCGAAAGATTGGCGCAGCGATCGTGCATTACGTAAACTTGAAGCATTATTGGCCGTGGCAGACGAAACGGCGTCATTGATCATCACAGGCAATGGCGACGTGGTACAGCCAGAAAACGATTTGATCGCGATTGGGTCTGGAGGGGCGTATGCACAAGCAGCCGCGACCGCTTTATTGGAAAATACCGAACTCGATGCACGCGAAATCGCAGAAAAAGCATTGAACATTGCGGGTGATATTTGTGTGTTTACCAACCACAACCACACCATCGAAGAGCTCGAGATCCCAGCAGAATTGCCAAATCTCAGCCAAGCTTAATTCGCCCACAGATTGTAAGGAATGATTATGTCTGAAATGACTCCTCGTGAAATTGTCCATGAACTGAATCGACACATCATTGGTCAAGACAATGCAAAACGCTCTGTGGCAATTGCACTACGTAATCGCTGGCGTCGAATGCAACTTGAAGAAAGCTTGCGCGTAGAAGTCACGCCAAAGAATATTCTGATGATCGGCCCAACTGGGGTTGGTAAAACCGAAATCGCTCGTCGTCTTGCGAAGTTGGCCAACGCACCTTTCATAAAAGTGGAAGCCACCAAATTCACCGAAGTGGGTTATGTGGGTAAAGAAGTGGAAAGCATTATTCGCGATCTGACTGACGTGGCAGTAAAGCTGACTCATCAGCAAGCGATGGAAAAAGTCAAATTCCGTGCAGAAGAGCTCGCGGAAGAACGAATCCTTGATGCGCTCCTACCACCACCTCGCGATGCTTGGGGCCAGAACGAGCAAAGCGAAGATACCTCGAACACTCGCCAAATCTTCCGTAAAAAACTGCGTGAAGGAAAGCTCGACGACAAAGAAATTGAAATCAATGTCGCAGCGCCACAGATGGGCGTGGAAATCATGGCACCTCCTGGTATGGAAGAGATGACTAACCAGCTACAAGGGATGTTCCAGAGCCTAGCTGGCAACACCAGTAAAAAGCGCAAATTGAAAATCAAAGACGCCTTTAAAGCACTGATTGAAGAAGAAGCCGCTAAGCTGGTCAATCAAGATGAACTTAAAGAGCAAGCCATCTACAGTGTAGAAAATAATGGCATCGTGTTTATCGATGAGATCGATAAAATCTGTAAACGCGGCGAGAGTTCAGGCCCTGATGTGTCTCGAGAAGGGGTACAACGTGACTTGTTGCCTCTTATCGAAGGCAGTACTGTCTCCACCAAGCACGGTATGGTAAAGACCGACCATATTCTGTTTATTGCCTCTGGTGCTTTCCAAGTTGCTAAGCCTTCTGACCTGATTCCTGAACTGCAAGGTCGACTGCCGATCCGTGTTGAACTTGAGGCGCTTTCAAGCCACGATTTCAAGCGTATTCTGACCGAGCCAAGAGCATCACTTACAGAGCAATATGTCGCTCTGATGAAGACAGAAGATGTGGATATCGAATTTACGGAAGACGGCATCACGCAAATTGCAGAAGCTGCCTGGACCGTGAATGAAACTACTGAAAACATTGGCGCTCGCCGTCTACATACTGTGATGGAACGCCTAATGGATGAAATCTCATTCGATGCAACGGAAAAATCAGGCACCAAGTTTGTGATTGATGCAGCGTACGTGCAGCAACGTCTCGGCGAATTTGTCGAAGATGAAGACTTAAGCCGTTTCATCCTGTAATCCTCTTGAGTAGCAAGGGCGAGAGCATTATTTCTCTCGCCCTTTTTCTTCCTCTTCTCACCTAGCGTCTTTGCATTTAGCCGTATTGCGCTCCCTTAAGCTAACCTTTCTTCAGTGCGCTTTTCTTCGTATACTGACGATTCTATTTACTAGCACGAAAAATTCATGAATCAGTCATTGCGTATCTGGCTGGATGCCGCTCGTCCGAAAACACTTCCTTTAGCGCTTGTTTCCATTTTAACTGGCAGCGTATTAGCCTATTCATTCGGTCAATTTTCACCTGTGATCGCGTTACTCTCCTTTGTTACCGCAACGCTATTACAAATCCTTTCTAACTTAGCAAACGATTATGGCGATGCCGTGAAAGGAACTGATAACGACAAACGATTAGGGCCAATGCGCGCCATGCAGTCTGGTGCGGTTTCTGCTCAAGCGATGAAACGAGCCATTGTGTTTAATATTATTTTGACCATGATCTCCGGTTTGTGTCTGGTGTTTTACGCATTGAGCAGCCTGCAAAGTATTCTTGCGTTTATTGGTCTCGGTGTATTGGCCATCTTTGCCGCCATTGCTTATACCATGGGTAGCAAGCCATACGGCTATGTTGGGCTGGGTGATCTGTCTGTGTTTATTTTCTTTGGTTTACTGGGTGTATCGGGCACTTACTTTCTCCACACTGGCCACTTAGATACCGCACTGCTGCTGCCTTCTTTGGGATGTGGATTATTGGCTGTTGCCGTGCTCAATATCAACAACATGCGTGATATTGAGAATGATGCGGCCTGTGGCAAACGCACCGTTGCCGTACGACTTGGGCAACAACGTGCTAAACAGTACCATTTCGCTTTACTCGGTGGCGCCTTAATGGCCTTTGCAAGTTACTTGTTGCTGCAACCTAGCTCCATTTGGCTCTGTCTGCCATTTTTATTCAGCCTAATAGTGCTCTTTAATCATGGTAAAGCCGTTTGGCAAACTGAGAAACCTGCACAAATTGCCCCTATGATGCCAGTCGTCGTGAAATGCTCACTCGTCACCAATATTTTGTTTGCAACTGTTGTGGTAGCTCAAACTCTTGTTAGTTAATCATTAATTGTCATTGCAATGACTTAATGCACGGATATACTCAAAAGAAATCTCGTTGACCAAAGAAGGTATGCCATGGAATACAACACTTCAGCCCTTTGCGATATCTATATGGACCAAGTGGATGTAGTCGAGCCTATGTTCAGTAACTTTGGTGGCCGCGCTTCCTTTGCCGGACAAATCACCACAGTCAAGTGTTTTGAGGACAATGCCCTCATTCGAGAAACGCTGGAACAAGATGGTGTTGGCCGTGTACTTTTGGTTGATGGTGGTGGTTCATTGCGCCGAGCATTACTTGACGGCGAACTTGCCGCGATAGCGGAAGAGAACGAATGGGAAGGCATCGTTGTCTACGGCTGTGTGCGTGAAGTGGACGAGCTGGAAGATATGAATATCGGCATTCAAGCTTTAGCCTCTATTCCAGTGGGTGCTGCCATGCAGGGTGTTGGCGAAGTGGATGTTCCCGTCAATTTTGGTGGGGTGACCTTCCTTCCAGAAGACTACCTCTATGCAGATACAACGGGCATCATTCTCTCCCAAGAGCCTCTCAGTGCCGATCTTGAAGAAGATGAAGAAGAGCCAGAGCTGCTCGATTAAAGAGAAAAAAGCGTCACTTTGACGCTTTTTTCTATTGAGCAAGCAGTCAAAACAGAGCAAAAGTCAGCGCGGCGTAAAGATGCGCTGTTTTTTTGACCGAATGATGCAAATTATTCAATATAGGGCGTGTTTCTCGGCCTTGTGCTGAGTAGAATGAGGCTAACAGACTTGAGTAGTAGCAAGGGCTACACTCGTAACCGAATCAATATAGGTAGGCCAAGATGTCTTTTGAAGTATTAGAAAAACTAGAAGCTAAAATTCAGACCGCTGTCGATACTATCGCTTTGCTACAAATGGAAGTAGACGAGCTTAAAGAAGACAAAGCTAAGTTGGAAACGGAAGCGAATGAACTACGCGCTCAACGTGAACAACTTGAGCAAAAAGCGCAGCAAACTCAACAAGAGCATGCTCAATGGCAAGAACGCATTCGCGCGCTTCTTGGCAAAATGGAAGACGTCGAGTAATTCTCCGCTTCTAGGGAAAAACCTAGACACCACATACGAGGCCCTAAGAGCGTTTATGCCTTGGGCCTCGCACCTCGCACCTCGCACCTCGCACCTCGCACCTCGCACCTCGATTTTCGCCTTTAAACCGAATTTAGCAAACGTTTTCCCTACATTTTGTGCTAGAATCGCGGCAATTTTACTCTTCCTTCGATTTAACACTTTTTTGGAGACAACATGAAACGCGATTTAGCGATGGCCTTTTCCCGCGTCACAGAAGGCGCTGCTCTAGCGGGTTATAAATGGCTAGGCCGTGGTGACAAAAACGCGGCGGATGGCGCTGCAGTAGAAGTCATGCGCACCCTGCTGAATAAAACCGACATCAGTGGCGAAATTGTTATTGGTGAAGGTGAAATCGACGATGCCCCGATGCTTTACATTGGCGAAAATGTTGGCCTAGGTGGTGATGAAGTGGATATCGCGGTCGATCCAATCGAAGGGACGCGCATGACCGCGATGGGCCAATCAAACGCTCTTGCGGTACTGGCTGCCGGTGAAAAAGGGAGCTTTTTAAAAGCACCGGATATGTACATGGAAAAACTGGTGGTTGGCCCTGGTGCAAAAGGAGTGATCGATCTCAACAAGCCACTTAAAGAAAACCTCGTGAACATCGCACAAGCGCTTGGAAAAACGCTTGATACCTTGGTGGTGATTACCCTTGCAAAGCCTCGTCATGATGAGGTGATCGCCGAGATGCAACGCATGGGTGTTCGTGTTTTCGCTGTGCCGGATGGTGATGTGGCCGCTTCGATTCTTACCTGCATGCCAGACAGTGAAGTTGACGTGATGTACTGTATTGGTGGTGCACCTGAAGGGGTTGTCTCAGCGGCCGTCATTCGCGCATTGGATGGCGACATGCATGGTCGTCTTTTACCCCGTAACGAAGTAAAAGGCGATAACGAAGAAAACCGCAAGTTTGCGGATTTCGAGCTCGAGCGCTGCGCTGAAATGGGCGTGGAAGCGAACAAAGTGCTAAAACTGGAAGACATGGCACGCAGTGATAACGTCATTTTCTCCGCAACAGGCATCACTAAAGGCGATCTACTTGAAGGCATCAGCCGTCAAGGCAATATTGCAACCACTGAAACATTGCTGATTCGTGGCCGTTGTCGAACAATTCGTCGTATCAAGTCGATTCATTATCTTGAGCGCAAAGATGACGAAGTGAAAGCGATCATTCTTTAACATACAAAGAGAACATGAAAGGAGGGCTGCCTAATAGGCAGCCCTCTTCATTAAAAGTCTTACACAGAATATCTATCCACCATTCGCGATTATAATGCGGTAAGCACAACGCCTCTGGCCTTCAATAATGTGCTCACTGCGCTCGATGTGGCACTCATCACCAAGCAACTTTTGGAACACATTCAACTCCGACTGACACAAACTTGGGCAGCGTTGCGCCGCTTTACAGATCGGGCAATGGTTTTCCGTCAGCAGGTAGCCTTCATCCGTCTTTTCTAGCTCTGCCATGTAGCCTTCTTCTTCTCTCATCAGGGTAAGCGTTTCGAGTCGACTGGTCAGATCCAAACACGTAGCTAACGCCTTTTGATAGTGCAAAAACGTTTTTTGTTCACGCTCTGCCGCCACCTTTGCTAGGCCCTCAGCACCAAACAACGCCTCTACGGCATCGATAACCTGAATCGTTAACTCGCCATGGCGATCAGCAAACTGCTCATGTCCCTTTTGCGTTAAAGACCAATGACGAGTTGGACGGCCGATTTTCACCTTCACATCGTGAAAATGCACCAGACCATCCTCTTCCAGACTCTGCAAATGTTGGCGGGCCCCCATGGTTGTCATACCCAAATCAGTCGCTATTTGCTTTGCGGTAACCGCCCCATCTCGTTTTATGGATTGAATGATCCTATCTATGGTCTTCATGTTTCCCTCTTGCCCTGTGCAGATATTATGCGCCATAGGATTAGTAAAGAAAAGGCTTGATAATCTCCAGGAGTAGAGACGCTTCTCTCTTCATCGACCATCTAACTCTGCTCATCTCAAAGTCGAACTCACTGTATCATTTTTTGGACAAGCAATTTCCTCCCTTTCCATTTACCGAATCTGACATATGCTTTGTGTATAGATACTGTTTATTTTATCAACAGCAGAACACAGGGAGAGTCGTTATGGGCAGTCTTCAAACGGAGCAACAGTTACCATCGTTTGATGAGATGATGGCGCTCGCCGCAGAGAATCCAGATGCGTTTAATCAATTCAAGCAAGATATGTGTCAGGAGATGATTCAATCAGCTTCTGAGGCCATGAGAGAGAGGTTACTTGCACAGCAAAGCCATATCGATTTGGTGATTAGCCGTTGTAAAAACCCCGTCCACACTAACGTGGTTTTGATGAATGAGTTAACCAAACAGATGGTCAAATTTCGTGAAGCACTGGACAGTGATGGCTCAGAATTACAAGCACCCAGCGCAGAAGTGATACCTTTTGCACCCAAAGGCTTTTATTAGTTTGAGCGAAAACCAATAAGGCCCACAATGGGGCCTTATTGGTTTCAGATACGATTCAATCTCTTAGTTAGCGTTCAGGCTCGCCATAACGGTTGCTGCCTTCTGTCCCTTTGAGAAAACCACACTCTAACAAAATCCAAGCACCACATAGCAACGCTATCGAGCCAATCAATGTCTCCATGCCACTCGGCTCTTGTGCTAAAGGAGCAGACAAAGGCGTCGCCAAACGGCCTAAGATCAAAGGTATGTTCAGTACTAACCAATACGCCGATTTATTGCGGTCATGCCAGCGTTTTGTAGTCACCGCTAAATCTGGGATGAGTAAAGCCAGTAAGAAGATCGGTAGCAAAATATAGCTATAGGCAGGGAATAACTTCGACACTGCGGTCACAAAACCCAAAATACCCAAGTAATAACACAAATTCCAAAGCCAATATGTTTTACGGCCGATACGACCTTGGAAAGAAAAAAGCAGTTCTTTTAACGACATCAAATACAATCCCAAACCAGATACACCACCGTTACCCAAAAAGTAACGCAATGGGGATCAGTTTACCACCTTCTGAAAACTATCCTTATCCATATCTCGAATATTCACCGTCAAACTGCGCACATGGCTAGCGGTTTCCTGAAGAGCTGCCATCAATTGGCGCGAGAGTTCTCGTTTTTGTTCTTCGGTTCGTCCTGATAATAAATCAAAGCTAACATGAATAAAGTCGACACTGTCCCCTTCTTCTCCGATCAACCAATGGTGGCAGCGCAGCGTTCGCGACTTAACCGATGGCGCGTCGAACAAGCCACTTTTGATGGCAATGTGGTGAAGATCCTCCAATAAACCGGGAATATTGACGCGTTCTTCAACGGAATTTGAATACTCTAAGACTAGATTTGGCATGATACTTCCTTTTGTTGCCGATTTTCGATTGGTAACGCTGACATAGAGTAATACCAAGCTCACCGACAAATTCCGAGTAATTGGCTATGGTTATGCAGGATAGATCACCAATCGTTTTCGTCTGAGCGAAATATCAGTGAGTTTGACGCGCTCTGACCAGCCAAAGAAAGCGACAAGAAATGACACGAGTCATGATCTATCCACATATTTCTGTTATATTCCTACGTAGATTTTTTACATAAATTGGCTTCATTGGTTCGCCTGTGAAGACTTCGATTCAATAAAGATATGGAGATATTCCTATGCGTCGTCCTGTAGTGATGGGTAACTGGAAACTTAACGGCAGCAAAACTATGGTTGCTGAACTGCTAACTGGTCTAAACGCTGAACTAGAAGGCGTTGAAGGTGTAGACGTAGCGGTAGCGCCGCCAGCACTTTACATCGACCTTGCAGAGCGCCTAATCGCTGAAGGTGGCAACAAGATCATTCTTGGTGCACAAAACACTGACATCAACAACAGCGGTGCATTCACTGGCGACATGTCTCCTGCAATGCTAAAAGACTTTGGTGCTACTCACATCATTATTGGTCACTCTGAGCGTCGTGAATACCACAATGAATCAGATGAGTTCGTAGCGAAGAAGTTTGCATTCCTGAAAGAAAATGGTCTAAAACCAGTTTTCTGTATCGGTGAAACTGAAGCGCAAAACGAAGCAGGCGAAACTGAAGCCGTTTGTGCACGTCAAATCAACGCAGTGATCGACGCATACGGTGTTGAAGCGCTAAACGGTGCCATCATCGCTTACGAACCAATCTGGGCGATCGGTACAGGTAAAGCTGCAACAGCAGAAGATGCACAGCGTATCCACGCCTCTATCCGTGCGATGATCGCAGCAAAAGATGCTGCAGTAGCAGAGCAAGTGATCATCCAATACGGTGGTTCTGTTAAGCCAGAAAACGCGGAAGCTTACTTCGCACAACCAGACATCGATGGTGCTCTTGTTGGTGGCGCATCTCTAGATGCTAAGAGCTTCGCAGCGATCGCGAAAGCAGCAGCGAAAATGAAAGCGTAATTCAACGCCATCCTATCTTTGTATTTAGGGCGTATTTCTTCGGGAATACGCCCTTTATTTTAGCCTCAACATTTCTCGAATTTGGTTTTGCCCTATTCTGTTCATCGAGAATCTTTTCTAATAAACTCACAAAGTTAATTTGGCTAGATAATTGGAAATATAATTTCAGAGGACAACTATGAACATACTGGTCACCGGTGGCAGCGGTTATATTGGCAGCCACACCTGTATTCAGATGATCGAAGCAGGAATGACGCCCATCATTTTGGACAATCTTTATAACAGCAAATTGCTGGTACTCGATCGCATTGAACAGGTCACAGGCGTGCGCCCCACTTTCTATCAAGGTGACATTCGTGACAGTGAGATTCTGCAACACGTCTTTGCTCAGCACGATATCCAGGGCGTCATCCACTTTGCAGGCCTAAAGGCAGTAGGAGAATCGGTTGAAAAACCTCTGATGTATTATGATAACAATGTGTCAGGCACCCTAAATCTTGTCCGAGAAATGGATAAAGCTGGTGTTAAGAGCCTTATTTTCAGTTCGTCAGCCACCGTCTATGGTGATCCCGCCTCCGTACCAATCCGTGAAAATTTCCCAACCTCAGCCACCAACCCTTATGGGCGGAGCAAATTGATGGTGGAAGAGTGTCTGACCGACTTCCACAAAGCCAATCCTGATTGGAGCATCACCCTGCTGCGTTATTTCAATCCCGTTGGCGCTCACGAGTCGGGTTTGCTTGGTGAAGATCCTCAAGGCATTCCAAATAACTTATTGCCCTTTGTCGCTCAAGTTGCGGTTGGTCGACGCGAAAAACTGGGCGTATTTGGTGACGACTATCCAACACCAGATGGCACTGGGGTTCGTGATTACATTCACGTCATTGACCTTGCAGACGGTCATTTGGCGGCTTTGAATAAAGTGGGGCAGCAAGCAGGATTGCATATCTTTAACCTTGGTACCGGCCAAGGGAATAGCGTACTTGAAATGGTCGCTGCTTTTGAAAAAGCGGCTCAGCGTCCTATTCCTTACGAAATCAAACCTCGCCGTGCCGGTGATATTGCTGAATGCTGGGCCGATCCTGCCTATGCGGAACAAGTATTGGGATGGAAAGCGACACGCTCACTAGAGACCATGGTGGTAGATACTTGGCGTTGGCAATCCAACAACCCAAATGGCTATGAGTAATCGCCATCACTGACACGTTTTGCTGTATTGCTAACACAATAAGGGCGAGTGAGAACTCGCCTTTTGCTTGTGGGTACGTTAGAAATAGAGGTCAGATTAATCCTCATCAACAAACTGGGCCTGTAAGTAGTTTTCAATACCCGTCAATTGAATAAGGCCTAGTTGCGTCTCAAGCCAATCCACATGCTCTTCTTCGTCTTCTAAGATATCTTGGAAAAGATCACGTGACACATAGTCGTGCACATCTTCTGCGTAGGCAATCGCCGCTTTTAGATCGGGAATGGCAGCCATCTCTAGCTTTAAATCGCACTCCAGCATTTCTTGAGTATCTTCGCCAATCATGAGCTTACCTAGGTCTTGCAGATTTGGGATGCCTTCAAGAAACAAAATGCGCTCAACAAGATGGTCTGCATGCTTCATCTCATCGATTGATTCGTGATATTCCTTGTCCGCGAGGTGCTTGAGCCCCCAATCTTTATACATGCGGGCATGGAGAAAGTACTGGTTGATGGCAATCAGTTCATTGCCTAATACTTTGTTGAGATGTTGAATAATTATTGGATCGCCTTTCATGACATAGCCCTCCTCTTTGGCTTCTATAACTGTAGAACCAATTGAGAAGGTGTCAAAAAGAAAGCCGTTTAGGTTAACTGGCTTGCTTGAATAGTGCCGGAGCAGTCTCGTTGATAATCTCTTTCGCCATACGTATGCATTTGCCACATTGACTTCCCAATGCAGTGCACTTTTTGATTCCGCGAATATCCGCAACACCTTGCTCAATAACAAGCTTGCGAATTTTCTTGTCTGAAACACCATGACACAAACAAACGTACATATTACAACTCAACCTATCAATTACGATGTTAAATATAATAGATAATCATTATCATTACCATGCTATGTAATGCGTGTTTTTAGACTATTTTGTTATTAAGCGAGCTCTGTTTTATATAAACGAAAAGAGGAAGCCAAAGCTTCCTCTTTTCTTGTGCGCTGTTCTTCAAATTGAAGAAGAGTGCAAGATTTCGTTTAATTCAAAGAATTATGCGAAGATCTTAGCAACAACACCAGCACCAACAGTACGGCCACCTTCACGGATCGCGAAACGTAGACCTTCGTCCATCGCGATTGGAGAGATTAGCTCAACAACCATTTGGATGTTGTCACCAGGCATTACCATTTCTACGCCTTCTGGTAGAGAGATATCACCAGTTACGTCAGTTGTACGGAAGTAGAACTGTGGACGGTAGCCTTTGAAGAATGGAGTGTGACGACCACCTTCATCTTTAGAAAGTACGTATACTTCTGATTCGAACTTAGTGTGTGGAGTGATTGAACCTGGCTTAGCAAGTACTTGGCCACGTTCTACTTCATCACGCTTAGTACCACGTAGTAGGGCACCAACGTTCTCACCCGCACGACCTTCGTCTAGAAGCTTACGGAACATCTCAACACCAGTACATGTAGTAGTTGTAGTATCTTTGATACCTACGATTGCTACTTCATCACCAACTTTCAGAATACCACGCTCGATACGGCCAGTTACTACTGTACCACGACCTTGGATTGAGAATACGTCTTCGATTGGCATTAGGAATGGTAGATCGATTGCACGCTCTGGCTCTGGGATGTAAGTATCTAGAGCTTCAGCTAGTTCGATGATTTTCGCTTCCCACTGCTCTTCGCCGTTTAGTGCGCCTAGTGCAGAACCTTGGATAACTGGTAGGTCATCACCTGGGAAGTCGTACTCAGATAGAAGTTCACGAACTTCCATTTCTACTAGCTCTAGAAGCTCTTCATCATCAACCATGTCACATTTGTTCATGAATACGATGATGTAAGGGATACCAACCTGACGGCCTAGTAGGATGTGCTCACGAGTTTGTGGCATTGGGCCATCTGTCGCAGCAACAACTAGGATACCACCGTCCATCTGTGCAGCACCAGTGATCATGTTTTTAACATAGTCAGCGTGTCCAGGACAGTCTACGTGTGCGTAGTGGCGAGCTGGAGTGTCGTACTCTACGTGAGAAGTAGAGATTGTGATACCACGCTCACGCTCTTCTGGAGCGTTGTCGATTGATGCGAAGTCACGAGCAGCACCGCCGTAAACTTTTGCAAGAGTAGTACAGATAGCTGCAGTTAGAGTTGTTTTACCGTGGTCAACGTGGCCGATAGTACCAACGTTTACGTGCGGTTTTACACGTTCAAATTTTTCTTTAGACACGTTCGTGTTCCTTCCTAGTTATGATTCGCCACGATCAGAATTGATCGAGACGCGCCAGAAATTGTTATTTTATGCGCCAACGCTCGTCAGCGCAATATTTGGACGTATTGATCTGCAAAAAAGAACCTTTTTCACGATCAATACTCCCGATTAGTAGCCACGTTCTGCGACAATTGCTTCCGCAATGTTCTTAGGCACTTCTGCATACTCGAAGAATTCCATCGAGTAAGAGGCACGACCTTGAGTCGCAGAGCGCAGGTCGGTAGCGTAACCAAACATCTCAGAGAGTGGCACTTGAGCGCGAATGATCTTCAGACCAGCCACGCCTTCATCCATACCTTCAATGATGCCGCGGCGACGGTTCAAGTCACCCACCACGTCACCCATCCAGTCTTCTGGAGTGGTTACTTCAACCTTCATCATAGGCTCAAGAATAACAGGTTGCGCTTCTAGTGCGCCCTTCTTGAATGCCATCGAACCAGCGATCTTAAACGCCATTTCGCTCGAGTCGACATCGTGGTAAGAACCGTCAAATAGTGTTGCTTTAATATCGAGTACTGGGTAACCCGCTAGCACACCACTATTCATTTGTTCTTCGATACCTTTCGCTACCGAGCTGATGTATTCCTTAGGAATAACACCACCAACCACTTCATCAACAAAGACAAAACCTGCACCAGGTTCCGAAGGTTCAAGTTTGATCCACACGTGACCATATTGACCACGACCGCCTGATTGACGAACAAACTTGCCTTCAACTTCCGATTTACCACGAATAGTTTCACGGTAAGCAACCTGAGGTTTACCTACGTTACAATCCACGCTGAATTCACGCTTCATGCGATCAACGATGATATCTAGGTGTAGTTCACCCATACCAGAGATCAGCGTCTGACCAGTTTCCGCATCCGTTTCTACGCGGAATGATGGATCTTCTGCAGCCAGTTTACCTAGTGCAATACCCATTTTCTCCTGGTCAGCTTTCGAACGCGGTTCAACCGCGATTTGAATCACTGGCTCAGGGAATTCCATTCGTTCAAGGATCACTTTATGATCTGAGTTACAGAGAGTATCACCCGTTGTAACGTCTTTCAGACCAATCGCTGCTGCGATGTCACCTGCGCGAACTTCTTTAATTTCTTCACGTTTATTCGCGTGCATCTGAACGATACGTCCAAAACGCTCTTTCTTTTGCTTCACGGAGTTGTAAACAGCATCACCTGTATTTACCACACCAGAGTAGACACGAATAAAGGTTAGCGTTCCTACAAATGGGTCAGTTGCAATCTTGAATGCCAACGCAGAAAACGGCTCGTTGTCGTCAGCATGACGCTCAACTTCGTTGTCATTTTCGTCGATACCCTTGATAGCAGGAACATCAATTGGCGATGGTAAGTATTCGATCACTGCATCCAATACCGCTTGAACACCTTTGTTTTTGAACGCACTACCACAAGTAGCAAGTACGATTTCGTTGTTTAGTGTACGAGCACGTAAGGCTTGTTTGATCTCAGCTTCAGTCAGCTCACCTTCTTCAAGGTACTTATCCATTAGCTCTTCGCTTGCTTCCGCTGCCGCTTCAACAAGGTTGTTGCGCCATTCTTCAGCAAGTTCGATCATGTCCGCTGGAATCTCTTCATAAGTGAAGGTCATGCCTTGATCGGCTTCATTCCAGTTGATCATTTTCATCTTGATTAGGTCGATGACACCTTTAAAGTCCTCTTCCGCACCAACGTTTAGTTGAATCGGAACAGGATTTGCACCAAGACGATTTTTAATTTGGTCCACAACGCGTAGGAAGTCTGCGCCTGCACGGTCCATCTTGTTAACGAATACCATACGTGGAACGTGGTATTTGTCTGCTTGACGCCATACAGTTTCAGACTGAGGTTCAACACCAGATGAGCCACAGAACACAACCACAGCACCATCTAGTACACGAAGAGAACGCTCTACTTCGATAGTAAAGTCAACGTGTCCAGGGGTATCAATGATGTTTACGCGATGATCTTGGAATTGTGCTTCCATACCACGCCAGAAGGTCGTAGTCGCAGCAGATGTGATTGTGATACCACGCTCCTGCTCCTGCTCCATCCAGTCCATGGTTGCAGCACCATCGTGAACTTCGCCGATTTTGTGAGAAAGGCCAGTGTAGAACAGAATACGCTCAGTTGTGGTTGTTTTACCTGCATCTACGTGAGCACAGATACCGATGTTACGGTAGCGCTCAATAGGAGTTTTACGAGCCACGATTGTATCCTCTTACTAAGGGATTCCTTAGAGTGTAGAAAAGTGCTGCGAGAGGACCTCGCAGCACAGAAGGTATTACCAGCGGTAATGAGCGAATGCTTTGTTCGCTTCTGCCATACGGTGAACGTCTTCACGTTTCTTAACAGCAGTACCTTTGTTGTCTGACGCGTCTAGCATTTCAGCAGCTAGGCGAGCAGCCATAGATTTTTCACCACGCTTACGCGCAGCTTCAACCAACCAACGCATAGCAAGTGCGTTACGGCGAACCGGACGTACTTCTACTGGAACTTGGTAAGTTGAACCACCAACACGGCGAGATTTAACCTCTACCGCTGGGCGAACGTTTTCAAGAGCTTCTTCAAATACAGCTAAGTGATCTTTACCAGATTTCTCAGCCATAGTGTCTAGTGCAGTGTAAACAATTTTCTCTGCAACAGATTTTTTACCGTCAACCATAAGGATGTTAACGAATTTTGCCAGCAGTTCAGATTTGAACTTTGGATCTGGAAGGATCTTACGCTGACCAATAACGCGACGACGTGGCATGGATATTCTCCGTTGTCTTATTCTTCAGGTTATCCAAAACTTTTCAGTTTCTTCAAAATTAAAATTTAATTTTAGTGTTTGGCCTTACTTAACGCTTCTCTTGTAACAAGAAGGGCATTAAGACTTAGGACGTTTCACACCGTACTTAGAACGACCTTGTTTACGGTTGTTCACGCCTGCACAGTCAAGTGCACCACGTACTGTGTGGTAGCGAACACCTGGAAGGTCTTTAACACGGCCACCACGGATAAGAACAACCGAGTGCTCCTGAAGGTTGTGACCTTCACCGCCGATGTACGATGTTACTTCGAAGCCGTTTGTCAGACGTACACGACAAACTTTACGAAGTGCTGAGTTAGGTTTTTTAGGTGTAGTTGTGTAAACACGAGTACATACACCACGTTTTTGTGGGCACGCTTCAAGTGCTGGCACGTTGCTTTTAACAACTTGCTTCGCACGTGGCTTGCGTACCAACTGGTTAATAGTTGCCATTAACTAGCTCCTGATTTACTTAAAGTAAGCTTTGTGAAAAATCTAATCCCCAACCACGCAAGCGAGTTAGGGACGCAAAATTCTATGCAGCAGTGAGAAGTGTGTCAAGAAATATACGGATCTTTTTTGTCCAACTGGTTTTCCTCTCCTCTACAAGCACAGAAGAATGGGTTACGACCACGTTAGGGAAGGTGAATGTTCCACCGTTAAATCAACCAATTGGTGGTAGTCCACCATGGCGATATTGGTGCTTAGTCGCGATTCAAGGCCTCTTGCCAGCACATCACCGTGCAACACATAGACGCCCTGTTTAGGTAAGAGTGACTGCAATGGGTGCACAGATGTGGCGGCATAAACCGCTTCTTCCAATAAGACGATGGCGTCAGAAGCCGTGCAGAGGAGTAGAGCCTCTTCCAAGGCGTGAGAGCTCTTAATCAAATGAAGCATGATATTCCTTAGAATGAAAGCAGTTGCGCCGAGTTATGAAGAACACCTTGTAGCTGCGCAGTGTCAACCACCTCGACCTCAATGAGCAAATCTTCACTCGTTAAGCCACGTTGCTGCAGCGATTGCTGGCAAACGTACACGTGCTCAATATCGTACAAATCAAACAACTTGAACATTGGTGCATAATCTTTACACAGAATGGATGCCGTTTGCTGACCTGCCAGCAACTGATAGACACCATCACCGATGAAGACCACGCTGATCGCTTCGCAATACGCAGAGGCCGCTAGCAACGCATCAACGCCTTCTCTACCAGAAGAGTGGCTATGTGGCGCGGTGCGAAAGAGATACGTTAACTGACTCAAAATTGCACCACTCTATCTTGGGTTAACATCGCTTCTGCCAAACTGCCCAAACCTGCTTGTTCGAACCCGTCCGCCAGATTATGTTGCAACAGGCCATGCTGCGAGGCCTCAGATTGGCTAACAACACCACGACGCAGTGCGGCAGCGACACAGGTCTCCAGCCTTACATTGTGTTGCTTTGCCAACTGTTGCCATGCTTTGGTCAAATGAAATTCATCATTAGCAGGCACGGTGAGCTCAGTGCCATTGGTAACGCCATCTTGATAGAAAAAGACACTCACTAAGGTATGCCCTTTCTCTATCAAAGCGCTAGCAAATTGATACGCCGTTCGCGCCGATTGGCTACCATACACTGAGCCATTCACCACCAAAGTGTAGCGTAACGTGCTCACTTCTCATCTTCCTCAGTTTTACGCTGACGGATGTAGAGGTAAACCGTGTGTTTGGAAATATTCAGTCGGTCAGCCACTCGGTTGATGGCATCTTTAATATCAAAAATGCCTTTATCAAACAGTTCCATGACAATTTGACGGTTCTTAGTGTTGTTGGAGACGGATTTGTCGGCATTGATTTCTTCAATGGTGCGCTCAACCGTTTGATCCACCAACTCTTCCACATCGCTTGCGAAGTTAACAGAGGAAGCCGCTTGCTTCGCTTCTTCCGTTGGCATGAAAGATTGCAACACTTGCGAGAATGGTGCATCCAAATTGACGTTGATACACAACAAGCCAATGACACGATTGTCTCCGTTACGGATTGCGACGGTGATCGATTTCATCAATACCCCGCCCTTGGCGCGAGTAAAGTACGAACGTGAGAAGTTACGCTCAGACCCTTCGATATCACGCAACATTTTGAGCGCCAAATCGGTAATTGGGGAGCCGACCTGACGGCCTGTGTTCTCACCGTTCGCGATTTTGATCGCAGAGGTATTTAAATCTTCCAGCGAGTGTAAAACGATCTCACAAAATGGCCCAATCAGGCTGGCAATCCCGTCAACCACGGCTTCATAAGAACGAAGAATGATTTTGTCGTGCTCAGTAAATGGCTTCACATGAACGGACTCCATTTCGAGCAACATATCTGCAGTTAGTGTTTCTGTCGTTGTCACTTTTTCTTAGCCTTAGAGCGAATAATCAACAAATTGCTGTAAGTTTATCAGAAATTTTGAGCAGAACACCTAGCTAAGTGACGAACTAGTGACTTAGAACAAAAAAGGGCTCGAATGATTCGAGCCCTTTTGATTGCGAAACTATTGCAAATTACTGCGCGTTGTCGCCGTTTTCAATCTTCAATAGTTCGACTTCGAACACCAATGTTGAGTTCGCTGGAATGCTTGGCGTGTCTTGCGCGCCGTACGCTAGCTCAGGTGGAATAACGAACTTGAACTTAGAACCTACTGGCATCAATTGAACACCTTCCGTCCAACCTGGGATAACTCGGTTCAGTGGGAAAGTTGCTGGCTCACCACGATCGTAAGAGCTATCGAACTGAGTACCATCTGTTAATGTACCTTTGTAGTGAACTTGAACTGTGTCGGTGTCTTTTGGTTTCTCACCTTCAGCAGGCGTGATCACTTGGTATAGAAGACCAGTGTCCGTCTTCACCACACCTTCTTGTTTTTCAAACTCAGCGCGGAATTCATCACCGGCTTTCTTTGCAGCTTCTGCTTTTTCTGCCGCTTTCTTCTGCATGGTTTCAGCTACGCGCTTATCTAGCGCTTCTAGTGCCGCGCGTGTTTCTTCTTCATTCAGCTCAGGGTTACCAGCAAAAACATGCTCGATACCTTTAAGCACCAAATCTTTATTTAGGTTGATACCAATTTCACTTGGCTTGTCTAGGCTTGCACTTAGGTAGTTAGCAAACGACACGCCAATCGCGTAAGCCGCTTTGTCATCTTCTGATTTAAAGTGAACCGCTTTACCGGTTTCTGCCTGTACCTGCTCTGCTTGTGGTGCGGCTGCTGGTTTTGCTTCTTCTTTCTGACAGCCGACTGCCAGCATTACAGTAGCTGCAAGCAGTGACACTTTTAAAACTGATTTCATTAAACTCTCCAATTAATGGATAAACCATTGGTTATTGTCCACAAATCTCATAACAGATTGGTGAAGTCGATTGTTATACCAATATACTAGCTATATGTCTTGGGACACAAACCGGATTATTAGATGTGATGCAAAGAATTCTTCATTCCTTACTCTTGCTAATTGTCATTCCTCTGTTAAATGGCTGTTTTTTTTCTACGCAGGATGAACAACGTTGGGAAATCGAACCACAAGGTTCCACCAGTTTCGCCTTAAGTCGTGATGGCCGTTTTGCGTTGCTCTACTCAACCCAACGCCATTTGGTGCTGTGGGATTTGGTCGAGAGCAAAGAACTTGCCCAACTCGGCGAGCAAGATCCTGAAGCCAACGTCGTGTCCAACATCCGAATCTCTGATAACGGCCGCTTCGCGGTGACCGCCACGCAAATGAACTTTGCGGTGTGGGATCTTGGCTTAAGCCAGTCTGAAGGTCTTTGGTCGATCTCAGACGGATTGATCCGTGATGTTGATATCAGCAGCAACGGCGAACAAGTCCTCCTTGGTTTGTCCAACGGGAAAGCCATTTACGTCAACTTAGTCACCGGACGGCGAATGGAGTTCCTTGCTCACCGAGAAAAAGTGAATTCTGTCGCCATCTCCGCCAATGGCCGTTTCGCACTGACTGGCGGAAATGATTACAAAGCCTACCTTTGGGATACCGAAACAGGATTAGTCATGCGCACCTTTGAGCACGAAGAGCGCGTCAATCGTGTTGCTTTACAACGTGACGGCCAATTAGCCTTCACCTCTGATGGCGGCAACCAAGCGATTGTGTGGGATTTGAAAACGGGTCAACAAATTAGCCAATTAAAAAGTTGGTCACGCCAGTTAATCTTCTCTACGGCACGTTTTTCTGATGATGGTCGTTTACTGGTGACAGGAACCCCTTCAGGTCGAGTCGCGGTTTGGAATACCACCAGCGGTAAACAAATTGAAAGTTATGAGGTGGAACCGTTAAAAGATGCTCGCCCTCCTCGCGCGGTAGTGTATGATGCCGCTTTTGATGCTCAGCGCCGAGTGATTACGGCAACCTCTGCAGGCATCGCCCAAGCATGGCCATTGGAGAATTAAGCATGACAGAAAAAACCATCGCATTGCTTGAAAACCGCATCAATGACTTGGAGTGTCAGGTGGCGTTTCAAGAACAGACGATTGAAGAACTGAACGACGCTCTGACGCAGCAGCAACTGCTGATTGCCAAGATGCAAGATCAGATGAAGTATGTGGTCGGCAAAATGAAGAATATGGACAGCTCAAACATGGTAGACCCAGCAAAAGAGCCACCACCACCGCACTACTAAACTCAAAAGTTAAGTTCAAACTCAACCAAGCCCAGCAAATCTGCTGGGCTTAGTGTTTTGTTACGGATAGTAGGATGGCGGCTTGTTGCGTTGTTTATTCGTCAGCGTAGATTTTCACGCAAAGCTCGCCTTGGGTATTGATGGCCGCTCGATACATACCGGAACTGTTCATGGCAAAGTGAATGTCCCCCTGCGCATCAACCGCAATTAAACCGCCTTCGCCACCCATGCTCTTCAGCTCTCCGTGAATAATCTGCTCACACGCCGTATGCACATCTTCGTTGAGATAGCGCATCCGCGCCGCAACATCTTCGGCCACACGCTTACGAATAAAGAACTCGCCCACGCCAGTCGTCGACACCGCCACCACGCCATTTTTTGCCACGGTGCCACAGCCAATCAGCGCAGAATCGCCAACGCGGCCATATTTTTTATTGGTGACACCGCCCGTACTGGTAGCGGCCGCAAGATTGCCTTGCTGATCCAGCGCCACCGCACCCACCGTGCCATGTTTTTTATCATCGGGATATTTGGCTTCCGACAACGCAAACAAGCCTTTTTCACGCATCGAGAGCAGTTGCTCATAGCGTCGGTCAGTAAAGAAATAATCCTGTTCGGTGTACTGCTGGCCTTGCTCAAAAGCAAATTTCTCCGCCCCTTCCCCAATGAGTAGGACATGAGCACTGTTTTGCATCACATCACGCGCCAGCTCTATGGGGTTTTTGATATGGCGAACCCCAGCAACGGCCCCCGCTTTGAGCTCTCGTCCATGCATCACAGAGGCATCCATCTCCACCATTTCATTGTGAGTCAGCACCGAACCTTTTCCTGCATTGAAATTCGGCGAGTCTTCCAACACTTTGGCCGCAGCCACCACCGCATCCAATGCATCGGCTCCTTGCTCAAGTAATTGATACCCCGCTCTGACCGCGTGTTGTAAATCGGACAAAATGGCCTCTTTGAGCTCATCGCTCATCTGGCTGCGTAAAATGGTGCCGGCACCACCGTGAATGGCAATGGAAAAAGGCTTGTTCATCGTGGCTCTACTCATTAAGAATCCTTGGCCAATATCTGAGCGTAGAATAGAAAAAAGCGCAAGCAGATTTCTCCGCTTGCGCTTGTTTACCTAAACTCTCCCGACTTATTCGAGAGATGGGTTCAATTAGTGTGAACCGCAGCTACCGCCACCGCAGCAACCGTCTTTTTCGCCGTGGCTGTGGCCGTGACCTTCGCCGCCACAACAGCCGCCTTCGTGGTCGTGATCATGGTCATGATCATGACCACCACAGCAACCGCCACCTTGATGGATGTGACCGTGCTCGATCTCTTCCGCTGTCGCTTCACGAACAGCAACCACTTCTACGTCGAATGTCAGTGTTTGGCCAGCTAGCATGTGGTTACCATCCACCACCACTTCATCACCATCAACTTCAGTCACTTCAACAGGGATTGGACCTTGGTCTGTGTCAGCAAGGAAACGCATGCCCACTTCGATTTGGTCAACACCTTGGAATACTTCCGCTGGTACACGTTGAACCAACGCATCGTTGTGCTCGCCGTACGCATCTTCCGGAGCAACTGTCACTGTGAATTTATCACCCGCCACTTTGCCTTCAAGCTCGTTTTCTAGGCCAGTGATTAGGTTGTTGTGACCGTGCAAGTAATCCAGTGGTGCATCGGTTGTTGAAGAGTCAACCACAATGCCATCTTCCAGTTTTACCTGATACGCAAGGCTAACAACCACGTTCTTTTCAATTTTCATAACTACTCCAGAGAGGTTAATTTGCCTGACCAATCCCAATCAGTCAGAACCAAATATCAATGCCGATATTATGGGGATCAATCTGAGAAACTCAATTATTCCGGCTTAAAAATACCGATCATTTCCTGATCCGCGTGTTTATTTTTATCTACAGACTTTGGCTTGCGTTGCTCTTTGAAGTCACACTCGACACATTCCACCAGCTCGATATTGTTCTCACTCCACCACAATAGAGTGTCTTGCTGCTGACACGAAGGACAGCTGGCCCCAGCAATAAAACGTTTTTTGCTTTTCACTAACATGACTACCTTTCATCCCAGAAATTTCGCGACTGATGATCGTTTTCCATCTCATGCGCAAAGATTTCTTCTAGTTCTTTTCTCGCTTCTTTAGCACGCTGTGCCAATTTTTTATCTTGATTGTGCTGCGGCAATAGCTCTTTAAGCATAGCATTATCTAGCTTGCGAAAATGCGCTTCTGCCCGCTTTGCTTGATAGGGGTGCATGCCGATTTCCACTAAGGTTTGACGCCCAAGATCAAGCGCACCTAAAAAGGTCTCACGCGAATAAGTGCTCACACCATGACTGAGCAATTGATAAGCTTCTACGCGACTACGTGCTCGCGCCAACACTTTCAAATTCGGGAAATGCTGCTGACACAACTCAACAATACTCATCACTTGATCCGGTGAATCAGTACAAATCACTAACGCTTCGGCTTTGGCCGCGCCTGCCGCTCGTAGCAAATCTAACTGAGTGGCATCACCATAAAAAACCTTGTAGCCATATTTCCGTAACAGTTGGATCTGGCTAGCATCGCTCTCTAAGACCGTCACTTTGATCTTGTTGGCATACAGTAAGCGGCCGACAATCTGACCAAAACGGCCAAAACCCGCAATGATCACTCGCGGCTCCGTATCCACAACATCCGGTGCCAGCACGTCACTCTCTTGATTTAACGTTCGGGCATACCACCATTTCTGAATATTGAGCAATAGCGGGGTGGTGACCATCGACAAACTCACCACCACCAGTAAGAACGAGACTTCACTGGGATTGAGCAGCCCCTCTTTGCTCGCCGCAGTAAAAATAACAAAGGCAAACTCTCCCCCTTGGCTGAGAATCGCCGCCATACGGCTGCGCGCTTTCGCACGCATACGACTCACACGCCCCAACAAGTAAAGTACTGCTCCTTTAAGCGCCACCAATCCCAACACCGCAGAAATCACTTCTATCGGATGGACCACCAGTAACCCTAAGTTGACCGCCATGCCGACCGCAATGAAAAACAAGCCAAGTAGCAACCCTTTAAAAGGCTCAATCGCAATCTCTAGCTCGTGGCGATATTCACTTTCCGCCAACAATACCCCAGCTAAGAAAGTGCCAAGAGCCATCGATAAACCCAACTGCTGCATCAGCATCGCAATACCAAGCACCACCAGTAAAGCGGTGACGGTAAACAGCTCTCTGACTCCAGTGAGCACCACATAGCGAAACAGCGGTCGCAATAAAAAGTGTCCGCCAACCAAAAGCCCAACCACCGCAGAGAAGGTCAGTAAGGAACTCAGCCAATCGCCACTCATGCCGCTTCCCGCCAAGAGCGGCAACAACGCGAGCATAGGAATAACGGCAATATCTTGGAACAGCAACACGGCAAAGCCAGACTGACCCGTTTCCGTTCTTGCAAGCCCTTGCTCTTCAAGTACTTTAAGCGCAATCGCGGTGGAGGAGAGCGCAAGCCCCATTCCAATCACCAGCGCAGTATTCCAACTCACGCTAAACCATTGGATGATGCTGGCAATCAGTAAGGTGGTGATCACCACCTGAGCGCCACCCAAGCCTAAAATAGGACCGCGCATTTGCCATAATTTTTTCGGATTCAACTCCAAACCAATCAGAAACAGCAGCAGTACCACGCCAAGCTCGGCAAA